>CAYSSO010000007.1:47224-51016 GCA_964433875.1 uncultured Mesoaciditoga sp.
GTGTATATATTTGGATCTTTTGAAAGGATAGATGGCTTAAAAATGATAGAAAACCACAAACCGCCTTCTGGCGAGTACCATACTCTTTCACCTTTGCCACGGCCAGCGCTTTGTTTAATTGCCCATATTATGTCTCCACTATTTAGGACATTCATCATTCTTTTTGCGACTTCATTTGTTGAATCGACCTCATCATAGGAATAAAGATGTTCAATCATTTAATTTATCGCCAACTTTGATCTTTCCGTCCAGATGGACGTCGAGTTGATTGTATGGAATAGATATGCCATTTTTTGTAAATTCTCTAAAAATGTCTATTCCAACGGCAATTTGGGCATCGAAATAATCTTTTCTTAAGACCCAGAAGTGAACCGAAAAGTTAACGGACGAACTTCCAAAACCGTCAAATGTAACGTAATTCGAAACGATCGAAGACGGATCATTTTCAACAAGAGGCCCTTTGTAAACAAGAGGCTCTTCATTTATTGCCTTTTTCAACAACTTAGGTATAATTTCCATCTCTTCCGGACTGAGAGAATATGGAACCCCTATTGGCATATCGATCCTTCGTGACAATCCAGGCCAGTATTTTGTAACGTTGGAAGACCAAACGGCAGCATTCGGTATGTGAATTCTTTTTCCATCCCATGTGTCTATTATGGTATGATTGAATCTCACCTCACGCACCGTACCGCTCATACCGTTTATATCTATTGCATCTCCTTCGTTAACGGCATCGGTTATTATAACCATAAGGCCGCTAAAAAAATTGCTTAAAGGCGTTTGAAGCGCAAGACCTAATATGATTCCTGCAATGCCTAAACTCGTTAGCAATGGCCAGATATTTATGTTGAATTCGGCTATTATGATTAATATCGCTACAAAGATGAAAAGAGATTTAAGAATGGTTCTCGTAGTGTTGGGAGCCCTGAGATTTTTACCGGCTATACGGGCAGTTTTGTTTATTATCTTTCCGATGTAATCTCCAGAATAATAAGCTAAAACGATCAGAGCAGCAGCCACTACTATACGGATAAAATAGTAAAAAAACATTGTGTTCTCAAATCCGACGGAATTTGTTGGTGTTGCCATCGTTACTCCTCTTTAAAGGTATTGTTTTCTGCCGGGAAGGCCCGCGCCTTGACCTCTTTTATGTAGTCCAAAAGAGCCCTTTCGATCTCTTCATTGAGATTTGCGTATTTTTTTACGAATTTCGGTATTTTACCATCATTTATTCCGAGCAAATCGTGCCAGACAAGGACCTGACCGTCGCAGTACCTTCCGGCACCTATGCCTATCGTTGGTATGGAAAGGCTCTCTGTTATAGATCTGGCCGTTTCTTCAACTGTCAGTTCAAGGACAATCGAAAAGATACCTGCATTCTCGAGGGATTTTGCGGATTTCATCATTCTATCTTTATCTGACCCTTTCCCTTGAACTCTGTACCCTCCGATCTGATTTACAGACTGTGGCGTTAGACCTATATGGCCCATAACGGGGATGCCAGCATCAACGAGTTTTCTCACAAGTGAAGAAACTCTTTCTCCTCCCTCAACCTTGACGGCATTGGCGCCAGCCCTCATCAATCGACCTGCATTTTTTATTCCTTCCTCATCGGAGATCTGGTAGGACATAAATGGCATATCACCAATTATGAATGAATTCGGCGCACCACGTCTTACAGCCGCAATGTGGCGTTCCATATCCTCCATTTCAACGTTAAGTGTAGATTCATATCCCAAAACAACATTTCCCAAAGAATCTCCGACAAGAATCATGTCTATTCCAACACGCTCGCACACCCTCGCGCTGAAATAATCGTAAGCAGTCACAATTGTTATAGGTTCCTTACCCTTCATCTGAAGAATTTTGAGAATGTTCAGTTTTAATCACCCTCTCTCTGAGAATCTGGGCAAATTTACCGTAAAGTGTACCTATGTCAGGATCGAGATCCATTAATGCCATCCTCTCTGCCTCAACAAGTTGGTAATCTCCCCGCACCACAGGACCGGTAAGGGCACCCCTTATTCCAAGAGATTGAACGTTTTCAATTGCCTGTTTGGAAAGAAAGATCGAAATCTCGCGCGTTGTCTCCATGTCTAAACCGGACATCAAATACAATTCATTCGATATTTCTTGAATGCCAACAACAAAATTAGAGGCAAAGACGGCCGCGACATGGTAAAATATCTTCTTTTCTTCCGCGATCTCGCTGAATTTTATTCCAAGATTTCCAAAAAGTTCCCGAATGATTTCCCTGCCCTTTTTGTTTCCATCCATAACGAAGTGGATCTCATTTATCTTTTCCCATATTCTTGGATTCGCAAAGGAAGCATTTGGATGGATAGAAAATCTTCCTATCTCCATCTCGTCGCATTCCCTCAATATCGAAGAAGGATAAGCACCGCTGAAATGTCCTACAGCCTTAACGCCGGCGAGTTTGTCTTTTACACCCAAAAAAATCTGCCTTATTCTATCATCGTTGACACCTATCAAAAGCACATCGCATCCGCCAATTTCATCGATCGATGACGGAATGCCATCTCCAATGAATTCGACAGCGCTTTTTGAAGAATTCAAAGAAGAATTAACGACATGATTTATTTTGTGACCCTTACCCGACAGGTACTTTCCAAAGGTCTTACCGACCCTTCCGGCTCCGATGATATCAAATACCAACTCCTAACTCCTTTCAAGAATGTAATTGAACCTGTACACAAGGTTTCGACAAAGTCTTCTTCTGTACTCGGCGCTTCCACGCACATCGTCTATAGGCTTAACGCCGCCGTAGGCCATCATCGAAATTTCTCTTATCAAATCTTCGTCTAACCTTTTATCACGGACAAATTCCTCTATTTCATGCATTCTTAAAACAGTTGGACCAACAGATCCAAAGGCGATCCTCATTTCTTTCACGATGCCATTTTCGATTCTAAAAAGAGATCCGACGCTTGCGATGGAGATGGTCATCGAATTTCTCTGACCAACCTTTTCAAAATATCTGTGAGTCCATTCTTCCTTTTCTATTATAATGCTTTTTACATACTCTTTGTGTTCTAAGATCGTCTGACCAGGTCCCCGAACAAAATCTCCGACCGAATACCTTTTTCCATTTGAGATTTCCACCTTGGCATCTAAAAGGTAAAGCGCAAGCAGACCATCTCCGGCGGGAGAGGCATTGATTAGATTTCCGACAAGCGTTGCTCTGTTTCTTATCTGTGGAGATCCTATCGAATAGATCGCATCGTAAAGAATGGGAAATTCTTTTTTCACCGGCTCAAAATCCAAAAGTTCTGAATAAGTCACATTTGCACCGATTATCAATTCTTTGCCGTCAAATCCAAGCGCATGGAAGGTTGGTACTTTCAATGTGCTCACTATCTTAGAAGGATTTATCTTCCCAATTCTCATTTTTACGATAAGGTCTGTCCCTCCTGCCATTATTACACTCTTTTCATCGTATACCTCGTCTCTGAATTCTCTTTCATTTTTTGGCATAACAAATTTAGCCATCCTCACCAGTCCCTTCTAAGTCTTCAAGAAGATCAACATCAAAGACACAAGACCTGGTCCATTCAAAGGTTAGATATTCGCTTTTCATTATTAAATCTCTTAAACCTCTGTCCCCTTCTATTTCGTAAGCATTTTTTAGATATCTCGCCGGTATAAAAACCGGGAAACCCTTTAGGCCGTCAAAATTTGGAAAAACAATCCTGTCTTTTGCAAGACCTATGACCTTTTGAACGAGTTGTGAATCTATTTCTGGCATGTCTCCCAAAAATATGATAACAT
>CAYSSO010000007.1:51026-60167 GCA_964433875.1 uncultured Mesoaciditoga sp.
CTGCCGCCGTAAGACCTAACTTTACCGAATTTGAAAGGCCAAGATCTGGATTTTTGTTCAAAATTATCTCTAACTTTTTGACAATTATCTTTGAAAGGTCTAATTTTTCAGAGACGATTAAAAAACCACCCGAAAAATTTTCTTCGACAACATCTACCGCCCATTGAACTAAAGGTTTACCCTTGTAAGGATAATTCAATTTCTGAACGCCAAATCTTTTGCTTTCTCCGGCCGCAAGAATTATTGGAATCAAGCCTTTCCTGCCGCCTTCTTTACCGCTTCGATTATTCTAAAGTATCCAGTACACCTGCAAAGATTTCCTTCAAGCCCTTTTTTGATATCTTCTTCTGAAGGCCGGGGATTTTTTATAAGTAAAGCCTTTGCAGACATTTCCATTCCGGGCGTACAAAAACCACACTGCACCGCTCCTATCTCTGCAAATGCTTCCTGGACGGGATCGAGTTTATCCTGTCCAAGACCTTCGACAGTTAAAACATCTGTTCCGTCAAGTTCTGGTGCAAACATAAGACAGGAAACGACATTCTTGCCGTTGACGATTATCGTACAGGCTCCACACTCTCCCTCGCCACATCCTTCCTTCACGCTTTTCATTCCAATTCTTCTTAGAAAATCCAGAGCCCTTTCATCGTCCTCGACGCTTTCTTCCCTTTCTTCCCCGTTCAATCTAAACTTTATTATCATAATGCCTCCTATATTATTCCGCTTTTTCTTAGCGCATCTTTAACGCTTGACGGATCGGCTTTGACGTAATTAACCTGACCTGCGAAGTTTCTCGCCGATCTTACATCTTTGAGGCCATTGCCGGTAACAAAAACGACGACGCTCTTTCCTTGAAGATCCCTTGCGATCTTTTTAAGGCCCGCGTAGGCCGTCGCACCGGCTGGTTCGGCAAAAACGCCGCTTTCCCGCGCGAGTTCAATTATAGCGTGTCCTATTTCTTCGTCAGTTACAGAAACAAAGTAACCTCCCGACTCTTTGACCCATTTGCACGCCTTCAAAACATCCCGCGGTTTGCCAACGCTTATGCTGTCGGCGATCGAATGGGCAGCCATATCAATGGGTTTATCGAAATGGCCAGATTCAAAAGTTCTCATGATCGCATTCGCACCTTCGGCCTGCACGCCTATTATTTGAGGGATCTTATCCGTAAATCCTGCCATCTTCATATCCTTAAATCCTTTGTATATAGCACTGACCACAGTCCCATCGCCCACACTTACAATCGCAACGTCCGGCACCTTACCGATCTGGAGAGGGACTTCCATCGCTCCGGTCTTTTTTCCCTCGAGAAGGTATGGATTTATCGCAGAATTCCTCGTATACCAGCCGAATTCTTCTCCTATCTCCATTGAAAGATCGAAAGCCTCATCGTAACTTCCATCAACGGCCATGACAATTGATCCGTAAACCAAAAGTTGAGTTATCTTCGCCTCTGGTGCGGTTTTGGGTACAAAAATGACACTCTTCATTCCCGCGGCCGCACTTAGCCCGGCAAGGGAAGAGGCCGCATTTCCGGTAGATGCGCAGTAGACGATCTCTTTATTCAGTGCCTTCGCCTTTGATATTGCCATGGCCGTTGCCCTGTCTTTGTAAGAGGCCGTTGGATTTCTACCATCATCCTTTATCCACAAATTTGAAATACCCAATTTTTTTGCGATCTCTGCCTTTTCGTAAATTGGAGTATTTCCTATAAAAAGTGGGACTTCGTAATCATCTCTGTCAAGTGGCAAAAGTTTTTTGAAAGCCCAAATGCCTTTGGATCTAAGATCTTCCAGAGAAATTTTGGTCTTAGGATATTCATCAAAGACTACCTCGAGAGTGCCAAGCCTCGGACCGCATTTAGGACAGGTATAGATATTTTTATTTGAATAAGTGGAACCACAATTGAGACATCTCAAAAAATAATCCATTTTCTATCCCTCCTTTTCAATTATACTATAATAATCTATTTCGTCGATTAATAATTAGAACACAATTTTTTTATCAGTTCTTTCTCTATCTTTTCAATGTCTGTTTCATCTGACTGAATACTTTGCATTATAGTGTCTATCTTCCTTCTTAGAAAGGACTGGGCATGGAAAAAAATTCTCTTTTTTCTTTTTGATTCCAATGTGCCATCAGACTTTATCTTTTCAAATCTCGAATCGAGTGCCTTTATCAAATCCTCTATTCCATCTCCGGTTACAGAATTTGTCGAAATGACGGGAATATCTTTTTTGCCCAACTTTATGATCCCTTCGAGTTTCATCTTAAGGCTCATATAAGCCGGATTATCTGATTTGTTCACCACAAAAATATCGGCTATTTCCATGATTCCGGCCTTCATCATCTGAACCTCATCTCCTCCGTCGGGGGAAAGCAAAAGAACGACTGTGTCCGCGATATTCGCAATTTCCGTATCGGACTGGCCAACTCCGACGGTCTCTATAAAGATCATATCCATATCAAATCTTTCGAAAGCATCACAAACTTCAAAGATTGAAGGAGACAATCCTCCAAGTGCTCCTCGATTTGCAAAACTCCTTATAAAGACATTTTGATCTGTTGCATGGGATTGCATCCTTATTCTGTCTCCCAAAAGTGCGCCACCGCTGAAAGGACTTGAGGGATCTATCGCTATAACTCCAACTCTTCTGTCAGATAATTTTGAAAGAATGGCATTTATGATACTTGACTTTCCAACGCCGGGGCTTCCCGTTATCCCGATAAGGTGTGCCTCTTTCTTTTGAAGACGGGATATTATCCTGTTGGCGGTTGAAGGATCATTTTCGCAAATCGATAGCAATTTTGCAAAGGATTTTCTATCCTTCGAAGAAATGCCATTTATAATTTGAGACTCAGATATTTGCATTTTCAAAGTATCCCTTTATTTTCTCGACTATTTCCGTTGTCGGCGTTCCAGGACCGTAGACATCTACAACACCGAGTTTTTTCAACTCGGCAGCGTCGTCTTCGGGTATTATTCCGCCGACAAAGACCGGTATTCTCGATCCCTTTTCTTTCAAAAGTTCGAGAATTCGCGGCACAAGTTTCATGTGGGCGCCAGAGAGAATCGAAACTCCAAGTATGTCAACATCTTCATCAATGGCAGTTTGAACTATTTGATCTGGCGTCTGCCTTATACCTGTGTAGATGACCTCCATGCCGGCATCTCTGAGAGCCCTCGCTATGACCTTTGCACCCCTATCATGACCGTCGAGGCCTGGCTTTGCGATAAGTACCTTTATCATTGAAATTCCTCCTTCTAAAAGATAACCGATTCTTTGTATTCGCCAAAGACTTTCCTCAAAGTGTTCGAAATCTCCCCAACTGTGGCGTAAACTTTTACGGCATCTATTATCGGGTACATTAGATTTTGAGAAGTTCTCGCTGCCCTCTCCAAATCATCGAGTTTCTCTTTGACAGCGTCTTGATTTCTTCTCGATTTCATTTCTCTCAATTTTTCTATTTGTTTTATTTCGAGGGCATCGTCTATTTTCAAAATTTTACGCGGATTCCTTTCTTCTATCGCGAATTCGTTGACTCCAACGATTATCTGTTCCTTTGATTCGATGGCTTTCTGGTATTCGTAGGCGCTGTTCGATATCTCTTGCTGGACATATCCGGACTCTATGGCATTTATCATGCCTCCCATATCGTCTATATGCTTTATGTACTCGAAGGCTTTTTTCTCTATCTCATCTGTGAGCGCCTCAACGTAATAGGAGCCGCCGAGAGGATCCACGGTCTTTGCAACTCCAGATTCATAGGCTATTATCTGCTGAGTCCTTAAGGCTACCCTTACAGAATCTTCGGTCGGAAGTGAAAGTGCTTCATCCATTGAATTGGTGTGTAACGATTGCGTTCCTCCGAGCACGGCTGCGAGGGCTTGAATTGTAACTCTTATTATGTTATTTTCCGGCTGCTGGGCCGTAAGCGTTGACCCCGAAGTTTGGGTGTGAAACCTTAATTTAAGAGCGTCCGGATCCTTGACGTTAAACCTTTCCTTCATTATCTTGGCCCACATCCTTCTTGCAGCCCTGAATTTGGCGACCTCCTCAAGCAAATTATTGTGGGAGGCAAAGAAAAATGAAAGCCTCTTTCCAAAAACATTTGGATCAAGGCCCGCCTCTATGGCAGTTTTTACGTACTCGATTCCATCTGCTATCGTGAAGGCAACTTCCTGGACGGCATTGGCCCCGGCCTCTCTTATGTGATAACCGCTAACGCTTATCGTGTTCCAAAGAGGCATTTCCTTCGAACAAAATTCGAATATGTTGTTTATAATTCTCATCGATGGCTTTGGAGGATATATGTAAGTGCCCCTTGCAATGTACTCTTTGAGAATATCATTTTGAATCGTTCCGCGAAGTTTGTCTCTTTTGACTCCTTGCTTTTCTCCGACTGCTATGTACATAGCGAGCAAAATAGAGGCTGTCGCGTTTATGGTCATTGAGGTGCTCACCTTATCAAGTGGGATTCCATCAAAAAGAATTTCCATGTCCGCAAGGGAATCTATGGCAACGCCGACCTTTCCGACCTCACCCAGAGAATGCGGATCGTCTGAATCGTATCCTATCTGCGTTGGCAGATCGAAGGCTATCGATAACCCGCTCTGTCCCTGTTCAAGCAGGTATTTGTACCTTTTGTTAGACTCTTCTGCCGTTCCGAAACCTGCGTACTGTCTCATCGTCCATAACTTTCCCCTGTACATCGTGTTTTGAACACCGCGCGTGTAAGGGAACTCTCCGGGAAAGCCTATCTGAGAATAATCTCCAACATCCAAAGGAGTATAGAGCCTCTTTACCTGACCAGACCACGTCGTCTTGAAATTACCCTCTTCGGGATATTTTTTTATCAAAGACTCCGTCTGTTTTTCCCATTCTTCGTATGATTTCTTTATCGATTCGTCCATCATCCTTCCTCCTCTTTCAAAGTTTTATCCTCAAGAACAATGTAGAGATTGCCTACTTTAAAGATCACTCTGTGATCCTTCATATCTGAGATTCGGTGTATATATGAATCGATCTCGGAAGGATCTTTTAGATAAAGGTAGACTTCATTTGAAGAACTGATTAATCTTGATAGAATGATATTTCCATTTTTGACGGTGAATTCTCCTTCGTAATTTTCTCCTTCCTTCAAAGGCTTTTCGTAAGAAAATCGAAATTCGTTTTTGCCATCCGTGGCAAAGATAATACCGTCTCTTTCAAAGACCTGAAAGGTAACCTTTCCACGGCCCATTTCCATGACCTTTTCGAAATCATCTCCACCTCGATCGAACAAAAGATCGATGTATTGCCTTTGAAATTTAATCTTTTCATAAGGAGAATAATCTGGATAGTTCTCAATTGGAGGAAGAGCTTTTCTCTCCTCACTTCCAAATAACTGCTGCTGGATTATCTTAAGTCCGCCTTCGGAGAGATCTATGAGACTTTCCATGTTATCGATAAGGTACTTTCTGTTTGGATCCGTTGAATCGAAAGCACCGCTTAGAACGAGAATCTCGAGAGATTTGGAATTGACTTTTTTTCTCATTCTCGCGACGAAATCCAAAAAATTCTCGAACTTTGCGCGCGCCCTCTCTTCTTCGATCATACGGCCGAGATTTATTCCTATACCCTTTATCGCGGCAAAACCCGTTCTTACATTCTTCCCGTCCGAATAGAACAAGGCCTTCGATTCATTTATATCGGGTGGAAGTACCTTTACAGACAGCCTTTCGAGTTCCCTTTTGTAAATCGATAATTTCGTCGGATCGGAGATGTTTGAATTCATCAAAGAAACCATGAAATTCGCCGTCATCGTGGACTTCAAATAGGCAGTCCACGCCGTTATATATGCGTAGGCGACACTGTGGGACTTGTTAAATCCATAGGAGGCGAAGTTGCTTATGTTATCAAAAAGTTTTAGCGCCATAGCCTCGCTGTAACCTTTTGAGATCGCGCCATTCACGAATTTTTCCTTTAAATCCTGCATGAGAGCGGGATCTTTTTTCGATATAGCCTTTCTGAAAAGATCTGCCTGGCTTTCAGAGAAATCAGCTATTTCCATTGCGATCTTCATAACCTGCTCTTGGTATATTATCATTCCGTAGGTCTCGCCGAGGATCTTATCGAGACCGAACTCATCTCTCATTACAGATCCGCCATGGCGCCGCCTTATGTATTCATCTGCTATCCCGGAATATATGGGCCCGGGTCTGTTAAGGCTCAAAAGGGCGACTATATCGTCGAAATTTTGAGGCGCCAATTTTTTTGTGAGCGCGCTGGCCGAGGCACTTTCAAGTTGAAAGATGCCGGCCGTATTTCCGCTTTTGAGAATCTCATAAATTCCTTCATGATCGACAGGTATATTCATAAGGTCTTCTCTTTTTACCTTTCCACCGAGGGTTTCCTTTATGTTCGTAAGAGTTTTTAGCCCGAGAAGATCTATTTTTGTTATTCTAAGATCGGCAAGAGACTCCATATCAAATTCGGTTATCCATCTCTTTTCATCAAAAGTCATCGGAATAAGGTTTGTGAGGTCTTCGTCAGAGAGAACAATTCCGGCCGCGTGGATTGTCCTGTGATGGATAAGGCCTTCGAGTTTTAAGGCATAATCTACAAGGACTTTTACCTCGTCACTTTTTGCGATTCTTCGAAATTCCTGATTCTCTATTATCGCTCTTTCAACGGAGTCGTATCCCGATACCCTCCACGCGAGGTCCTCTA
Source organism: uncultured Mesoaciditoga sp. (assembly GCA_964433875.1). Lineage (GTDB taxonomy): Bacteria > Thermotogota > Thermotogae > Mesoaciditogales > Mesoaciditogaceae > Athalassotoga. The sequence continues at coordinate 57,740 of CAYSSO010000007.1, forward strand.
TGATCCTTTCATTTACGCCCAAAGATTTTCCGGCAAGCCTTATGACGGCCCTCGAGCCGAGAGTCCCGTACGATCCGACCTGGGCCAAATTGTTCGCACCGTATTTTTGAGCGAGGCCAAGGATAAGATCGTCTCTGGCACCGTCCTCGACATCTATGTCTATGTCCGGATCTTCTATTCTCGATTCATTCAAAAATCTCTCAAAGATCAAATCGTGCTTTAGAGGATCTATCGTTGTGATCCCCAAAAGATATGCAACCAAAGAGGAAACAGAAGATCCTCTTCCGGGTCCTATTAGAATTCCAGATTTTTGGGCGTGATCTATTATCTCGGAGACTGTAAGAAAATACCTGCAAAAATTCTTGGACTCTATCAACTTTAATTCACGATCGAGCCTATTTTTCCGATCTTCTGACACATTTGAAACCTTTTTGCGAAGTGTCTCACAATCTTTGTCAGAAGAAAAAGGCAATCTTATATCAATGTAAAGATCGTATTCATCGCATTTTTGGGATATTTCATCCGTACTCTCAAGGCTTTGTGGAAGGTCTTCAAAGAGTTTTTTCATCTCGCTGGGAGATTTCAAATAGTAATCATCGCTTCCGTAGGCAACACTTCCGTCCCATTTCATATTTCTGTTAATCGAGACAAAAAGGCCATGCGTAAGGGCATCCTCTTTTTTTAGAAAATGGACATCATTCGTCGCGACGGTCTTTATCTTAAGATCCCGGGCTATATCAAGAAGCGCCTCGTTAAGAGTTGCCTGTTCTTTAAGGCCGGTCCTCATTATCTCTATGTAAAAATCTTCCCCAAATCTTTCTTTGTAATCTCGCGCAACCTCTCTTGCCTTCTTTACCTCTCCGTTAAGAATAAGACGCGGTATTTTGCCGCTCATACAACCTGAAAGTACGATAACATCTTTCAAATCGAAGAGATCCTTGTCTTCGAAGCCCTTCGAATTTGCAATATTGACGGCCTTAACGAGAGAAAGATATCCATCCTTGTTTTTTGCGAGCACCGTAAGATGATTCCTCGACTTTTGATCTTTTACGTAAAGTTCGCATCCTATTATCGGCTTTATTCCATGCTTTCGAGCCGAAGACCAGAATTTGTGCACCCCACTCATTGTGCCGTGATCGGTGATGGCCAAAGCCTCAATACCAAGTCTTTTGGCCTCATTCATCAAATCATTTATTCTCACTATTGAATCCCCGATGCTGTACTCGGTATGAAGATGTAAATGCACAAATTTATCCATCAAAACACCTTCTTACTTAATTTTATAATAAATTTTTGTCAAAGTAAAATAAATATGGGAAGGCGTCTAACCGTAAAGGCGCATGTTGCAAAAAGGACACTTTACCTTTACAAATTATTTCAAAAAAAATTATAAAATAAAATGAATTGATATTCAGAAAGAGGTAATCCTATGGCCCTCGTAAGTGTCAGAAATTTGAAAAAGATCTATAAAAGCGGCGATCTTTCGTACGAAGCGTTAAAAGGCATGACCTTTGAAATAGAGATGGGGGATCTTTTCTTCATATATGGGCCCTCTGGCAGTGGAAAGACCACATTGCTTAACTGCATGTCGGGAATAGACGATGCGACATCTGGAGAGATAATAATAAAAAATGTTGATCTATCAAAATTGTCAGACGATAAAAAGACCGCCTTCAGGGCCGAAAATATGGGATTTGTCTTTCAGGAATACAACCTTATAAATGTGCTCACAGTCAAAGAAAATGTCGCCCTTCCATTGCTTGCGCGTGGGTGGCCGGAGAAAAAAGCCAATCAAAAAGCCGTAGATGTGTTAAAAGAAAACGGCCTTTTACACGTCATAGATAAATTTCCATCTCAAATAAGCGGCGGAGAAAGGCAAAGGGTGGCCGTGGCGAGGGCGATTGCTGGAGAGCCTATGATAGTCTGGGCAGATGAGCCAACCGGCGCTCTCGATACGAAAACATCATTTATGGTTATGGATTTTATAAAATACTTAAACGAAAAAAACAAACAGACCTTCGTAATAGTTAGCCACGATGAAAAGATATTAAAATACGCCACAGCCTACATAAGAATAGATAGCGGAAGAATAGAAAGTTTCGAAAGAATAAGAATGCCATTTGAAAAGGTAAAGGAGTTATAAAATCAGGCCATAAGGCCTGATTTTTAAGGATTTATCGTTGTAACGTAGGTAAATTGACCGTCTACGACCTCATTTACAACCGCTGATTTTATAGCATTACCGCTTGAGTCTATCGTTATATATCCTGTAACACCTTCAAAGTCCTTCGTGCTTCTTATAGCCTGATTTATCTTCACCGGATCGGTGGAATTTGCCCTCTCGATGGCATTGATCAAAACGGCATACGCGTCAAATCCGAGGGCAGCAAAGGCCGAAGGAAGTGTTTTGTACATTTCCTGGTATTTT
>CAYSSO010000007.1:60244-62048 GCA_964433875.1 uncultured Mesoaciditoga sp.
TGCCCAGTGTTGTGGATGGATGTTCGGCGTTAAAACTCGTCGTGTAATAAAGGCCGTTAACCGAAGTACCGCCTATCGCTACAAGTTGGGGAGCCTCGGCTCCATCGCCCGCAAGAAATGTGCCGGTATATCCGAGTTGCCTTGCCTGACGGGCTATAAGTGCGATCTCGGGATAATATCCGGGAATGTAAAGGAGATTCGGATGATGGCTTAGAGCATCGGTAAGTTGTGCCGTGAAGTCCTGATCTCCCGATTGATAATATTCTTTGTATACCTTTCCGCCACCATTTGTAAAATCTTTGACGAAGAAATTCGTAAGGCCGACGCTGTAATCCTGGGCCACATCGGTAAAGACTACGGCCGTTTTGGCTTTGAGATAGTCAAGGGCAAAGACTGCCGCCACATGGCCTTGGAATGGATCGATAAAGCACACCCTCGATATGTACTGTTTCCCCTGGGTAACGAGCGGATCGGTAGATGTAGGCGAAAGCATTGGAATACGGGCCTTTTCTGCTATTGCCCCTCCGGCCATTGTGTTCGAACTCGCGAGTTCTCCTATTATGGCGACGACATTGTTGAGAGAAATAAGCCTGCTGACGGCATTTGCCGCTTCCGTCTTGTCTGATCTGTTATCTGCAAGGATTAGATCTATCTTCTGTCCGAGCACCGTTGGAAAGAATTGCTGGGCCAAAAGCACTCCCTCGTAAGTTTGCTGACCGAACGCAGAGATACCGCCTGTCATTGGAAAGGCAACCCCGATCTTTATATCCCCTCCCATCGCAACTAACGCAAAAATTGTCAGCGCGAGAAACACGAAAACCTTCTTCATCTTCAAACCCCTCCTTTTAAATAAAAAAGCCACGCTAAAAGCGTGGCCTGACAGGTGTACACACCCGTCAGGCCGTCTTTATTATCACCACCATTTTTTTATAATTCACATCTATTCTCCTTATTCTTATAATTCGATTTCTAAAATTTTAACATTTAACAATTTCGCAGTCAATTAAAAACTTATTAAGGATGTTAAAAGTGGTTTAAGGATCACAAACAAATGGACATCACCCGCCGAATTAAAGTTTCAAAAAATTATGCCGATAATTAGATCGGATTCCGGAATCCAAACAAGGAAGTAAAAAAAGATCACATGGAGGTGGATTTATGCAGATTAACCAGAATATCCCTGCCCTTCAGGCATGGATGGCTGTAAACAACACAAACAACGCTTTACAGACGACAGTTCAAAGATTGTCGACAGGCTACAGAATAAACAGTGCGGCAGACGACGCTGCCGGATACGCAATTACAGAAAAGATGTTGGGCCAGATAAATGGTCTCAACACCGCAATTCAGAACTCTCAAAATGCCATAAGCCTTATTCAAACGGCATCGGGGGCTTTGACGCAGGATCAGGCGATTTTGCAAAGAATGAGAGAACTCGCAGTCGAGGCGGCAAACGACACAAACACAACCTCTGATAGACAGCAAATCCAGCAAGAAATGAACCAACTCGTAAAACAGATCGATCAGATAAGAAACACAACCCAGTTCAACACTCAGGTACTTCTCAATGGAAATCTCAATTACACAGGAGTATCCGGAACGGCGACCCTTGTCAACCCTTCGAACAACATCGTCTCCGCAACGATATCGGGATCTGGCGCAAGCAGGGCCGTAAATGTAACGACCACACTCACGATAAACACCATAACAACTGGAACTGCAAGCGCTCCAAACGCAGTCCAAGTCTACTACAATGGACAACTTCTCAATACTAATTCAAGTGCAGCGCTTAGTACATCTCTTG
>CAYSSO010000008.1:0-2891 GCA_964433875.1 uncultured Mesoaciditoga sp.
AATAATGGCGATTGCAGACGTTTACGATGCGCTAAGATCGCCGAGAAGGTACAAGCGTGCCTTTAGCCATGAAGAGGCCGTGAAGATTATCCTTGAAGGAGACGGAAGGACAAAGCCGGATCATTTCGATCCAAGAATTCTCGAGATATTCAGAAAGTACAACCTTGAGTTCAAAAGAATATACGAATCTCTCTTAGACGAGGAGGAAAAAAATGGATGAGATCCCCGATGAAGTGAGATCGAAAGTTGAAAAGTTGCGTAAAGAAATAGAGTATCATAATTACAGGTATTACACCCTCAACGATCCGATCATAACTGATTACGAGTATGACATGCTCGTAAAAGAATTGCAAAGTCTCGAGGAAAAGTACCCTTCACTCAAAAGTTCGAATTCTCCGACGCAAAGAATCGGATCGAAAATACTCTCGGGCTTTTCGCCTGTGAGACATCCTGCTTTGATGTACAGTCTCGACAACATATATTCTTTTGAAGAATTGAAGGAGTTTGACGAAAGGATAAAAAAACTTTCAGATCGAGACGAGATAGAGTACGTTTGCGAAATGAAGATAGACGGGCTTTCTATAAGGTTGAAGTACGAGAAGGGAGAACTTGTTCTTGCCGCAACACGCGGGGATGGCGAGGTTGGAGAAGATGTTACTGACAATGCGAGAACTGTAAGGACAATACCACTCATTCTCTCCGATCCCATAGATGTCGAGGTAAGAGGAGAGATATACATGTCCTACACGGAGTTTAAAAAATTGAACCTCATAAGACAGCACCAATCCCTTCCTTTATTTGCAAATCCGCGCAACGCGGCCGCCGGAACATTAAGACAGTTGGACACATCTGAAGTTGCCAAAAGGCATCTCGATTCATTCATATACACACTTGAAAATCCACGCAAATACGGAATAAAAACCCAGTGGGAAGCGCTTGAATTCATGAGAAAGATTGGATTTAAAGTTAACAAGGAATCCAAAATCGCAAAAAATCTCGATGAGGTAAAAGATTATCTCGCGTGGTGCGAAAAAAGAAGAGAAGAAATAGACTATCCAATAGATGGCGCCGTCATAAAGGTTAATTCTTTCGAAATTCAGGAAAATCTGGGCTTTACCGCCAAAGCGCCACGATGGGCGATAGCCTACAAATTTCAGGCAGAACAGGTAAGGACAAAGATACTCGATGTAACTGTTCAGGTCGGCAGGACCGGTACCCTAACGCCGGTTGCAGAATTACAGCCCGTGCGCCTTGCAGGTACAACTGTCAAAAGAGCCTCCCTTCACAATTTCGATTATGTAAAGGAAAGAGACATAAGAATTGGGGATACTGTGATAATAGAGAAGGCCGGCGAGATAATTCCACAGGTTGTAAAGTCGGTCGTGGAAGAAAGGGTTGGAAGTGAAAGGCCTGTAGAAATTCCCCAAAAATGCCCCGTTTGTGGAGGACCGGTCGGAAAGTTAGATCCTCAAGATGTCGCGATAAGATGTTTGAATCCTTACTGTCCCGCCAAACTCGAGGCGTGGATAGAGAATTTTGCTTCGCGCAAAGCCATGGACATACACGGCCTTGGCGAGAAATTGATAAAGAAGTTAATAGAGACCGGAAGGGTAAAGGATCCGTCCGATATATACGCGCTCGATAAAGAATTCTTATCAAAACTTGAAAAGATGGGAGAGAAGTCGGCCCAGAACCTTATAGATCAGATAGAAAAATCAAAATCATTGCCATTTTACAGGCTTATAATAGCCCTCGGAATTCCAATGGTTGGAGAAACCACCGCAAGGTTGATAGCCAAAAGGTACCACGATCTCGATGCTCTCCAGAACGCAAAAAAAGAGGAACTCATGAAGATAAGCGGAATAGGAGAGAAGGTCGCAACATCGATAGAGCAATTCTTCTCTCTCGATAAAACCAAAGAGATGATCGGAAAACTCAAATCTTACGGCTTTGGTTTTAAAGAATACCAGAGCGATCAGAAGGTACTATCAAACAGGCATTTTGTGATAACGGGAACACTTTCAAAGCCACGCGAAGAAATAAAGAACTGGCTCCTTTCGCTTGGAGCCGAACTTTCTGAAAATGTATCCTCAAAAACAGATTATCTGGTGGTAGGCGAGAATCCGGGGTCCAAACTCGACAAGGCAAGAAAACTCGGTGTTAAAATCATAAACGAAAAAGAACTTTACGAGATGGTAGATCAACTTTCAAAGACGAGTTCGTAGGTTATATTTGCAGATTTTCTTAGCATGGCCGAAGCGCTACAGTACTTTGTCTGCGAAAGGTTAACGGCCTTTTCGGCATTTTCTTTTGGAACATTTCCGTAAAAGATATATTTAAGGTGAATATCCGTGTAAATTTTTGGATGTTCTTTTGCTTTTGTGTAACTTATTTCTATTTTAAAATCCCTCGGTGTTGTCTTCATCTTTTCAAGTATAGAGACGACATCCATCGCGGTGCATCCGGCAAGGGCTGCTAAAAGTACCTCCATAGGTCTTGCGGCAGTGTCTTCTCCTCCGACATCCATGTAAGCATCCATAACAACTTCGTGATTTGATTCGGTGTGGGCCGTGAATTTCATCTTTCCATTCCAGTTCAGCGTCAGCATATTTCCTCCTTCATGCATTTCCGTTAAAAATCATCCCGCTCGGAATATGGGATGTTTTATCGTAAGTCTTATCCTGAGATTTGAAAAGGTTCATTATAAGGTCGAATTCTTCGAGTCTGTAAGTTATCATCCTTTGAATTCCCAAATTTATAAGGCTTACCTCATTTATGACACTCGTCATCTTTGCGACCACGACGGCAAGATCGTGCCTTAAAGGCTCGTTGATCACGCTTATTATGGCCGAAATCGTCGGATCTACCCTGAGATCTTTTGTTATCTTGAG
>CAYSSO010000008.1:2901-52904 GCA_964433875.1 uncultured Mesoaciditoga sp.
AATTCAATCTTTTGTGTTCGAGATCGTCGAGAACATGAAGTTTATCCTTTTCTTTTTCCAAAATATTTTTCAGTCTTTCAACATCGTTTTTTTCTACGGCCTCTCTTTTTTCCTTGAGTATATCGACAAGTTCTAAGAATTCATCGTATTCCTCTTCGAGTACCTTTATAAGTTCTTCAACCATCAGAACTCACCTATTTCATTCATCATTTTTTTGACTATATTTTCAACATTCACGCTGTACTGTCCGGACTGGACAAGGGCCTTTATTTGATCGACCTTTTGTGACCTTGACTTCTCTATATCGCTAACACTCGCTGCCATCGAGATGAAGGTTTTGAAGTCTAACTTAGTGCCAACAAAAAGGTCTTCATTTGATCTTTCTGCCTTTTTTGGCCTTTCTCCTTTTGGATCTTTTCCATTTTCCGGCTGTGGTACCCCGGATATACCATCTATTCTCATCTTACCACCTCCGTACATATTATCGGCAGGATACGGCTAAAATTCAAGTGCTATATCCTGCCGTGGCGGTGGCTATTTTCCAACGTAAGAGTTAAGATCTAAAAGACCGTGGCCGCTGAAATTGAAAACTATGACCTTTTCCTCCCCGCTCTTCGCACACTCCTTTGCGTAACGTGCAACTCCCGCGATAGCGTGGCTTGTTTCGGGCGCCGGAATAATGCCTTCCGTTATCGCAAATAATTTTGCATATTCAAATGCTTCATCTTGCGGAATTGCGATCGCCTTCATGTAATTTTCTTTGACAAGACGGCTTATTATTGGAGATGCCCCATGGTACCTCAATCCACCCGCGTAAATTGGAGGCGGGACGAATTCTGAACCGAGCGTGTACATCTTGAGCATCGGGGTAAGATGGGCCGTGTCTCCGTAATCGTATTTATATTCTCCCTTTGTGAAAGATGGGCATTCTGTAGGTTCGCATGCCACTATTTCGAGTGATTTTTTCTTCATCTTTAATGGAATAAATGGCAATGTAAATCCGCCAAAGTTTGATCCACCGCCGAAGCATCCTATCAAAACGTCCGGCTCCTCTCCGACAAGTTCGAGTTGTTTTTGCGCCTCTTCGCCTATAACAGTTTGGTGTAAAAGCACGTGATCGAGCACACTGCCAAGAGAATAATGCGTCTTTTCCTTCGAAAGCGCGAATTCTATAGCCTCGCTTATTGCCATCCCGAGAGAACCGGTCGAGTCTGGTTTAGCCGATAGAATTTTCTTTCCGTAATTTGTGAAATCACTTGGGCTGGGGTGGATCTTCCCGTTAAAAAGGTTTACCATGTATTTTCTTGCCGGCTTCTGTTCAAAACTTACCTTTACCATAAAGACGTTAACGTCTAAATTGAAGTACGCGCCCGCAAAGGCAAGGGCACTCCCCCACTGTCCCGCTCCAGTTTCTGTCGATATCTTTGTTGTTCCTTCTACAAGATTGTAATACGCCTGAGCGAGGGCCGTGTTTAGTTTGTGACTGCCCGTTGGGCTTACCGATTCATTTTTATAATATATGCGCGCCGGGGTCTTTAAAGCCCTTTCAAACCCTATGGCCCTTACAAGCGGGGTAGGTCTGTAGAGGGCGTAAGCCTCTCTTACCTTTTCTGGAATCTCGATATACCTTTCCTTTGTGCCCTCCTGCATTACAAGAGTTTTGGGAAATAAGACCTCGAGTTTTTGTGGATCTACCGGTTTCATGGTTTGAGGGTCGATCGGAGGATCAAGATCGAAAGGCAGATCTGCCTTGACATTGTACCAGTATTTAGGTATGTCCTCTTCTTTTAGATACACAAATCTCCTCATTTGAATTCCTCCCTTCTAAAATGAAAATCGGGGATCTTTTTTCAAGATCCCCGATGCTGAATTTATGGCAAAAGATACCACTCCCTTCAACATCAGGGGCGGTACCACCACCAATTTTCGATTTTGAAATTCAAATCAATCATAAAATCACCTTTAGTAAAATATATCATAGAATTTTCAAAAAGTCAATTCTCGAAAATCTATTGAGCGTAAACTCACTCATCACCACTTATTCTTGGAGGCATCCTGCCTTCCATCTCATCTTTTTCATATAATGCACACAGGGCGTTTAGAACAAATCGTTTTGTGATATACTCTTTTTGAATTTTCGAAAAGGAGGAAGCCTTTATGGAAAGGATAATAAGAGCACCAAGAGGACAAAATATAACGTGCAAATCTTGGCAGACAGAGGCTCCAATGCGCATGATAATGAACAATCTCGATCCCGAGGTCGCAAGAGATCCCGCACATCTTATAGTCTACGGCGGAACAGGAAAGGCCGCGAGGAACTGGGAATCTTTTGATTCCATAGTGAACACGCTAAAGAGACTTAACGATGATGAAACTTTGATCGTTCAATCGGGTAAACCCGTTGCGGTCTTTAGAACCAACGTTTGGGCTCCGCGAGTTTTAATCTCAAATGCCATGTTGGTACCGAAATGGGCAGACTGGGAATATTTCAGAGAACTTGAATCGAGAGGATTGACAATGTTTGGGCAGATGACGGCCGGCAGTTGGATATACATAGGCACTCAAGGAATCCTTCAAGGAACATACGAGGTTTTTTACGCCGTGGCCGAAAAGTATTTTGGCGGGACTCTATCTGGTAAGATAGCCGTTACAGCAGGTCTCGGAGAGATGGGAGGAGCCCAGCCTTTGGCCGTGACCTTTAACGGTGGAGTTATCATAGCGGTAGAGGTCGATAAACGCATGATAGAAAGAAGGCTCGAAAAGCATTATCTCGATACATGGACAGATTCTTACGAGAATGCCATAAAGATGGCCAAAGAAGCGGCGAGGGAAGGACGTCCACTTTCGATAGGCCTTCTTGGGAATATCGCCGACATCCTTCCAAGGATGGTAAAGGATAATTTCGTGCCAGACATAGTCACAGATCAAACCTCAGCGCACGATCCGCTTAACGGATACATTCCTTCGGGTATGGACGTTGAAAGTGCCGCCCAAATGAGAGAAAGAGACAGAGACGGTTATTTGAATAAAGTCTTTGAATCTATGGTAGGCCACGTTGAGGCTATCGTTGAGATGAAAAGACGCGGTGCAAGGGTTTTCGAATATGGAAATAATTTGAGGCGTATGGCATACGATCACGGCGCGAAGGATGCATTCGAAATCGTTGGATATGTGCCCGAATACATAAGGCCCCTCTTTGCTCAAGGAAAGGGGCCCTTCAGATGGGTAGCCCTCTCTGGCGATCCCCAAGACATATACAAAACCGATGAGGTTGTCTTAAAACTCTTCCCTTACGACGATCATTTGAAAAGATGGATAAAGATGGCCCACGAAAAGGTCAACTGGCAGGGATTACCCGCAAGGATATGCTGGCTCGGCCAGGGAGAAAGAGAGGCATTTGGGCTTGAGATAAATAAAATGGTAAGAGATGGCAAACTCTCTCCGATCGTAATAGGCCGGGATCACCACGATACGGGATCCGTCGCCTCTCCTTACAGGGAAACTGAGGCCATGAAAGATGGATCTGATGCCGTAGCGGATTGGCCGATACTCAACGCGCTTTTGAATACAGCCTCCGGAGCGACATGGGTCTCGGTTCACCACGGCGGCGGCGTTGGAATAGGTTATTCGATACACGCCGGCTTTGTCTGTGTTGCCGATGGGACAAAATTAGAAGATGAAAAGATATCGAGGGTGTTAAACAACGATCCCGGAATCGGGGTTGTCCGCCACGCCGATGCTGGATACGAAATAGCGATTGAGACGGCAAAAAAGCACAATATAGATATACCGATGGGAGGTTTTTGATGCAACTTAGTCTTAGAGAATATAACTTTGAGGCGAACGCAAGGTACGCGCTGCTTTCTTTGATCTTTTTTGGACTCCTTGTGCTCTTCGCCTTTTCCCTTCCTCCAAAGATCTTGCCACTTTACGAATTTATGCTTTTTACGTGGACGGTCTTTCTCGTCATACTCACCTTCGATCCGCTCGCGTGGATGCCATTCGCGGTGACCCATACACAGTTTGCCAACGGAATGGCGCTGGCCCTTTCGATAACGATTGCGAGATCTATAATCGAAGAAGGCTTTTTCATTCCAAACTGGATTCTTCTTGTACTTTTGGGGTTGTGGTGGGCAAGCGTCCTATTTCATTTTATAACTAGCGAATCTTTCATCTTTTCCTATCTTGGCGGGATAGAAAGGCAGATGGGAATGACCTTCAGATTGGCAATACCTGTCATTCTCTTTGCGGGATGGCAGGTTTTTGAGAGATTAGGGTCATTTGTATTTTTTTCGATCGTGGTGTCGGCTGGAATTGTAGAGATGATAGTCCTTACCCTTCAATTCCTTGACGAAGAGCACAAGATAAAGTATGACTTTTCTTATCTTAAATCCATAGGATTTAGAAGGTACACAGGAACTATCTCAAATCCAATCCCGGTCGCGAACTTTTTGCTCACCATTCTTCCATTAACCCTTGCATTTTATCACGATTCTCCTCTCTTTTTATTCTTTGTCATTTCCTATTCTGCCATAACATGGGGACTTTTCCTCTCCCACGGTCGCGGATCTTATCTGGCCTCCATTGTAGTCTCCGTTTTAGAGGTCATATACGTTATCTTTACACCAAGGCCACTTTACATGACGCTAATCGCACTTGCAGTCATCATCCTTCCTCCGATTCTTTACCTTTTAACGCCTCAGGGAAAAGAAAACTGGAACAGGGTAAAGATAGTCATCGATTTTCTAAAAAGAAAGATAAGGCCGGTAACACAGACAAACGGGCAGAATCAGCCAGAATCCTCGGCAGTTAACAGGGCCTTTATATGGAACGAATCGTGGCGCGCTTTTAAAAGAAGACCGTGGCTTGGGTATGGTATAGAAAATATAGCGAGAGCGATGAGAAGCAAATTTTCAAAGAAGTCTTCCGCTTATTTTATGACTCAGGTTGTGGACAGATCGCACAACCATTACCTCGATCTCTTGCTCGAGGGTGGCATAACCCATCTTTTGATATACCTTTCACTTATCGTGTTTTCAATATATTCCTCTATCGTAAGCGGAATGCCCTGGATAGGCATATCTATAATTGGATACTCTCTCGATCTTATCTTTTCCTTTCCACTTCAGCCCAATTATCTTACACTCATGCTTATACTTTCCGTGTCGGCCGGATTTCAATTTTCCTCTTTTCATTACCTTGGATATATCTTTTTAGGACTCTTTTTAGTCTACCTTATCAATTTTTACTTCTCCCATGCCAACAATGTTGGAATGAGATACGCCCAACTCGCCTTTTCCGCACAGAATCTTGGAGACGCGAAGGTTGCCCTCGATGCGACTCTTTCGGCGCTTAAGGTTTCTCCTTACGAGCAAAGATTTTTCACCGTCGCGTCTAACGTTCTTGAAGGTATATCCTCAATTGGAAAATTACAGTTCGAAGATTTACACACCTTTCGTGTATGGTTCGAGGCTTCTAAGGACTTCATCTTAAAGCATTCAGAAGCGCCGGATGTGCCTTTCGGGACGATGTCAATGGTTTACGCGGTTGTTTTCAGTGCAACGAAAGATGCGAAGTACGCGAATGAATCGTGGAATCTTGCAAAGATTGCTCTAAGGGTAAATCCATTTTCTTTGGTCGCGAGAAGGGCTGTGGTAACACTTTTAAATGCCCTTGGCACGCTTTACAGTGAAAGAAAGGTTTACGATGTGGCAAGTCGAGATTTCAGGCAATCGACTGCCATTTTGAGAAGAATCTTGGAGGATTTTCTCAATTCTCCTTACGCGAATTACGAATTCGAGAATAATTACTGGCAGGCTTATTTTGATATGGCAAAGAAATCGGGAGATGAGGAGGAGTTAAAAAAGTATTTTGAAATATACAAAGAAAGGTTTAGCGGGATATTATTCACATACGATATCTTTACAAAAATTTCGAAGGTATTTTCGACTCCCGTTGGATGGACTCTCGTAAACAGAGAGGGAACAAAATTTCTCTATCCAGTTAACACCGTCATGGGGCCTCTTGTCAAACGTGTGTGGAAGTTCTCACACAAAACAACGGATGGAAAGTTCGAAGAACTTTACCTGACCCTCGGAAAGGACGTAAAGGTAACGGAGATGTCTTTAAAACCATTTATCGATGAATTCATGAAATATTCAGACAAATATGGTAAATTTGCCGATTACTGGACAGATGAAGGCTTTATGAATTGAGGTAAAATATGTGCGGTATATTTGGAGTTATAGGAAAAACGAATGCAAATGAACTTTTGGAAATATCAAAAATTTTAAAGCATAGAGGACCCGATGATGAAGGCTTCTGTTCTATACCGGAGGTCAAACATTTTTCCGGTCCTGATACCGTCGGTAATCTTGATATGCCTATGATTTCAGGGGATTTCAACGGAGCCTTTGGTTACAGAAGGTTAAGTATATTAGATCTTTCCCCAAAAGGCCATCAACCGATGGAAAGGAACGGATACGCAATCGTCTTTAACGGTGAGATATACAACTTTATGTCTATAAGAAAAGAACTCGAAGAGATGGGTTACACCTTTAAATCTTCCGGAGACACGGAGGTACTTTTGACCTCATACATTCAATGGGGAGAGAGATGCGTCGATCATTTCAACGGTATGTGGTCCTTCGCTATATGGGATCCGAAAAGGAAGATTATTTTCGCCTCGAGGGACAGATTTGGAATAAAGCCATTCATTTACTTTCACGATGGCAAATATTTTGCCTTTGCCTCCGAAGAAAAGGCGCTTTTGAAATTTTCCAAAGTTCCCAAAAAGGTCAATATGGATGACGCAAGAAGGTACCTCGTCTGGGGAATGCAGAATTTTTTCGAGGAATGCATGTTTGAAGGCATAAAAAGATTGCTTCCTTCTCACAATCTCGTCTTCGACGTCGAGAGTGGCGAGATTAAAATTTATAAATACTGGGACATAAATCCAAACATACAAAAAGCGGTCTACGACGAAAGACAGGCACGGATTTATTTCGAAAGATTTCGCGAGATCTTCACCGATGCAGTAAAATTAAGACTTATAAGCGATGTTAAGGTGGGAACAGCCCTAAGCGGAGGAATAGACTCATCTTCCGTTGTGTACACGATAAACGAACTGATGAAAAAACAAAAAATACCCTCTATAGGGGATGTTCAATACACATTCTCGGCAGTATATGGAAATTACAAAGCAGACGAATCAAGATGGATAGATATTGTCTCATCCGAGACTCAAGTTAAATCTTTTAAAGTTGTGCCAGATGCGGAGGATCTTTCGAGATCGCTCGAAGAGATCGCTTACGTTCACGATGAGCCATTTGATTCTACCTCTACATATGCCCAGTACCGCGTCATGAAGTTGGTTAGAGAAAGTGGCGTTACTGTAACGCTTGACGGCCAAGGCGGCGATGAAATAGCCGGAGGGTATCCGCTTTACATGCCCATAATGATAGGTGAGAACTTCCCAAATAAGACCTTTTTCTCGGAAATAAAAAATCTGAAAAAGGCGAATGCATCCTTTTTGCTGTTTTTGAGAACAATGGGTACAAAGTACATGAATTCGATTGCCCAAAAAAGATATTTTGAAGAGATTTCATCGCAGATATTCAAGCGTAAAATAAAGTTTATACCTTATGGAGGAAGGGCAAAGTCTGAATTTTCGCACATGAACCTCCGTGCATGGGCCGATATGAGAGAAGAACTCGTAGATCTTCTAAAGACGGCAGACAGAAATTCAATGGCTTTTTCCATAGAGTCAAGATTTCCGTACCTTGATTACAGACTCGTAGAATTTGCCATGTCCGTACCTTCCGCTTACAAAATTCATGACGGATGGACCAAATACCTCTCAAGAAGAAGTTTTGAAGGTCTTATAAATGAAAAGATCCTTTGGAGAAAGGACAAATTAGGCTTTCCAACGCCTCAAAAAGAATGGTTTGAAATGGGATTTGAAAAGTTTGCTCTGAATTACATTGCAAAATCACAACTTATCAAAGAAATGGATGTAAAGGTTGAAAATGTACCTCACAAGATCCTGTGGCGAATCACGAATTTAGCGGCATGGGAGAAGGCATTTCAATTATAAAAAGCCCCCGAAGGGGCTTTTTTCAGTAAATTGAAATTGCGTATATTTCGTGAATGTCCTTGTACTGGTAAGATATTCCTATGACCGTTACGTTACTTCCGTTTTCGGGCAAAGTTCCCTTCGAAAGGTAAACTGTCGCAGAACCTGATCCGTCATTTATCTGGAATAACTTTCCCGATGAATTTGAAACTGTCCCGCTCACCTGAACGAGAACTTCCGAGTATTTTGAATAATCTCCGGTCTTTATAACTGTCGGCGTTGGAGGAGTTGTGCTACTGATAACTTTAAAGGACGTTATGTCTACTTCTAAAGAATTATCGTAGGACGTGAAGGTTCCGGTGAACTGAACTATGTCTCCAGGCTTTATATTCCCATGCTGGCCATATATTCTGATTCCATATCCATTCGAGAAAAGATAAGCATTCGAAGCGCTAACCACCGCAGAGACTATGCCGGTTGAAGTTATCGTCTGGTTAAAGTAGGACTGAACATTTGAAAGCAGTTCTTTCAAAGAAGGAGAATAATTTAAATTCATGCCTTCAAGGATTGGAATGTAATTTGATGCAGAATAAAAGTTAGTCGCCGCAAGAACATAATTCGCATTGTCCTTTAAGATTATTCCCTGAGCGTAGATTTCAGTTCCGTCGCTTACCGGCGGTATTGCCCCGAGAGATGAAAATCTTATCATCTTGCCATCTTTGTCAACGATGTAAACACCGTCATTTGACACCTTTACAGTTCCCTTTATCATCACCGTAAGGCCATCGTAATTGGCTATCTTGTCTAAAGATGGTTCGAAGGGGAGAGGAAGAAGGTTTTTGGAGATGATCTCTGGAACGCTTACGGCCGAGATTTCGAGTTGGCCTCTGTAGGTGTCAACCGATCCGACAACGCGAACGGTATCTCCTGGATTGAGAACGAGTTCTGGATTTGCGACGCTTCCGAGCCAGAGTTCAAGGCCGGCTATCTTTCCATTGTAAGAAGAGGAAATGAAGACGGTTGGCCCGAAAACAGCCTCTACAGTTCCAACAGTCTTTACGAGTTTGTTCATGTAGTTGTAAGAACTGCCGACGATTTGCGTCAGAAGCGCGATCTCGGATGAAGGCAGGCGGGCGGCCATCAAGGATACGTCCCTCCACAGTTCGTTGAACTGGTTTGTGGCCTGAGAGATGAGAGATTTATTTGAAAGTATTATGCCAACCTCCCTGTTTTGCATCATAGATGTGTAGGAAACATTTTCCGATCCTATAAAGAGATAATTGTCATCAGATACGATCATCTTGGCATGGACGTACGGAGACTTGAGAATCCCTACCTTTACACCTGCAACGGCAAGTTTGGAAAGTGCATAATTGCTCGACATCGATTTTGCGCTTGATTCGGGCTCGATAAGTTTCACTTCCACGCCTCTTTGTGCGGCATTTTCAAGGGCTGTGAAGACTTTGCCTTCTGGAACTTCCTCTTCTGCGATAAGAAGGGTTTTCTTTGCGCTATTTATGAGCCAGACAAGATCATTCTCACTGTTAGGACTTAAAACAAGGTACTCCCTCGGTGCCGATCCTGCCTGTACGTTGTTCCAATCAGCATTGAAGACCATCAAAAGAGCCTTTACTATCTGTGGATCGTGTGTTTCAACATTCGCCTCAAAATTCTGCGCTATGCCGCTGTAGGTGAGGTTTGAAGTGCCGAAGATTGCGTAAGAATCGTCGATTATCATGACCTTTGCGTGATCAAAGGTAAATCTCGAAGGTGCCCACTGTACATGTGCCCCCATCTTCATAAGTGTGTTGTATGCGTAATCTGCCTGAGCCTGCATGTTGTATGGATGATGCTCGAGTATGACCTGAACATTAACGCCGCGGTCTATGGCGCTTTCCAAAGCGTTGAAGATGTCATTTGCGGTTATGACGTACATTTCTATTTTTATCGATACTTTAGCACTTTTAATCGCATTCAAAAAAGGAGTCTCTCCGCTTACCGGCTCGAAAAAGATACCCGTTGTTGTTGAAGACGTGCTTATCACAGGCTGTGCGATGGCGGTAAAGGTTACAAACAGCGAAATAATGATTAAAAAGACGTAAAACCTCTTCATACTTCCACCTCCATTTTAATCTACGATGGTTGTTACTCCATCGGTATTTTTAAGAACGATTATCTTCTCCGTCATCTCTCTAAAAGTGTCGTCGTGCGTTACCACTATGACCTGATCCATCTCTCCAATGAGATCCGGCAATGTTTCGGAGAGGGCGTTTTTTCTTTCTGAATCAAGATTTACCGTCGGCTCGTCGAAGATGGCAAAGCCAGATCTTGAAAAGAAATTACCCATGGCCATTCTCATTGCGAGACTAATGGTGACCTGTTCGCCGCCGGAAAGCATTCCAAAGGTTCTGTCAGATGTGGACCTTCCATCTTTGGATATAACGTGGAGATCGTAATTTTCGTCCCAGAGTATCGTGTCAGATCTTTTGGTAAGAAGGTTGTAATTCATCATCGCCCTGACAGATATATTTTCCCTGTAAATGGTTGATACCTGAGATCCCATCTGATCGAGAAGGGCCCTTAAGTTCTTCGCCATTTCCAACTTTGACTCTGTCCTTCTAATAGATGTCCTTGTACTTTCTAATTTTGCGCGTTTTTTCTCGATCTCGAGCGATTCATCTAATTTGTGTTTTAGATCGGATCTCAACTCTCCAAGTTCCATATTTGCCAGACTGATTTTAGATCCGATGGCTTCAACCTCTTTTTGAGATTCGCCGAATTTTTTCTCGTCGTAGAAAACTTTGACTTCTAACAGGTTAGAGTTGATTTGATCGATAGCCTTTTCGAGAGATTCGATCTCCGATTTCTTTTCCTCTATTCTTGAAGTAATCTCATGGATCAAAGAGGCTTGTTTTTGGTTTTCAACGTAGAGATCGTGGCCTTTTTTGATTTTTTTCAACACCTCTCGATGATAATCATACTCTTTGGTAAGATTTCCTATCTCGGATTTTATCTTTTCTTCGTCTTGAATGGTTTTTAAAAGTTTGTCTAACTCCGATCTTAGTTTTGAGATGGCCAGTTCCTTTTTTTCGATAAGATTTCTTAGATTTTCCGATGAATTTTGAAGATCTTCGCTCATTTTTTCAATCTTTTTCTGATTTTGCTCTTCCGATTTTATAAAGGATTTCTTTGTCGCTTTCTCTTCATAAATTTTCTTAAGTTCTATCTCTATCTCTTCGAGATGGGCCTTTATAGAGTTTATATTTTTCTCATGGTACTGTTCGATTTTCTTTATTTGATTCTCTATATCTGTTTTTTCATTTTTAAATTTGAGAAGTTCTGATTCTAAAGTTTTAATCTGCGGATCGAAAAATCTATCCGGTTCTCCAATATTGAGGCACTTCTGCTTGAGATATGGGCATATTCCACTCCCGAGGGTTTCTTTTGCGGTCTTTAGATCCTTTACCTTTGAATCCGTAATGGCTATTTTATCTCTTACCGCATTTAAACGATCTTCTAACTCTTTAAGATTTAGATCTAAAGATTGAATCGATCCGATTTTCGTGTAATCTCGTGTGTCCATTGCCTCTTTGAATTTCTTTTGTTCAGCGACAAGAGCATCTAACGCCACCTCTTTCTCTTCCAATTGAGTTGTTAATTCTTTCACTCTCTCTTTGGATGATCTTAACTGTTCGAGGTAAGTTTGGAGATTTTGATCGTTCTCTGCCAATCTTTCCCTATCCGAGGCGAGAGATGTGGAAAGTTTTTCGATTTCTAACTTTTTGTCGGAAACTTCTTTATTTACCCTTTGAATCTCATCGAGAAGATTTCTCATGCGTGAAATTTTTTCATTTTCTTCCTGAACTTTTAAGTATGTCTCCTCGTAAAGGGTATATTCTTCTCTGTAGAGATCAAGAATCTTTCCGGCATTTTCAGACTCTGATTTTGACTTGTTCAAATTTATAAGTTCATTTTTCAATCCTTCAAGTTGGCCTTCCAAGATCTTTTTTTCCGATACCATTGAATTTATCTTCTCTCTAAGATTATTCTGATCAGATACGAATTTTTGAAGTTTCTCCTTTTGCTCTATCCACTCGGATATTTCGTCTTCTTTCGATTTTAATTTTTTTTCGATTAGTCTTATCTCATCGGGCAAAGAAGCCTTTTCGTTTATTTCTGATTCCAGATTAAATGCGATATTGTTGAGATTATTCAGATTTGATTCGAGTGTTTCAGAGTATTTTTTCACATGAGTCGAAGAGATCTTTTTGTATATCTCGGTATCGAAGAGCACATTGAAGAAATTTTTTCTTTCGCTTTCTCTTGCGGAGAATATGTCTGTTATTTGATTCTGGTAAGATGTTATGACATTTTTGTATATCTTTTCAGGATCTGTCTCTATCCTGAAGATTTGTTTCATTTTCTCGATAACTCTCGCGCTTCCATCGATCTCTAATCCGGAATCGTCTGAAAGCCTGACCCTCGATTGGGATGGAGAGATCTCCTTTGTGATGGTAAAATGCATCCCGTCTGACACGAAATCAACTTTAATTAATGCCGTTTTAGAATCTTCATTCGTTATGAATTGGGAAAGTTTTTTTTCGTTTGTTATTCCAAAAAAAGCGAGCCCTATGGCTTCGAGGATGCTTGATTTTCCAGATCCATTGGGGCCTATTATCAGATTGAGACCTTCGGAAAATGATATAAAAGAATCAAGATGACTTTTAAAATTTTGTAATTTTACCGATTTTATTATCATATCATCTTACCAAATTTTCGAAGAGTTTATCTAAAATTTCAAATGCATCCGAATCATTTGCGCTTTTGAGCATGTCTATTATCTGTGTGACCTCCATAGAATGAGATCCAAAATTTTTATCCTTCGAGATGATAGAATTTTCTATCTCCTGAATGCTCATTGGACTTTCATTTTCTATTTCGCGATTGTTGTCTATCTGTCTTAAATTTATCGTGCAGTTTAGAGCGCCTTTTTCTTCCACGAAAGATTCGTACTCCGAAAGATTTACATTGAATGGAGTTCCAAATGGTATCTCGATATTTATAAGATAAATTGCGCCTTTTTCGATGGTAGATTGGGAAAAGAGATCTGTGAATTTTTCTTCAAAGTTCGAATCTTCGCTCATTTTCAAATGTTTTTCTACTTTTTTTCTCCTGTGGGATTCAAAAAATTCCACGCTTTCTTTTTTTGTATCGTAAATGAAGAAACCCTTTTGATCTGATTCTCGAATGTCCCAGTATTCAGGTGCACCGGGAATAAAGATGGAAGATGCGTCTATCTTTTGGATAGATTTTGAATGGAGATGGCCTCCCGCGATGTAGGAAAACTTACCATCGACGGATTCCAAATCTTTCGTGCTTACAAGGCCGGGCATCTTTAGATTTCCTATACCCGTGTGGATCAACATGATATTTCTGTGATCGTTATCGATCTTGGAAAGCGCCTTTATATATTCGGGAAAGTTTATCCCTTGGTATCCTACGCCGTAAAATCTCGTATCTTCAATTTCTAAATATCCTCCCCTTTTTCCGTCCCATGGATCAAAGAAAACCTCTCCATTTCTAACGGAGGGTCTCAAAAGCACAATGTAAGATTTGTTTTTTAAATATTCAAGCCATGAGACATTTTCAAAATCGAAGATTCTGTCGTGATTCCCCTCTATCGCAATGGCCTTTATACCGGCATCTTTAAGGTTTTTAAAGATTTCTTCTGCTCTTTCGAGCGTATCTGGAGAGAGGTCTTTCTTGTCAAAGATGTCGCCAGAGATCATGAACACATCTATATTCATGGATATTGCGAAATTAACTATGTATTTGAATGCCCTGAAAAAATCTTCATATCTTTCTCTGAAATAATCCGAGTAAATAGATCCTGAAACCTTTCTACCGAGATGGAGATCGGAACAGTGAAGAATTCTCAAAATCTCGCCCCCTCTTAGCCGAATATTATACAACAAATTTTTGAAAATGAACAACAATAAAAAAAGCCCGATTAAATCGGGCTTTTCGATTTTTGGCGTCAGTAAAAATCAAGCAAGTCTAACGTTCGATGCCTGTTTTCCTTTGGAGCCTTCGGTGATGTCAAAAACAACACTCTGGTTTTCCTTCAGATTCTTGTAACCATCCATCTGAATTGCCGAGTAATGAACGAAGATATCATTCCCGTCTTCCATCGTTATGAAACCATAGCCTTTCTTGGCATCGAACCACTTAACAGTACCTTTCATTTTGTTACCTCCTTAAAAATTATGGCTCCTTCGAACCACACGAGTCTATTGTATCATTTAATTAAATTAAAATCAATAGTCAAATTCAATCAAAATTAGAACAAATTCATCAAAATTGAAGTCTAATTAACGTAACTTACCTCCATCCCCTTTCTTTGCTTTACGAACTTTTTCTGACAAAGGATCCTTTAAGGATCCTTTGTTTTTTTACACTTTTGACAATTACGATCTTCAGCAGAGATGTTTGTCTGTAATCAAAAAATCTGTAAAAAAATTAGAAATTTTTAGAAAAAAGACAAAAATTAAAACTAATCATTCATAATCTCCAAAAATCACCAATAAATGGTCGAAATGTTTTTTATTCGACTTTTTTTATTTTTTGTAATTATGATATATTAGTAATGTAAATGTTTTCATTGTTGTATTTTAAGGAGAATTCATGGTAAGCATCAAAGATGTGGCAAAGACGGCGGGGGTTTCGATAGCGACCGTTTCAAGGGTTTTTAACTCTCCACAACTTGTTAGTTCTCAAACAAGGGCAAAAGTTTATTCGGTTGCCCAAAGGCTGAATTACATTCCAAATTATTCGGCAAAAACTTTAAGGAAATCGATAGTCGGATCCATAATAGTACTTATTCCGGATGTTTCAAACCTTTTCTTTATAGATGTGGTGCACGGAGTCCAAGATTACGCCGAGTCACGAAATTACAACGTGCTTATGGGTAGGTTTAACATTTCGATCTTCAACGTTGAAAAGTACTTTCAACTCGTCAAATCGAGAGCGGCAGATGGAATTGTACTTGCCACGGGTCATGACAGGGTTTATCCGAATATATCAGATGTACAGGATGTAAATATCGTAACAATAGAAGAGCCATACATGGATAATCCATATGTTTACATAGATAACTTTAACGCGATAAAACAAATCATAGATTATCTTTTGTCAAAGGGCCACAAAAGATTTGGGTTTATAGGGTTCAAAAGCGAAAGGTCACGATTTACCGCTTTCAAAAAGATCATAACAGAAAATGGCATAGAATACGATGAAGACTTTGTAAGGCTTGGAGAAGAAAATGCGGAAGATATGCCAGAGAGTGCAAGGTTATACGTAAAACATCTCGTTGAGACGAAAAAGATCCCAGATGCGATAGTTTGCGCTTCAGACATATTGGCCGCAGGAGCGATAAAATGGCTTACCAAATCGGGATTGAGGGTACCGAAAGATGTAGCGGTAACGGGATTTGATGGTGTTGACATCGTCAACCTTGTAACGCCGAGTATAACGACTATAGAACAACCGCGCCACAGAATGGGAATGGAAGGCGCAAAGATCTTGATAAACAAAATAGAGGGAAAGCCTTTTGATGAGAAAATAATACTGCCTACAAGATTAATAATCGGAGAATCTGCTTAATACGCCAATTGGCGAATTTTAGAATAAAAAGGAGGGGTTTTTGTGAAGCGTAGCGTCTTTTTAGCAATCGCGTTGATGATTGCTCTTGTGATTTCTTCCTTTGCAACCGTTACCATAGTCATGACGGCGGGTGCGGTGGGGGCCGAATTGCAAGTCCT
The DNA here is from genome assembly GCA_964433875.1 of uncultured Mesoaciditoga sp. Lineage (GTDB taxonomy): Bacteria > Thermotogota > Thermotogae > Mesoaciditogales > Mesoaciditogaceae > Athalassotoga. The sequence goes on from CAYSSO010000008.1 coordinate 18,796, forward strand.
TCAAACACAGATCAAAGAATTCATGCAGCAAAATCCGGACATTAAAGTCGTATTGATGCCAATGCCAAATTCAACGACGGATAGGTATAACCTCGATGTAACTTACTTAAGTGCGCAAATGCCGGTGCCGGATATTCTCTTCCTCGACACGATCGATCCACCTGCTTTTGCAGATTTTCTTGTAAATCTTAAGCCATATTATACAGATCAAGAACTTGCACAATTCTTCCAGGGGGCAATAAACAACGATACCTACAACGGAAGACTTGTCGCGATACCTTGGTTTGTCGATGCAGGAATTCTCTATTATAGAGCAGATCTTCTTCAAAAGTACGGATTCCAGCCACCAACGACATGGGATCAACTTATACAAGAAGCCCAGTATATATCCCAAAGAGAGCACATTCAAGGCTTTGTCTGGCAGGGTGCGGCTTATGAAGGGCTAACATGCGACTTCATGGAATTTGTTCATTCTTACGGAGGAAATATTCTTGATGAGAATGGAAAGGTTGTCTCTGACAGTCCGCAGGTAAAGACCGCCCTTCAGACAATGTACGATATGATCTACAAATACAAGATATCTCCCGTCGGAGTTACGACCTATCAGGAAGAGGATGCACGCCATATCTTCCAGAATGGCGATGCCGTTTTCATGAGAAACTGGCCATATTGCTGGCCGTTGCTTCAGGCAACTGACTCTGCAGTAAGAGGCAAGGTTGGAGTAGAAGTGCTCCCAGAAGGCACTGGCTTCCCAGGCGTTCATCACTCTGCCACCCTCGGTGGATGGGAACTTGCCATCAACAAGTACAGCGAACATATTCCGGAGGCCGTCAAACTGATAAAGTTCCTGACCTCTCCACAGCAAGAAGCATACAAGGCAATAAATGCCGGTCAAGCGCCATCCCTTTTGTCTGTGTACAATGATCCCGCTGTCATTAAAGCAGTCCCGCTTTTCAAATCTCTGTACAATGTTTTCATGAATGCAGAGCCGAGACCAAAGTCTCCGATATATTCACAGATTTCTCAGATTATCTACGATAATGTTAACGCTGCCTTAACAAATCAGGAAACAGTCGATCAGGCAGTGGCAAAGATGACATCTCAATTAAAGCAATTGCTCGGTCAATAATAAATACCGTGCGGGATTTCCCGCACGGTTTTTACTGAAAGGAGAATTCAATGCCTAAAACAAAGAATGATCCCCTTCACAGAAGCGATCCCTATTATGCCTTAATTTTTATAATTCCAACTTTAGCGGTTATTGCTTTTGTGGCTTTTTGGCCGCTCGCTCAAACTTTTTACAACAGTCTATACAAATCTGCTCTGATGTTCCCTCAAAATAAAGTATTTGTTGGCCTTTCCAATTATGCTGCATTGTGGCAGGATCAAAGATTTTTAAATGATCTTTGGAATACGATTAGGTTTACCGGATGGTCTGTTGGCATAGAAACGGTCCTGGGTATACTTGTTGCTTTAATGCTCAACAAAAAGTTCAAATTAAGGGGTTTTGTCAGGGCGGCTGTCCTTGTTCCTTGGGCAATACCAACCGTTGTCTCATCTGAGATGTGGAGATGGATGTACAACGATAATTACGGAGTGATAAATTCCATACTAATGTCTTTGCATATAATAAAACAGCCTATAGTTTTTCTTGCCTTTCCATCAACGGCAATGCCGGCGATAATAAGCGTTGATGTATGGAAGACGACCCCATTTATGGTTTTGCTCATCCTTGCCGGATTGCAATTAATACCCGAAGAACTTTACGAGGCCGCTCGAATAGATGGGGCAAATGCGTGGCAGAGATTCTGGTCTGTGACATTCCCGATGATAAGACCAACGATAGGTATTGCCTTGATCTTCAGAAGTCTTGATGCGATGCGTGTCTTCGATATTGTGTTCATAATGACAAAAGGCGCGGCAAATACAGAAACGCTCTCCGTTTATAACCAGTGGACACTCTTTACAAGAGGCTTTATCCAGCCTTACTTTGGATATGGAAGTGCCATGTCAGTTACGATATTTTTGATCATAGGCATTTTCGCTATCTTCTACGTTAAAATGATGAAAATACGTCTCGATTGAAGGTGCCGATTATGAAACACAAAAATTTGAGAAAGATCGTTTTTTACATAGGAGTTGTAATTGTACTTGTGTATTTTCTATTTCCATTTTACTGGGCCGTTGTCTCTTCGATAAGACCGCCGTCAGAACTTTTCTCTTCTCATCCAACATTGATACCTTTTCATTTTGACTTTGAAAGTTATGTTCAGGTCTTTACAGAAAGGCCTTTTGCTTTGAACATATTAAACAGCACAATAGTTGCGGGTTCTGCGACTTTACTATGCCTTGTGGTGGGATCGATCGCGGCATATGCGATAGCCCGATTAAAGTTCGCAGGAAAAGTTGGAGTTATGATCTTGATACTCATGGTAAGCATGTTTCCACAGGTGTCCATTCTTGGAGCGCTCTTTCAGATATTGAGATCGTTTAAACTTATAAACACATACCCGGGCCTTATAATACCTTACATAGCCTTAACTTTACCGCTTACAGTTTGGACTTTGCAAAATTTCTTCAGAGATATGCCTCATGAACTTGAAGAAGCGGCATACATAGACGGAAGCGGAAAATTCAGTACTTTTTGGAGGGTGATACTTCCTCTTGCCGTGCCCGGCCTTGTGGCAACCGGGCTTTTGACCTTTATATTTTCATGGAACGAGTTCCTTTTTGCCTTGACTTTTGAGCAGATTCCGAGCATGTACACAGTTCCGGTTGCGATATCGATGTTCACTGGATATTACGTTGTTCCATGGGGACAGATAATGGCCGCATCCGTCATAGTTACCGCACCTCTTGTTGTGCTCGTTTTGATTTTCCAGAACAGGATAATAGCAGGTATGACGGCAGGGGCAGTGAAGGGATGAAATGGAAAACGAAAGATTTTCTAAAATAGTTGTCGGTGGGCTCGGTGTTGTCGTAAATTCAAAAGGAGAAGTACTTTTCATAAAGCAAAAAAATGGCCCATACGCAGGTAACTGGTTATTACCGGGCGGCGGGGTTGAATACGGAGAAACCGCTTTAAATGCGGCAAAAAGAGAGGTCATGGAAGAGACGGGCGTAAAAGTCGACGATGGCAAATTCATCGCCACCTATGAGATGATCGGAGAATGGAAAGCGGGAAAATATCATATATTGATGGTAACCTTTCTTTTCAAAAGCGATCTGCCCATACCTCTAAATTTTAAAGGTCATAACGTTGACGATATCGTATGGGCAAATCCTCAAAATATATCACTTCATCCAACAGATATGTTGATCCTCAAAGATTCGGGACTAAGCAAATTTTCGAATGAAGAGATTAAATTAGCCCTTAAAAATTCCGCAATAACGATGAATTCATATAAATAGATCGCCGGAAGGCGATCTATTTATTGCTTTACGGCATTCCATGTGCCAATTATTTGGTTACCAGAATATGTTATCGTGAAATTGCCACCCATGTGAGTTGAATCACTTATTGTACCTGTAAAAGAAATGGTTGCTCCAGAAGATGAGTATGAAAATTGAACGTTGTTACCATTAACGGTTCCTGTGAAAGTGTAGCTGTCATAAACCGTGATTGCATTTCCATTTTGATTTATCGTCATGGTTAAATTAGTCGGAGTTTGACCTTGATATGCAACTGTCATCAGCCATGTGCCTGTTAGATTATAGGATTGAAGTAAAAAGCAGTCTGAAAGTACGACAACGAGTAACACAAAAACCCCCAAAAGCGTAAATACTTTCTTCATTTTAATACCCCCGTTTTAAATTTTGATCATAAGAATTATACACTTTTTTCCAAAATTGTAATTTCAATTATCTTTTTGAGTTTGATTTTTGCCTTTTCAGGTTACGCTTTTGCATCCGCATCGACGGTGCTTGATCATAGTTTCAATCTTTCTCAGATGCAAAATGGCAACTTTTTCACCGGTAATTTTGTCGGAACAAGTAAAGATGACAAAGTACAATTTTTGTATGTCAACATTGCCAACGGTGGTCTTTTATACTGGCAGGGTTTGAATCAACAACTGCCTTATTTTTATGTCAATTTTCCGTTTTTCAGCGGGACCATTATTTCTCTTGCGGGGAATACGATGGGTCCTGATCGTATGCAAGGTTCATGGATTGGCATATTCAACGGTCAGGAAGAAAGTGGCATATGGCATGCGGTAAGGCTGACACATGAACAGGTAGTCCAGCAAACCTTATGGAATTTGGGAGGATTTGCGCTGATAGTGTTGGCACTGGTTTTAATAAAATTTCTCTTTTGATTTATGAACTTTTTTCTAACTTTATCCTGTAGACGTAATAAAAGACCGCTAATCTGACCAAGAAGGTTATAAAAAATATTATCCTGTAATCGTTGAATGTTAACCCTATAAAGTTGAAATGTACCTTTGAAAGGGCTATTACAAAAAGTCCCGATGTTATGTTTCCTATAAAAGATGCGAGATTAACAAAACTTGAATAAAGCGATAATGCCTCGGTCTTTCCAAAGGTTGGAACGACGTTAAGCAATGTGTTAAATGACATCAAGCCCAATCCTGCATTTGCAACTATCCCTATGATTATCTGAAATGGCAGCATATAAATTAAAGATGGCAATGCCAATGCCCATCCTAACATGAGAAAGGCTCTCAAAAAAGCGACTATTTTGAGCATTTTAAAATGGCCATATTTGTCTCCGAGACGTCCCCATATAGGCTGGGTGAAAGCCGCTGCAAGGCTTGAAACGACGGTGATAATTCCAAGTACAGCGTAACTGTAATGAAAGTCATCTATCATCATAACGGTGGGATATGGTCCAGAAATTGTACCGGCAAAAGTCATTAAGATGTAGGCGATAAGAAACTTTCTGTAATCGCCTTTCAATTTCAAAACTTCAATCAAAACGTGGGGATTTAACATGTTGCCAGTTGGAGTCGGATCTTCGTCTTGGATCTTTAGCGCGTAAACATCGAGTGCTCCAAAGATAGAACCGATGGCAAACATCGTGAAAAAAGCCCAGAATCCCCCTCCGAGCATATCAAGGACATATCCAGCGGCCAGTGTTGCCGGTACGGAAACAAGGCCTGTTATGAGATTCCTCAGTCCAAAGTACCTTCCGCGCACCCTCTGGTCTACGAGTTCGGTCATCCAGGCCTGCCACGCAGGGCCTGCCGAAGATGTGACTATTTGAAAGAAAAAAAAGATAAATAAGGCAATCCACACTCTTACACCGCTATTTATAAGCGCGGCGAAAACGAGTGTAAGAAATACCGGCCTTCCGAGTAAAGCCATAAGCAGTATAAATCTTTTTTTGCTTTTGAAGGTCCTTGCCAGTATCAGCGAGAAAGGTTGTAGCACGCTCGCAAGCGGAATAAGCGCTCCGTATATTGACATTACAAATGGTGTTGCGCCAAGCCAGAGAAAAAATCCTACAAGGTACGAATTTCCACCAAAACCACCTGTAAATGATCCCCAGACTGTGGCCAAACTGCCTTCAATTATCGAAATCTTCCTTGCGTGTGACTTTTGATCTTCAGTCAACATGTGAAAAAGAAGGCCTCCTCTTATTTTTTATTATAAACCTAAATTCTTCTCGCTTACAAGATCAAAGGGCTTGGGGAGTCGGCACTTGATCTTTTCGTGAAAGAACAAATTTAAATTTCTGAATATTAACTTTGTAATATTAAGTATAAATACTTGACATGAATTTCGATTTGATTTATAATTTATAACGCTTTTACGCATAAAAAAATTTAAAAGATTGAAAGGGGGTTTTTAGGTGAGGAAATTTTTACTGGTAATTTTGATGGGGATAGTCGTAGCGGGGTTTATCTTTGCTGGAGGAACGGCTAACTACGCTATGTTATCTGACGTAACAAGTCTGAATATCTGGTCCATGTTGGGACCAAATGCAACTGCGTGGAACTTTTATCCAACAATGGGTAAATACGGGAGTCTATACGGCATGTCAGATCTTACCTATCAGGTCGTGCCTGCTTTAGCAGATGGCTTCTGGTCGCCGCTTGAGAAGGTAACCGAAGATGGAACGACGATGTACGTTACAACCGTGAAACTTCTAAAGGGTGTGACATGGTCAGATGGAACACCTTTTACCGCGGATGATGTGGTTTTCTCCTACGAGGTGCCGTTTAAATTGCAAATGCCCGGAAACTGGATGTCAAATCTTCCTCCAGATCTTTTCGTCAAAGTCGTTAAAGTCGACGATTACACGGTCAAATTCTACATAACGCACCCGAGCGGCAACTTCATATATTCCGTCTTGATGAGTGCAATTGTTCAAAAGAAGTTCTGGGATCCGGTTTATCAGGAGGCGCTAAAACAAAAGGATCCAGCCCAGTACATGATGTCTTACGATAAGAATCTCTTAGATGAACCATCGATAGGGGCATTCACGGTTTCTCAATGGCAGAAAGGCGCATACCTGCTCGACAAAGCGATTCCAAATTACACTTTCAAAGGTCAACAGGAGATAGAATACGCAAATGGTGCTGTCAGATACGTTATTCCATCCTTGAATCAGGACAACACCTATTATGGCACCCCGGAGGGAACTGTCAACAACAAATTTGTAACGGGACCTTACGTCGATTCGATAATTTACAGGATATATCAAAACCAGACAGCGGCTGTTTCGGCTTTGATGAAGGGAGAGGTCGATTACATACTTAATCCAAATGGGCTTCAGAAAGGATTTGTCCAGCAACTACAGACCAATCCAAATATCAAAATTGTTGAAAACCCGTCTCTCGGTTTCCAATACATAGCCTTTAACCTGAGAAGATATCCGATGAACAACAAGGCATTCAGAGTTGCCATCGCATATTTAATAGACAGAGATCTACTTGCGAATAAAATTCTTGGCGGAAATACCAATCCTCTCTCATCGCTTGTGCCTCCCGGCAACAAATTCTGGTACGATCCGAACCTGAAGGCATATGGTGAAGGGATGACGACTATAGAAAGATATCAGGCCGCCATAAAGACGCTCAAAGACGCCGGATTCTCATGGCTTATCGAGCCAAAGATAGAAAATGGCCAACTTGTCCAGCGTGGTCAGGGACTCATAGGTCCTGACGGGAAACTCATAAAGCAGATAACGATGATGGCTCCATCTGCCGGATACGATCCAATAAGATCGACGGCGGCTTTGTGGGTAGAGAAATGGGCCAACGATATAGGCATACCGCTTTATGCCGATCTGACGAGTTTTAACAACATAGTCGATGCCGTCTTCAATCAAAATTTCAACTTTGATATGTACATTCTTGGCTGGGGCATAACCATATATCCTGATTACATCTACGAATTCTTCTCATCAAGCCAGAATGTGCCAGGCGGATTTAACGCGCCGGGCTACAACAATCCAGAGTTCGAAAAGGTTGCAAAGGCATTTTTGGATTCGACAGATATGAATGTAGCGCGCGAATACGCGTTTAAGGCCGAAGAATATCTCAACGCCGATGTGCCTTACATCGTCCTCTTTGCTCCAAATGTCATAGAAGGTTACAGGGCCGACAAGATTTCCTTTGCCTACACAAAATGCCTTGATGGAATTCAGTCCGGATATTCTGGATACGGCGAACCTACTTACGTTAAGGTCATTCAATAACGATTGAGATAAGGCCGGGTCTATCGGCCCGGCCTTCATTTTTTATGGGAAGGTGAGATGATGCTGAAGTACATCGGAAACAGGATCTTGCAAATAGCCATATTGCTTGTGATTTACGTGGCTATTGTTTTTTTCTTGCTTCACGCGATGCCCGGCGGAATAAAGACCCTGCTTATTTCAAATCCAAAACTCACGCCTCAGGCTCAGGAGGCCATAATAAGGGCTTTCGGTCTTGATCAACCTCTCTGGCTTCAGTTTGTCGATTACATGAAAAACGTATTCACTTTAAATCTGGGGATCTCTTTTTCTTATTATCCGACCCCAGTGTGGAATATTATCGCAGAGAGATTGCCAAGAACTGTTTTGCTCTTTACTGTGGCGACCTTGATAGCCTTTTTTGTGGGTTTTGCTTCGGGAAAATCCCTTGCGTGGAACCGCGGAAAGACAACAGAATACGTTTCAACTATCTTTGGCATAATAACCTACACCATTTTCACACCGCTACTTATATTCGTTGTGATATGGTTTTTTGGATCCTTCCTCGGTATCTTTCCGCTGAACCAATTTCTTAATCCCGATCTCTGGATTCACACCCGCTTAAATGCGCAGGTTATATTTTTGTACATACTTTTGACGATGCTCATAATAGGCATAGTAATGCTTGTTTCATACCTTTTGGCTTTAAAATTTTCTCACAGGGTCAGAACACGCAGGCTGATCTTTTATCTTTCGACGATCATAGCAGTTGTCTTTTCGCTGTTTTTCTGGTGGGTAAGTCCCGTAGGAATATATGCGGCCGACATTCTCTGGCACATGGTCCTTCCGGTCATGACTGTAACTATAATATCTTACGCAGGAAATATGCTTGTTATGAGAGATTCGATGCTTGAAACCATAAAGGAGGACTTCATAACAACTGCGCGTGCCAAAGGATTACCGGATAAAGTTGTAAGAGACAAGCACGCGGCAAGGACTGCCATGCTTCCAGTCGTGACCAATTTCGTGCTTTCGCTCGGCTTTGTAGTCAGCGGTGGCGTCATAACCGAAAGCCTCTTTTCGTGGCCGGGAATGGGTATGACCCTGCTCGATTCGACGCTCGCGAAGGATTATCCTTTAGCGGCTGGGGCACTTATATTTACCGGAATATTCGTACTCTTTGCGCACTTGGCAATAGATATAATATACGCATTTCTCGATCCGAGAATAAGGTATTGAGGTGATAACGATGGCAGATAACGCAAATATGACCGTTGAACCGGTGGAAGCAAAGTTAGAATCTCCGACTTTAATAAGAATTAAATTGATGTGGAGGGCCTTCAAGGAAAACTGGAAGATCTTTTCACAATCGAAAATAGGAATGATAGGTCTTTACATAGTCATAATTTTTGCGGTGGCGGGTTTTATAGTCTACCCAATACTTGCAGATACCGTCTGGAAGACAACAAGTCTTAACGCGATGGTCTCTTACAATCCTGTAACCGGATATGATTTTTTGCAAAATAATCCTGCACCTCCCTCTTGGGCGCATCTTCTCGGTACAGATCCGCTTGGAAGGGATATACTTGCGCAATTGCTTTACTCGACACCGAGAGAGTTCATGCTTGGCATTGTGGCCGCTTTGATAACGGTTATAATAGGTACATTGATCGGAACTGTTGCGGCATACTTTGGCGGCGCCCTCGATACCTTCTTTATGAGAGTTGCAGATATAGTGCTTTTGTTTCCATTCATACCATTTTTGATAGTCATAAGTGGGATGATGCAGGTAGATTTGCTTACGCTTGCCCTGATAATAGGATTACTTTCCGGCTTTGGCGGTATAACGATAGTCTTAAGATCACAGGCGCTGATTGTAAAATCAAGGCCTTTCATAGAGTCTGCAAAGGTATCGGGTGCGAGCGATTCTTACATAATAGTCAATCACATAATTCCAAATGTCATGCCGCTCTCCTTTCTTTATATGATGTTTAACGTCACAGGTGCGATCTTTTCAGAGGCCGTGCTTTCTTTCTTCGGACTTTTGAACATAAAGATGTCATGGGGTCTTATGATATACACGGCCGATACGGCCGGATACATAATAGGTAGCAATATCTGGAATTACTGGTGGCTTTGGTTGCCTGCCGGCGCTTCCATAACCTTGTTGTGCGGTGCTTTTTATTTTATAGGCCGTGGACTTGACGAAGTTGTCAATCCAAGATTGAGAAAGAGGTGAGAGAATGAAAACCGTACTCGAGGTTAAAAATTTGAAGATGTATTACGACACACAGGCCGGTCAGGTCAAGGCCGCAGATGATATATCTTTTTCTCTGTATGAAGGAGAATCAATGGGCCTTGTGGGTGAATCTGGATGCGGAAAGACATCGGTTTCCATGTCTATAATGCGATTACTTCCGGAGAATGCGAGAATAATTTCAGGCAATATCCTTTTTGGGGGAAATGATATAGTAAAACTTTCAAATGAAGAGATGAATAAAATAAGATGGGCAGGAATTTCGATGATCTTTCAAGCCGCAATGAATTCGCTTAATCCTGTCTACAGAGTTGGAGACCAGATAATAGAGGCAATAACAACCCACGAGCCTAACGTCACATTCGAGGAGGCCCGCCAAAGAGTTGCGAGTCTTTACAAACTCGTAGGTCTTGATCCTGAAAGAATGGATAATTATCCCCACGAATATTCGGGTGGAATGAAACAGAGGGCTGTCATAGCGATGAGTTTGGCGTGCAATCCCAAACTTGTAATTGCAGATGAGCCAACAACAGCCCTTGATGTCATAGTGCAGGATACAATCTTAAGAGAACTTGAAAAGATCCAAAAGAAGTTAAATATGTCCATGATATACATCTCACACGATATAGCCGTCATTGCCGAGGTCGCTTCTAAAATAGCGATAATGTATGCCGGTAAAATAGTCGAAATGTCGGATTCTGTGGCGATTTTCAAAAGGCCGGCCCATCCATACACTGTGGGATTGATGTCCTCCTTTCCTTCCATAAGAGGGCCAAAGAAGGAACTTGTCACGATTCCGGGAGAGCCACCTAATTTACTTAACGCTCCAGATCATTGCAGATTCGCGCCGAGGTGTCCCTTTGCAACTGATGAATGCTGGAAAAAAGAGCCTTCATACGAAGAGATAGAGAATAATCATTTCGTTGCATGCTTCCATCCGCAGAATCTTAAAAAGCAGGTGAGAGCCAATGTCTGAGATCGTTTTGAAAGTTGAAAATCTTAGCAAATTTTTTCCGATGAAAAAGAGCGTTTTTTCTCGTGCAAAACATTTTCTTCATGCCGTTGATGATCTAAATTTTCAAATAGAAAAGGGTAAGGTTTTATCTCTTGTCGGAGAATCTGGTTGTGGAAAGACAACAACGGGTAAAACGATATTAAGACTTTACGAGCCTACGAGAGGAAAGATAACCTTTCTCGGAAAGGACGTTACACATCTTCACGAGGCCGAGGACAAAAAATGGTTTCACAGCAAAACACAAATGATCTTTCAGGATCCTTTTGAATCTCTAAACCCTCGAAAGACCATATTCGATATAGTTGCCGAGCCAATGAATATCCAAAATTTCGGTACCCTCAGAAAACGAGAATTGATGGTTATGGATATGCTCAAAAGGGTTGGCATCTCTCCTCCAGACGCATTTTTGTGGAGGTACCCGCACGAGTTAAGTGGTGGCCAGAGGCAGAGAGTTGCAATAGCGAGAGCGCTTGTCATGAAACCTGAATTTGTCGTTGCCGATGAACCTACATCGATGTTAGATGTCTCCATAAGAACACAGGTTATGAAATTGATGATGGACCTCATCAAAGATATGAACATGAGTTTTCTTTATATAACCCATGACCTCGCCGTTGCAAGATATATGGCAGATGAGATAAGCGTTATGTATCTTGGCAGAATGGTCGAATACGCAAATTCCGAAGAACTGATAAACAATCCACTTCACCCTTACACAAAGGCTTTGATATCGGCAGTGCCGGTGCCGGATCCAGAGTTTAAAAGAAAATCGGTCGAAATAAAGGGAGGAATAGGAAAACCTATAGATCCTCTACCAAAATGCAGATTTTACGATAGGTGCCCCTTTGCAATGGAAATATGTAACCAGAAAGAGCCTGAACTTGTCGATGTTGGTCAAAGTCATAAGGTTGCGTGTTTCCTTTACAAGAAAGACGGTGGTACCATTGCTTGACTGGAAGAGATTCTTCCCATTTGTGCTTTTGTTAGTTGTACTTTTTGTAAACCTCGCGACGGAGATCGCGAGGTTTAACTCTTACACGACATTCATGGGAGAGTTCAAAGCCAATCTTTATTCGACGACAATTACAAAATCGGCCTCTGAAACGCGCATAACATTTGAGATAATAGGGAATTCTGGACTTAACGCGAAAAATGCCTATTTTTCTGAGGCTTCGTGCGTTTTGAGCACCGATGGAAAATCTCTCGGCGTTTTTCAATTCCCTTCAGAAGGGATATTGGGAATCTTTGACGGAAAGACGCTTGTCGCAACGGCGACTTTCAACTTTCCAAATGATGAATTGTCTTCGAACAAACCCATAAAGTATACTCTCTACCTTGTAACTCATTTTTTGACCGGAAATCATGACACACGAGGCACATTGATGTTTGAGGGAGTCGTCAAGGAGGTAAAAAAATGAAGATAAGGTTCGTTGTCTGGAGTTTGATGGACGCTTTGGCCTTTTTGATGGCCCAGATGTCTTTGCTTTTTTTACCCTTTTCTGAATTTCCCGGCTGGTTGATTTATGTTCTCGTGCTCGTTCTCGGGATTCTCATCGTTTTGACAGTCAGAGACATAAAGATAGGCATATTTGTATCGCTTTCGGGGACTTTGATAGCGATGATACTTTATTTCTGGATGAGTTTTTTTATCTTACATATCTTTGGATCCTTTAACGAAGTTATAGCGTCAAACCTCAGTTTGAGCACCGGAGTTGTGAATACCATCTTCCTTTACATGTTTTGCCTTTTTGGGAATATCCTTGCCATGATCTTTTTGGGATTAATGTCTTAAAGATTAAGGGCGATGATATCGCCCTTAATCTTTTCTCATTGAATCGATAAGATTTGAGAGTTTTTTTAGATCTACATTTCTTTTGTAAAGAGGAGTTTTATCCTCTTCGTATGCCATGTTATTTTCCTCAAAGGTCTTTCTTTCTTCGACGTAGAAAATGCCGAGCGGCAATTTTTCTTCTTCAAGAGCACGCTTGAATGCCTCCATTTTGTCGTGTGGATCGTACGAGTCTTCAAGATAATAGGTGTTATCTTTGAACCATTGATATGTGTTTAATTTGTTGAATGTAACGCATGGCTGGAATAGATCGACAAGAGAGAAACCTTTATGTTGAATCGCGGCCTTTAAAATCTTCACCGTACCGGGTATATCGGTTATTGAAGCCCTCGCGACAAATGATGCGCCATTTGCTATTGCCACCGCGATGGGATTGAATGGTTTGAGTATAACTCCTTCAACTTGGACAGGCGTTTTAAATCCTTCGCGACTTGTTGGAGAAGCCTGTCCCTTTGTAAGACCGTAAACCATGTTGTCATGGACTATAACGGTTATATCCGGATTTCTTCTCATCGCATGGAGAAAATGGTTCCCGCCTTCTCCGTATATGTCTCCATCTCCGCTTTCGGCGATGACAACGAGATCGGGATTGGTTATTTTAATGGCCGTTGAGGGTGGAATAGCCCTTCCATGAAGACCGTTGAAAAAATTAGATCTTATGTAATGAGGCAATTTTGCCGCCTGTCCTATTCCCGAAACTATGACGAATTTTTCTGGAGGGATTTCGAGTTCTGCCATCGTTTGTTTTACCGCATTCAATATCCCGTAATCTCCACATCCCGGGCACCATGCAATATCGACAGGTCCCATATCGAATATTTTCTTATCCATAAAGATCACCTGCCTTCTTTTAATCTCAAAACGAGTTCCTCGACGGAAAATGGCATCCCGTTGTATTTGAGAACTTTTTCATCAAAATCAATCCCTGTTTCTAATTTTAAGAGTTGTCCAAACTGTGAAGTGGCATTATTTTCAACGATTATTCTTTTCTTTGCCGACTCAAGGTATTTCTTTGCGTCGGGATGTATTGGATAGACCTGTTTGAAATAGAGAAAGGCCATCTTTTCGTCTCCCACATTTTCAATTGCTTCCTTTATCATTGGATAGGTAGATCCCCATCCGACAACGAGGGTGTTGTAATCTTTCGGTCCTATGAGTTCTGGAGAAATCAGTTCTGCCTTTATCGCATCGAATTTTTTGAGTCTTTTTTCAACCATTTTTACCCTTATGTCGAGATCTTCTGTTATGTGCCCGCTCTCATCATGCTCATCGCTATCAACATCGACAAGCCCTTCTCCTCCGGGAATCCCACGCGGAGATATGCCATTCTCGACGAATTTGTATCTTTTATAATCCTTTGTCGTCTCGACGATGAATTTTTGAGGTTGTTCCTTGGGAAGTTCGAGGTTTGAGACGTTGTAGTAAGAATCCACAAGATACTGATCGCTTAAGATTATGACCGGTACCTGAAATTTATCAGCGAAGTAAAAGGCTTTTTGTGTAAGGTAAAAGGCATCCTCAAGCGTTCCTGGGGCGAGGAGAATCTTAGGAAATTCTCCGTGGCCAGAGTAAAGTGCAAAAAGCAAATCTCCCTGTTCTGTCCTTGTTGGCAATCCAGTCGCAGGAGCCGGCCTCTGTCCTAAGTTTACAACGAGAGGGCTTTCTATCATTCCGGCAAGGCTCATTCCCTCGACCATGAGAGCAAATCCTCCTCCTGCGGTTGTTACCATGGCACGGGATCCGGCATACCATGCACCGATAGCCATGTTAACGGCACTTATTTCGTCTTCTGCCTGTTCTGCGACAATTCCAAATTCCTTCGCGTGTTCTGCAAGGAAAGTCAAAATCCCAGTCGACGGTGTCATTGGATACGAAGATATGAAATTGCATCCTCCCGCTATCGCTCCGAGTCCTATCGCGCTTGCGCCATCGAGCAAAAGATCATCTTTAACATCTGGATCTTTCTTTATTTTTACTCTTATCTTTCCATCTTTTACAAGTCCTTCACCGATTTCGAAACCTCTTTTTGCCGCCTCCACATTTTTGTCTACTATATCCTTCCCCTTTCTTGCGAAAAATTCTTCAAGGTATTTCTCAAGGGTTTTAAAATCAACGCCAATCACGGCAGAAAGAGTTCCAACGGCCACGGTATTCGAGAATATCTTGTCTCCTATTTCTGTTGCGATCTTTGTAAAGGGAACTTCTATGAATTTGTAACCATCGTCTACATTCGCCGCCTCGCCGAGTATGATCGTATGATCGTCCACCCTATTCTTAAGGTGCTGGACGGCGCCTTTTTTAAGAGTTACAAGGATATCTATCCTATTCACAAAGGCTTTTACATTTTTTGAAGAAACCCTTATTTCAGTCGAATTGAATCCACCCCTGACTCTCGACATATATTCTTTTGTGGCGTAAACATTGAACCCGTCAAATTTTAAAACCCTTGTCAAAAATCTCTCGACAGTCTGGATTCCCTGCCCCGCTTCTCCGCACAGCACAATTGACAGATCATCTTTCATTCAACTACCTCCTTTCAGTATCTAACCTCCCAAGAAATTTCTTACCACATTTTCATCTCTTAAAACATTTTCAGGAAGACCGTGAGAAAGTATTTTTCCTTTGTGGATGACGTAGAGTTCGTCTACGATCTCAACGATTCTTTCTACCGAATGATCTGTTATTATTATTCCAAGACCATTTTCTTTCAATTCGCGCACGATCTTCTGTATCTCTTTGACCGTCATTGGATCGATCCCGCCAAAAGGTTCATCGAGAAGCAAAAAGGATGGAGATAAGGTCATCATTCTTGCTATCTCAAGCCTTCTCTTTTCTCCTCCAGAAAGAGAGTCAGCCCTTTGTCTCGACATAGAAATGAGCCCAAAACGCGTAAGGAGATATTTTATTTTTACATCTATTTCATTTTTTGAATGGTTGAAATTTTCAAGCACAAGCCTTAAATTGTCTTCTACAGAAAGGCCTGCGAAGATGGATGGTTCCTGTGCGAGATAGGTTATACCATTTCTCGCCCTAAGGTAGACTGGCATATTAGTTATTTCGACCGTATCTTTGAATATGTGACCAGAATCCGGTATTGTAAGTCCAAGTATCATGTTGAAGACCGTCGTCTTTCCGGCTCCGTTTGGCCCGAGAATTCCCACGACCTGACCGCTGTCTATCGAAAGAGAGACATCATCGACGGCTAATTTCTTACCGAATCTTTTTCTTAACTTGTAACACAAAAGTTTACTCATCTTTCACCTCTTAAAATGAAGGGCCCAAAGTCAAAATCACATTCTTTACTTTGCTTAAAGGCGTGTCCGGTGATGGAGATTGACTTACGACTACACCATTACCGCTGAATGAAATTTCCGACGCGGGAATTGAGAGTTCTCTAAGAAGGTAAAGACTCTCGTTAAGCGTAAGTCCCTTTAGGTTGGGCATCGAAAAGGAAGAAAATTGATGATTCTGATCATTTTGAAGGTATCCCATTTTTATTATATATTCGCCTACTTTGTGAAAGACCGGAGCCGCAACGTCTTCACCGTAATAAAGACCCTTTGAAGGTTGATCGACCATTACAAGAATTGAGTATTGCGGATCGTCTGCCGGGAAAAAGCCGTAAAAGATAGAAAAATAAGGGCCCTTTGTTGAAACCTTTCCGTCGACTGATTTTTCAGCAGTTCCCGTTTTACCGCCAACAAGGACACCGGGTAATTGGGCCGGAATTCCCGTTCCCTTCTTCACAACGTCTACCATGAAACTTCTGACTATTCGGGTAACTTCTGAATTGAAGATCTGCGTTGCTTGGGGTGTGTACATAGCAACGATGCTACCAGAAGGAGTTATTATTTCTTTCATGACATGTGGCCTTATGATATATCCACCATTTGCCACTGCGTTAAGGGCCGTTACAAGTTGGACACCGGTAACCGCTATACTTTGGCCTATCGCCATTTCCTGTCCACCAATTCCATACCACTGAGATGGAGGCGTCAAAAATCCATCGACCTCTCCTGGCAGATCTATTCCGGTTTTATGACCGAAGCCAAATCTCAAAAACCAGTTGTAATAATTGGTATCGCCTACGGTTCTTATGAAATCAGTTGCTATCTTCATCTCCGCAACGTCTGAAGAATATACCAAAGCATCTCTCAGATCAATTGGCCACGGATGGACCTCAGCGTCCTTTATTACAAGCGGAATATTCGGATCTGGAATGTAATAAGGCCCGGTAAACGTTGAATTCACGTTAACGATGCCTTCTTGCAAAGCGGCACAAAAGATAAGGGGTTTTATAGATGAACCCGGCTCAAAAACATTCATGACCGGAGCATTCCAGTCCCACGTTGTCGCCATGGCAATTATAGCGCCTGTCTTAGGATCTGAAACTATGACTTCTCCGCCACTTGCAGCATTCGTTTTGACAGCGTATTCTATTGCCTGCTTTGCAAAGGCTTGTATGGAAGGATCTATCGTTGTTACGATCGTGTCCCCACCGATGGGCTGGACGAGTTTTTTTATTCCAGAGGTCAAAGCGTAAGGTCCGAGCGCATTGTAGACGAGTTCACCATTTTTGACGGGTTTGACGTACTTGTCATATTCACCCTGAATGGCTCTTGCTATTATCTCAAGAGACGTCGCAACCTTTGTCTGGACATAGACCCGCTGAATGTTCAAAAAACTCTTAAGATCGGATGGAAGATTGTTTACCATTTGCTCATTGACAAGGCCTATTTCAATTCCACCCTTTCCTGATTTTAGAATAGAAGAAATAGTTTTTGAATTCGGATCTTTTCCAAAATAATCTAGTACCTGTATTACTCTATCAGGATACTTCCATCCTTCTATTGAAGAAAGCGTCTTCGCGTAACCAACATCTATGTAAACATCGTAAGAGAGTGTGTTTTGTAAAATAGGCTGATCATTCACTCCAACGATATTACCGTATGGCGCGGGAAGGGTGAGAGATGCAGGAGGAATGTAAACTCTTTGAAAATCCGCAACAACAATTATGCCTCTTACGATGTAAAAAAGGAAGGCAGAAAATAAAATTATGAGAACAAAACGTATTTTCCAGTCATTCATCTTTTATTGACCAGTAAGTCGCGCAGCCTGTTTTGCATCTCCTTTTATGGCTGGATTTGCCCCTCTTACGAAGAAGATCTGATCTCCTTCTTTAAAAGTTACGGCACTCGGGAATTTTTCCTGAAGGTAGACATTCATTTCAGTTTGTTGATTCAAGATTTGTGATTTCATGACATTGATTTCGTACGTCATGTTAGTTATCTGCGAATTGTATTTCACGGTTTGGATGTTCAAAAGTAATGGAAGAGAGAGAACCGCAAAAACACCTATTCCTATTGCCAAGGAACGTATTACTCCTATTCCTTCAACCTTTGTTTCAACCTGGGCACCTTCTTGAACTACAACATGACGTACTCTTACATCTTCCACAAATCTCACACCCTTTCACCAATTCTTAATTTTGCGCTTCTTGATCTCGAATTCATTCTGATCTCATCGTTATTTGGAACAATTGGCTTTTTTGTGATAATCATGAAACCTTCTTTCAGACCATACTTTACAATACGATCTTCAAGAGAATGAAAAGAAATAACACCGATTCTTCCGCCCTTTTCAAGTCTCTTTTTTGATATCTCTATTAGTTTAGAAAGATTTTCAAGTTCCTCATTCACTTCTATCCTTATTGCCTGAAAGACACGAGTTACTATCTTTTTCCAGTCTTTTTTGGCATAGGGAGGAAGAGAAGAGAAGATCGCCTTAACTAACTCGTCAGTACTTTTTATTGGCCTTTTTTCAATTATACTACTTGTGATTCTTCTTGCAAAACGTTCTTCAGAATAATCGTGGATCACCCTCTCGAGTTTTTCGACATCATAATAATTTACGACATCGTAGGCGTTCTTTGCATTCAGCCCCATTCGCATATCGAGAGGTCCGTTTTTCTTGAAAGAAAAACCTCTGTTGTCTGAGTCTATTTGAAATGAAGAAAGGCCAAGATCGGCCAAGATACCATTTACCTTTTCCACTCCAAGATCATCGAGTAATCTGTCAAGATCGGAAAAATTCATTTGGAATAATCTTGCCCTCTGGCCAAATTTAGAAAGCCTCTCTCTTGCTATCTCTAAAGCCACGGGATCCCTGTCTATTCCTATTAAAGATATATTATCATATTTTTCGAGTAAACCTTCACTGTGGCCACCACCGCCAACTGTGCAATCGACAAGAATCCCGCCATTTTTTAGATTTTCAAAACCTTCTATGACTTCTTTTAAAAGTACACTTGTGTGTTGCCCTAATTGTACCACTTTTAAAACATCTCTCCAATACCGAATGAAACTCCAGAATATTGAAGATTCCCATTTACCACTTTGTACGGAAAATCAAATCTCAAAACGCCTAAATAAGGTATTTCGAAATTTATTCCAACTCCTATTGAGTTCATGAATTGATTGTTTATCATTCCGTAAGTCATGAGTTGATTCCCAGCGCCCCCAAAGTCGTAAAAGGCTGTGAGCATTATCGGGACATCTTGAGAGTTTACAACGTATCTTAACTCTAAGTTGGAAACGAATTCCTGAAGGCCGCCTTCCTGATTCCATCCCCGCACTGTCGTCGGCCCTCCAACGTAAAAGTCCTGGCCATATCCGTCTCCAACGAGAATTCTTCCTGCTACGGCAAAATCGTTGAAGATCGGAAGATACCCTGAAAGGCTTAAATACCCTTGAAGGTAATTTTCCTGTCCGCCAAAGCCTGCATAGGAAATATTCGCTCCAAACTTTATTCCCTGCGTTGTTAGAAGCGTATCATTTACATTTGAGTAGTTGTAAGATAATGAGATAGATCTACAGGTACCACTTGCAGCGCCCATCAAAGAAGAAGAGATCGGTGTTGAGCCCTGGCTTTTGTTGAAAAAGTAGAAATTCCCTCCTATGTTATAAGAGGTATAGACATCTGGCTGATAACCGATACTCGCAGAGACACCGTATTCGGTTTCGTTGTAATACAATGTCTGACCATTTTCTACGACAAAAGGCTGGAGCGTGTTGTAATATATGCTTGATGTGAAGTTCATCGGTAAATTCAAAGGAAAGATTATTCCGTATGTTATGTTAGCCGTTGGGTTTACACCAAGCGTAACCTGCCCTGAGAGCGTGTCTCCTATGCCGCTGAGATTTACGATACTTATATTTCCACTTCCTGTTATTCCGCTGTACCACGGCTGCCCCTGACCGGGCTGGCCTATCGACAGGGAGGCGCCTATCTGTCTCGGTTTGTCATTTTCGGTCACCTTTACAACTATATTGACCGCCGTTGAATCTGTCGATGGAAGGGTCGGTATTATTGAAACACTGGAGAAAAACTGTGTGTTTTTCAAATTGTTATAACTTTGAATTAAGCTTTGCGTTGTGAGAGGCTCTCCTGTACTAAAGGCGAGTTCACGCTGTATAAGATACGTTTTCGTTTTTGTGTTGCCGGTTATCTCTATTTGACCTATATGCCTTTCGATGACTTTGTATTCCAAAAATCCACCGCTCATACTTTGAAACTTGTGATATACAACCTCGGCCGAAGTTAAAAGGTAGCCTTTCTTTTCGTAATATTCCCTTATTTTTGCAAGTTGGTAAAGTTGGACGAAGTTGTTTGTCGTTGAAGGTGCGGTTATGCCTGCATATTCGGCCAATTTTGATGGATTTACCTCTGTCACGCCGGTAAAGTAGTACCCATCTACGGGCATTCCAGATTTGATAACGTGTGCAAGTTTCGCGTTCACGACGAGATCGACGGCCGGGGATTTGAATGAAGAGGCCACATTTGTGGGAGTTGAAAAATTAAGGGTTGTGTCCATCGAAAAGTAGCCCATCTGAAAGAGTTTGGATTGAAAATCCTGAACTGTTGATATTTTAAGGTACGCATCATTCGGATTTGCAAACAATTTCTGGATTGGATTCATATTTTCGTATTCCTTCATCGTGAAGAGGCCGGTTGCCTTGATGATATCTTCAGGAGTAAGCGTACCGTAATCGCCTGTTAATTTCAAATTCCATATTGCGTATTCATTTACCGTTATGACTAACTTCCCGTCCGGTACTATAATCGAGTTCCCACTCTGGACTATATTGGTCTGTATGCCTATTATATTGGCAAGATATCCAGCGCTTGTGTAAAGATTCATTATATTTTGAAATGAATTTTTAAGACTTACGAGGTTTAACACCTCTCCTGTTTTAACCGTTATGGCGCTCTTTATCTTATCTATACCTACAAGATCGGGGCCATTCACATTCACATCGACAGATTTTATGACGGGGTTTTCAACGACGACTATTACAAGGCCAGGTCCTATCGGAGAGTACTCTATCTTTGGTTCTATGTAAGAAAAATACCCTGTCTCGTAAAGTGATTGAAGCGCTTGATAAAGAGCATTCGTGTTGAGAGGCTGGCCGATCTTTACCACATTGGATAATTTCGAAGTTATTATAGAGGTCGCAAGGCTCGTGTTGCCCTCGATCTTTAAAAATGAGATCGTCTGGCTCTGGGAAAATGAAACCATCGTTATGGAAATCATCAATACCAACAAAATAATGTATTTTTTCATTGCTCAACCTCCTACATTTCTTCCGGAGCACTTACGCCGATGAGAGAAAGCGTAGTTTCAAGCACATTTTTGACCGCAAAGGAAAGTTTAAGGCGATCTCGAGAAATTTCTAAATTTTCTGGATCGACAATTCTGTGATCCGTGTAATACGCATGAAATTTCTCGGAAAGTGAATAAGCGTAATTGCATAACTTTTGTGGTTTTTTCTGATCGACGGCGTTTAATATGACATCCGGAAATTCATCTAACTCTCTTACGAGATCTCTTTCCGCTTTTGATATGCTCTTTAGAGACGCGTCTTCGAAGGTGATCTTTTTTTCTACGGCATTTTTCAAAAGGCTCGATATCCTTGCATGTGCATATTGAACGTAATAGACGGGATTGTCCATTTTCTTCGATTTTGCAAGTTCAACATCGAAAACAAGCGTCGTATCCGGATCTATCATAGCGAAGAAATATCTCGTCGCATCCACGCCGACGGCATCTATTAGATCCTCGAGAGTTACGAATTCGCCATGCCTTTTCGACATTCTAACTATCTCCTCGCCGCTTTTAAGAGTTACAAACTGATGAAGAATCACGTTGAAGAATCCTTCAGGTATGCCAAGCGCCTTCGACGCGGCTTCCATTCTTGGGATATACCCGTGATGATCTGCACCCCAGATATAATAAACCTTGTCAAAGCCTCGCCTATACTTGTTGAGCATGTATGCGATATCAGAAAAGAAATACGTTGGATCTCCATTTTTTCTTATTATCACCCTGTCTTCCTCAGAAGGCAGGATTTTCGAGACGGCAAACCAGACAGATCCTTCCTTCTCGTATATGTACCCTTTGTTCCTTAAAATCTCGAGCGCTTCATTCGTAAGACCTGACGAATAAAGAGTTTGCTCGCTGAAATAATTGTCAAATGGCACATTCAATTTTGAAAGGGTATTTTTTATCCATTCGAAAATTTTCGAAGTCGAATATGACGAAAAGAATGATTGCACTTCATCATTCCACACATTTACATATTTGTCGCCGTACTTGTCAGATATCTCTTTTGCTATCTCTATAAGGTACGAGGCGACGTAATCATCTTCTCCAAATTCAAAATGTTTTCCATAAAGTTCATTGTACCTTATCCATGTCGAGTGACCAAGCATCTTGATTTGACGGCCGGCATCGTTGAAATAATATTCCCTTGTTACTTTGTTTCCAACGGCCTCATTGAGTCTCGAAAGAATATCTCCGATTATCGCCTGACGGCCATGGCCGACGGTTAAAGGACCGGTTGGGTTTGCGCTAACGAACTCGAATTGAACCTTTTGTGAACTGACCTTTGGAATTTCAACCTTTCTGAAATATCTTTCAACGATCTTTGCGTACAGAACTGGCGAAAGTTCGAAATTTATGAATCCCGGTCCGGCGATTTCAATCTTTTTGAAATCCGGGTCGACTTTGAAAGATTCGGTAAGTTTATTTGCTATGGACAGAGGAGAGATTTTTAGAGACTTCGCACTTATCATTGCCACATTCGTTGAATAATCACCGAAATTCTGTGGGGGTATTTCTATCACGAAATCAGGCGGATTTGTTTTAAAGATATCCGAAAAATTCTTTACTATTTTTTCTCTTATAAGATTTTTAAGATACAATTAGCATCCCACCATTTCTTCGTTTAAGATTTGCCTTAAATACATCCCAGTGTACGATTTTGAAGACTTCGTTATCTCTTCAGGCGTCCCCTGGGCCACTATTTGTCCTCCGTTTTCCCCGCCGTCCGGCCCGAGATCTACTATGTAATCTGCATTTTTAATGACATCGAGATTGTGTTCAACAACGACGACCGTATTGCCCTTATCGACAAGTTGCTGGAGCACATTGACAAGTTTTTTTACGTCGTGAAAATGGAGACCGGTTGTCGGTTCATCGAGAATGTAGAGCGTTTTCCCCGTTGAGATTTTCCTCAATTCGGAGGAAAGTTTGATCCTCTGCGCCTCCCCTCCCGAAAGCGTGGTCGCAGGCTGGCCAAGTCTTATGTATCCAAGTCCAACATCGTCAAGGGCCTTTAAAGGCGCCATTATCTTTGGAATGTCTGAAAAAAACCTCAACGCCTCATCCACAGACATTTCAAGGATCTCGCTTATGTCTTTTCCTTTGTATTTTACCTCGAGGGTTTCTTTGTTGTACCTTTTTCCATTGCACACATCGCAATCAACGTAAACATCGGGCATGAAGTTCATCTCGACCTTTATGACTCCCTGACCCGCGCAGGCCTCGCACCTACCGCCTTTTACGTTAAAACTGAATCTGCCAGGCGTGTAACCTCTTATTCTCGCCTCCTCTGTCAGGGCAAAGATCTCCCTTATGCCATCAAAGGCTTTCGTGTAGGTTGCTGGATTCGATCTTGGAGTTCGGCCTATCGGACTTTGATCTACGAGAATGACCTTGTCTATTTTTTCGATGCCTTCTATCGATTCGTAAGATCCATGAGGAAGATGTGTTTTGTAAATTTTGTTCATTAATACAGGATACAATGTCTCCATTACGAGGGAAGATTTTCCAGATCCAGAAACGCCAGTTATGCATGTAAAGGTACCAAGAGGAATGGAAAGATCAATTGATTTCAAATTGTTATGATTAACACCCTTTAGCGTCAAAAATTCGTTAGATTTTCTTCTTCTCGGCGGAACCGGCACGGTAAGCCTTTTACTTAAATATTTACCCGTCAGCGTGTCCGATGAAATGAGACCTTTAACATCTCCTGCGTAGAGTATATTTCCACCGTTTTCTCCTGCACCGGGTCCTATGTCTACGGCGAAATCGGCAGATTTTATGACCTGCTCGTCGTGCTCTACAACGATAACCGTATTTCCGAGTTCTTTGAGATCTTCGAGCATCTTTATAAGTCTATCTGTATCTTTCTGATGAAGGCCTATCGTTGGTTCGTCGAGAATGTATAAAACCCCAACAAGGCGCGATCCTAATTGGGTTGCGAGTTTTATCCTTTGAGATTCTCCACCCGAGAGAGTCGACGCAGCCCTTGAAAGTGTAAGGTAATCGAGCCCGACATCTATTAAGAATTTGAGCCTTCTTTTTATCTCCATCAAAATCTCTTTTAGAATCGATTCTTCTTTCTGAGAGAGATCAAGGTTGTTGAAGAAATCGTAAGATTCTTTTATTGTCATGTCTGAAATCTCGGCTATATTTTTTCCCCTAAATGTAACGGCGAGAGCCTCGTCTCTCAACCTTTTTCCGTGGCAGAGAGAGCATGTTTTTTGAACGAGAAAGTTTTTCTCTATCCATTCTTTTATCTCTTCAGAATCAGAGTATCTGTACCTGTCCATCAGATGATCTTTTAAGCCCTTAAACCCTGGGCCACCATCGAGGATCGCTTTTCTTACTTTCTGACTCATATCCTTTATCCTTTTTGACGGATCTTCGCCCATCTGTTTTATCATTTTTTCGATGATATCGATCACAAAAGCCTTACCGCTCTTATAGGGTATAATTCCACCGTCTTTTATCGTTTTGGATGGATCTATGACAAGGCTTTCATCTATTTCAAGTGTATACCCTATGCCGCCACACGCAGGACATGCCCCGTATGGAGAGTTGAATGAAAATAATTTAGGACTTAATTCCGGAAAACTTATTCCGCAAACGGGACACGCGAGTTTTTCGCTGAAATACTGAATACTTTTGTCTTCGTAATCCATTACTTCGACCTTACCATCGGCCTCTTTAAGCGCTATTTCTATCGATTCGACAAGTCTTTGATGATTTTCTTTGCTCACTTTTAACCTGTCAACTATCAGTTTTATGGTATGTCTGATCTGCTTCTCAACCTTTATCTCTTCTTCGAGAGAATAGTCATTTTCATCGATCTTAACCCTTAAAAAACCACGTCTTTTGAGATATTCAAAGAGGTTTTTGTATTCTCCCTTTTTTTCGGTGATCAGTGGAGCAAGAATGACTATCCTTTTCTCGCCAGCATAATCTTTTTCTATTCTTTCGACGATTTCATCTATACTTTGTTTTTCAAGCGTCCGGCCACACTTCACGCAATGCGGTGTTCCAACTCTCGAAAACAACAATCTCAGATAATCGTTGATCTCCGTTACGGTCCCAACGGTCGATCGCGGATTGTGCGAGACGGTTTTTTGATCTATCGCTATGACGGGTGATAACCCATCTATTTCATCAACGTCCGGATGTTTTAATTCGCCGAGAAATTGCCTTGCGTAATTCGAAAGGGATTCGAGATACCTTCTCTGTCCTTCAGCATGAAGCGTGTCAAAAGCGAGGGAAGATTTTCCCGATCCAGAGGGCCCTGTGAAAACAACAAAGGCATTTCTCGGTATCTCTACGCTCACATTTTTCAAGTTGTGAACCCTTGCACCTTTAATTCTTATGAATTGCTCCAGAATCTTTCACCTCTTCTATTATTTCCTTTGCTTCTTTCATGATTTCTTCGACTCTATTTTCATCTTTCCCTTCAACCATGATCCTTATCAAAGGCTCCGTTCCGGAAGGCCTTAAAATGACTCTCACATTTTTCTCTTTCTTTATCCTATCCATAAAGGCCTTTACCTTTTCATCTTCCATTACGCCTAATTTGTCCTTTACCTCGATATTTTCGAGTATTTGATGGTACCTTCCTATTTTTGAGACAAATTCAGCCGGATCCACATTTAACTTTCTTGACGCTCTGAGAGTTTCAAGGGCCGTGACGAGGCCATCTCCGGTGCTTTCGAGATCTAAAAAGATCACATGGCCTGATTGTTCTCCTCCAAGGCGCGAGTCGGTCTCTATCATCTTTTCGAGGACATATCTGTCCCCGACCGGTGTTCTTAAGAACCTTATTCCATTGTTCGATAGGAATTCCTCTATAGAAAGGTTTGTCATTATCGTTCCTATGACTGTATTTCCCTTTAGCCTTTTTTCATCTTTCATGCTTAAGGAGTTAAGGACCATTATGTCGTCTCCGTCGATAATTCGGCCATCTCTTTTCACTATCATACATCTATCGGCATCGCCATCATTTACTATCCCGTATTCGGCCGTCGTCTTTTTTATGGCTTCTTTCATGAAATCAAGATAAAGGGCTCCGCACTTTTCATTTATGTTCATTCCATCTGGCTTGTCATTGAAAATGAATGATTTTATACCTATTTCCCGTGCAGCAACGGGCACAGTTGAAATTGCGGCACCATTTGCGAGATCAAAGGCAAGCGTTTCTCCTCTAAGATCGGCGTATCTTTTAACTATCCACTCTATGTATTCCGAGATCATGTCATGATTGACAATTCTTCCGACGGTATGACCGTACGAGACTTTATCAAGCGATTCTTCAATTTCCTCTTCAATGCTGTCAGGCAATTTGTATCCATTCGAAAAGATCTTTATTCCGTTGTGTTGCCACGGATTGTGGCTTGCGCTTACCATAAATCCAACCGTCTCTTCTTTTCTCGTAAGCCATGCAAGTGTAGGGGTGGGCATAATTCCACACAATGTGACATTTAGGCCCATGGATAAAAGGCCTGAAGTTAAGGCACTCTCGATCATCTCGCCAGAAATACGCGTGTCTCTCGCTATCAATATCTCTTTGAATTTATGATTGTGAGAGAGCAATACGTAAGATGCGGCTCTGCCTATTTTAAAGGCTAACTCGGCCGTTAATTCTTCATTTGCTACTCCCCTTACGCCATCGGTGCCAAAGTACTTCTTCATTCCTCTATCTCCATTCCACTTTTGTCGAAATTTTCCGGCTTTATAAGGGGAAATGCTATAACATCCTTTATCGTGGCAGCATTCGTTGCAAACATGACAAGTCTGTCTATGCCTATTCCAAGGCCTCCCGTTGGTGGCATACCGTATTCTATGGCCCTTAGGAAATCGAAGTCCATCATTTGCGCTTCTTTGTCTCCAGAATTTCTCAAAGCGGACTGTGCTTCGAATCTTTCCCTTTGGTCAACGGGATCGTTGAGTTCACTGAATGCGTTGGCAAGTTCATTTCCGAGCACTATAACTTCGAATCTTTCCGTAACGCGAGGATCTTCTCTATGCCTCTTCGCAAGAGGTGAAATTTCAACTGGATGTTCAAGTAAAAATGTTGGATTTGTTATCGTATCCTCGACGAGATCCCATAACTTTTCTATGTAATGACCTCTTTCCATTATTTCGGGAAGCGCGTCGTGATCCTTTAGGATTTTCACCATTTTTTCGTCCGCATCTTCGAGTATATCAACACCGAGATGATCCTTTATGTAGTCTCTCATCCTTATCCTCTTCCACGGTCTTGAAAAATCGACAGTTTTTCCCTGATACTCTATCTTGGTAGTCCCATTAACCTTTTCGATAACGTAAGAAACGAGTCTTTCTGTCAGATCCATCATGTAATTGTAATCGACGTAGGCGCGATAACATTCTATCATCGTGAATTCTGGATTGTGCTTGTAATCTATACCCTCATTTCTAAAGCATTTGCCTATCTCGTAGACCGCATCAAAACCGCCGACTATGTACCTTTTGAGGTACAATTCGTGCGCGATCTTCAAATACATGTCTATGTCCAAGGCGTTTAAATGCGTTATGAATGGTCTTGCAGTGGCTCCTCCCGTTACAAATTGAAGGATAGGAGTTTCGACCTCTATGAATCCTTCGCCATTCATGAATTCCCTTATCATTTTTATGATCTCGTATCTCGATTTAAACCTGTTGAAAGATTCTCTGTTGACGATCATATCGACATATCTTTGTCTGTAGATCTTCTCTTTGTCTGTAAGGCCGTGCCATTTCTCGGGAAGGGTTCTTATTGCCTTTGAAAGCAACTGGTAATCTGCGGCAAATACTGTTAGTTCGCCAGTATGAGATCTGAATGGGAAGCCTCTCACCCCGACAAAGTCTCCGATCTTGATATGATCTTTGAAGAATTCAAATTTATCCGACCCTATCGAGACATTCAGGTATCCCTGAATCTGGCCCGTTGAGTCTTGGATAACGAAAAAGATCGACTTTCCCTGATATCTTATGGCCATTACACGTCCGGCAAGGGAAAGAGAGGCCTCTTCATCTTTCTGACCATTTGCGAGATTGTTGAATCTTTCCTTTATTTGTGAGACTTTATCCTTTACATCGAAAGCATAAGGATAGGGATTTACACCGAGTTCCCTTATTTCTTCGATTTCTTTTATTTTGTTAGATCTTATCTCGTCCATTCAGATCTCTCCTTATCAAATTATCGTTGCTCTACGTCTAAAATGATGTACCTTTTTATGCCATTGGGGGCTTTTACACGGATGGTATCTCCAACCTTTTTCTTGTTTATAGCCTCTCCAAGTGGTGAATCGATGGAAATTTTGTTTTTGAAAATATCTGCTTCCTGTGCAGTCACAAGCATCATTGTCATTTCTTTATTTGTGCTCAAATCTTTTAATTTGATGTAATTTCCTATGTTTACTTCATGTGTGTTTTTGCTATTCTCGATTATAACTGCATTTGCGAGAATCTCTTCGATCTCGCTGATTCTACTGTTTATCTTTCCCTGTTCATTTTTTGCCTCATCGTATTCGCTGTTTTCGCTCAAGTCTCCGAATTCCCTTGCTTCCTTTATCTTTTTGGCAACTTCATTCATCAATTTTTCTTTTAATTCGGCCAGTTCTTCTTTTAAGGACTGGTATCCTTCTTTTGTTAACTGGATTTTCGCCATAAAAGACCTCCTTCATTCAACCGATATAAGGTAGTAGTAATAAGGCTGACCACCGTAATAAAGTTCTATATCAACAGATGGATATCGTATCTGGCATTCTTTGAAGAATACATTTGCTTCGTCCTCGCTTACATCCTTACCGTAAAAAATAGTTATCACTTCGGATTCCTCAACGTTGGCCTTTTCAAGGGCAGAAAAGATGGCTTCATCCATAAGATCGGAAGAGGCCACTATTTTCCCGTCGATCAAACTTATGTACTGATCTTTTTTGACTTCTAAATTTTTAAATTGGGTATCCCTGACGGCCTTGGTAACTTCTATCGATTTGACAGAGGCTATGGCTTCCTTGAAATTTTTTTCATTCTCGAGGACTCCCTGCTGAGAATTAAAGGCAAAGAGAGCGGCAAGACCCTGCTGAATCGTGGTGGTATCGACAACAATTACCTTTTTCCCGTTTGTCATTTCTTTTACAGAATTTGCTGACATGGTTATATTTGGATTGTTGGGAAAAACGAAGACAAATTTGGCGTTTACGCTTTCAACAGCCTCTTTTATTTGGGCTGTGGTTGGGTTTGAAGATTGCCCACCATTTAGAACAACATCTACTCCAAGGCTTTTGAAAATGGATTCAAAACCCGGTCCATCTGCTATGACTATGATCCCATACTCCTTTGGCTCATTTGAAACCTTACCTTCTTCAACGCTTATTATCTGGTGATGCTGTGTTTTCATGTTGTCTATCTTCGATTTGTAAAGTTCACCGTATTCGAGAGCCTTGTCTATGGCAACGCCGGGAGTATTCGTGTGAACGTGCAATTTGAGTATTCCCGAAGAGTTGACGAGTATTAGAGAATCTCCAATTGTGTTGTAAAATCTTCTCAACTCATCTATATCGACGTCCTTTGTTGTCTTGACCATTACTTCTGTACAGTAAAGGTATTTAAGATCTTCTTGGGATATCTTTACTATTTCTCCGGTTGTGATGCTTTCAACGTTTAAATCTATCTTCGTATCTCCATTCAAAACCCTGTAAAAACCCTCCATTATGTAAGAAAAGCCCTTCGCGCCGGCATCAACAACGCCGGCATCACGGAGTTTTTTCAAGTATTTAGGCGTTTCATTTACAATCTCGATAGATCTCTTCCAAAGTTTTTCCATGAAATCGGTCATTTCTTCGGTTACGTATTTGTCCGCTTCGGTGGATAAAATTCTTACGACTGTGAGCATCGTGCCTTCAACGGGCTTCATTACGGCGCTGTAAGAAACTTCTCTTGCGCTTTTGAGCGCCTGAACAAAATCCTCTGCTTTTAAAACTTTTTTCCCCTTTGTTCCCTGCCTGAAACCTCTGAAAATTTGGGAAAGAATTACGCCGGAATTTCCTCTCGCCCCGAGCAATGTGCCGCTTTCTATCGCCTCGAGCACACTCTGAAGGTCCATCTTTCCATTGAGAGCGTCTAAATTTTTGCTTGCCTCAAGCATCGCCGAGGCCATATTCGATCCAGTATCTCCGTCCGGGACTGGAAAGACATTCAAGGCATTCAATTCTTCTATGTGAGAAAGAAGAACTTCGGTGCCTTTTTTAAAACATGTGGCCATTATTTTCCCGTCTATTGTTTTCATGGTATGTTATTCTATGTACATCCTTTCATTAAAAATTTATGTCTACGATGTGAATATTAACCTCTAAAGGGTTCAATCCAACGTAGAATTTCAAATTGTATATTATCGCGTCTTGAAGATTCTTGCCAACTTGCATGACGTTTATACCATATTCGGCTATGACGTAAACGTCCACTTTGACATTTTTGCCATCGTCGATCAACTTTATTCCCCTGTCCGTTTCGCTGAATAAAGAGGCGAATTGAGACATCAAGGATGCGTTGGAAAGGTCTACGATTCCATAACTGTTAATTATCGCCTCGCGTATCAATTGTTTTATCGCTTGAGAAGACACCTCTATTTCCCCGTATTTTGTAGAAAATTTCATTTCATCCCTCCTGAACTTTGATTTGGAATTCTGCGAGTATTCTTCCAGCCAACTTTTCGGCCGAAAGCCCGCACAGATCGATAAGTTCCGCTCTCATACCGTGCTCTACGAAGTTGTCATCTATTCCAAATATCTCGATTTTCGATCTCAAAAAAGGCGCTTTTAACATTACAGAAGCACCAAAGCCGCCCATAATTGAACCCTCTTCTAAAGTCCATATCCTTGGAGCCGTTCTTATATCTTCAAGAGCCTGCATATCAAGGGGTTTTACACTTCTACAATTGTAAAGCCCGAGGTTTACGCCGTGTAAGGAAGCCGTTTTGACAACTTCCAGGCCGGTCTTGACCATCGATCCGACTGCGAGTATTACCCCGTCATTTCCTTCCTTTATTCTTTCCCACCTAAATGGATCCTCTAGCGGCTTCGCGTAAATTATATCATCTATGGAAGCAATTTCGCTCGCGCGCGGATACCTTATGGCAACAGGCCCGTGAACCCTGCCGACTACGGACTTGAGCATCGAAGAAAGTTCTTCGAGAGAGGAAGGTGCCAGGATTTTCATATTCGGAATTAGATTCATGTAAGATATATCGAAGACACCGTGGTGGGTTGGCCCATCCTGACCTACTAAACCTGCCCGATCTATCGCAAAGACAACGTCGAGATCTTGCAGGGCCACATCGTGAATTATCTGATCGAAGGCCCTTTGAAGGAAGGTTGAATATATGGCCACGACAGGCTTTAGGCCTCTTAAAGAAGCGCCGGCCGCAAAGGTTGTACAAAGTTCCTCAGTTATTCCAAGATCGAAAAATCTGTCCTGATGATTCGATCTAAAAAATGTAAGACCTGTTCCATCCTCCATCGCTGCAGTTATTCCTATTATTCTGTTGTCGTCGTCTGCCATCTTTGAGAGCACCCTTCCGAAGACCTCGCTGTAAGAATACCATCCTTTCTTGATATCGATGGAAAGGCCATTCGAAGGATTTATCATTGAAACGCTGTGAAATTTTCTCGGATTGTCTTCGGCGTATTTTATTCCCTTCCCTTTCTGGGTTAAAACGTGAACAACGGCAGGCCCTTCTACGGCCTTCAAACTTTCAAAGGTTTTTTTCATCGTCTTTATATCGTGGCCATTTATCGGCCCCATGTATTTCAGGCCGAAATCTTCAAAAAAGTTGTCCGGCAAGAGCAGTTTTTTCAATGCGCCTTTTATTTTATCGTTAAAAGATCTAAGGACAGTCTCTTTAAAGATTTCATACACCTTTGCATCGAATTTTCTGTAGGCTTTCATTGTGCGCATCTTGTTCAATATTATCTGCGATATCTGACCGACACTTGGAGAAATGCTCATGCCATTGTCATTCAGTATGATCTTTATCTTTGAAGATACAGTCTTTATCTGATTCAATGCCTCAAGCGCTATACCAGATGTCATTGCTCCATCTCCGATCACCGCTATCACCTGGCTGTCCTTTCCATTTATTCTTTCGGCAATTTCAATGCCAAGGCCCGCGGCAATCGAAGTGGCGGCATGCCCGACTCCAAAATAATCGTATTTCGATTCTTTTATGGTCGGGTATCCACTTATTCCTCCCAATCTTCTTATCGATGGCAGAGACTTTGCCCTGCCAGTAAGTATTTTGTGCGTGTAAGCCTGATGGCCTGTGTCCCACACTATTATATGTTTGTCGGGCGGAAAAACGCTGTAGAGCGCGAGCGTCAACTCTACAGTGCCAAGATTGGGAGCAAGATGACCATCTCCTGAAGAAACAACTTCAACTATGTAATTTCTTATATTTTCGGCGAGACCGTACATTTCATCTAAACTCATTTTGTCGAGTTTTTCAAAGAGCAATTCATCGTCCCATTCAATTTTCATCGATCTTCATCTCCCTTTCGAGTTCCCCAAGGACTTCTTTGACGGAAAGCGAGGCTGAATCTATTAAAAATTTACATCTTTTGTAGAGCGCGACACCTTCCCTGAACAATTTTATCGACTCTTCAAGGGTTATCTGGGGATCTTCCATTCTTTTTAAAACCTCTTCGAGCCTGTTATAGGCTTCTTCAAATGATAACTCGTCTATCTTCTCATTTTCCATTTTTATCTATCTCCAGTACCTCAGATAATATTTTACCATCGAAAAGTTCCAATTTTATTTTATCCTTTTTTTTCAATTCTTCGACTGATTTCACAGGATGTTCATCTTTTGAAATTATCGCATACCCCCTCTTAAGAGGTTCGTAAGGATCGTGTATGCTCAAAGACAAAAATGATTTTTCTACCATTGATACTTTAGAAGACATGTTGTTTGCGATTATACGCTTTAGAGTATCCATTTTCGTGTAAAGCCTTTCCGGCATCACCTCTGTTGTTCTGACCACTCTTGAATGGATTAAGGCATCTCCAACTCTTAAAAAGATCGAATCTTTCTCTTTTAGAATATTTTCAATAGCCTTTTTAACCTTTAAAAAGACCTCATCTACTTTCTCCCCCTGTAAAATGGTTTGATTAACGGGAGAAAGAAAATCAAGCCTTTTTTTAAGATCGACGAGATGGTAAGTTTTCTGGGCAAGAGACTGATCGAATTTCTTTACGATGTTAGAAAAGATTATATCCATGTGCTTTCTTAAATCTTCAATGTCTTGAGTGACATATTCGGCCGCTCCGGTCGGAGTCGGAGCCCTTTTGTCTGCAACGTAATCGACGAGCGTTGTGTCTATCTCGTGGCCTACTCCCGTTATGACTGGCTTTTTCATCTCATATACCTTTTTGACAACACTTTCTTCGTTAAAGTTCCAAAGATCTTCGATGCTTCCTCCTCCCCTTACAAGCAAAACAACGTCTGCGTCTGATCTGTCTGCGGCGTCGAGAGCATTTGTTATTTCCAAAAAAGCCTCCCTTCCCTGAACGGAGGTGTGGAAGAGCAATATGGTAGCGAGAGGATACCTTTTGTTTATGGTCTTGACGACATCTTGAAAGGCCGCAGAGGTTTTTGAAGAGACCACGGCGATGCGTTTTGGAAAGAGTGGAATTGGCTTTTTA
>CAYSSO010000008.1:52914-61470 GCA_964433875.1 uncultured Mesoaciditoga sp.
CTTGTCGAATATGCCTTCCCTTTTCAACTTCAACTTTAATTCTTCGAGTTTTCTGTAAAGTTCTCCGTAATCCGTGCCTTCCTGGATGCTTTCGGCGTAGAACTGATAGGTGCCTCTCTTCGCGTATATCCTGACAGATCCCGTCGCCTTAACGATGGTACCTTCTTTTATTTCATGAGGATGCCTGTAGATCGCGTTAAACATGACGCAATTCAGCAGATAATCCTCTTCTTTGAGCGAAAAATAAGCGTGGGGGCCAGAAAGTTTGAAATTCGAAATCTCCCCACGCACGGTTATATTTTGCAAAGTCTCGTCTTTTTCTATTATTGAGATGATCCTTTTGGTTATCTCGATAACACCCATTTCTACGTCTTGCATATCAACTCCGCAGCATCGACTACATTTCTCATCAATATGGCAGATGTCACATTTCCAACGCCACCTGGCACCCTTGAAACCGAGACCTTTTGAGAGACAAAATCGAAGTCAACGTCTCCAACTACCTTTCCGTTCACGACATTTATCCCAACATCTATTACCGTTGATCCTTCACTAAACCATTTTTCGTCAAACATCTTTGGTTTTCCAACCGCCGTAACGACTATTTCTGCCTCTCTTGTTTTTTTGATCAGATCGACTGTTTTTGAATGACAAATGGTAACGGTTGAATCTTCGGCCATCAAGAGCAAAGAAAGCGGTTTCCCTACCGTTGTGCTTCTTCCAACGATCGTAACATTCTTTCCTGCAAGGGGCACGCGATAATATTTTAGCATTTCAACAACGGCTTCGGCAGTGCACGGAGCGAAGTAAGTTTTTCCCATAACTAACATGCCGAGATTTTGAGGTGTCCTTCCTTCAACGTCTTTTAAAGGCTCTATCGATGAGAGTACTTTAAATTCTTCTATTTGGGATGGTACCGGATGCATAAGCATTATTCCATGGACTTTTTTGTCGGAGTTAAGTTCTTTTATCTTTTCAAAGATGTTCTTTTCATTTGCCTCAACTTCGGCGTAATCTATTCCAAATGCCTGACAGTTTTTCTTTATAGAATTGAGGTAGACTCTTGTCGATTTATCGTCAGAAGAGACCACACACCTTAACGTGGGAAATATACCGGATAACTTTAATTTTTCAACCTTTTGTATAACTGACTTTTTTATATTTTCAGCGATCTCTATTCCATCTAAGATCATTTCCACACCTTAAAATAGTCCTGTGATATTTCCGTCTTCATCAACATCGATGTTTATGGCGGCAGGTTCTTTCGGAAGACCCGGCATCGTCATTATCTCTCCCGATATTGGAACTATAAAGCCCGCTCCGGCTGAAAGTTTTACCTCTCTTATTGTAAAGGTGTATCCAGAAGGAGCACCTACGACCTTTGGATCATCTGAAATAGAAGATTGGGTCTTTGCCATTATGATTGGAAGATGGCCGTACCCTGTCTTTTCGATCTTCTTTATGTCATTAAGAGCCTCTAAAGAATATTCAACCTTGCCGGCACGGTATATCTCACGCGCAAGGATTTCTATCTTCTCTTTGACGGGCAAATTCCAGTCGTATATCCTGTGGAAATCATTTTTATCCTTTTCTATCGATTCGACTACTTCTTTTGCGAGCAATTCTGTCCCTTCGCCGCCCTTTTCGAATCCCTCGCTGAGCGCGAATCTTACACCCATCTTTTTGACTTCTTCTTCGACCGTCTTTATCTCGGCAGAAGAATCTGTGGGGAACTTATTTATGGCAACGACTACGGGAAGGCCGAATTTTTTGATGTTTTCGATATGTACCTTTAAATTTTCCATACCCTTTCTTAGCGCTTCTAAATTCTCATTTTTGAGATTTTTCTTGTCTTCCCCCCCATGCATTTTCAATGCCCTGACGCTTGCGACAAGAACGACTGTATCGGGTTTAAGATTCGCATACTTTGAAACGACGTCGAAGAACTTTTCCGCTCCAAGATCGGCCGCAAAACCCGTTTCAGTTATGACGTAATCGGCAAGTTTGAGAGCAAGTTTTGTTGCTATTATGGAATTAGTCCCATGTGCTATGTTGGCAAAAGGTCCGCCATGGACTATGACAGGCGTGTTTTCTGTCGTCTGGACCAAATTTGGATTTAGGGCATCTTTTAGAAGCGCCGTCATTGCACCCTGAGCGCGGAGATCCCCGGCGGTAACGTACTTTCCGTCCACGGTCTCACCAACTATTATTTTTGAAAGCCTCTCTTTGAGATCTTTTACATTTTCCGCAAGGCACAAAATGGCCATAACCTCTGATGCCGCAGTTATAACGTATCCGGTCTCACGCGGAAAGCCATTCGAAGGTCCTCCAAGGGCTACCACCACATTTCTCAGCGCCCTGTCATTCATGTCTATTGTTCTTGGCCACTTCACTTTCCTTACGTCTATGTTAAGTTCATTTCCATTGTGTATATGGGCATCGATCATGGCGGCAAGCAGGTTGTGGGCCGCACTTACGGCGTGAATATCGCCGGTGAAGTGAAGGTTTATCTCTTCCATCGGAAGAACCTGCGCCATTCCGCCACCCGTTGCGCCACCCTTTACACCGAAGACAGGCCCGAGAGATGGTTCTCTTAAAGTCACGATGGCCTTTTTCCCGATCCTGTTAAGGCCAAGAGAGAGACCTATACTCGTTGTTGTCTTTCCCTCTCCGGCAGGCGTTGGCGTTATGGCAGTGACTATTATGAGTTTACCATTTTTTT
The DNA here is from genome assembly GCA_964433875.1 of uncultured Mesoaciditoga sp. Taxonomy (GTDB): domain Bacteria; phylum Thermotogota; class Thermotogae; order Mesoaciditogales; family Mesoaciditogaceae; genus Athalassotoga. Next base: position 55,637 of record CAYSSO010000008.1, read on the forward strand.
TATCTCTTAAATCTTCGATCAATTGGTGAGGTATCTTTGCCATATACTTTCCATAAGGTATTAATTGATCTGGCCCGATGCCTATCATTTTACCTATCTCAGTTATCGGCTTCGTGTTGGTTCTTACATTCATTTTCTCTTCCTCCTCTTTCTTTGAATTTTTCTTCATAAGAGAAATCTTTTCTTTATTTGCAAGTTCTTTGGCTATTCTGTCTAAAACGCCATTTATGAATTTTCTGTCCCCATCTGTCCCAAATTTTTTTGCAATTTCAATCGCTTCGTCTATCGAAACTTCTATAGGTATATTATCTTCAAAAAGTAATTCGTAGACACCGAGCCTTAATATGTCTTTGGAAACGAGAGGCAACCTTTCGAGTGTCCATCCCACGATGTAATTTCTTATGGTTTTATCTATCTCGTTTTTTTTGGAGACTATATTTAGGGCCAGTCGTTCTACTTCTTTTTCATAAATACCATCCACTTCTTCCATCTCGCACACATTCCTAACGGCCTCTGATGGAAGAAGATCCTGAAATTCCATCTGATATATCGACTTAAAGGCCAGTTCTCTTAAAAGCCTTCTACGATGTTTTTCACTCACTTTTACTGTTTATTGTCCTCTTTTCCCTCTGCCTCTTCATTTATGTCCTTGCTTTTCAAGCCTATGACATCCTCTACCAAAACGTTAACGCTCACGACTTTAAGGCCAGTTATGCTTTCAACTTCTTTTTTTATCGCTTGCTGAACCTGTGAGGTTACCTCTGGTATCTTTTCTCCGTACTTTACCCTCACCTTTACAGATATCGCAACGCTGTTATCGTCTGGCCTTTCTATTGTTACCTGCTTTCTGTAATACTTGTAATCTCTCGATTTTTGGGTGATCTCCTTTCCTTCCTGCTTTGCAAGTGTAAGGATTACGACGTTGCTTATGACTTGATCGGAGATCTCTATTTTTCCCCTATTTGATTGATTTTGATTAACCTGTTCACGCTCGTTCAATGTACTCACCCGTCCTTGTATCGATTTTTACCTTTTCTCCTTTGTTAACGAAGAAAGGTATGTTGATTCTCAATCCCGTCTCAAGAATGGCCGGTTTGCCGCTTCCTGCAACGGTATCTCCTTTAAAACCTGGATCTGTTTCCACAACTTCAAGAACTACCGTTGTGGGCAAAAGCACTCCTATGACATTATCGTCATGAAAAAGTAAATTCAATTCCATGTTTTCTTTCATGAACTTTATCTCATCTTCCAAATCTCCGAGAGGAAGAGAGTACTGATCGTAATTGTCATTTGTCATAAAATAGGCAAAGTTATCGTCTTTGTACAAATATTGAGCGGCTCTCAAAGTCAGAGTTGCCTCTTCGACCTGATCTCCACTTTTGAAGGTTTTATCCTGCACAAGACCTGTAAGAACGTCCTTTAGCCTTGTTCTAACAACCGCGCTGTGACCGCGACCCATCTTATGCATTTCGAATTCCACAACGGTATAAATCTTTCCGTCAATTATTATGTGCATTCCCTTTCTAAGATCTGTTACATCGATCAAAGGCAAAACCTCCCTTATATAACTGTAAATGTCTTTTTGAAATTCGAGAGCACCTCGTGCCCATTTTTTGTCAATAAGACATCATCTTCTACTCTTATTCCGAATTCTCCCGGAATGTATACACCAGGCTCAAATGTTATAACAACCCCGTCATTTATAGGTTTATCATACCTTGGATTGAGAAAGGGGGGTTCATGAACATCCATTCCAAGGCCATGACCAAGACCATGTCCGAAGTAGGAATCCAATTTCTTTTCTTTGAGAAAATCGCGCGCGTATGAATCTATTTCTTTGCCCGGTATACCCGCCCTCGATCTCTCTATTGCCGTAAGTTGCGCGTTCAGGACGGCTTCGTATGTATCCCTTTCTTTTTGAGTTACCCTGCCAACTGCGAAGGTCCTTGTCAGATCGCTGCAGTATCCATCGACAAGTGCGCCAAAATCGACGACTACCATCTCTCCACTTTCGATCCTTTTGTCCGAAGCGAGGCCGTGAGGAAGCGCTCCTCTGTATCCGGAGGCCACTATCGTGTCAAAAGAAGGCTTAGACGCGCCATTCATTTTCATTTCGTATTCCAAAATGGCTGCGAATTCTTTCTCTGTCATGCCCGGCCTAAACTTTTCAAGCGCTTTTGTAAGTGCATTCTCGGCAACTTTTATCGCTTTTTTTATGCTTTCCACTTCTTCTTTATCTTTTACGGCGCGCAGAGCACCTACCTCTTCTTCAACGTCTTCTATCTTTACCTGATCTCCAAGTTCTTTGTACCAAGAATAGACAAATTTCGATCCTTCTATTCCTATGGTCTTGCCTTTTAAGATCTCGAGCGCCTTTTTCACAAGAGATTTATTTTCGACCTTTACCATTTCAAAGTTTGATTCTTGAGCGGCCTGCGTATAAAATCTCGAATCAACGAGTAAAAATCTCTCCCTTTCTCCTATTATCACGCATCCTGTATCTCCTGTAAATCCGCTCAGATATCTTACAGTGGTGTTAGATCCCTCCGAACTTACCGATAAAAAATAGTCAACCTTTGTCTTTATTCTTTGATACAGTTCAAATGCTCTATCTCTTTCCAAGTCGATCCCTCCGATCTTGAAAATTATAGCATATCTTCTAAGAGGGTACTTTAACATCTCCAATTTGCTTTATATTTATAGCGAAATCCGGGCACAAATTGGAGCACTGCATACAACCTATACATTTTTCGTTACTTTCAATCCTCGGTGCTTCAAGATCTCCTTTTACTATTGCATGCGTTGGGCAGACCCAATAACATATTCCACAAGATTTGCACAGTCTAAAATCGATCTCGATTGTAAACTTTTTGGCCATAACTTCCTCCTCTGAAAATGAAGGGCACCTTAGAGTGCCCCTCTTTTTCATTTCTTACTCTTCTTTGCCCTTTTTTCCTTCAATTCTATCGTTGACTGAGCCGCCGCAAGTCTCGCAATTGGTACTCTGTAAGGAGAACAACTTACATAATCTATTCCAATTTCATCAACTATCTTTATCGAATCAGGATCTCCACCGTGTTCTCCGCATATTCCAACCTCGAGATGTGGGTTAACTTTCTTTCCCTTTTTCGTTCCAATCCTTACAAGTTCGCCGACTCCGTCCTTGTCAAGAGTTTTAAATGGATCAACGGGTATTATGCCCTTTTCAAGATAATCGTTGAGGAATTTGCCGCTGTCGTCACGGCTGTATCCGAATGTTGTCTGGGTGAGATCATTTGTACCGAAAGAGAAGAACTGAGCCTCTTTTCCAATCTGATCTGCTGTAACTGCGGCTCTCGGAATTTCAACCATTGTTCCTACAAGGTACGTGAGTTTGACCCCGCTCTGCTTTATCAAATCATCGGCAGTTTTTGTTATGATCTCTTTTAAGAATTTCAACTCATTAACATGACCAACAAGCGGTACCATTATCTCAGGTATGACGTTGATCTTTTCTTCTTTTATCAATTCAATTGCCGCTTGTATTATGGCCTTTACTTGCATTGTCGGTATCTCAGGATATGTTATTTCAAGTCTGCATCCTCTGTGACCAAGCATTGGGTTAAACTCTTTTAAAGAAGCCGCTCTATCAAGGATTTCTTCGTAACTTAAGCCCATATCCTTTGCAAGTTGCTTTAATGTCTCTTCGTCCTGAGGCAAGAATTCATGCAACGGAGGATCTATTAGCCTTATTGTAACTGGTTTTCCGTTCATCTCTCTAAAGATAGCCTTGAAATCTTCTTTTTGCATTGGCATGATCTTGTCGAGCGCCTTTTCTCTTTGTTCGCGAGTGTTCGAAAAGATCATCTGTCTGACGGCAGGTATTCTGTCATTTGCAAAGAACATACGCTCAGTTCTGCAAAGGCCTATTCCCTCTGCGCCGAATTCTCTTGCGACTCTTGCGTCTGTCGGGGTATTCGCGTTTGTCCTTACACCAAGCCTTCTTATCTGGTCAGCCCATTTAAGAAGGGTTGCCAAATCGCCTTCAAGGCCTTCTGGCTTTATCGTCTTTATCTGTCCCAGAAAGACCTCACCGGTCGTTCCATCTATAGATAGCCAGTCTCCTTCTTTGACCGTTATGCCGTTAACGGTGAAAAGTTTGTGTTCATCGTCAACGTTTATCGATTCAGCACCGACAACCGCGCATTTTCCCATGCCTCTTGCAACGACAGCGGCGTGAGATGTCCTTCCGCCCCTTGCCGTTAAAATTCCTTCTGCTCCTGCCATTCCGGCAACGTCTTCGGCAGAAGTTTCAGGCCTTACGAGAATTACCGGCTCTTTCTTTCCAAGTGTGGCGGCCTTGTCGGCATCGAATACAACCTTACCCGTGGCGGCGCCCGGAGATGCGGCAAGCCCTGTTGTTATCATACGTTTATCGGCAATGGCCTTTTTCTTTTCATTCGCGTCAAACATTGGATGAAGGAGTTGATCAATCTGATCTGGCGTAACGCGCATTATGGCCGTCTTTTTGTCTATCAACTTTTCTTTGACCATATCAACGGCAACTTTTACAGCCGCACGCGCAGTTCTCTTTGCGCTCCTTGTTTGAAGCATGTAAAGTTTCCCGTGTTCAACTGTGAATTCCACATCCTGCATGTCTTTGTAATGTTTCTCGAGAATATCGAATATCCTGTAGAGTTCATCATATGCCTCTTTTGAAACCTTCTTGAGACCTTCAAGATCTTCAGGGGTTCTTATTCCGGCAACAACATCTTCTCCTTGAGCATTTCTGAGAAATTCTCCATATCTTCTCTTTTCTCCTGTGGACGGGTCTCTTGTGAAGGCGACACCGGTCCCACTGTCATCTCCCATATTTCCAAAGACCATCGAGACAACGCTAACGGCCGTACCGAGCATAGAACCTTCGGGTATTTTATTGATTCTTCTGTACTCGATGGCTCTCTTGTTCATCCACGATCCAAAAACGGCATCTATCGCGATCCAAAGTTGCTTGTTAGGATCCTGCGGAAATTCCTTTCCTTCCTTTTTGTATAAGGCCTTATACCTTTCTACAAGTTCTTTAAGTTCGTTGACGTTCATTTCAGTGTCGAGTTTTATTCCTCTTTTTGCCTTCACGGCTTCTATTTCTTTTTCGAATTTGTTGTGTTCTATGCCGAGCGCTACGTCACCGAACATCTGGATAAATCTCCTGTATGAATCGTAAGCAAAACGCTCGTTAGACGTTAATTTCGCAAGACCAAGGACAGTTTCATCGTTGAGGCCGAGATTGAGAATCGTGTCCATCATACCGGGCATCGAAATCGCCGCTCCAGATCTGACCGAAACAAGTAGTGGACTCTTTGCATCGCCGAATTTCTTTCCCGTGGCCTTTTCAAGCCTTTTCATATTCTCCTCAACTTCTGCCTTTAATTCGGAAGGATAAGTTTTTGAATGTTTGTAATAATAATCGCATATTTCAGCGCTTATCGTAAAGCCGGGAGGAACTGATATGCCTATCTTAACCATTTCGGCAAGGTTAGCACCCTTTCCGCCGAGGATATCTTTCATTTCGGCGCCACCTTCGGCCACACCATTTCCAAAGAAATAAACGTATTTTTTAGCCATCATACACCTCCATTAATATCACTGAACATTTACAAGATGTTTTTTCGCTATTTCAACATACGAATTAAAAGCATCGATGTCCTCTACGGCAAGTTGAGCGAGCATCTTCCTGTTTATATTTATTCCAGCGAGATCAAGCCCGTGCATCATATCGCTGTATTTGAGTCCGGCATTCCTTGCTGCTATGTTTATTCTTGTTATCCACAGAGATCTCATCGCTCTTTTTTTCT
>CAYSSO010000009.1:0-59743 GCA_964433875.1 uncultured Mesoaciditoga sp.
ACATGGTAGGCTCGATTCAGGTTGCTCCTGAAATACTCGCTTTGAATATTCATCTTAAGTGAGTAAAACGAGAGGGGGAGAACTTCTCCCCCTTTTTAGAGGTGGTTTAAGTGAAGTTCACCGATGGAAACTGGCTTGTAAAAAAGGGTTTTTCGATATATGGATCTTCTCAGGTCGTCGACGTTAAAGGGACGGACAAAGAGATCTTTGTGTATGTCACGACATTTCAGGTAATGAATAGGGAAGACACTCTCGGAGGTCCAATGATAACTTTAAGAATATCTTCACCTATCGAAGATGTTATTCGAATTCAGGCTTATCATTTTAAAGGTGGCATTCATCACGGACCGAATTTTTTTATTAAAGATGAGAATTTAAAAGTTTCTTTCGATGAAAACGACGAATTTATAACTGTAAAAAGCGGTAATTTATTTTTGAAGATAAAAAAGAATGATTTTCAGATGGATTTCATCTACAAAGATAGATATCTGACTAAAAGCAGTTACAAAAGTCTTGCTCATATAACATCTGAAAATGGAGAAAGATTCATGAGGGAACAACTTGATCTTGATGTTGGTGAATGCGTTTATGGATTGGGAGAAAGATTTACAAATTTTGTAAAAAATGGACAGACCGTCGATATTTGGAATGCCGACGCCGGCACAAATAGCGAACAGTCTTACAAGAATATCCCATTCTATCTTACAAATAAAAAATATGGAGTCTTTGTGAATAACACGGGTATGGTATCCTACGAGATCGCCTCTGAGAGAGTTTCGAAGGTCCAATTCAGCGTTGCCGGAGAAAGCATCGATTATCTTTTAATCGGTGGAGGGTCGATAAAGGAAGTTTTGGAAAAATACACATACCTTACAGGCAGGCCTTCATTGCCACCGGCGTGGTCTTTTGGACTGTGGCTGACGACTTCCTTTACAACGGATTACACCGAAGAAACTGCGGTCAAATTCGTAAATGGAATGTTAGAAAGAGACATTCCTCTTAAAGTCTTTCATTTTGACTGTTTCTGGATGAAGGAATTTCAGTGGACAGATTTTGAGTGGGACAGAGATCAATTTCAAGATCCAGAAGGAATGCTAAAAAGATTGAAGGACAAGGGATTAAAAATCAGCGTCTGGATAAATCCCTACATAGCCCAAAAATCAAAATTATTCGATGAGGCAATGAAGAATGGCTATCTCTTGAAAAAGATCGACGGTGGTGTATGGCAATGGGACATGTGGCAGCCGGGAATGGGAATTGTCGATTTCACAAATCCAGATGCGAGAAGATGGTTTTCAGAAAAACTGAAAAAATTGATCGATATGGGAGTTGACTGTTTTAAAACAGATTTTGGAGAGAGAATCCCCACAGATGTTTCTTATTATGACAATTCAGATCCACAAAGAATGCATAATTATTACACGTATCTTTACAATAAGACGGTCTTCGAAGCAACAAAAGAGAAGAAGGGTAACGAAACTCTGGTTTTCGCAAGATCGGCGACTGCAGGAAGCCAACAATTTCCGGTTCACTGGGGAGGAGATTGTTCAGCGACCTACGAATCGATGGCCGAAAGTTTGCGCGGAGGATTATCTTTGGGATTTTGCGGCTTTGGCTTTTGGAGTCATGACATAGCGGGTTTTGAAAATAAGGCAACGCCGGATCTTTACAAGAGATGGACAGCCTTTGGATTACTCTCTTCCCACAGCAGGCTTCATGGAAATAACGCTTACAAGGTTCCATGGCTTTACGATGAAGAATCAGTCGATGTTTTAAGATTTTTTACGAAGTTAAAAAATAAGTTGATGCCTTACATTTATTCGAAGGCTGTTGAAGCGTCCCAAAAGGGAATTCCGGTGATGAGACCAATTTTGATGGAATTTGAAGATCCAACTTGCCTTTATCTTGATAAGCAATACATGCTCGGTGACGCTTTGCTTGTTGCGCCGATCTTTTCTGAAGAAGGAGAGGTAACGTATTATTTGCCTAAAGGCAAATGGATGAATTTCATAACGAAAGAGATCGTAGAAGGCGGAAGATGGAGGACGGAAAAACATGGATACATGAGCCTTCCATTGATGATGAGAGAAAATACGATAATCTCAACCGGAAATGTCGATTCGAGACCAGATTACGATTATGCAAACAACGTTACATTTCATCTTTTCAGGATAAAAGAAAATATCTCGGAGATTTACGACACAAATGGAAATCCAGAAATTCAAATAAGGGCAAGAAGGAATGGTCGATTAATAGATATAGAGGTAAAAAATTTAAAAAATGCGGATAAAAAATGGGATATCGTAATCTATGAAAAAGTAAGATCCGCGATTAATGGGGATTTGAAAAGAGAAGACTTTGGATACAGAATCATACCTAAAGGGAAAAGGATAAAATTAGAAATGGAAGGTGAAATCGATGGATGACAAGAAAATCTCAGAAATGCTCTCGAAAATGTCTTTAGATGAAAAGATAGCCCAACTCGGTTCCGTATGGGTCCATGAACTTTTCAACGAAGATGGAGAACTCTCACACAAAAAGATGGAAGAACTTCTGTCAAACGGGATTGGACAGATAACGCGTGTTGGAGGATCGTCCGGTCTTCCTCCGGATAAAAGTGTGAAGGTATCAAATGAAATTCAAAAATTCTTGGTTGAGAAAACCCGTCTTGGCATTCCTGCAATCGTACATGAAGAATGTTTAAATGGGTATATGGCAAAGGGAGCGACTGTTTTCCCGCAGATGATAGGAATTGCAAGTTCGTGGAACCCTCAAATAGTTCACGAAATCGCAAATGTCATAAGGCAACAAATGAGAGCCGTTGGAGCGCACGAAGGGCTTGCGCCTCTTTTGGACGTTTCAAGAGATCCCCGGTGGGGAAGGATCGAAGAGACATTCGGCGAAGACGTTTATTTGGTTTCTGTCTTCGCGGATAACTACATAAAGGCGCTCCAAAAAAACATGAAAAATGGTGTTATGGCCACCGCAAAACACTTCGTCGCTTACGCGATGTCTGAAGGTGGTCTGAACTGCGCACCGGTTCATCTTGGCGAAAGAGAGTTGAGAGAGGTCTTCCTTAAAACCTTTGAAGTAGCGGTCAAAGACGCGAAAGTTGGTTCTATAATGAACGCATACAACGAAATAGACGGTGTACCATGCGCGGCCTCTAAATATCTTTTAACAGATATTCTTAGAAAGGAATGGAAGTTCGGCGGCATAGTTGTATCCGATTATTCCGCAATAGACATGATCGAAAATTACCACAGGATCGCTAAAGATAAAGTCGAAGCGGCCTTTATGGCCTTAAACGCTGGCATAGATGTCGAATTACCGACGAGAAAGTATTACAGTGATACCTTAAAGAATGGGGTTGAATCTGGACGAATTCCAGAATCTTTAATCGATAGATCTGTAAAAAGAGTTCTTAATGCAAAAGTAAGACTTGGACTTTTTGAAAGACCATTTTCAAATGAAAAGAATGTTTTTGCCTTTTTTGATACCGACGCCAATCGTGCCATCGCCTTAAATGCCGCGAGAGAATCGATAGTTTTACTTAAAAATGATGGCACATTGCCACTCAAAAATTTAACTTCGATAGCCGTTGTAGGTCCAAATGCGGCGAATGGGAGAAACATGCTCAGCGATTATTCCTATCCGTCTCACATAGAGGCCTTTGTGAATAACGATGTTCCGGACGTTATCCCGACTTCCAAATATCTCAAATCAACTGAAGGAAACGTCAAGATTGTATCGATTTTGGATGGAATAAAAGAAAAGGTTAATGGAAAGATCGATATCAAATATGCGCAAGGTTGCGACAATTTAGATCCTTCCAAAGAGGGTTTCGAAGAGGCAATAAGGATCGCGCAGGAATCGGACGTTGTTATTGCCGTCATTGGAGACAGATCCGGTCTTTCGTTGTCTGCAACAACGGGAGAAAGTAGAGATAGATCCACACTCGATCTGCCAGGAGTTCAGGAAGAATTAGTTGAGGAACTGTACAAAACAGGTAAGCCTCTTGTCATCGTCCTTGTAAATGGTCGTCCATTTTCCATAAAATGGATTTCAGATCATGCGAATGCCATATTGGAAGCATGGCTACCGGGCGAAGAAGGTGGGCATGCCGTCGCCGACATTTTATTTGGAGATTACAATCCATCTGCCAAATTACCGGTATCAATTCCGAGATCTGTCGGGCAGATTCCGGTTTATTATTCACACAAGCCTACCGGCGGTAGATCTAACTGGCATGGAGATTACGTTGAAGAAAGCACGAAACCACTTTTTCCATTTGGATTTGGATTAAGTTACACGAAATTCGAATATTCAGATCTCCAAATAAATCCTTTGATCGTAAATCTTGAAAGATCGATAAATGTGAGTTTCAAAATTAAAAATACAGGAAATATTTCCGGAGATGAGATTGCGCAGTTGTATGTCAACGATAAAGTCGCAAGCATTACAAGACCTGTAAAGGAATTGAAAGGTTTTGCAAAGGTCCACCTCGAGGTAGGAGAAGAAAAAACAGTTACTTTCGAATTGCCCATCGACTTGCTTGGCTTTTACGATTCAAAGATGAACCTCATCGTGGAATCTGGTGAATTTGAAATCATGGTAGGTAGTTCTTCTGAAGATATAAGACTAAGTGGAAATGTTGAGTTGAAGTCCAACGCCAAAGTGAGTAAGAAAAGACCAAAGTTCTTTTCAAATGTCAAAATCGAAGGAGGAAAAATATGAAAGAGTATTTCAAGGGTATAAGCAAGGTGAAATACGATAAAGGCTCGAAAGATCCGATGGTCTTTCGTTATTACAACCCATCTGAAAAGATAGGCGACAAGACGATGGAAGAACATCTCAGATTTGCAGTCGCATACTGGCACACATTCGGTCATACAGGATCCGACATGTTTGGATCTGCCGTGAACAAAAGGCCATGGTTTGAATATTCTGATCCGCTCGACGCATCGCTTGCCAGGGCAGATGCGGCATTTGAATTCATGTCAAAATTGGGTGTGAAATACTTCTGCGCCCATGACAGGGATTTATATCCCGAGCAGGAGACATTGAGAAAGACAAATGAAGGACTCGACAAAGTAGTCGAGCACATAAAGGCTCTTATGAAAGAGACGGGCATAAAGATGCTGTGGGGAACCGCAAATCTTTTCTCTCATCCGAGGTATGTGCATGGTGCGGCGTCGTCGTGCAATGCCAACGCATTTGCCTTTGCCGGCGCCCAGGTAAAGAAGATGCTCGAAATAACTAAAGAGTTGGGAGGAGAGAATTACGTTTTCTGGGGAGGGCGTGAAGGGTACGACACGCTTTTGAACACGGACATGAAATTGGAAAGAGACAACATGGCGAGATTTTACAGAATGGCGATAGATTACGCAAAGGAAATAGGATTCAAAGGCCAGTTTTTGATAGAGCCAAAGCCAAAAGAGCCTACAAAGCACCAGTATGATTTTGACGTCGCAACGGCTTTGGAGTTTTTAAGGGCATACGGATTAGACGGGCATTTCAAGTTCAACATAGAGGCAAACCACGCGACGCTCGCAACGCACACATTCCAGCATGAGTTGAGAGTTGCGAGGATAAGCGGGAAGATGGGAAGCATAGATGCGAATATGGGAGACATGCTGCTCGGCTGGGATACAGACCAGTTTCCGACGAACGTCTACGACACGACACTTGCGATGTATGAGGTGCTAAAGAATGGAGGGATAGCGCCTGGAGGGTTGAACTTTGATGCGCATGTAAGGCGCGGATCTTTCGAAGAGCGTGACCTTTTCTACGCACACGTTGCGGGGATAGATGCCTTTGCGCTTGGACTGAGAATAGCGAAACGTTTGTTGGACGATAAAGTCTTTGAGAAATTCATAGAAGAGAGATATTCGAGTTATAATACGGGTATAGGTGCTAAAATAGTCTCACAAAAGGTGACGCTTAAAGACCTTGAAGAATACGTGCTTGATATGAAAGATGCAGGTAACCTTTCATCGAGGCAGGAAATGCTTGAGAATATCCTGAACAGATACATGTTCAAAGAACAGTGAAGCATAAATAGAAATATCTAAACTATTAAAAGCCGAATGTTTATTTACTGTAGCGAAGGGCAGGATGCCTTCGAGGTGGCCTCCGCAGTAACGCGAGGACCAGACACCGAGGGGACACCTGCCGGAGCGAAGATTCGAAATTTGAACTTTGTTTGGTATAAGTTAAAAGCAAAAAATCGGAGGAAAGAATTTGGAAATAAGGACAATGAACTCTGAGAGTATGGGCCGGTCCAACAGACTGGCCATCCTTGATTTGATTAGAAAATATCCCGGTATAAGCAGAAGAGATCTTGTTGAGATGACAGGCCTTAACCCAAGCACGGTTACAAACATAGTCTTTGATCTGATGGAAAGTGGTTTTGTCGAAGAAGGTGGAAAGAACGCATCTAATAAACCGGGGAAAAGAAGGGTTAACCTGCTCCCGACAAAGGACGCCGCAAGTGCCATATTGATAAAAATAGGCGTTGAAAACACCCAGATAGGACTGGGATATCTCAACAATGATTTCGAAAGATTGGATGAATTTTCAACTCCATCCTCTGCCGATATTTTTCTGAAAGAAATCGGCAAAAGGATAGAAAAAATACTCAAAAATTCAGTAGAAAAGATAAAGAGCATATCGATTTCAGTGCCAGGTATAGTTGACAAACGAGAGATTTCCATGAAAATACTTCCCCATCTCGGATGGAAGGACATAAAGATAAAAGAAGAGTTAGAAAAAATTCTTGGAGAGATAAATATTCCCATCTACCTTGAGAATGAGGCAAAACTTTCTTTGATGGCCGAGATGTACTTCAACGATGCCATCCAAAAGATGGTAAATGGCGTATACATATACATTTCTCAGGGGGTCGGTGGGGCATTACTCATAAATGGAGAGATCTTCTTGGGCACTTCCTTTACAGCCGGAGAAATTGGTCATATGAGCATTAACGCAGACGGTCCGGTGTGCCATTGTGGTAACAATGGATGCTGGGAAGAGTACATCTCGATAGATACCGTTGTCCAAAAATACAACTCTCAAAAGCAATTAAGGGGATCCTCTTTCAAATCTCAATTTGAAGATCTCATCTCAAGAAGCGAACATGACAGATTTGCAGATGAAGTGTTAAATGAGATGATGTATTACCTCTCAGTTGGAATTGTTAACATAGTGAATATATTAAACCCTCAATTCGTGATGGTAGGAGGAATGGGAGAAAAGATTCCCAAAAGATACATTCAGATCGTCAAAAGCATAGTTGAAAAAAGAGCGCTTGGGAGCGCGACGAAGGATCTTTTGATACTGACATCCTCGATGGACATGATCCAGTCAGCGCTTATGGGCTGTACGCTCATGGCGATGAATGAATTTTCGAAGGGGGCCTTTTTGTGAATTACCTTGGCATAGACATTGGGACAACGGGAATAAAAGGTCTTGTGGTAGGAGAAAATGGTCAAATTCTTGATAGATTCAATTACTCTTTGACCGTAGATATAGTAAAGCCTGGCTGGTCTGAACAAAACCCTCTCGATTGGTGGAAAGGTGTACTTGAGATTTTAAAAAGGGCCTCAAGGTACAGAATAAATTCAATAGGGCTCTCCGGCCAGATGCATAGCCTTGTAACTTTAGACATGGATGGAAAGATCGTCAGGTCGGCGATACTCTGGAACGATCAAAGAACCACAAAAGAATGCCAGGAAGCAACACGAATTCTTGGCGGAGAGCGCAATGTCATAGCCGAAGTTGGAAATCCAATTCTCGAAGGATTCACCCTTGGAAAGATACTGTGGATAAAGAAAAATGAACCTGAAAATTTCAAAAAAATAAAGTACATCATGATGCCGAAAGATTACATAGCGTACATGCTGACAGGAGAGATTGGCACCGAATGGTCTGACGCGTCCGGAACGGCCTTTTACGATGTGAGAACAAGAGAATGGAATTCAAAGGTTCTAAAAGCCCTCGAGATAAAGGAGGAAATTTTGCCACCAATTTCTAAATCTTACGATCTGCGAGGCTTCCTCGAAAAATCTCTTGAAAAAGAATTTGGATGGAAAAATGTAAAGGTCACGGCCGGGGGAGCCGATAACGCTGTTTCGGCCCTCGGAATAGGTGTATTTAGACCAGGAGATTGCATGGTCAGTGTCGGGACATCTGGCACTGTAGCCGGAGTAACATCGTCGACAGATCCAGATCCCGAAGGTAAATTGCACTATTTCAACCACGTTGTAGATAATCTCTCTTATTACATGGGCGTCATGCTTTCGGCGACAAGTTCATTTGACTGGGCAAGAAAAATAGTCGCATCTGATGATAACCTTGAAAAGATAGAGGAAATGGTGAAAAAATCACCGCCCGGGTCAAACGGACTTATTTTTTTGCCTTATTTGAACGGAGAAAGAACGCCCCACCGTGATCCCCACGCAAGAGGCGTTATCTTTGGCATATCCTTCATCTCACAAAGGTCCGATATTCTAAGATCGGTGATAGAGGGTATCACATTCGGACTTAGAGATTCCTTCGAACTCGTCAAAAAAAGGGTTGATGTCAAAAGTGCAAAGATAACCGGAGGTGGATCGAATAACCTCGAATGGGTCAAAATCATAGCCTCGAATTTCAAAGTTCCAATAGAAATTCCGGAGATAAACGAAGGTGGCGCTTACGGCGCCGCGATGCTTGCAGCAGTTGGAGATGGAAAGAAATTCGAAGAGGTTTCAAAATGGATAAGGGTAAAAAGTACCGTTGAACCCGAAAAAGCGTGGATCGAATTTTACGATTCGTGGTATTATGAGTACAAAGGGCTCTACAGTGATTTAAAGGAAAGGTTTAGAAGAGTTAACAGCATTGAAGAAGGCGAGATTTATGAAAAAAATCAACAACGTTGAAATCTATGAAAACTTTAAGGAGGTAATCGATCCTTCACATACCTGCCTTGTCGTTTGGGATGTTCAAAACGCTCTTATCGAAAGGATATTCAACAAATCAGAATTTGTAGATCACATGAAGGCTTTGATAAAGGGCGTGAGAGGAAAAATGCCCATCTTTTACACCAAGATCACACCCTTAAAAAAGGAATTTCAGTCTTCATGGTCGTATTATACGACAATGAAAAATTCTGGAATGGGTTTAGATCAAGCCCTCAAAGCACCGCATTTCATGTCTAATCCCGGAGCGAGGGATATATATCAAGAGATTTTCCCATCATCTGAAGACATCGTAATAGAGAAATCGACTACGAGTATCTTCGTTGGAACTGATTTTGAACAAATGATCAGAAATAGAAATATAACAACGATAATCTTTACAGGTATTTCGACCGAAGTGGGAATTGAATCCTCGGCCCGTGATGCCTCAAACAGGGGTTTCTACACAGTAGTTCTTTCGGACTGCGTTTCCTCACCAAATAAGGATTTGCACGAATGCGCGTTGAAAATTCTCGAGAGATTGTTTATAGTCACAGATTCTTCAGAAATTTTGAAAAACATCTAAAATTTTAGTGATATAATTTTCACAAATAAGGGGTGTCCATCTGATCGCCGGAAAGGGAGATGGTCTTCTTGTTTGGAATTCCTGAAATAACTACCTTTGAAGTAGTTTCGATCTGGGGAATTTTGATCATTGCCATCATAGCCTTGCTTTATGCCCTAATCCTCAGAAATCAGATCATCAAAGAAGACAAAGGGCCCAAAGAAATGCAAAACATCTGGGAAGGTATAAGAAGTGGAGCAAATGCTTATCTCAGAAAGCAATTCAGATCCATTCTTCCACTTATCGTCATTCTTGCCGCGGTACTTTTCCTTTCAGTTTATTTTGTTCCGCCCAGTTCGGCCGCATTGATAAGATTTAAAGGTATGACAGATGTAGAGATCAACTTAATCGTAGGAATCGGTCGTGCCCTCGCCTTTGTCATGGGAGCCTTCTTTTCTTTGGCCGTCGGGCAATTGGGAATGCGCATGGCAGTTCAAGGCAGCGTTCGCGTTGCAGCCGCATCAAAAAAAGGCCTGAATTATGCCTTAAAACTCGCCTACCGCGATGGAACCATAACGGGAATGCTCACGAATGGTCTTGGACTTTTAGGATGTATAATAATTTTCATGATCTTCGGAATCGATTCACCAGATGTGCTTCTCGGATTTGGACTTGGTGGCACCTTGCTTGCCCTCTTTATGAGGGTAGGAGGGGGCATATACACAAAGGCCGCGGATGTTGGAGCAGATCTTGTCGGTAAGGTAGAAGTTGGCGTTCCCGAAGACGATCCGAGAAATGCCGCCGTTATAGCAGACCTTGTTGGAGACAACGTTGGAGACTGTGCAGGAATGGCCGCAGATATCTTTGAATCTTACGAGGTTACAATCGTTGCCGCGCTAATACTCGGAGTGGCCCTTTACCTTTCGACGAAACAAATAATGTGGGTGCTCTTTCCTTTGTTTGTAAGAGGAATAGGAGTTATTTCTTCCATAATAGGAACATACCTTGTGGGAGTCGGAAAAGAGAAAAATGCAATGACTTCCATAAACAGGGGCTTTTACGTCTCGGCCGTGATATCCGTTTTGCCCTTGTCGCGATATTTTACATGCATGAATGGAGAGCCTTCTTCTCTGTAAGCGCCGGAATACTTCTTGCACTTGCGCTAAACGAAATAACAAAGTATTTCACCGATACGCGTTACAGACCCGTTAAGGACATAGCATCTGCCTCAAGAACTGGGGCAGCCACACTTATACTTAGAGGTCTCGTTGTTGGTTACGAAGCAACGGTTTGGCAGATACTCGCGATAGCCGGTGCAATAATAGCGGCCGTGGGTATCTACTGGGGCCAGGGGTTCACATTCACCCTTTACGGAGTAGCAATGACCGGAATAGGAATGCTCACACTGACAGGAAATTACCTTGGAATGGATTCATTCGGCCCCATCTCTGACAACGCGAATGGCCTTGGAGAGATGTCAGATATGGACAAAGAATCGAGGCAAAATCTTGCAGATCTTGACGCTGTCGGAAATACCACAAAGGCAATAACGAAAGGTGTTGCGATAGGTTCTGCGGTCATAGCGGCCGTATCTCTATTTGGATCTTTCCTTACAAGCATAGCCCTTGTTCAGACTCAGATGGGTGTGCCATCAAATCAGACAATTCTTGCAAAGGGAATAGATGTTGCATCCCCGATAGTATTTGTAGGCCTTTTGATAGGTGGCGCAATTCCATGGCTGTTTTCCTCTCTCATGATAAATGCCGTTGCCAAAGCGGCTGGCGCAATGGTCGAGGAAGTGAGACGCCAATTTAAAATTCCAGGTTTAATGGAGGGAAAAGTCAAGCCTGATTACGAAAAGCCAGTCGAGATAAGCACGGCAGCCGCTCAAAAAGAGTTGATAACACTTGCGACCTTTGTCATACTTACGCCGGTGGTAGTTGGCCTTGTTCTCGGAGAAGAATCGCTTGGAGGATTCCTCGCCGGAGCAATCCTTTCGAGCCAATTACTCGCCGTCTTTATGGCAACATCTGGAGGTGCTTGGGACAATTCCAAAAAGACGATCGAGGATGGAATTTACGGAGGAAAAGGCTCTGAAGCACACAAGGCATCTGTTGTCGGCGATACAGTTGGAGATCCTCTCAAGGATACCGCAGGGCCTGCCCTTAACCCGATGATGAAGGTCATAAACCTTGTGGCCCTTATAATAGCACCGATAATAATAAGGATCTCTAATACCAATCCGATATCGATAACGATAGGAATTTTGTCTATAATCGCGATAATGATCTCCGTAATGTATTCAGTTCAGGGAGGGTTTAAAAGAAAAAAGGTTGGAGAGGCGAATTTCTAAGTCTAAAGCAACGGTCGAGACCGTTGCTTTAAATTCAAATGTTGACAATTTTTTATTTTAGTGGTATCATGTAATTGAAAACGATTATTGTTTTTGAAAGGAGAAACGAAATTGGAAAAGTCTCAAATGAGGCTTACTTATCAAAGAAAGATAATTCTTGAAGAACTTAAAAATCTTGGCAATCATCCAACGGTCGATGAAGTTTACCTTGCCGTTAAAAAAAGATTGCCGAGAATAAGTATGAGCACCGTGTACAGAAGTTTAGAGGTGCTGTCTAAAAATGGATTTATAAAAAAATTAGAGCCTATTGATACGCAGAAAAGGTTTGATGACAACGTGGGTACCCACTACCATTTTTACTGCCTTAACTGCGGAAAGATAAAAGATGCCCCTCTCGAAGAAAGTGAGTTGGAACAAATTGAAGAAGCCATAAAATCCGTTGAAAAAGTGATAGAGAAGAGAGGATACAAAGTAAGCGGGTATACACTCGAATTCTGGGGTAGATGCGATCATTGTGGAGGCGATAATAAATGACCGCAAGAAAAATAAAAGATAATCTTTTCTACGTCGGCGTTCAGGACTGGGATAGAGAACTTTTTGACGAGTTGATACCGCTCAACGAAGGTACTTCTTACAATTCTTACTTCATAAAGGGAAGCCAAAAGAATGTACTCATAGACACGGTAGATCCTTCAAAAACCGATCTTTTCATAGAGAATATAAAAAGTCTTGGAATAACAAAAATAGATTACGTGATCTCCCAGCATGCAGAGCAAGATCATTCTGGATCTATTCCAAAGATAATCGAACTTTATCCCGAAGCCAAGGTTGTTACAAATCAAAAGTGCAAAGAGTTCTTGAAGTCTTTACTTTTAATAGAGGATTCCAAATTCATAGTAATAAATGATGGTGATGAACTTTCCCTCGGCGACAAAACTCTTAAATTCATTTTCACACCGTGGGTTCACTGGCCCGAGACGATGTCAACGTATCTAAAAGAAGACAAAACACTCTTTACCTGCGATTTTTTTGGTTCTCACGTTGCATCGACAGAACTCTTTGTCGGCCAAAAGAAAGACAGGGTCATCGAAGGAGCAAAAAGGTATTACGCGGAAATCATGATGCCGTTCAGATCCTCGATAAGATCGAATATCAAAAAGATAGAGGAATTACAGATAGACTTTATAGCTCCAAGTCACGGACAGATTTACGATCAACCGGATCTCATAATAAACGCTTACAAAGACTGGATCTCGGATAACGTTGAAAATAAGGTAACGGTGCTTTATCTATCAATGCACGGAAGCACCGAAAAAATGGTAGAAAGATTTGTAGACGATCTTACGAGATTTGATATTGTCGTTGAGCCTTTTAACCTGACGAATATGGACGTAGGGAAGTTGGCAATCTCTCTTGTAGATTCTGCGACGGCAGTTGTGGCGACGCCTACCATGCTTGTTGGAATTCACCCCAACGTGGCCTATGCCACCTACCTTTTCAACGCCTTGAGGCCAAAAACAAAATTCGTAGCGATCATAAACTCTTACAGTTGGGGCGGACAGGCTATCGAGCAGATCAAGGGAATGCTTCCTTCTTTCAAAGGCGAAATTCTCCCGCCTGTTATGGTTAATGGGTATCCAAAAGCAGAAGATATGAGGGCGATAGATAGCCTCGCCGAAAGCATTTTCAAGAAACACAAAGAAATAGGAATAGCATAAGAGGAGGGATTTTATGATTAGCAAAAAAATTGAAGAGGTTTTAAACGATCAAATAAACGCCGAATTTTATTCTTCCTACCTTTACATGGCGATGGCGGCGTATTTTAGATCCACAAAATTAAATGGATTTGCAACATGGATGGAAAAGCAGGCAAAGGAAGAGGAAGAACACGCTCTAAAGATATACGAATATTTAAACAAAAGAAACGGAAGGGTTTCTTTGAAGTCCGTAAAGGAGCCTCCTTTCGAGTGGAAATCCCCATTGGATGTTTTTGAGGCCACATACGTTCACGAGCAGGAAGTTACGAAATCCATAGAGAGGATAGTATCTCTGGCTGACGGAGAAAAGGACTATGCAACCTCTTCATTCTTGCAATGGTTTGTCGATGAGCAGGTAGAAGAAGAGTATTCGGTTTTGCAAATTCTTGAAAGATTGAGAATGATAAAGGACTCTACTCAGGGCCTTTTGATGTTAGATGCAGAACTTGGAAAGAGAAATGAGGATTGAAAAAAGGGGTGATCTGTAATGGCAAGTTTAAAAGAAGTTATAATGACAGATGATTTTAAAAAGGAAAAACACGTACCGGTCATAGAAGCGCCGGCACATGTCAAAAAAGGCGAAAAGGTAAAGGTAACTGTCAGCGTCGGAAAGGAAATCGCGCACCCAAATACAACAGAACATCACATTGCATGGATAGAGGTTTATTTCTTGCCTGCCGGTGAGAAATATCCCTACGTTATAGGGAAATACGAATTTCAGGCACACGGCGCATCAACTCAAGGCCCAAATACAAGTACCATTTATTCCGAGCCAGAGGTTACGATCTCCTTCAAAACAGAAAAATCTGGAACGATAATAGCCTACTCTCATTGCAACATTCACGGCCTGTGGTCAAGCCAGGTTGATTTAAAGGTCGAATAAGATCGTTTTGGTTCGAAAAGAGATGGACACATGTCCATCTCTTTTGATATACTATCAAAAATTCATCTTCAGGAGGTAAAATGCTAAAAAAAGATCTTTTAGAATCGCTTTACACGAAATACAACAAATACGAATACATCCATCCTGATCCTCTCGAATTTTTATACAATTACCCCGAACTAAGGGACAGAGAAATAGTAGGCCTTATCGCCGCCTCATTGGCGTATGGAAGGGTTGCGCAGATTTTAAAAGATGTCTCTTTTGTGCTCGATAGAATGGGAAAACCGTATGAATTCATAATGAATTCAGATTGTGAATCTATCAAAAAGAGATTTGAAGGCTTTATTCACAGATATACCGATGCCGGGGAATTAACGAAATTCCTTCTGAATCTCAAAATGGTCTTGCAAAGATTTGGATCAATTCACGACGCTTTTAAGATCGGAATGAAAGTTGAAGATGAAAATGTAATTTCGGCACTTTCGAACTTTATAAGGTTAATAGTGCCCGATGGGAAGAAAAACACTCTTGTTCCTTCCGCAGAATGTAAAAGCCCTTGTAAGAGATTAAATCTTTTTCTGAGGTGGATGGTAAGACACGATGAGGTTGATCCCGGAGGATGGGAGGATATTCCTCCTTCAAAGTTGATCATACCACTGGATACGCACATGCACCATATCTCTCTCGTTTTGGGTCTAACTTCGCGAAAACAGGCAGACATGAAGGCCGCCTTGGAGATAACGGAAGGCTTTAGATCGATATCTCCAGAAGATCCCGTCAGGTATGATTTTTGCCTTACAAGGCTCGGAATAAGAGATGATACCGATATGAACGCCTTTTTCAAGGAGTACGAAAATGCTTAGCCTGGGCGTTATCGTTAACACTTTAACGGTTATTGGCGGCACTTTGATAGGAATACCGCTTGGAAATAGGCTCAAAGAAAAGCACAAATCCGTCTTTTTCATCTCCATAGGAATACTGACTATTTTGATAGGTGTAAGTATGGGGCTCAAGACCGAAAACTTTCTCGTAGTGCTCGGCAGTCTCGTGATAGGAGGTCTAATAGGAGAAATTTTGAGGATAGAAGATAAAATTTCAAGCCTTTCAAAAAGATTCTCGAAGGGAGACTCAAATTTCGCAACCGGCTTTATATCTACAACCGTTCTATTCGTTGTAGGGCCTATGACGATTCTTGGATGCGTTAATTCCGGATTGACGGGAAACAATGAGGTTCTCTACCTGAAGTCGATAATGGACGGAATAAGTTCTATAGCCTTTGCCTCTGTTTACGGAATAGGGGTTCTTATGTCAGCCGGAAGCGTTTTTGTCATAGAAGGAGGTCTTGCACTGCTCGCATCGGCTTTCCAGTTTTTGACCTTACCAGCCTACTTGAACGATTTCACCGGCACAGGGGGAGCCATGATGCTTATGATAGGCCTGCGGATATTGAACGTGAAAGAAATAAAGGTTGGCAATTTTCTGCCAGCCCTTGTGATAGCGCCCCTGATAGATTTTTTCATCGTCTTATTTCACTGATGAGAACAACTTTGACGCCCACGTTTTGAGGGTATCTATATTTCCATTTGTCGCCATAACGATGTAGAGATCCTGGTACTTGACCGCCATTGAGTTATATCCCTGGGATTTGAACTGACTGACGAGTGGATCGGGAGAAACTCTTGAACTTATTTGAAAGAGATAACAAACAACGTTATTTTGTGGGGATATTATTCCGCTAACTATCGTAAAATCAACGCCATTTAATTTCAAAGACATTATATTGGCATTTGTAAGGTTGGATATTATCTTCCATACAACCGATTCAACTGTGTCTGGCGTCGCTTCGTTGTAAATTTTAAATGACTTCAAAACACTTTGAAAATACTCCAAAGATACCGGAATTACCTGAGTGTATATCATGGAAATCGAATTTTTATCTCTTTGAACTTTCATGAATTTGATTATGAGATTGCCCTTCGAAATAATGGCAATATAGGTTGAAGTAGGCGTTATCAAATTGACCTGTATCGAAGGCTCTCCCTGATAAATCACATTTTGAGTCGATATTATCGTAGTTGTCGTGGCCGAAGAAAGCAACTCCATGAATTTCTGCTCTATGTCAGAAATCGGTACAGGAGAAGGTCTCATCGCATTTCCTTCGATTATATAAGTATCGCCATTTATAATTGCCCATTCAAATGGCATCGGGGCCATGACTTTTACTATCTCATTTCTACCATCGCGAAGCACATTTTCGTATCTGACTCTTGAATTTTGCCCTTCTTCAATAACAATTCTCTGACCCTGGATGATCTGCGAAGCGTAAGAAGTTATAAAGGTATTTATAAATGAAGATCCAAAAGTATATGAGACAAAGATCAAAAGGATGAACGGATAAACTAAAACTCTCAAAATTGATCACTCACATACTTTATTTTTAAAAGGTAATCGAGGCTTGAATTATCCTGGGCATAGGTAAGAGTAGTACCGGGTTCTGACTTCAGAAGTGAAATTCCGGCAGAGACTGCTTTATCATATGCAAAGTTAGAATTAACGGCCGGATTAAAGACGTAGAAGGCCAAAATCACAGATACGGCAACTGCCGCAGTTGGAACGCCGAAGATCAATCCCTTTTTGATCTTTTCTTTTCTTTGTATTCTTGAGATTATTTTTTTCTCAAGTGCTTTTGAAGGTTTGAAGGTGTAAAGCAGTTTAACTCCATCTTTTATCTTTTGATAATTTTGAACGAAGACTCTGCAACTCACACACACTTTGAGGTGATCCTCGAATTGAGCCTTTTCTTCCTGACTAAGTTCTTCATTTATAAACTTTTCCCTGAACTCCTCACACTTCATCGTTAATCTCTCCTTCGATGCCCAATTTATCCTCTAATATATTCTTAAGTCTTTCACGAGCATAGTGAAGTCTGCTTTTGACCGTACCAACGGGTTTATCCATTATTTCTGCTATCTGTTCATAACTCATACCTTCTATTTCCCTTAAATTTATAAGCAACTTGTCCTCTTTTGAAAGAGAATCTATCGCTTTTGCTATCTCTTCGGCCGAAAGAGTCTTCATAAGTTCGTCTGATGGCATTGAATCATCTACAGGTTCTCTTATGTTACTTTTGGTGTCTTCATCTTCCTGCTCGCCAAAATTCGTAAGGATTTCTCTTCGCCTTTGCTTTTTTCCAAGCATATCCTTACACACGTTGACGGTGATTCTGTAAACCCAAGTCGACAGAGAAGAATCTCCGCGAAACTTCTTTATGTTCTTATAAATCTTGATGAAGACTTCCTGTACAACATCTTCAACATCATCTACGCCTAAATAAGATCGCGCAATTCCACCTATTTTTTCAGCATACTCTCTATATAATTCACTGTACGCTTTAGATTCAGAACGCTTTAAACCTTCTATAAGTTTTTGCTCTTCCAAATTTTAAATCCCTCTCCTAATTTTAGACACAAAAAAATAAAGAAATGTTCAAAAACAAAAGATCTCCGTATAACGGAGATCTTCTTCTACGCAAAAGATCACTTTTGAACAGTTTGAATTTGAGCCTGAAGAGATCTCACTTTTTTGACAAGCCTTGACTTTCTTCTTGCGGCCTGTTTTTTGTGAATGGCTCCCACCTTTGCTGCCTTATCGATCTTAGAAAAGGCTTCACTTAAACTTTGAGAGACATCCTCTCCCTTTTGTGCGAGTGAAAGCACTTTCTTGACTGCCGTTTTAAACTGGGATTTTCTTATTTGATTTTGAAGACGCCTTTTTTCGGACTTTTTTATGTTCTTTATGGCCGATTTTATATTTGCCATTTAAACCTCCTTACAAAAAATTACAGAATCAACTTTAATTCTGTCCGCCTTTTGAGTATATCACATATCATTTAAAAATTCAATATATTGAATCCTCATTTGTGATTCCACGCAAAACCCCGCCGAATGGCGGGGTTGCTTATTTAACCTCCGTCCAGCGTGGAGTAAATGGATACGATTCTATCGGACTTATGTGCTCGATGTATTCTCTCACAACGTCTGCAAGGACATATCCCGTATTGTACCGCTGGGCATTTTTAAGCATTGAATAGTTATCTCCACCATTTGCCATGTAATCATTCGTCGCAACGGTGTAAATCGCGTTGGGATCAATAGGTTTACCGTCAAGCAATATGTTTTCAACTCCATTCGGTGTAACGGTATACGTTAATCCCCACTCATTCAATCGCGCACCGGTATCCTCTGGATGATAAACGCCTCCCCACTGAATTGCCTTGAGAAGATCCGATCCCTTTATTTTCAAAATCACAACTGTATTTCCGAATGGGAGAACTGTTAAAATCGTTTTGTAAGTTATCGTTCCAGCCGGAATTGGAGCGCGAATTCCTCCACCATTCATCAAAACGGCTTGAACACCCATGTCTTTGAATTTCCACGCAACAGCATCGGTTATTAAATGTCCAATTAGCGTATCGGCCTTTCGCGTACTATCTTTTTCATTTGCAAAGTTTACCTTTGAATATCCAATAGGCTCATTCAATTTCCCAGATCCGACTATTTGATAGGCAGTAAGAAGATCCTGGACAGCTTCATTAGGCTTTATATCCTTAGAGACAGTTATGAGTTTGTAAGTATACGTTGCAACATGTCCATTTTCAACTATGAGATCGAGACGCGCTATGTATTTCGAATAAGAGCCAGCCTGAACAATTAAAGTGCCGTTAACATTGAAAGGAGAGGTCACCGCGGTATGGCTGTGCCCATCAAAGATCGCCGCTATCCCTTTAACACTCTGAGCGAGAGAAACGCTTCCACCGTAAGGATTGTTTGGAGGATCTAATCTTTCAGCGGTTTCAACTGCGCCGGGTGTTCCGGCAACTGTCTGCTCGCTGTATCCGAAAATTCCAAGGTGCGTAAGCGCGATGACTATTCCGTCAGAACCTACCATTTTTTGAAGCATCGGAACATACTTTTGTGCTACTTCATCCGGAGAAAGGAAGTCATATCCTTTTACATATTCTGGGTTTCCAATGTATTCTGTCGTCTTTGTCGTTAAACCAAGAATGGCGACCTTTAGATCCGGAAAATTTTCAATGATGTAAGGCTGGCCCACCGTCTTATCGGTGCCCTTGTAAACTATATTCGCGGACAAAAATGGAAAATCTGCCCATGCCATCTGTCTTGAGAGTACCGACCAGGGATGATCGAATTCGTGATTTCCTATTGCCATAGCGTTGAGGCCCATCATATCGAGAGCGAGTATATCCGGTCTTGCGTAAAGCATATCTGATTCTGGAACTCCTGTGTTAACATCACCCGCGTGAAGGAAAAGGAAGTCCCATCCATTGGCCTGCGCTTCTGATCTTACTTGATTTACGATCGTCGCAATGGCCGCAAATCCACCGTAATTGCCGTAAGGCCACGCGTGGCCATGCGTGTCGTTGATCTCAAGAACCACGAGATGCGCAGAAAGGCCAACGATGGCAATTAGAAGTGTAAAAGCCATCAAAACTACAAAACTTCTTTTCATAATCCCCAACCTCCTTAATTTTCTTTAAACAGATTTTACCATAAAATAAATAAGAAAATAAGTAGTGTGTGGTGAGGTTATATACACACGGCATAAGGCAATAAGTGTATACTTAATATATAACTGCCAAGGAGGTTTAAAATGAATTTTGAGGAGATCGAAATAGGACAAAACTTCGAAAGCGATACGGTGATAACCGATGAGATGGTGAAAGAATTCGCAAGGATAACCGGAGACGATAATCCTCTGCATTTAGATGAGGAATTCGCCAGCAAAACTCAATTTGGAAGAAGGATAGCGCACGGAATGTTAATTGCATCATTGATATCGAAGGTTTTAGGTAGAGACTTTCCCGGCCCTGGAACAGTTTATGTCTCCCAGTTTATTCAATTCAAAAAACCAGTCTATATAGGCGAGAATGTAAGGATAAGAATAGATGTAAAGGACAAAAAAATTGAAAAAAGGCGCCTGATTCTAAACACGACCGTCATGGTCGAAGACAAGATCGTTATAACGGGTGAGGCCGAAGTTTACCTTCCAAAACAATGAGTTTATCTGATTAAAAAACAACCCGATATAGTATAATAGGCATAAAGGAATATTTGAAAGGAGCCTTAAGATGAGAATACTCAGCGGCATGAGACCGACCGGACATTTACACATAGGAAATCTTCTCGGAGCGCTTGATAACTGGACTAAACTTCAAAACGAAGGGAATGAGACGTATTTTTTCGTTGCAGACTGGCACATGCTTACAACGGGATATAAAGACACGTCAACGCTCTCCCAGATGACCAAGGTATTGGTTATAGAATATCTGTCTGCGGGAATAGATCCACAAAAGAGTGTCATCTTTGTTCAGTCAGCGATCAAAGGCCATGCAGAGTTATTTTTGATCCTTTCAATGATAACGCCTCTCGGAAGGCTCGAAAGAATCCCTACGTACAAAGAACAATTAAGAGAATTGTCAGATAGGGAAATAACGACCTTCGGATTTTTGGGATATCCAGTTCTTATGGCCTCAGACATACTGATATATGACGCGGACGGAGTACCGGTCGGAGAGGATCAGACATACCATCTTGAGTTTACGCGCGAGATCGCAGAGAAGTTCAACTCCCTTTACGGAGAGACTCTTAAAATCCCAAAGGCCCTTTTTTCACCGGTGCCAAAGTTGTTAGGGACAGATGGAAGAAAGATGTCTAAAAGTTATGGAAATGTCATAAACATAGATTCGAATTTAAAGGAATTGAAGGACAAAATAATGCCGATGCCGACAGACCCAGCAAGAATTCACAGATACGACCCCGGTACGCCAGAAAAGTGCAATGTATGGCATTACCATCTTGCTTTCAACACGCCAAAAGAAAAGTTGGATTACATCCACGAAGGATGTACAAAGGCTACGATAGGATGCATTGAATGCAAAAAGATTTTAATAGAAAGCATGGTAAAAAAACTTGGCCCGATATGGGAAAAGATAACATATTACAAAGCCCATGAAGATGAAGTCGAGGACATAATAAATGATGGAAATGAAAAGGCCAAAAAAAGCGCTGAAGAAACGATGAAAAGAGTCAGGAAAGCCCTAAATCTTTCTTTTTGAGGTGGTAGATGGAGGTAAAGACGGGTCAATTCGAGGGTTCTCTCGATCTTTTGCTCTTTCTCGTAAAAAAGCACAAGATGAATCCTCTCGATCTTAGAATATCTGAAATAACGGACGAATTCGTTGCCTATGTTAAAGAGATGAACAAAGTCGATATAGAAAGCGTCTCGGATTTTATACTGATGGCCTCAACTCTTATGGAGATAAAGTCGAGAATGCTTTTGAATCCTTCAAAGGAAGTTGTAGAAAAGCAGTCGGAGATTGCAAAACAACTTTACGAATATTCTCAGGTAAAGGAAGCGATGGAGAAGATAGAAAAACTTTACAATCTCCATTCGATGGAATATGACATTTCAATAATACCAGAATTCGTAAAGGAAGTTCCAGATACTTTGCCAGACGAATTCATCAAGATCATCAACAGCGTCAAAAACGAGATCAACCTCAGGAAAAAGGTTTACAGAATAACTCGCGATCTCTATTCTTTTTCGAAAAAAATGGAAGCAGTCAAAGCGCTTATTTCAACACGAAGAAAGATGAAACTGGATGAAATAATCGATATGTCCAGGGATAGACTCGAAGCCGTTGTTACCTTTGTAACGATTCTCGAACTTTTAAGATTGAAATTCATAATCATAGATTCTGATTCATCGGTGATAATAAATGAAGAATACAATGGCTGAGGTAGAAGCGCTTATCATGAGCGGACGCGGACTTACAGTTCAGGAATTGATCAGGCTAACCGGAAAAACAAGAAATGAAGTACTTGAGAGCATCGATAAAATAGAAGAAGAATATTCAAAAGAGAACCACGGTGTTGAATTGAAAAATGTGGCCGGAAAGTATACTTTTTTTACCAAAGCCGATTACGCCGAAAGCATCTCAAAGATAAAAAAGAGAGCCATCAATGAATTGACGAATTCTCAAATGCAGGTCCTTGCGATAATAGCGTACAACCAGCCTCTGACTTTAAAAGAAATAGAAAAATTTCGCGGAAGCAGTTGTGCAAATCAAACAAAAGAGTTGATCTCGCTCGGGCTTGTAAGGAGGGTGCGGGACAAATCAAAAAAAGGCAATCCATTCATGTACGTAACCACCGACAATTTCTTAAAAATTCTTGGAATATCGGATATATCGAAATTAAGGGAGGGTCTTTTTGAGAATACAAAAGTACCTCAGGATGTGCGGAATAACCTCGAGGAGGAAGGCTGAAGAACTCGTAACATCGGGAAAGGTAAGTGTAAATGGTGAGACGATACATGATTTTGTCTCTGTAAGCGAAACAGACGATATAAGGGTAGAAGGGAAAAAAGTTAAGATCAAGGAAAAATCTTACTACATTTTTAACAAACCTGCAGGATACCTAACGACAAAACACGATCCGCAAGGAAGAAAGACGATCTTTGACATATTGAAAATAGATTCGGATCTCTTTCCAGTCGGCAGATTAGACGCAGAGACCGAAGGACTTTTGATCTTGACGAATGACGGAGATATGGCTCAGAAATTGCTGCATCCGCGCTTTGAAGTACCGAGAATCTACGAGTTAATCGTGGAGTCAAGGGTAGATGACGAAGAATTAAAGAAACTCGAAGAAGGCATAATGCTGCCTTACGGGTATAATGCGAAGATGAAGGCAAAACTTTTAAGATACGACGGATCGAAGACCTACCTTAGAGTTTCGATAAATGAAGGAAGGAAGCGTGAAATAAGAAGGGCCTTTAAATTCATGGGGCACCCGGTTGTTTATTTGAAAAGGATTTCATTTGGTCCTTTGAATATAGGCGATCTTCCACGCGGAAGTTTTAGAAAATTGACAGACAAAGAGTTAAAAGAGTTAAGAGAGTATGTAAATAGAAAATGAGACCCAACCGGGTCTCATTACAAAAACTGTTGAGGGGGGATAGGGGGTATCCACTGTCAGATACATCATACCACAGTCATTGTTTCTTTTAGGTTATTTAACGAACAAAATGTTGTAAAAAAATATAGTTTCTTAGAAAGGAGAGTTGTTTTATGAAAAAAAGAATTTTAGTTTTTTTAATCCTTTTAAGCGTGCTTTGCTTTTCGATAGCCTTTTCAATGACGGTCGATCAAAACGGCATCAATATGCTTATCGGCGCTCAAAATAGCATCCAACTTTACAAAGAGTACGGAGACGTAAGCGGATTGAATCAGGCTATTGTGCAGATAAATCTTTTCCTTTCACAATACACACAACCGGCCCAGTACGTAGGCCAGGCGTATGAAACACTCGGAGATGCTTATTTCCTTTTGAATAATTATCCTCAGGCGATAAATGCCTACGGTATGGCGATAAATTACCTCACCCCCGGATCGCCCGATTACAACTATTCAGTCTATTCTTTGGCGTATTCTTACATGGACAGCGGGGATTATCCAAATGCGATCAAATATTTTTCGATGCTTTACAACACTTCATATTCGGATGAGGCGAAAGTGCTTACGGGAGGCATATATTTCAATCTCGGCCAATACGATCAGGCGACCTCTGTGCTTAACACAGTTCAAACCAATAAATGGAAGGCATGGGCTTATTATTACATGGGAAGGATAAATTTCAATCTCAGAAATTATTCAAAGGCGATAGCCTTGCTTGGAAGCGTTTCACAATATTCTCAAGATTTAAATGTCATCGAACCGGCGATATATTATGAGGCTTATGCCTACTTGAACAGTGGAGATATTCAGAACGCAATAAAGGTAGCGCAGGATGCCCTCAACACATATCCCCCCACAAACTGGACATTTGATCTTTACATGATCCTCGGCCAGTCTTATTACGAAAACGGGCAGTACAAAGAAGCGATAAAAAGTTTTGAAAATGCTCAAAATCTTAACACCTCGTCGATGTACGATGCGATAAGTGCAAAGGCATGGGCCGAATACAAACTCGGTGATTACTCGAGCGCGATATCCGATTGGGAAAATGTACTTAACAATGCCAAAAATATAGAACTTGCCTTTAGCGCCGGAATAAATGCAGGAAGCACTTTGAGGGAGAATAAGGATTTTGCAAGTGCGATAAAGCTTTACGATCAGATGCAATCGAAATTCCCATCCTACACAGACAATATAAATCTCGAAAAGGGGAAGACTTATCTCGAAAGCGGCGATTACCAGAAGGCGACATCTATTTTCACAACCCTTTCGAAGTTGTCCGGCGCTATAAGAGACTCGGCGATATACTGGCTTGCTTATACCTACAGCCTTCAGAATAATTACACCCTTGCGATATCCACCCTATCGAACTTAATCCAGAGTGCCCAGAGTTCTGATACAAAGGCAAAATCTTACATGCTCGAAGGAGATATCT
This sequence comes from uncultured Mesoaciditoga sp., assembly GCA_964433875.1. Lineage (GTDB taxonomy): Bacteria > Thermotogota > Thermotogae > Mesoaciditogales > Mesoaciditogaceae > Athalassotoga. The sequence goes on from CAYSSO010000009.1 coordinate 24,970, forward strand.
ACGCAAAGGCATTTCAGTACGATAACGCCATAACGGCATACAAAAATGCGATGAATTTTGGAAGTCAAACTACAAAGTTAACCGCTGGATATAATCTTGGACTTATGTATTACAACAACGAAGATTACAACAGCGCTATAAAACAATTCACTTACGTCATAAATAACAGAACTGTGGATCCCAACCTTGCCCTTAACGCCGCTTACTACCTAAGTCAGTGTTATGTCAATATAAAAGATTACAATTCTGCCATAGCGACGTATGACTGGATAACCAAATACGATTTTCAGAACCTTTACAGATCATCGATATATGTTCTTAAAGCCATCGCGATGGTAAAACTCGGCCTTTACTCACAAATACCGGCCTATGTGGACTCTGTATTGAGCAATTACCCAAACATTTCAACTAAAGATGATTTGCTCTATTATAAGGCAAGCGCATATATGAAGACGAATAACTTTTCGAAGGCCTTTGAAATAGCAAAATCGCTTTCGAGCCAGAATATGTCAAATGATGCCAAAGGAGGGGTTCTCTACATAGAAGCGAAGTATTACCAATACATAAATGATCTGCCAAATGCGGAGAAATATTTCAAAAACGTTTACATGCTTTATCCGTCGAGCAACGTCGCGCCACAGGCCGCTTACGATCTTGGAATGATATATTATTCGGCTCAGGATTACTCAAACGCAAAGGATGCCTTCTTTGCGCTCGTTTCTCTTTTTCCGTCAAATCCGATGGCACCAGAGGCTCTTTATTACATAGGCCTTTCTTACGAGAATATGGGCCAGGCCAGCAATGCCATTCAGATCTACCAATCTTTGATTTCAAAATATCCAAATTCACCTTACGCTTCAAAGGCTCAAAGTAGATTGTCTGTGCTTGAAAAGCGGTGAAGTTGATGAAATGGATCTATTTTCTTACTTTGATCTTTTTATTTCCAGCGCTTGGGATCGCAACATCTATAAACCTTCAAATAACCGCCAATTATTATTCCCATACCCTTGAGTTTGAAGGCACTTTTGCTTCCACAAATGTTGGAAATATCGAGATTCCAAAAAACATTTCTTTGTCTAAAATATCGCCTCCGTCGACGGCAGGAGTGCTCTCCTCTCTGGTTACCAGCATAAGAAATATGCCAGAAATTTCAATGATAAACAAAAATTTATTTCCTTCCAGAAACTTTGAACTTTACTCCTTCTTACTTTTTACAAACAGCGAAAGTAATGTCGGAGTTGATTGGAGAACACCCATCATTTCGACATTTGCCGATTACAATTATGCCGCGATGGAGTTGAATGGATTTTCCGCCGGATTTAACCTTGGTCCTGTTTCGATTGAAGGTTCTACAAGACCCCAATATTCACAACTTTCATTGACATTTCCAAATGGGTTTTACGTGGATGGAATTTTGAATCAGTCGACTGGAACTTTCAGGATAGGACTGCCTTTCACATTGGGCAATTTTCTTTTGCAGCCAGAAGGACAATATATTTTCCCGTCTAATTTCAACACAAAAATATCTCTATTTTATATGAATAATGGTATAATTCCTTACGCGGTATACGATGGAGAATCTACTCCGACCTTTTCGATAGGTGTTACGACTTTGCCATTTTCGGCATACGCGAAAATGATTGTTTTGTCTACGCCGATTTATTCCGTTGGGGCAATCTACAGAAGCGTGCTTGGGATTTTTGGAGCGGACATTAGTCTCCAACAACCGTCAAACTGGGTAAATGGCTCGTTCAATTCCGTACCTTTTGGAATAGGAAATTTGCGATTTGAAATTGCAGGAGACGGGCAGATTGTAAATAACGGGACTTACAAATTTAGAGCCTATTTGACGGCAAGCCTCAATGTACTTTCTTCTGTCTTTAAAGGTTGGAGCGGAATATCATCCGATAACGGTAATTATAAAACTTTCTGGGGAATGGATGTGAACTTTTGAGTGCTTTGGAATACGATCTTTATGTGAAAATCGAAGAAGAGGATATACACATGATAAATTACATGCTTGAAGCAGAAGATAACCTTTTAAATGTCAGAAATGTGGATCCAAAAACAGGTCTTTTAAAGATAATAGTTATAGACACAGATCTCCAGGACATGTTAAAACTTTTGGAGTATCTAAAGGATGATCTGCATCTTGAAATGGTGAAATATGAACCGAGTCGTGGAGTTCTTTAGAAAGCCAATACCGAGAGAACATTTTAGGACTTTGCATGATATACCTTATGACAGATTGAAACTATGGGGATTTGAGGCTATAATATTCGATTACGACAACACTCTTGCACCGTTCTTGCACCAGGTCCAAGATGACGTGATTTCTCTTTTGGAAAATATTATCAAGATGGGCTTCAAAGTCGTTATTGTCACAAATGCGCCTTACGAGAGGACAAAGAAGTTAAGAGAAAGGTTGCCGCAGATCAAGGTCTTTGCAAAGGCAAGAAAACCGGGGCTTAAGATTTTGAAATTCGCGGTTGATTACACAAATGTGAGCGCGTCGAAGACCATCTTCATTGGAGATCTGTTCTTTACAGACATAATAGCTGGAAATAGAATGGGTATGTACACGATAATGGTCGAGCCCTATTCGGGAGTGGGATTTCTCTTAAGCACCCTCGTTTTGCTTGAAAAAATATCTTACCTTTTGATTTTCTATACCTTTGGATGGATCTTCCGAATAGGCGAACTCATATCGCCTAATGAATGGGTAGAAGATGTCTTTGAGATAGATTACGACCGTTTAATCTCGAGTGGAATAAAATTGTTCGTTTTTGATATGGATGGTACATTGGCAAAATGGAAAGCCGAAAAGATCGATCAAAAGACTTTGAATTTGGTAAAGAAACTTTCCAAAAAAAGCGATGTTGTCATACTGTCAAACGGTGATTCGCCTACCTTAGAAATCATGAAAAGGAATGGAATAGAGACCTTCAATCATTCGCACAAGCCTTTAACTGCCAAATTCCTTAGGATATTGAAATCGCGCCATCTTTCAAAAAAAGAGGTTGTAGTCGTAGGAGATCAACTTTTCACAGATGTTTTGATGGCGAATCTTGCCGGCGTCTATTCCATAAAGGTCAAACCCCTTTCAAAAGAGGAAATGTGGTTTACGAAAATCTTGAGAATCGCCGAGCGCATTTCAGTTCCATTTGCCAAGAAAAAGCCTTCGATCGGGGTGAATGAAGATGAGTGGGGAAAAAACAAAATATGAATTATTAAATCTGCCTTCTTTTTTGTCTAATTTCACTGTCAAATTGAACTCGGCAGAAATTCCTGAAAAGTGCGTTGAAGAATTGATAGACGCATCGAAGAATTTCTTTTCAGTTGAAGATTACGTCTATGTCATAAAGGATCAAAATCACGGAACGATAAAGCCCAAGGTAATGGCAATGGGTAGATGGGTCCTTGAGAAGAAAAAAGTTTCCGTTATACCTGTCGATGATAGCGTCTTTTTGTTCATTCCGTTATTCAGTAGAAGGCATGATATAGGATATGTAGCGATGAAAATAACGGATGATATCGGCGATTTGAAGATGAAGTACATTGACATAGAAAGCCTTCTTTCTTTCGAAACTTCGATGGTCATAGACAACATGTTGTTGACCGGAGAGTTGATAAAGAAAAATGAATATGTCTCCGAGGCAAGATTATACCTTGAAAATGTACTCAATTCATTGAAATACGCTGTTGTCGTCGCAAGTGTCAGAAAGGGAGAAGAATTTGCCAATAAACCTTATAGAGAACTCATCGAGAAGAACAAAGAGATTGTCAATTACATAGAAGATATTTCTCAAGAATCTTTGATATACAGAAAGGAAGTTTCGAGAGAGGTAGAGGTAAACGAAAGTTTTTACTCTCTTTACGCCGTGCCGGTTCAACTTTCTTCGGGACTGAAGATAGTGATATCGGTTCAGGATATAACGAATACAAAGGAACTCGAAAGACTACAAAAGATAGAAAAAATGAAAGACAATTTCGTCGCCACCATCTCTCACGAATTGAAAACTCCTCTTGCCGCAATCCTTGCCTATTCTGAAACCTTGTTTGAATCGGCCGAGTCGATAGACAAAGATACGCTTAAGAGTTTTGCAAAAACTATCAAGAATGAAAGTGAACATCTTGCGAACATAATAGAAGAGATGATAAATTTCTCGAAGGTGAGTTCCAATAGCCTCACGATGGCTTTTGGGAGGGTGGATCTTGTAAAGATTTTGAAGGACACATATGATGGATTAAAGATAAACGCATTTTCGAATAACGTGAAGTTCTCTCTTGAAATTCCAGAGGATCTCGTTAACGCCTATGTTACGGCAGATCCAAAAAGGATAATTCAGGTGATGGACAATCTTGTATCAAATGCCTTTAAGTACAACGATTCAAGAGATCCAGAGGTAAAGATAATGCTAAAATCAGAAAATGAAGGATACATCATCTCAGTATGGGACAACGGTAGCCCCATACCGGTAGAGGAAAGAGAAAAAGTCTTTGAAAAGTTCTACAGAGGCTCAAATTCAGGAAATGTCTCGGGAACGGGACTGGGCCTTGCTATAGTCAAAGAGATAATAGATCTACATAAAGGTAAGATATGGATAGATAACGATAAGAATTGCTCTTTTTCATTCTTTTTGCCCAAGAGGGACTGGTTGAATATTTTGAAATGAGGTAAAGAATGGCAAGCACTCTTGCAGATGTTTTAAAGGAAATAGATTCTATACCTGTACCGAACTTTGTCGTCACAAAGGTCATCGAACTTGCGAGCAAGCCGGATGTCTCAGCCGTTGAACTCACGTCTATAGTTGAAAAAGATCCAAATTTGACAGTCAGGATAATGAAACTCGCTAATTCCGCTTATTACGGTTTGCCGCAGAAGATAACAAATCTTTCCCATGCCATAATGATTCTCGGATTCAAAACGTTGAGAAACCTTGTAATAGGCGTTTACACACATGATGCCTTTTTTTCCTTTAAACTTCAAACGACAAAAGTTTCCTCCGAGGATCTTTGGTGGCATTTGGTTTCGACTGCCATCGCAACTGAAAGTGTTTCAAATGCGACAGGTTTTATAAACAAAGAGGAAGCCTTCCTTGCCGGAATGCTTCACGATATAGGTAAAATTATTCTCGCGAAATTATTTCCAAAGTACGTAGATGCGTTGATGACCCTTGCGAACGCGAGATCTCTTACCTACGAGCAAGCGGAAAAGGAGATGGAATTTCCAGATCATGTCTTTGTTGCCAAGTATCTTCTTGAAAAATGGAAATTTCCCGAGATAATCAGGGTACCGATAGAATTTCATCATAATCCCGGCGGCGTGCAGGATGAGAGTTTCAAGGATATAACCGCAATCGTACATGCATCGGACGTGATATCGAGCATTTTAAATCAAAAGGCCGCCGGAAATTACACGCTGCCAATAATGAAAAAAGAAGCGTGGACTTACCTTAAACTCAATGGTACTTCATTCTTGGACATGATAAAATCCACAAGAGATGCCATGAAAAAATCAGATTCTTTCTTCAAAATTTAAGAGGTGAGCATCTTGAAAAAGATATTCGTGTTGATTTTAATCTTATCGATCGCCACTTTAGCCTTTTCAGATATCACAAATCAGGTACTTGCTGGGAAGGTGATCGTTCTTGATCCCGAAAACGGAGGGTATGATTCGGGTCCTATAGGGCCAACGGGGTTGATGGGGAAGAACATAAATCTGCAGGTTGCCCTTGATCTTGCGCAGATATTAAAACTTCAGGGCGCAACCGTAATTCTTACGCGATCGACAGATACCTATGTACCTTTAAAAAATAGAATAGAGATTGCGAACAAAGTGAATGCCGATCTTTTTGTCTCTATAGCGCACAATTCTATTGAGGGAGCGCCAAATGTAGATAGGCCGCAGGTCTTTTACTGGAGCACATCTGACTCTTCACAACTTGCGGCCAAAATATTTTTGAGAGAATTCGAGAGGTTTTTCGGGACAAAGGGAGATCTTATCAGAGAACAATTCACCGTTTTGCAATATGCACAAGTTCCCGCAGTCATAGTTGAGCCCTGCTTTATGTCAAATCCTTCAAGAGAAAACTGGCTCAAGAGTGCCAAAAATCTTTGGCGTGAAGCCAATATATACGATATGGCAATCCTTGAATATTTCGATCAACTAAATACCCCTTGATTATTCTTTCATCTTCCTCGTTCCCGGCTTTACCAGAGGAATTCCTTTTTGACAGAGAGGACATGCGTCGCTCGCGTAATTCGTAAGTGGTAGATCCACCAAAGAAAGTACAGGTATTCCTCTTATTTGCTCTATAGATCCTCTGTTGACTATCGACGAAGCACAAATAACGCGAGAGCCCGCATCTTCTGCCAGATCGATGACTTCAATTGTGGATTTACCGGTCGTTATAACATCCTCAACAATTGCTACATTTTTAAAATTCGAAGGATCAAATTCTCTACGAAACTTCATTATACCGTCCTCATCTCTCTCGGCAAAGAGGAATGGAACGTTGAGATGACGTGCGACTTCATATCCTATTATGATCCCTCCTATCGCGGGAGAGATCACACAATCGGGATTGTACTTCGATACCTTCATTGAAAGTGCATATCCAAGATCTTCGGCATACCAGGGGTATTTCAATATTTTTGCGCATTGAACGTAAGAATCAGAGTGAAGACCTGAAGAAAGTAAAAAATGGCCATGAAGGATCGCACCTGTTTCTTCAAGTAATCTTTTGTATTCCATTTTTTCACCTCAAAGATAAGAGTTTTGAGTACTCGTAAGATGACCTTTCGGGATCGTCAGAAAAAATTATGGCTCTCGATACGTTAACAAGCAATTTTTTACCGTCAATGGAACTCATGACCTTTTCGATGTCTCCTCCCTGTACTCCAACGCCGGGAACAAGTATAAGACTCTCATTTGCGATCTCATGGATCTCACTTATCTTTTCAGCGACGGTGGCTCCCACAACAAGACCGCAATTTCCATATTTTTTGTTTTTTTCATTGACAACCTCTGCCACTTTCAAGTAAAGTGGTGGAGTACCGTGATATTCGAAGTCCGATGCCCCCCGATTAGACGAAAGGCACAGCACGAAAGTATATTTGTCAGTGTAGGAAAAAAAGGCCTCCATCGAGTCGCTTCCCATATAAGGAGAAATGGTTACAGCATCAAAGCCAAAAAATTCAAAGGCAGCCTTCGCGTAGGCTTTTGATGTTGAATCTATGTCCGAGCGCTTGAAATCATATATGACAGGCATATCTTCTATTAAATCGCGCGTTTTGATCATAACTTTTATACCATCAGGCCCGAGTTGTTCATAAAAGGCTGAATTTATTTTGTAAGCGCACGCGAATTTTTTTGTTCTCTCGATTATTTCACGGTTAAACTCGTAAACTCCTTCTGCATTTTTAGGAAATGGCGGTGGCAATTTTTCGTAATCGGTATCGAGGCCTATCGTAAGAACGTTAGAGACGCTTTCCATTCTTTTTCTTACCTTTTCCAAAAAGTTCATCTGAATCCTCCCCTGTGCGATATACCTATTAGATCTGCAAAATTCATCTTTAAACTGTCAATCTTTTTTTGAAGATCTTCTACGATCTTGGCTGCAGAAGATGGATTTACCATAAATTGGGTTCCAATTCCGATAAGGGACGCTCCTGCCATCGCATATTCAATGATGTCAGATGCGCTTCTTACTCCTCCAAGGCCTATTATGGAAAGATCCGGGAATGCATCCTTTACCTGATAAACCTTCCAAAGAATTATCGGCATAAAGGCAGGACCGCTAAGGCCACCCTTTATTCCCTTCAAAAATGGTCTGCCGCTTTTCAAATTTATTCTCATTCCCTGAATCGAATTTCCTATATTCACTATCCTTATGCCGGAATCGATGGCAATCCTCGACTGGACAAGAGGATCAATGTCGGGAGAGATCTTCGCTATTAGGGGCTTTTGGGTGATCTCTCTACATGCTTCAAGCACGGATTTTGTCAGTTCAAAATCAGAGGATATCGTTTTGCCTCCAACATTTGGACATGAAAGATTTATCTCTATCATATCGGCAAATTCATTAACTTTGCTTGCAACTTCCGCAAAATCTTCCGGTTTCTCTCCTCCCACAGATATTATCCTCACACACTCTTTTGGAAGAGAGGTTGCGATCTTTTTGAACCCTTCAATGCCCGGATTTTGAAGGCCTATGGAGTTCAAAAGACCATTTTCGAGATAAACGATCCTCGGTGGGAGATTTCCCTGAATTGGCTTTGGAGTGACAGTTTTGGTAGTAAAGCCTCCTATCTTTTCGGCAGAGACGTATTTGAAGAATTCATCACCAAATCCAAGAGGACCTGAGGCTGTTACTACAGGGTTTTTAAATTTTATTCCATCTACGATCACAGATAAGTCCATTCTAAATCTACCTCCGATGCCTTGAAGGTAGGGCCATCCTTGCAGACAAACTTTACCCCGCCCGATGTCATGACCGCACATCCTTCGCACATTCCCCTCGCACAGGCCATCCTTTCCTCCATGATGAGATAAAGAGATCTCTGGCCCAATGCCTGCTTTACACTCTTTAGCATCTCAATCGGACCACACGCTATGATATTTTCAAGTGTTGAAAATTTGACAATATCTATCGGAGTTGTTGGATCGAAAACGCACACAGAATTGCCGGGTATGTCGACAAAATCAAAAAGTTCTTCGTCTGTAAATCCCGCGACGAGTTCCCCTAGCCCATACTTGGAGATGTAAAAATGAATCGGCGCGTATCCAACGCCACCGGATATCAAAAGTGGATTGCTAAGTTCTGGCAAAGGATTTCCAAATGGACCATCTATTACAACAGGTGAACTGTCGAGGAATCTTTCGATCTCTCCGCCACCTTTTATAAGGAATGTTATCCTTCCATCTTTTAGATCGTATACGCTAAATGGTCTGGGAATGTAAGGGCCTAAAGAGGTTGTTATGGTAAAAAACTGACCGGGAAGTGCCTGACCTTTGTAGGGGAGATCAAGCAAAATGTAAGATCCTTTCGCCGATCTTTTCAACATTTCCAAACACCTGCCTTCCTTCGATGAATGTAGATATCACCCTTCCTTTCAATCTTTTACCAAGAAAAGGTGTGTTAGATGACTTTGACATGAGAGTCTCTCTTGAGACCTGCCATTCTTTTTCTGGATCAAAAATGACGAAATTGGCAGGGAGACCTTCTTTTATCCTTCCGACCTTAAGTCCATATATCTTTGCCGGATCAGAACTTACCTTTCTCAAAAGTTTCTCAATCTTGAGGCCTTTATTTGAAGCGATGATTATTTCATTCAAAAGTGTTTCGAACCCGATTATTCCAAATGGCGCAGATTGGAATTCTACCTCCTTCTCTTCATTTAAATATGGCGCATGATCGGTGATTATGGCATCTATCGTATCATCTTCTATTCCCTCGTAAAGGGCTATCTGGTCATGAATTGTCGGAAATGGTGGATTTATCTTTTTGAATGTATCGTAATCGTAAAGGTCTTCATCTTTGAAAACAAGATGATGTATGCAAACATCGCAGGTTACATTTATGCCATCTTTTTTTGCCTGTCTTATCAAACTGACAGCCCTTTTCGTTGACACATGGGCAATGTGAACATGTGCCCTTGTCAAGTACGAAAGTTCTATCTCACGCGCAACACTTATGGATTCGGCCACATCCGGAATCCCGCTTATGCCATAAAGTGTGGAAAACCATCCTTCTCTCATGTGTCCATTTCCAAGGTATCTGTCCTGACAGTGCGAGATTATCGGAAGACCGAGTTCGTGCGCGTATTCCATAGCGTGTCTTGCAAGACTCGAATCGTCTAAGAAGTTCCCATCATCTGAAAACCCAACTACACCTGCTCTAGCCATTCTTAGCATTTCCGAAAGTTCTTTTCCTTCTCTATTTTTCGTTATTGCACCGACTATCTTTAAATCTAAATTAGTCTTTTTCGCCTTTTCCTTTAGATAAATCACCATCGCTTCGTTGTCTACAGCAGGAGTTGTATTCGGCATTGCAAAAACTGTCGTTATTCCTCCATGAAATGCGGCCATAGCACCGGAGAAAAGATCTTCCCGCTTTGTTTGTCCTGGATCCCTGAAATGTGCATGGGTGTCAACAAGTCCCGGCAGAATCCAGAGATCGCCGAGATTTATACATTTTCCTTCATTTTGAACAAAATTCTCTTCAAAAGAGATCTTCCCGTTGTAAAAACTTTCTCCATCGAAAATCTTCGTGCTCTCTAAGATCAATTCGTTACACCTCCCAGTATAAGATCGAGTAAAGCCATTCTTACAAAAACGCCGTTTGTAACCTGTTCTTCAACGACAGATGAATCTGAATCAGAAACTTCCTCCATCACCTCTACCCCTCTGTTCATGGGACCGGGATGCATGAAAATAGAATTTTTGGCCATCTCCATTCTTTTGGAATTTATCCCGTAAAATTCATTGTACTCATCGAGTGTCGAGAAGAACCCACCGCTTTGGCGTTCAAGTTGAACCCTCAATCCCATTACAGCGTCAGACTGAGAGATGCTTTTCTCAATATCATGAGAGATTTTAACGCCGTAATTTTCAAAGTATGAAGGAACAAAACTCTCAGGCCCCGCAAAGGTCACGTCGGCACCAAGCATTTTGAGTAATTTGGCATTTGATCTTGCAACCCTGCTGTGAAGGACATCTCCTATTATGACTATTTTGATGTTGAAATTTCCGAATTTTTCCCAGATCGTGTAGGCATCGAGTAAGGCCTGAGTAGGATGGGCATGTATACCGTCTCCGGCGTTGATTACGGGGGAATTCGTGTATTTTTTCATCATTACCGGACTGCCCGGTTCTGAATGCCTTATGATGTATAGATCTATACCCATAGCGTCAAGAGTTTTAACTGTGTCCTTGAAAGATTCTCCCTTGTTTAAAGAACTCGTTGAGGCGGTAAAGTTGACGACATCGGCCCCGAGCCTTTTTGCCGCCAATTCAAAAGAAATCCTCGTTCTTGTCGAGGATTCAAAAAAGAGGGTACAAATGTTTCTTCCCTTTAAAGATGTCCATTTTTGAAAGCCATGTCCTTTAAAAAATCGAGTTCTTTCAAATATTTCTTTGACATCTTCAGCCTCAAGATCATCAACGTCAAAAAGGTCCTTTCCTCGAATACTCATCATCTACCTCCTTCAACATATATAAAAAAAGGACGCCTTTTAAAGGCGTCCTCGAAGATAAATTCACCGATAAATTCGAGAAAACAATCTTCGCTTTCCACATCCGGAAAGATAAAATACTTCACATTTTTTAACTTAAGCGATAAAATCATACTTTCCTCCTTAAGCCAAAAGGGATTATACTATTAATTTCTCAAAAAGTCAACACGCCGAATTGACTCGTAAGGCAGAGAACAGGATGTCCTAATGGTTAACTGTGAAAGGTGAGAAATGAAAAGTTTTTCTGATGATTCGGAATTTGAAATTGAAACCTTAAAAAATGCTAAAATTGGCTTGAAGTTAAAAATCGTCAATCTCATATTTTGAACAGAGGTGGGTATTGAATAATTCCGTAATTCTTGTAATTCTTACCGGTGGAAGATCTTCAAGATTTGGAACGGACAAATGCACCCACAAAATTAACGGATCGAGGTCTGTTGATCTCATAATAAAAAATATCGGATCTTTGTTTAAAGAGATCATTTTAGCGGGCCAAAATGAAAATCTTGGCGGATCGATTCCCGATTTAAGGCCGGGGCTTGGCCCTATTTCTGGCCTTTACACTGGTATTTCATCTGGAAATGACGTGTTTTTAATTTCGTGTGATATGCCATTCGTAAAAAAAGAGGTAGTTGAATTCATCTTAAGCAAAGAAGAGCATAACATAGTATGTCCGATTATCGACGACATTTACCAGGTCACCCATGCGTTTTATTCAAAAAAGATCATCTCCTGCCTTGAGGAGGAGATGAATCATTTTAATCCTTCTTTAAAATCTTTGATTTCAAAATGCGAAGATGTGCTTTTGATAAGAGAAGAAGAATTTAAAAGGTTTGAGAATTACAAGATAAGTTTTTTCAATTTCAATTTTCAAAGTGATCTTCGGCTTTAATTTTTTCTATTTTTACGGCAGAAACTTTAAAGGTCGGTATCTTTGCTATGGGATCTATAGCCGCGAGTGTTAAGATATTTGCCGGAGACTCAGCGTAATGAAAGGGTATAAACACAAGGCCTTTTTGCGATCTCTCGGTTATCTTTGCAGGGCCTTCTATTGATCCTCGCCGCGATCTTACCCTGACTATCTCGCCATCTCTTATTCCCAAATCTTTCGCATCTTCCGGATTTATCTCTATCTCAACATTTGGCTTGAGGTCATTTATCTCCTTTACCCTTCTTGTCATCGTCCCGGTATGGTACTGGTAAAGTATTCGACCAGTTGAAAGGTAGAAAGGATATTCTTCGTCCGGAATCTCTGGAGGTTCTGCGTATTCGACGGGAATGAACTTTCCAAGTCCATTCTCCGTTGAGAATGTATTTTGGTGAAGTATAGGGGTCCCTTCATCTTCGATCGATCTGCATGGCCATTGAATTCCCCGACGCTCTATCCTTTCGTAAGATATACCCGCGTATATTGGAGAGACTCTCGATATCTCTTCCATTATCTCTCGCGGGGAATCGTAATGCGCATCGTAGCCAAGTTTGTTCATCAGGTCTCTTAATATCATCCAGTCAGGCCTTGAATTCCCGACGGGGTTTAAGACCTTTCTTACTCTCTGGACTCTTCTTTCTGTATTTGTAAATGTTCCATCCTTTTCAAATCCGCTCGATGCCGCTAAAATAACGTGCGCGTATTTTGTCGTGTCATTTGGAAATATATCCATGTCTGCCATAAATTCGAGTTTTTCAAGTGCCCTTCGCACATGGGACTCATCTGGATGGCTCATAACGGGATTTTCTCCCATCACAAAAAGCGCCTTTATTCTTCCGTCTATTATCGCATCGAACATTTCAACGCTTGTCAATCCATTTTTGTCGGGGAGGTATTCTACATTCCATTCCTTTTTGAATTTTTCTCTTGCACTTTCTTTTGAAACGGGCTGGTTCCCGGGAAAAACATTTGGAAGGCATCCAACATCTCCCGCTCCCTGAACATTGGACTGGCCTCTTAAAGGATTAACCCCTGACCCCGGCTTTCCTATCTTTCCCGTTGCCATGGCAAGGTTGGCTATCGCGATGACATTTTTTGTCCCGCTCACATGCTGGGTTATTCCCATGGCGTAGAGTATAGAAGCGGTCTTTGCCTTTGCATACATTTCTGCGGCTCTTATCAATTTTTGTTCATCGACGCCGGTTATCTTTGAAACGTATGCTGGTGTGTATTTATCAACGACCTTTTTTACCTCTTCAAATCCTTCAGTTCTTCTGGATATGAATTCTTCATCTGTTAGGTTTTCATGGATTATCACGTTCAAAAGGCCGTTGAGAATTGCAAGATCTGTCCCAGGAAGGTTTCTAAGCCACAGTTCGGCGTAATCGACAAGTTCTATTTTTCTTGGATCTATAACTATTAGATGAGAGCCATTCCTCACGACCCTTTTCACGCGAGAGCCGTAAACGGGATGGTTTTCCGTCGTGTTAGTGCCAATTGTAATTATTACTTCCGCATTTTCTATGTCTTCCATAGGATTGGTCATAGCGCCAGTTCCAAAGGTCATTGAAAGGCCGGCAACTGTCGAGGCGTGGCACAGTCTTGCGCAATGATCGATGTTATTCGTCCCTATTATGGCCCTTGCTATCTTTTGTAAAAGGTAATTTTCTTCGTTCGTGCATCTTGCAGACGATAAAAACCCTATAGAATCGGGGCCGTACTTTTCCTTTATCTCGATCAATTTCTTGGCCGTGTAATCGATGGCCTCATCCCATGTTACAGGTACGAATTCTCCATTTTTCTTCAAAAGCGGAGACTTTAACCTGTCAGGATGATTTACAAAACTATATCCGAACTTTCCCTTGACGCATGTTGCTATTCCATCATTTACCTCTTTGTTTTCAGATGAACCCTGAATTCTTACTATATCATTTTTCTTTGGATCGAAGTAAACATCTATTTGACATCCAACGCCACAATACAGGCATGTGGTCTTTACCTTTTCAACTTTGTTCCATCTGGCCTTTCCTATCGATGGCTTTTCGGCTATCGCGCCTGTTGGACATATACTTGCGCACTCTCCACAACTCACGCAATCAGTCTGCGCAAGAGGAAGATTCATAAAGGTCGATGGGTAAGACTCATGGCCTCTTTGAACCATCGAATAGATAGACATGCCCTCCACCTCGTCACAAACGCGAACGCACAACTGACATTTTATGCATTTGTTCAAATCTCTTACGATGAACTCACTCGAGTCGTCTATTTTGTATCTCTTTTCTTTCATGTAGCCAAATAATGGTCTACCAGATGGGAAGTACTCGTACGCAAGATCTTGAAGTGCACAATTTCCATTTTGATCGCATGTCATGCAATCGTCGGGATGATCCTTCAGCAACAAAGACAAATTCACTTCTCTCGATTCCCTGACAAGCGGTGAATTTGTCTTTATCTTCATCCCTTCTCTTACTTCGGCCGTGCATGATGTAACAAGATTTTTTGATCCCTCAACTTCAACGACACACATGCGACACGCGCCTATACTTTTTAAAGCGGGGTGGTAGCAAAGATGTGGAATATCGAATCCATTTTCAAGCAAAAATTCAAGGAGATTTTTACCTTCGGGAATATTATAAACTTTGCCATCTATTTCTATGTACAGAGTCTTTCCGTTAATCAAAGATCACCTCCCCATTTTTCATCGATTTTATTATTGCGAGAGATTCTATTCTTACATTTTCCTTTTCAAGCACCTTTCTTCCATTCTGAAAGGCTTTTTCTATTACAATTCCAACGCCGGCAACATGGGCACCGGAATCTCTTACTATCTTTATAAGGCCTAATGTAGCGCTGCCATTGGCCAGAAAATCGTCAATTATGAGAACAGAATCTTCAGCAGATAAAAATCTCTTCGATACTCTTATTCTGTAGGGTCTGTTTTTTGTGAAGGAAAAGATATCGGCCTCGTAGGTTTCAGAATCGAGATTGAAGGCCTCATGCTTTTTGGCAAAGACAACGGGCACATAGTCAAAATACTGGGCAGTTATACATGCCACGCTTATTCCAGAAGACTCGACGGTTAATATCCTGGTTACCTTTTCATCTTGAAATCTTTTCTTGAACTCTTTACCAATTTCGTTCATCAATTTTATGTCTATCTGATGATTCAAAAAACTGTCTACCTTGAGTATGTCTTCTCCTATGACTCTGCCGTCTTTTAAGATCCTTTCCTCAAGCAGATCCATCTAATCCCGATTCCTCAAGGCACTTTGTGACCATGCCACCGATCACATCGATAGCCTCTTTCATTTTAGATACGAAGGTTTGATCTTTTATGAGTTTAAGGTTTATTTCGACATTTGAATTAGCTATTTCAAAAGCGGCCTTCAAAAGCCACGCGGCACTTTTGGCATCGCTTAAAGCATTTTTATTTCCATATTTATTAACGAACTGTGCCATCGGACAAACTTTCGATATCTCTCTTGCGAGTTCGTATGGCATTTCACTTGCCCTTTTGAGTGCTTCTTGAAGTTTTTCGTTTCTTTTTTGCTTCTCCTCGTCAGTGTTCTTTGGCAATTTCATCGCTTCCATTACGCCATCAAAGGCCATGGCATCCAAGTCGGCAAGGTCCAAAAATCTTTTCCTCCTGTAGGCGGCCTCACTTATGATTCTTTCCATTTCGGCCTCATAATCTTCATATCCCTTTTTCCCGACTGTAAGAGAGGCGACCATTTCGATAAGTGCGGTTGCCATCGACGCAGTTATCGCTCCAACTGCTCCACCGCCGGGGGTAGGAGAATTAGATGCCACCGAATCAACGAATTCACTTACTTTTTGATCGCGAAAACTCATTTTGCACCTCCCATTATTTCAACAGATCGCGAAGCGCCTATTCTATTTGCACCGGCCGCTATCATTTTGACAGCATCTTCGTAAGAATGGATCCCACCCGATGCCTTCACTCCCATCTTCTCGCCGACTACAAACCTCATCAGGGCAACGTCTCTGTCAACTGCCCCACCTTTAGAATATCCGGTCGATGTTTTCACAAAATGGGCACCGGCCTCTTTAGATATAACACAGGCCGCAACTTTTTCTTCAAAACTCAAAAGCGCCGTCTCGATTATCACCTTGACCACTTTGCCTTTTGAGGATTCTACTACCGATCTTATGTCATCGTAAACTTCCGTGTATTCGGAATCTTTCAAAGCGCCTATGTTTATAACCATGTCTATCTCATCCGCGCCGTGATCCACGGCCCATGATGCCTCGGCAGACTTTATTTTACTTGGAACTGCACCAAATGGAAATGCGACAACACTCGCAATCTTCGATTTTCCATTTACTCTCTCAAAAACATGGGGCACCCAGAAAGAATTAACGCAGACGGAATAAAAATTAAATTCAAGTGCTTCATCACAGACTTTATCTATCTGAGAAGATGTCGCGTCTGGAGAGAGTAGTGTGTGATCTATCATACCGGCAAGTTCCGATCTTGAGATCGATACCGTTTTTGGATTGAATTGGAAGTCTTTCGCCTTTATTATTTCTTTCTCTATCTTTGATATAAGACCATCCATTCAGATCATCTCCTTAAAGGTTGATCTCGTCATGAATAGATTTCATAGCCTCAAGGGCTATTTCAAAATATTCATCAAGGGCAAAACCAAGTTCCGAACACATCGCCATTTGTTCGCGACTTGCACCTTTTGCAAAGGATTTTTCTTTAAATCTTTTGATGAGAAATTTGGTGTCTACAGGCTCGAGTTTTTTCTCAGGTCTTATGAGAGCCGCCGCCGTTATAAAACCTGTCGTCGGATCGGCAACGTAGAGCGCCTTTTCTATTTTTGTTTCAAGTGGCTTTTTCTCCGCATGAGCAAGTATGGCATCATAAACTTCCTGAGGAAGGTTATAACTTTTTAGCATCTCAACGCTTACAAATCCGTGCCTATCTGGATTGTTTTCTGTTTCTGGATAATCGTAATCATGAAGAATTCCTGTTATCTCCCACTCATTTTCATCTTCATTCATCTTTCTTGCCAAAGCCTTCATCACAGATCCCGTTGCTATCATATGATTGACAAGGTTTTCCGACTCAACATGCGATTTTACAAGCAATATGGCTTCTTCTCTTGTCATAAAATCACTCCTTGATGTATGGAATTCCATCCGCGCTCGGCGCTCTGCTCTTTCCTATAAAGCCTGCCACCACTATGAGAGTTATTATGTAAGGAATCATTCCAAAGATGTATTGGGTATTGGTTGAAAGATTCAAAATACTCTGGCTTTGCAACTGATTGTTAAAAGCCGTTGCTCCACCAAAGAGCAAAGACGCTGACATAGCACCCACCGGATTCCAATTTCCTATTATCATCGCCGCAAGTGCTATAAATCCTCGCCCGTTCGTCATATTGGTGGTGAACTGGCCGAGTTCTCCTATACTCAAATAGGCTCCTCCGAGTGCCGCGAATAATCCACTCATTATAACACCGAAATACCTCACGTTATAAACATTTATGCCTAAGGTGTCGGCCGCTTCTGGATTATTCCCAACAGATCTCATCCTAAGGCCAAGTTTTGTCTTGTATATCAAAATCCACCCAAAAACAACCGAAGCGAATGCCATGTAAACGAAAGGCGAGAGGTTTCCGAAGATCTGGCCAAAAAAAGGCACATTTTTAAAACTGCCAAGATCGACCAAAGGTATGGAACGAACGAGATCTGTGGATCCTGGCTGCCCGAAAAGTTCTACGAGTGAAAAGCCCGTTATACCTTGGGCAAGTAAGATGAGGGCAGTACCGCTCATTATCTGATCGGCCCCGTACTTTATAGAAGCCCACGCATGGAGCGCGGCCATCGCAAGACCAAAGAAGGTTCCGAGAGCCAATCCGTACCATGGATTTCCTGTGAAATAACTTCCCATTACTCCTCCAAAGGCTCCCATCAACATTATGCCCTCGAGCGCTATATTGGTAACACCGGTCGTTTCGCTAAAAACTCCACCCATAGCGGCAAGAATGAGAGGAGTAGATTGTGTTAGAGTTGATTTGTAAAATGTCGGATTTGTAAAAACATTCAAGATGGCCTGAATCCATTCGTTCATGCTTCAGCCTCTTTTCTTTTTCTTATTCTAATTGTTTTTATTATTCTGTTCGCCGCGACAAGGAAGATTATAATACCCTGAATTATGACAACAAGATCTTTTGGCACACCCGCGATCTGCATTTGATTTGATCCGGTTCTTATAGATGAGATCAAAAAGGCCGCTAGTGCGATTCCGATAGGATCATTTTGCCCTATAAGTGCTATCGTTATTCCATCAAATCCCATACTTCCGCTGAGAGCCCCAAAGTATCTTCCGTAAACGCCCACCACCTGTGTCGTTCCGGCAAGACCCGCGAGTGCTCCGCTTATCGCCATCGCAAGCACCACATTTTTGCCTATGCTTATCCCACCGTATTCGGCAGCGTAAGGGTTAAATCCCACGGCTTTGACCTCGTATCCTATAGTCGTTCTCTGAATTATCACGTATATGACGACTATGGCAGCGAGGGAAACAAAGATTATAGTGCTAAGTGATGTCGCTCCAACGCTCATTATATTTGGAAATTGCGCAGAATAGGCAATGGGTGGAGATTTCGGAACGCCTCCGGGCGCCTGAAATGGACCGTTGACGACGTAATTTGCTATGAATGTGGCTACATAGTTGAGCATTATCGTTGTTATGACCTCATGTGCTCCTCTGTACGCCTTGAGCCACCCGGCAATAGCGGCCCACGCGGCTCCCCCTAACATTCCTGCAATCATGACAAGCGGAATTGAGAGAAAGAATGGGTAAGCGCCAACAAGAGTTCCAACGTACGCTGAAAGAAGGGCACCTATTATGACTTGACCATTTGCCCCTATGTTAAAAAGTCCCGCACGAAATCCAAAACCTACGGCAAGGCCTGTCAGTATCAACGGTGAGGCCTTCATGAGGTTGTCTATTATGGCTTCCTTTGTCCCGAAGGCTCCGTAAAAGAGCGCGGCGTAAGCAACAAGAGGATTCTTACCAATCACGATCATAACAATGGCGGCTATTACAAGAGATATTAAAACTGAAAGAAGAGAGATTATAACCTTTTCGTTGAGCAAATATTTTTTTACGTTCATCTCATGCCTCCTGTTTTATGTCTTCAAGTCTGTGGCCCGCCATCATCAATCCAACCTCTTCCGGCGTTGTCTTGTCCGGAGTCGTTTCACCCATTATTTGTCCCTCGTAAATGGCCAATATTCTATCGCTAAGAGAAAATATCTCTTCCAATTCCATAGAAACAAGCAATATGCCTATCCCTTTGTCTCTCATCGAAATAAGGGTTTTGTGAATAAATTCTATAGCGCCAACATCGAGACCTCTCGTCGGTTGAGAAACTATCATAAGCACAGGGTTAAATGCTATCTCCCTTGCCACTATAACCTTTTGCTGGTTTCCACCGCTCAAATTCATGCCAAGTAAGTCTATTTTGGGAGGCCTCACGTCGAAACGCTTTACCAGTTCTTCTGAAAATCTTTTTATCTCTTCTATTTTCAGAAATACTCCATCGCTGAACTTCGGATCATCGTGCTCTCCAAGAATAAAATTGTAATATACGGGGAATAACTTTATAAGACCGTGTTTTAACCTGTCTTCTGGAATGTGTCCCATTCCCATCTCGCGTCTTTTTTTTGGAGAATAATTCGTTATGTCTTCACCTTTAAAAATTATCTTCCCGCTTTCAACCTTCCGAAGTCCCGTAATCGCTTCGGTCAACTCTGTCTGACCGTTACCGGCAACTCCGGCAATACCGACAATCTCTCCATTTCTCACGCTTAAACTCAGTCCTTTTACAGCCTCTATTCCTCTGTTTTCCTTTACAACCAGGTTTTTGACCTGTAATATTTCTTCACCTGGCTGGGCCTTGTCCTTTTCGACTGTAAGAAGAACCTCTCTTCCGACCATCATGTTTGCAAGTTGATTGGGATTGGTCTCGGAAGTCTTTACAACTCCCGTTACCTTTCCAAGTCTCATGACCGTGACAGATTCAGTGATCGCCATAACCTCGTTCAATTTGTGAGTTATAAGTATTATCGTCCTGCCCTGCTTTTGGAGGTTTTTGAGTATTTCAAAGAGTTCATTTGTCTCTTGAGGAGTTAAAACGGCTGTAGGCTCATCGAGGATCAAAATCTCGGCGCCTCTGTAAAGGACTTTTATTATTTCAACCCTTTGCTGCATGCCAACAGGCAAATCTTCGATTATCGCGTCAGGATCCACAAGGAGCCCAAATTTTTTCGAAAGTTCTTTTATCTCATTTCTCGCTCTGCCAAGATCAAAAAAGGGACCCCTTACGGGCTCTTTCCCTAACACGATGTTTTCGACAACGCTTAACCTGTCAACAAGCATAAAATGCTGGTGAACCATTCCTATTTTGGCATCTATCGCATCATTTGGATTTCTTATCTGTTTTTCAACGCCATTTATATATATCTTACCTTCATCCGGCCTTATAAGTCCGTACAATTGACTCATAAGAGTCGTCTTACCTGCGCCGTTTTCACCGACTATTGCGTGGATCTCTCCTTTTTTTACAAAGAGGTCGACATGATCATTTGCAAGAACTCCCGGAAATTTTTTCGTTATACCTTTCATAACAACGGCATATTGTGAATAATCTACCTTTTCCATTTTGCCTCCCATCATTTTTAAAATGGCGGGAGGGAGACTCCCGCCAGCCTAATTTAGAACTGTATAGGTGGAACCTGGAAAGATTGCAATTCCTTTTCGGTAGCAGGAACTACTATTTTTCCGCTTATAACTGCCTCTTTGAGGACATCGAGTTGATGCATAACGCTTGCCGGTACAAGTTGCTTTGTGTAGGTCATAGGACTGATTCCAACACCGTTGTCTTTCAATGTCAATGTCACCGTTCCGGCTTTGAATGTGCCATCGATTACAGATTTAATTCCATCAAAAACTGCAACGTCAACGCGTTTCATGGCACTCGTAAGAACGTATCCTGGGGCAAGATAATCCTGATCCTGATCCACTCCTATTGCAAAATGTCCCGGCCCTGCGTCCTTCGCGGCCTCGATCGTTCCGAGACCGGAAAGCCCGGCGGCGGCAAATACGATGTCCGCACCTTCAGAGAACTGACTATTTGTCATGGCCTTTCCGGCCGCGGGATCATCAAAACTTCCAACATATCCGGAAAGCACCTGAACATTTGCGCCGTTCAAAACGTTATAAGTCTGTATGCCAGCCTCGTATCCGTATTGATATCTCTCAACTGGAGGTATCGGTATTCCTCCGACAAATCCAACCTTGCCAGTCTTTGACATCGCGGCGGCAAGATATCCCGCAAGATACGCTCCCTGATTTTCAGCAAAGAGGAAACTTTCAACATTCGGCGCATCGACAGAGAAGTCTATCGTAATGAATTTGACATTTGGAAATTGTGGCGCAACCTTTGCGACCGCATCCTGCATCATGAATCCAACTGCAACGACCACATCTGCGACCTGCGCCGCAGCCGTGAGATTTGGAACGTAATCGGCCTGTTCGTAGGATTGAATAACGTTTGCCGTTACCCCATATTTCTGGACGGCCATCTGAACGCCAGCCCATGCGCTATCGTTAAACGACTTATCACCAAGACCCCCTGTATCGGTGACGAAGAAAACTGTAAGCGGTAAACCAACCGTCGCGAGTGCGAGGATAGAGACTAAAAACGCGATAAGAAACTTCCTCATGTCTTTCCCTCCTTTATCAATTTAAAGCGCGTATAGAGCGCCTCAAAAGCAACAAAAATTGACACCGAGATTACCAAGATCAAGATGAAAAAGTTCGCTTCTTCTCCCTTCAAAAGTGTATGGGAATAAGTTGGGAAGCCGTATTCTACAAAAATTTCTAAGACTTTCTGGTAAAAGATCATGACCGATCCTAAAATAGTCAAAAGCGATATAACAAATCTGTACATCCAGTTTTTTCTGAAAAAGGTAACACTTATGAGCAAAAGAGCAATAAGGATAAATAACTTTGAGCCATCAGATGTCTGGAAAAATTGTATATTTGGAGCGCGTTCATCGATCTTGTTGGCGTTATTTACAATGTTTATCAACTGAGTCGAGATTTCCGTAAGATTACTTGATGATATCTGCGATTCCAAGTTTTTCCTGATGTCGCTTCTAAGTTGTGGCGCGGCAAAAGTGTAAACTCCATTCAATGTCGACGAAAGTGCGTCTTCATTTCTGTAGACAGAGTTAAGTCTATTTTGTATATCATTTATTGCCGCCTGGGCTCTGTCGCGTACAATTCTTATCGAATCTTGAGAATTATTGAGATTTGAGAAACCAAAGTAATTCGAACTTCTGTCTACATTTACCATCAAAGAATTTGGATACTCGACTATCCCCTTAAGAGCGCCTGATTTTTTTAAGGTTGTCAGATAAAAAGAGATCGTTTGATTTGCGAAGTTGTAAGTATCAGATCTTAAAGCCGACAGATCAGAACTTATGTTTTGGAGATCGTAGGTTATTATTCCATTTTGTCCATAGAGTTCATTTTCGTATATTCCAAGGTAAGGACTTTTAAGAAAATTCTGGTTGTTGGACATTTTTGTGTATTCAAGATTGGAATAGAGAGGTACAAAAATGACGATCAAAAAGAGCGCGCCAACGGCGACCATCGATATTATCTGGAGTATGTTTTTTACCTTTCCTATACTCAAAAATGAAAGGAAACTTAAGAACGCAACTGTCACTATCAAGAATCCATAAAGGGTTGAATCAAGTCTGCTGAGCATCGGATCTATTCCAAAGATCAAAACAAATGATTCAAAAATGAGAATGGCAAGCATGACATATCCAACGACTTTCCTTCTATAGATGAAAAAGAAGATCATCGCAATCGCGTAGACAAGCCATCTCCACTCTATCGGAGAGGTAGGCATGGCACTTTCCGCGGCAAGGGTATTTTCAAGTTTGAAAATTCTCGCGTTGAAATCTTTAGAAACCGGATTTTTGACGGCATTGGCTGAAAGCATTTCTTGAACTGTGATCGATGAAGAAAAGCCCTTTAACATGTTTTCAACGGCAGTTTTCGTGGATTGCCCAGAAGAGAGTAGAATTTTTAAAGTTCTAACAGAACTGTCTGCAGATTGCGAGAGTTTGTTTTTTAAATCGTCGAAGGCCGAGTTAATTGTTTGCTGATTCAAAGATTGAAAGACAAGATCTGAAATGTAAGAATTCATCGAAGGATTTTGAACGGGCTGAAATTTAAAATCGTAAGAATTCACAGTATTTAAAATATCCTCTGGCACATTCTTGTAAGACTTTTGAAGCGCTGAAACTATAAAAGATCTGGGATCGATTTGCTGGTAGGTGTAATTTCCGATGGGAGTCCCAGGCGATCCGAGAGCCTTTTGAAAATAAGCCTTTGTAAGATCAGCAGCCGCATTTTGGACTTTAGTTCCCAAATCAAAGACGGCCTGATTAAAGGTTACAAAGTAAGGAAAGTCAGTCTGTCCGACACTTTTACCGTAAAGGTTATCTATTGCGTAAACGAGAAAACCAGCCAGAGCAACATTTTCAACCTCATCGTTTGTCCTATATCTTTGGTATATGTTCTGCGCGATGTACCACATGTCTACGGTCTGGAAGTTTCCCATCGCACCAGTAGGGATCTGGTAACTTCTCATTCTTATCCATCTGTAATATGCCGCCGGCTCGAATTCACTTACAATGGTATAAACGGCCTGTTCAATCTGGTTTGATGGAACAGCCTCAATGGATCCAGTCTTCTCGATCTGGGAAAGGTAAAGGTTAAAAGTCTGGATGTAATCCCGGTAATCTCCAACGACTTTCGTTTCAAAGGTTGAAGAAAAAGAAAAAGAATAAAGTACCAAAATTAATGCGATAAATGCTACGAAGTATTTTTTCATTTAAACACCCCGACTATCTTTTTAAAATTTTATCACAAAAAACCTTTAAGATCAATTAGACTTTTATCATTCCCTTTACAGATTCAATCTTTGAATTTACAGTTGCCATAATGAATTCGCCTGACCTCAAAGGAGTCCATCTTGAATCTAAAGGCTCTGTCGAGATTGACATTTGATCTTCATCCTCAAAATAAAATAACGTATGATAATCGTCTTTATCGTCTTTTACATATCTTACGCCGAGTAAAATCTCACCATTTAAGATCAAGGCATTCATAGAAGTAAACTTATCTTTCGAGATCTCTGTCAGTTCTTTTATCGTACTTTCTATTGACCTGATCGGATCCTGCTTTAGATTTTCAATAAACTTTTTGGCGTAAAACTGGGTATCTATCTCTCCCTTTTCTTTCTTTTTTGAAAGATTGTATATAGTCCCATTATGAGCAAAAGACCATATCTTTCCCTTTTTTTCAAAAATGAATGGATGGGAGAACAAAAGATTTGCCTTCCCAAAACTTGCTTTTCTCGCGTGAATAATGGCCGATAAAGCCTTTGCCGATACAGTGTCATCTTTCCAGATCGGATCGGAGGATTTTTTGATCAAAAGATCATTTTGATCGTAACATGACATGCCCCAGCCATCTGAATGAGGTGCCCCCCTTCCATTTATTGCCTGTGTCTTCAAAAAATCAATGTAAAATGATATGTCCTGAGGTTTTGTGGAAATAAAGCCTATCATTCTGCACATGATCAATCATTCTTTCTCGTTCATCTCATTTATAAGCGATCTCGCCTCTTCCAAATCCTCCGATTTAACAAGCAACTCTTTCGGACCTGTTGCTCCAAAAATGGCACTTCCGCCGTAAGGAACAGTCGAATCTCTTATTTTTGCTTCAATTCCATTCTCATTTAAGAATCCCTTAACTATTTGGGCCTTTATATCATTCTCGAAGATATCGAGAACCTCCCATTCTTCCTTCACACCTATCACCTTCCTCCTCTCAATCATAACACAAAAAATGAAGAGGTCATCTAAGACCTCTAAAAAGTAGACGGTGATGGAACTCATTTGACACCAAGGTAAGATTTCTTTACCCCTTCATGTGCAAGCAAACTTTTTCCGCTTCCTTCTAACACTACCTTTCCGGTCTCCAAAACGTAGGCATAATCGGCATTAGCCAATGCCATAGTCGCATTTTGCTCGACAAGAAGTATAGTTTTGCCTTCATCTTTTATCTTTCTTATAACTTCAAATACCATCTTGACGAGCAAAGGTGCAAGACCAAGAGATGGCTCATCCATAAGAAGTATCTTTGGATTGCCCATAAGGGCTCTTCCTATTGCAAGCATCTGTTGCTCGCCGCCGGAGAGAGTGCCTCCGGACTGTTTCAATCTTTCTTTTATTCTTGGAAAGAGCGAAAGCACAAAATCGAAATCACGCTTTATTCCATCCTTGTCAGTTCTACCATACGCGCCTATCATCAAATTTTCCTGAACCGTTAAATTCGGAAAGATCCTTCTTCCTTCCGGCACCAAAACGATCCCGCCTTTGACTATGTCGGCCGTACCTCTTTTTGTTATGTCTTGGCCTTCGTACAGGATCTTCCCCTTCTTCGACGTAACTGTGCTCATTATGGCATTAAGAGTCGAACTTTTACCGGCTCCATTTGCGCCTATAAGCGTTACTATCTCTCCCCTGTTAACCCTGATGTTAATGCCTTTTACGGCATTTATAACCCCATAATAAACTTTTAAATCCTCTATTTTAAGTATTTCAGGCATAAACTTCATCTCCAAGGTATGCTTCTATAACCTTTTTATCATTTTGTACCTCGTGAGGACTTCCATGGGAGATCAATCTTCCGTAATCGAGTACGTATATCCTCTCGCACAAATTCATAACAAATTTCATATCATGCTCTATTAAAAGAATCGTAAGTGAAAATTCATTCATTATTTTTCTTACGGTTTCAAGCAGTTCCTCACTTTCGTTAGGATTCATCCCTGCCGCCGGCTCATCGAGTATCAAAAGGGATGGATTTGTCGCCAGGGCTCTTGCTATCTCAACCTTTCTTTGCTGTCCGTAAGGCAGAGCCGATGCTTTGAAGTCGGCGTATTTTTGCAACCCCATCTTTTTTAGAAGTTCAAATGATCTTTCTTTCATCATTTTCTCAACCTTTAAATAAGATGGGGTTTTAAGAATGGCACTGACAAGCCAAGGCCTCCACGATGGTTTTGGAAAAGTCGGATCGTGCTTGTGAAGAAATTTAAGTGCTTTTCCATTTGTAAAATAATAATGCTGGCCTACCATGACATTTTCTATCGCGCTCATATTTGAAAAAAGCCTTATATTTTGAAAGGTTCTCGCTATCCCGATTTGGTTTATCAATTGCGGGCTTTGACCAGTTATGTCTATTCCCTTAAAAAAGATCTTTCCACTCTGTGGCCTGTATATTCCGGTTATAGCGTTAAAGACCGTGGTCTTACCCGCACCATTTGGACCTATAAGGCCTACGAGTTCGCCTTTATTTATATACATAGAAAGAGAGTCAACGGCAGTTAAACCACCGAATTTTACGGTTATTCTGTCTATTTTCAATATATTTTCACTCATTTTGCACTTCCACCTTCTTGAAAAAATTGTAAATCTTTTGCCAGTTCAACTCTTCTTTACCCATCAGACCTCTTCTCCAGAAGATCATAACGATTATGAACAAAGCCGATAAAATGAGCATGCTCATACCGGGGATGCCGGGAATTGTGAAACCAAAGACCGTGATATTCGATTCAAAAATTCTAAGCCATTGGGAAACAAAGGCAAAAAAGATAGCACCCAAAATTGCACCGGTTATGCTCCCAAGACCTCCCATTACTATCATTATCAGCACGTAGAATGTAAGCATAACTCCTAAACTTGTGGGTCTTGGATCTAAAGTGGTTATCCAGTGAGCGTAAAGGGCGCCTGAAACACCGGCAAAAAATCCGCTTATCACAAATGCCATCATCTGATGACGAAAAACATCTATTCCCATTACCTTCGCCGCAACCGAGTCCTCGGATATAGCCATGAGAGCCCTGCCGTAACTGCTGTATTTAAGGCTTCCTATGACAAGCACCGTCACAAGTAACCAGCCCCATGCCCACCATACGTTTGTGTAAGGATTGATCCCCTTTAGCCCGAGGGTTCCATTGGTAACACCATAAAGGTTTTGTATGAGGATCCTTATTATCTCTGCAAAGGCGAGCGTGGCGATCGCGAAATAATCTCCCGTTAACCTCAAGGAAGGATAACCTATCAAAAAGGCAAAGAATGCCGCAACGAGCCCTCCTATTATCGTGGCAGGTAAAAATCCAATCTGAATGCTGTTTAAAGGCCATATAAGTGGCTGGATAAAAAAAGACATCTCCTTTTGCTGAAGAGACAGCGTCAAAAGCGCCGATGTGTAAGCGCCTATCGCTATAAAGCCTGCCTTTCCAAGAGAAAAAATTCCTGTTATGCCGTTAACAAGCGTGTAACTTACGGCCATTATCGAATATATCGCCACCAAAGTCACGATCCTTGACCAGTAGTCCCCGAGAATACTAACGTTGGAGAGGAAAAAATATATTCCGATCAAAAATGCGATTGTAAGAATCAAATTGATCTTTAATGGTATTTTTTTCATGATCACACCTTCTGTTCGGAGTAGATCTTGAATATGCCCGTTGGCCTGAACATCAAGATGACAATGAGTACAACGTAAGCAAAAACGTCTCTGTAACCGGCAAGGGATGGGAAGAAACCCACTATCATTATTTCAAGAAATCCAAGTAAAAACCCTCCTACGATTGCCCCTTGAATAGAACCAATTCCTCCTATTACGGCCGCTATGAAAGCCTTAAGACCAGGAGTAAAGCCCATATAAGGCTGGACCTGTGGATATTTCATTGCCCAAAGTATGCCTGCAACGGCGGCAAAAGCAGATCCAAGAACAAATGTAGTGCTTATGACGTTATTCACATTTGCGCCCATAAGGCTTGTTGCCGGTATATCGACAGAGATGGCGCGCATCGCAAGGCCTATTTTTGTTTTGTAAAGTATCCACCACAGGATAAGAAAGAGAAAAAATGTAACCCCTATCGTTATAATGGTCAGAAGAGGTATTCTCGATTGCCCGATCAAAATAATATCGGAGAAAAACTTTGGGTAAACGTTAAAAGACTTTGGTATCCCGCCGAAAACGACAACTGCAAAACTTTCAAGGAAAAAAGACATTCCTATAGCCGTTATCAAAGAAGAAATACGCGGAGCATTTCTGAGAGGGCGATATGCTATCTTCTCAATTGAAAATCCAAGCAATCCGGTGATCAATATTGCCACAATAAAGCCAAGATACCACGGCAGAAAGAAAAGCGTTATCGCATAAAACGCGAAGTATGTCCCCATCATAAAGATGTCGCCGTGAGCGAAATTTATCAATCTCAGTATTCCGTAAACCATCGTGTATCCTACGGCTATAAGGGCATACAGACTTCCGAGGGAAAGGCTGTTGAAGATATTTTGTATCAACGCGTTCAATCCTATGTCCATTCCATCACCTCAAAAAACATGAGGGGAAGGTCCCCTCATGGATTTATAGTTGTCACGTAAGTGAACTGACCGTTAACGACTTCATTTATAACGGCAGATTTAACGGCATTTCCATCTGCACCTATCGTTATGTAACCCGTTGCACCTTCAAAATTTTTCGTACTTCTTATCGCCTCGTTGATCTTGACCGGATCAGTCGATCCAGCCCTTTCTATTGCATTCAACATGACGAGGTAATCGTCAAATCCAAGTGCGGCGAGTGCCGATGGAGAGGTATGGTACTTCTCCTCGAATTTTGCGACGAATTCCTGGCCTATCTTTGTTACAGGATGATCGGCGTTAAAGTGCGAGGTGTAATACAGACCGTTAACGGCGCTACCGGCTATCTTTATAAGTTCCGGAGCCTCCGCTCCATCTCCGGCCAGGAATGGCCCTTTGTATCCTAACTGCCTTGCCTGTTTGGCCATTAAAGCAATCTCGGGATAATACCCAGAGATGTATATTACATCGGGATTATGACTTAGCGCATCGGTAAGTTGGGCACTGAAGTCCTGATCACCCGACTGGTAGTATTCTTTGTAAACAACGCCACCTTCGGCCGTAAAGTCTTTTATGAAGAAATTGGAAAGACCGACACTGTAATCCTGGGCAACGTCCGTAAAGACCGCGGCAGTTTTAGCCTTTAGATTGTTTATCGCAAAGACGGCCGCAACATGACCTTGGAACGGATCGATAAAGCACACTCTTGATGTATATGTCTTTCCCTGTGTTACAAGCGGATTTGTTGAGGCCGGTGAAAGCAAGGGTATATGATATTTTTCTGCTATCGGCGCTCCGGCCATAGTGTTGGAACTCGCAACCTCTCCGAGAATTCCAACAACATTATTTAAATTTATAAGCCTGCTAATGACATTTGCGGCCTCTGTCTTGTCCGATCTGTTATCGGCAAGTACCAGTTCGACCTTTTTACCAAGAACCGTGGGAAACATCTCATTTGCAAGTTCTACACCCTGCCATACCATTTGACCAAATGACGAAATATTTCCAGTCATTGGTAAAGCCACGCCAATTTTGATGACATCATCTGCCATCGCAAAAAAAGCAAAGAGCATCACAATAATGCTGGTTAATATCAATACCTTTTTCATTTACCTACCTCCCTTTTGAACTTGTGGATTTATTTTGTATCAATTGTATACCGATAAAGTTTACAAGTCAATCCCTTTGATTTAATTCTTATTTTAAATTTAATTTTATTGTAAAATAAAAACCGATCATAAAAGATGGTCGGCAGATGATCTAATACAGAGTTGAAAAAATTCAGAAGATCGAATTGAAATTCTTGAGGTATTCTAACGCTATTTCTTTTGAATAGATGAACAAGACTACCTCGCTGTTTTTTCTTTCTGCAGAAAGCGTGAGATTATACGATCCGGTTATGACGACGGGATCGGAGCCGTTAGGATCGATTATAATGTATTTATCATGTAAAAGGCCATTATTCACTTTGTACTTCTTTACAAAATTGAATTCCTCCATCTTTGAAATAAAACTGTACGATGAAGAGTTCCAGTCATCGTCTGCGATCACTCTGACTTTAACTCCTCTTTGATCGAGATATGCAAGGATAAGCCCGATTCGCGGATCGGAAAATGAGTAGATGGCTATATCAACTTCCGATTTAGCGCGTTTTAACCTATCAAGAATTGAATTGAATGAATCGTCCGAAGGAGAAAATCTAACTTCCATCTTTAGCCCTTCAACAAGGAAAATCGCTTGTTCATTTTCTTTTGAAGAAAAAAATCCATTTCTCATCCTTTGAAAATCATTTTCAAACACATTTGCAAGTTCATACGAATCAAAAATGATGGCGTTGTTAAAATCTCTGTAAAAAGCAGATTTGGTGAAATTTGAGGATCCGCACCAGACATATCGACCATCTACGATGACGTACTTTGAGTGCATAAGACCATTTCTTGGAGGATCCGCAACAACATCTAACGGATAAAGGCTCTTTTGGATCTTTAAATAATTCTCTCCCTCCATTACAATCTGGACATCCACGTTTTCTTCTTTTTTCTTTTTTAAGACCGCGATAATATCCTCATCGTCTATACTGTAAATGGCGACATGTATCGATAGGCGGGCAGAATCGATGAGATTCACCAAAGCACCTTTTAAATTGCCAGCATCTGGCGGTGAATTAAAGAATCCCTGCCATGAAAAAGAAGACGTTGATATTAATAAAAAGCAGATCGTAAAGAGTCTAAAGATAAAACGCATTTAAGTGTTAAGCGCATCTACTACGTATTTCGACCAACTTTCCATCAAATCGTATTTTGAAAGCAGATCGGCAAGATTTGCAAATTCCCACACAAACTTATCTTTTTCCCTAATGCCTTCTATGTCTGCCTTGATCTCAAAGACTACGCCGAGGTGGACTCTATTTACCGGTGTAGTTGATTCCTTTATAACGCCGAGATATTTCGGCCATCCCACAGAGTTCTTTATTATAACCTCTTCGTTCATTTCTCTTTCCATGCCTGAAAGGAATTTCATCCATGGTGTTTCTCCATCATCGTGATCATTTATGTGGCCACCTATCCCTATGCTGTACATACCATGAAGTCTCTTTTCAGTTTGAGAGGAGAGCCTTCTGACAAGCAAATAAAGATCGTCAAGGTTTCTCATCACAACGTATGGAATTATCTGCCTTATCGATTCATCTGATTCGGCTCTTTCGCGCTTTACAAAAAATCCATTTCGCTCCGTTATCTCTTTTATTTTATCGATAGGAATATTTATAAATCCGGTATTTGGCATCAATTCATCGACATCTTTTGAAGGTATAACGAGCACCATCTCATCATTCAATTGAATGACCCCCTTTTAATTTATCAATGAGATTTTATCATAAATTCTTGTGTTTCTAAAATGAAAATGCTTTTGGTTTCTGCCTTAAGAAAATGGTAAAATAATAAAAATAGAGAAGATAAGAAGGGGAATAATGGGGGTGATTTGATGAAAGTACTTTTCATCTTTGATTCTTATGCACAATTAGAAAATTACACAGGAGATCTTTTTGATGAGTTTTTCATCTTCGATGATATAGAAAATGCTATTGAAACATTGAAATCAAAAAAAGAAGCCAAATTTCTCATATTTGTCGATCGCAAATATTCAAAGTATGTCCAAACATTAAAAGACTTTACAATTACCAATGGAATACGATCGAGGATATTCGTGAATTCAAAAGAATCAGATTTTTTAATCACATCCGAAAGAATCATTTCATTTGATTTCAATCAATATGGAGGAGTTAAGCAATTTCTTTTAGACTTAGAAAAGCAAACACAAAAACTCGCAGGAATAAGTAATTTTATAAGGACCCTCAAAGAAGATATCATCTTTCTGTCCTTTAGCAATCTAAACCTCTTTATTTCTGGAGAAACTGGCACGGGTAAATCTTTAGTCACTCAAATAACACATTTGAGTTCTCCAAGGCGCGGAAAGAGATTTCTCGAGATAAATTGTGTGAACGTGCCTGAGGATTTGCTCGAGAGTGAACTATTTGGTCATACAAAGGGTGCATTTACAGGTGCCTACAGTGAAAAAAAGGGACTTTTGGAAGAGGCAAATGGAGGGACTTTGTTTCTCGATGAAATAGGAGAAATGCCATCTCATGTCCAATCAAAACTTTTGAAGGTGATAGAGACAAAAAAATTCATACCAATAGGATCAAGCAAGGAGATAAGCGTCGATGTGCGGTTCTGTTCGGCTACAAATCAAAATCCGCACTTAAGACTTAGAGAAGATCTCTTTCAAAGGATATCGGAAATAAAACTCGAGATGATTCCGTTAAGAGAAAGAAAAGAGGACATACCATCAATAGTCAATATGTTTTTGGCCGGATCTAACCACAATATAAGATTTGAAGATTTCCCACGCGAGGTAAAAAACGCCTTTATATCACACAACTATCCTGGCAATATAAGGGAATTGAGAAATATAATTTCAAGATTCATTGAATTTTCCGAACTTCCCGTTCATCAAAATTCAGACAAAATATACAATCCAAATGCTTTTGCAAAACAAGAATTAATAGAAAGATTTGTAGTATCTATGGCCGATCTTTGTATGGGAGCGATGGAACCATTAGAAACAGTTGTAAAGAGAGTACGTGCAAGGCTTGAAAGCGAGATCGTAAGGCGTGTGCTTAATTCGTGTGGATGGGACAAGGAAATGGCTGCCAAAAAACTCTCCTTAAGCCGCAAAACGGTAGACAACATGATAAAAAAATACGGCCTCGACAAAAGAAGGACAAAAAGAAAAAAAATAGACGACATAAGTACAGTCTAAAATAAATCTCCATCACTTAACCCTCGTTTGAGGGATTTTATTTTTTCATGCCCGAGCCAGTTTCAAATTTCGAATCGACGTTGCGGTAAGCGAATAATACGTGACATGTGGCCTGCAGGCAAACGAAACGTCAAAAATTGTAAGTATAAACAAAAACTCACAATTTCGTCTAAATTTTAGCATTTTTTCTAATTAGGCCATTTTTGTGGCATATTATCTCGTTTTTCGCTGGTATATCTCGCAATATCTTACATTTTTGTAGTAAAAAAGAAATCCTAACATAAGCAAGACTTAATTTGTTGTTAATTGACTTCTAAATTGTTAAGTGTTAAGATAAACAACAATAAAAATTAATTAGGTGACCTTATTATGACGTTAATGATGTATTTTCAACAATTTGTAATACTAAAGAAAAAGACCTAATAGATCATTTTAGTGTATCTATTAGGCCATGTTCGATTATAAAACATGGCTTTTTTATTTTAGGTGAGGTGGAAGAAATGAGAAATTAAGGAGATGGTAGCATTGATAAGTTTTGCAGCAAGAAGGATACTGCTTTTACCCGTTACCATTCTTGGCCTCACTTTGCTTATCTTCTTTTTTATGTCTTTTTTGTCTCCTTACGAACTTCTTTCAACCTACGTAAGCGATCCAAGGCAACTTCAAGGAAATGCAGCCCAGACTCTCATAAAGCAATATGGCCTCGATCAACCATTCTACGTCAAATACGTCAAATGGATCGACGAGGTCATCCACGGAAAATTTGGATGGTCCGTGACTCTTAACGAACCTGTTTCCGAGGCCATCATGCAAAGGTTCCCCGCGACTTTAGAACTTGCCATTTATTCTATCATCCCCATAATATCCATCGGAATATGGCTTGGCGTTACATCGGCGGTGCATCATAACAAATTCATAGATCAAACTTTAAGGGTCGTTGCGCTCATGGGATATTCAATTCCATCCTTTGTTTTGGGTCTTGTAATACTTTTCATATTTTACGGCGTACTTGGATGGTTGCCTCCGGGTAGGCTTGGCGTGAATTTTTCCATGATATACGATTCAGTGTCTTTTCATCATTACACAGGTTTGGTTACCATTGATTCGCTTTTAAATGGCAGATTTTGGATGTTTCTCGATGCCCTCAAACATCTCATTGCCCCCGTAATGACACTTTCCTTCCTTTCATGGGCCGGCCTTTTGAGGATAACTCGATCTTCGATGCTTGAAGCCTTGGGCCAGGATTATGTAAGGACTGCTCGCGCGAAAGGATTAAGCGAGAGAGTAGTTATAAACAAGCATGCCAGAAAAAATGCGCTAATTCCGGCAACAACAGTTGCTGGTTTGATGTTCATAGGGATACTTGGCGGTGTTGTCATAACTGAGACGATCTTCAACTACCCCGGAATTGGAAGTCTCATGGCTCAGGCGTCTGAACAACTCGATTATGCAACTGTGCTTGGCATAACTTTAATTTACGGCCTTGTGACAGTCATAGGCAATTTAGCCGTTGATATCTCTTACGCTCTAATAGATCCAAGAGTTAGATTGGGTTAGCGGTGGTATCTATGCAAGAAATTGAAGAAAATGTTTTGACGGAAGCATTTGAGGATAGGAACAAAAGAAAATTAGACATCCTCTTGGAGGTTAAAAATCTCAAGAAATATTTCCCGATAAAGGCGGGAGTCTTCAGAAGCACGGTCGGATGGGTAAAGGCCGTCGATG
>CAYSSO010000010.1:0-27670 GCA_964433875.1 uncultured Mesoaciditoga sp.
TTGCGTTTGTAACCTTATTCGTAGAACTCGTGTAGGTTGTCCATGTCGTACCGTTATTCTGGCTTACCTCGATCTGGGCATTCTGGCCCGTGGTCTGGGTAGCATTTGCCCATCCAAAGGTTGTGAGAACTCCCGTTGGGCTCGATGGATTCGTTTCAGAAACATTTATAGAAACGGGGCCCCCGACATTAGATTTGAGATAGACCTTATCGGCATTCGGATCGTACCATGCCGTAACATTGGCATTCGACGAGTTTATCTGTGAGATGAAATTTGAAAGCGTCTGGGTAGAATTAACATTTATCGTAAATCCATTTATCGATATGCTTCCCGAATTTATTCCAAGTTGAGAAAGCGTAAAGCCAGTGCTGACCGCTCCAAGGTGCGTTGTCGAAGAGACAGTCGTATATCCGTTCGAATTTAGAGTCTCGGGCGCATTCGTAAGATATGTGGCCGAAAGAAAGTTTGAAGTATCAGAAGAAGATCCTATGTTTATCACGGCATTTGAATTCCCGGTAAGCACAAGCGTATCTGTCGAAGCGCTGTAGGAGGCCGTGACACCGGCAGCCGAGGAATTTATAGAATTTATAACATCGTTTAATGATTCGGTCGACGGATTGACATTTATCTGAACGCCATTTATCGTAAAGAAGCCTGCCGTTATCGGAGTCCTTATGTTAAGGGTCGAAAGAGTTGCCGAAGGGCTTATGGACTTTCCGACGGTATTTGTGGGATTTATTGTCGTAAAGGTGGCAAGGTTGTCTATTTTTATTTGGTATGAGCCCGGGATCGCGTTTGAGTTTGTTACAACACTCATATTGTTGGGACTCGAAAGGCTCGCCGTTGTTCCCAAAAAGGTCGATGGCAATTCGAGCGTGAGAAGAGACTCCCGAAAATTTTCCAGCATTGGCTTGAACTGGTTTTCAAGAACATTTTGTTCGTTTTGAATCTGCGCAAGTTGCGCCTGCAAAGAATTGAGCGGTTTCTCGGAAACACTCATCATCTGAGAAATAAGAGATTGCCAATTTATCCCGCTCGCAACTCCCGACATTGAAATAGGCATCGAGAGATAATTACTTATGTTTAAGTTATTGCCGTTTACGTTCATCTCTCACCTCACACGTGTTTATCTATAAAAACTCCCAAAAGTTCATCTATAGCCTTGGCAAGTCTTACGGCCTCTTCGGGCGGGATCTGCCTTACGATCTCACCGCTTTTTTGGTCGACTATCTTGATTATTATCATGTCTGGATTATTCGTTATTTCGTATTTGAATGAAACCTTGGTTATCTGCTGGAACTGATCGAGTTTTTTCCCGACATCTTTTAAACTCAATTTTGGATCATTTCCCTGATCGCTGGCATTCTTTCCAGCGAATGACTGCAAAGTGCTTTGATCTTTTTGAGTCGATGTATTTGCCGGTACTTTATCAGAAGTAATACCCTTTATATCCATAAATATCCCTCCGATATAATTATCGGCATTTTTAAGGGAAAATTAAATCCAACCCAAATTCATAAGTAAAAGCCACAAAAAGGCAATTCCCAGACCTGCCGCAGGACTTACAAGCCACATTTTATCGAATTTTCTATATCTTATAAATCTGTAGACAAACATACCCACAAGGGTTATAGAAAGATACCACCATTGCAATGCCATTACGAAGATGAAGATAAGAATTCTTTCAAAATTTCCATCGGCATCATTCGATTTCACATCGATAAGGTTTGATCTTCTGAAGATATCGGCAATAACCACAGAGGCAATGACAAGACCGAGAAGGTAATTCAAAAAAGGAGCCTCTATGTAATTGTGATTTGCCACAAACTCTCCGAACGCAAAGGTAAAGATCAAGGCAATCAGGAGGTTCAAAAATTCCATCCCAAAATACCACGAGATCTTATCGCTCCTTTTTTTTGCGAGCACAAGTATGGCCGTTATAACTATGTAGGTTAGAATCGCCATTATTCCGATCGGAAAGACGAGAAGATTGAATGATAATGCCAATCCTATGAGTACAACCCACAGAATGGCTTTTTGAATTTCTGATTTGTTTTGACGGTATATCAAAGAATTGTTAGAAAAGCCGTATTCCGAGGTCGTGTAAATAAGTAAAAAAAGATTTGGTACCATAGTTTTTCCTCCTTTTTTTCGTTAAAGACAGAGTTTCTTGGTATATGCTTCTTAATTTGACGGCCATCGTATCCATTGACCAGTATTGGTTAACGTAATTCAACCCTTCATCCGAAAGTCTCATTCTAAGGGCATTGTCTTTTAATATCCTTTCCATTTTATCGACAAATGGCTTTATCTCAGGCTCATCTACAAGAAAGCACCCTTTTTCACCAACGAGAACGTCTGCTATTCCTTCCTTTGCCACTGCCACAACCGGCAGGCCCGCAGCGAGAGCCTCAAGAACGACAAGGCCTTGAGTTTCCGTAACGGAGGCGAAGGCGAAGATATCTGATTGTCTGTAATATTCTATTATTTCCTCGCGGGGCAAGTATCCTGTAAAGACGATCTTGTCTCTTATTCCAAGTTGGTTTGCCCTATGCATGATCTCGATCTTTTCAGGCCCATCTCCAACAAGTACAAGTGTTGAGTTTTTTATCCTCTTTCTAAGTTCAAGGAAAGCCTCGAGTATGAAAAAGATATTCTTCTCTTTTGCGATGCGACCAACAAAAAGCACGATCTTATCGTCTTGCGGAATCCCGTGCTTTTCTCTTATAGAATATCTTAGATTTCTCTGAAAATTCTTAACGTCTATACCCGTTGGTAATACATATATAGGTACTTTCACGCCGTATTCTTCGAGTTCTCCTTTTATCTTTTGAGTTGGAGCGATCACCGTATCGACCATATTGCAAAACCACATGCTGAACTCTTTGACGGCATTTTCCGTAGGCCTCAAAGGCATGGGAAGGTAATGCCTGTACTCCGTAAGAAGCGTGTGATAGGTGTGAACGTGAGGTATTCCTATTCTCTCACTCAGCCTTATGGCTTGAAAGCCCATGCTAAATGGTGCGTGAGAGTGGAGTATATCCAAATTTATCTTTGAAGATATCTTCAATATTTTCTGAGAAAGCGGGACTGCGAACCTGTGCTGCGGCTCAAAGAAGAATTTCAATCCGCTGACTTTAAAGGTATTTGGCTCTTCATTTGGAATAACGGGTGCAAAGACGTAAACCTTGTCTCCCATGCTTTCGAGATAATTTTTGAAAAGATGTACGGAGGTCGCAACGCCATTTATCTGCGGAATGTAGGTGTCTGTCATCATTCCCACATTCACATAAACCACCTCCTGAATATTATCGAAATTATGGTAAGGAAGACAAAATCTCTTATAAGTCTTATCACGATCGTGTACAAAATACCCTTTCCTATTATTGCACGAACAAGGTAAAATTCAAGGATTACAGACCAAATTATCGGTATCGCAAGCAATATGTAATAAAAATGTGAAAATATTCCAATCGATATGAACCATCCCGTCAATATATTCGGCGTAAGAACGTAAGGAAAGGCCCAAAAGATATTACT
The DNA here is from genome assembly GCA_964433875.1 of uncultured Mesoaciditoga sp. Classification (GTDB taxonomy): domain Bacteria; phylum Thermotogota; class Thermotogae; order Mesoaciditogales; family Mesoaciditogaceae; genus Athalassotoga. The sequence goes on from CAYSSO010000010.1 coordinate 3,541, forward strand.
TTGCTTTGAAAAGAACATGTGAAGCGATGCCGAGAATAAAGCGTAAAAAGATATAAGGCCAAGAATTACAAGTGAAAAACCCAAAAAGCCTCCAAAAAACGGAATCTCTCTGAAGGTTGGGAAGACGGCCAAAATATTCACGATCCACAAGAACAATATCGCAAATATCGCGTCGTAAGGAGCAAAGTTTGAACCTTTGAAAAACCTTTTTGGTGAAAAGAACAGATCGAATATCCTGTCAAACATCGATCTCGCCTCTTACAAGTCTCACAAGGTGATCGGCCAATTTGTTCTCCTTCCTTCCATTCCATTCTATTTTGAAATTCATCTTTTCTTTTAGTTTATCTATATTCCACTTTATCTTTAAAAGATTTTTCGCTTTCACCTTGTACTCGCCATTCATTTGCCTTACGATCAACTGACTATCGCTTAAGACCAAAACTTCTGAATCTGGAAAGTTCTTACTTACGAATTCTAAAGCCTTAAGAAGTGCCATGTACTCTGCTTCATTGTTTGTGATCTTTCCTTCTACGACTTCACAATAGGCACATTTCAGTTTTCCATTCTTCTCAATTGTAAAGGCAATTCCCGCCCTTCCAGGATTGGGATTCGCTCCTCCATCTGTTCTTACGATCACTTTATTTTGCAAGTTTAACATCCTCTAAAAGTAATTTCTTCGCAGATTCCTGATCGATCTGCGAGATCAAACCGCACGGTGCAAAGATGTAATTCGAATCGAAATAGATATTCGCCTCGGCAGGAGGGAGTAAATTCATCGGATGCCTTGATCTAAGGTTTCTTATCTCGTTCAATATCTTAAAATTCCACTTCGATCTGCTAAGAACTCCGCCGGTGCCAAATATATTAACAATGGCCGTAAGATCCTTCCCTTCAGCGATTTCTATCCTTCCCGTTGGACCGTAAAGATACCTTTTGTGTCCGGCATGTCTGAGAACACTCTCTGTAGCGCAGGCAATGGCCAAAGTGCTGACAAACTCTTCCATTCTCCCATTTGAAGGATAAGGCGTTATCTCTTTTAGGAGTGATTCGTGATCTTCGAACTTTTCCTTTATCCACTCGAAATTTTTTACAACATTCGAAGCATTTATGAAAACTCCCAGATCTCCCTCGACAGTCCTCTTCGCAAATGGTTCTGGCGAGACAAGAATCTTTTGTATATCCGAAGACCCAGCCGTTACGGAGTCGACATCCGTCGTCGCCCCTCCTATATCGATGGCGAGCGCATCTCCCATCTCTTGTTGCAAGATCTCAACTGCTTTCATGACGGCGGCCGGAGTTGGCACTATTTTACCGTAGACCTGTCCTTCAAGTTTTGACATTCCCGGACCGTGAATTATGTGCTTTGAGAAAAGGTCCTGAATTATCTTTCTGACAGGCCCTACATTTAAAAGATCAACACGAGGATAGACATTCTCGGTAACTGTTATATCCTTTCCATTTTCTTTAAAGATTCTCTCCACCTTTGACGCAACGGCTGAATTGCCGGCGTAAAGAAAGGGAACATTTATATCGCTCCTGGCAAAAAGTTCTGAATTGTAAAGAGCAGTCTCGCTTTCCCCGTTATCAACGCCTTCGGAGATGAGGATAAGTTTTGGAGAGATCTTTTTTACCTCCTCGATCGTTTCATCGGAGATCTTGCCGGCCGTTGCCATGGCAATAACGGCTCCGGCGCCGAGAGCCGCTTCTTTTGCCGCCTTTACAGTCATGCTGTAAACGAGGCCATGAACTGTCATTCTCAACCCACCGGCCGCACTGGACGAGGCCATCATTCTGTCCCATTCAAGATGTTCACCGATTTTCTTCTCGATGGATCTTACCGCGCGATCTATCCCTAAGGTTACATCTCCCTCTTTGACCGTTGTGTAATGTTCGCCCTGAACCATCAAGGCCGGCCTGTCTCCTATTCTAAAGCCACTTACCACCGTCGTTGTACTTCCTATCTCCACCGTTAAGATGTCTACCTTCACTTTATCTCTCCTTCGATCAGTGTTATAATGATTATAGCAGAAAGGTGGTGAGTTCCATGATCGAAACTGCAAAAGTCTTAAAAGTCGAAAAGGATTCCATAATCGTGAATGTAACCGGGACGAGTTCATGCTCGTCATGCGCGATGTCGGGACATTGTGCCTTTACATCTTCATCCAAAACGATTTTGCCAAAGCCAAAGGATGTTGAGATAAAAGAAGGAGATTACGTCGAATTCGAAACCTCAGAACACTTAAGCGCCACAAAATTATCTGTCTTGCTGTATGGTATACCTCTTGTCATCATTATAGGCGGCACGATGGTACTTGTTGCTTTTACGAAGATCGGAAACCTCGAATCTCTCGGTATTTCCGTGGCTGGCTCCGGCATTTACTACTGGATTTTGAATCGGTACACCAAAAAACATGAGGACAGATACTCTCCTTACCATGTAAGAAAGATCGAGCCTCCCGAGAATATAAACATCGAAAGGTTAGGTGATCTAAAGTGAAATTCATCTGGTTGGGTCATTCTTCTTTTGCCATCGAAGATGGAGAAATCTTTCTTGTTACAGATCCATTCGATAAAAGCGTGGGATATCCGATTCCAAATGTTAAACCAACTCACGTAACAGAAAGTCACCAGCATTTTGACCACAACGCCCATAACCTTTTAAGAGGCAATTTTGAGGTAATAAAAGAGCCAAAACCCTATGATTTTGGTACTCTCAAGATCGAAGGGATACCCACCTACCACGATGAAGAAAAGGGCGCAAAGAGAGGTAATAACATAATATTCAAGATGCGCTTTCCGAGTTCGATAACGGTCGCGCACTTTGGAGATTTAGGCCATATGATAGACAAAGACGTGATAGAAAAACTTAAAGGCGTCGATGCGATAATGATTCCCGTCGGAGGCGTCTTCACAATAGATGCCAAAAAAGCCATAGAAATATCCAACATTTTAAAGCCACACATCATTTTTCCAATGCATTACATGACAAAGTATGTGAGTTTCGAACTTGGAAAGTTAGAGGATTTCACATCCGCCTTTAAAGATGTTGTAAAGGTCAAGGGCGCATTTGAAATAAATCCGGAAGAGATAAAGAAGTTGGATCGAAAAGTCATCGTATTTGAGATGTAGAGGTGTTTTGTGCAAACATTATACACAAGAGAAGAGATTCACAAACGCATAGTCGAACTCGGAGACGAGATAACAAAGGTTTATTCTCCGATAACGGATGAGATAATGGCAGTCTGCGTGCTGAAGGGAGCCATCCATTTTTTTAGCGATCTCGTTCTCGAGATCAAATTGGACGTGCTTTATTCTTTCGTTCAGGTCTCGAGTTACTCGGGAAGCGGAAGCACCGAAAGGGTTAGAGTTAAATCCTGGCTCGATGAGAGTATATACGGAAAGCATATTCTTGTCGTTGAAGACATAGTAGACACCGGAATTACGCTCAATTACATTCTCGGATACTTTTCAAAGTACAAACCGGCGACTCTCAAGGTAGCCACGCTCTTTGAAAAGAGGGCTCACAGAAAGATAGATGTTCCGGTAGACTTCGTAGGTTTTGAAATAGACGACAAATTCATAGTCGGATATGGCTTTGATTACGATCAAAGAAAGAGAAATCTGCCGTTCGTCGGGGTTGAAAATGCATAAAGGTCAAATAGGAATGGTGCTTATTTTTCTACTTTTGATCGTTGTAATGGTTGTGATAAGGATTTATTTTGATCTTCAAAATGATGAGATGGAAATCCAAAGAATGAATATCCACAACTTAATTCAAAGTCTTCAGCAGTGATATTTATGCTTTTTGAGGATTTCGTTTACCTTTCCGAAGAATACATACAAAAAACTCTCAATGGAGATTATAAGCCTGACGACTTTGAAAAGTTCATAAGATCGTCTCTTAAAGAGACGCTTGTGACGTCCGACTCGAAAGAAAGATTTGTGGCATTTTGCGAATATTTTTTCGGCCTTTCAAATTTGAGTCAAGAAAGGGTAATAACCCGTCTTAAAAATGGCCTAAATATGATAGAAAAACTAAAAAAAGAAAATCTCATAGAATCTCCACAACCGTCCGGCGAAGTGCTTGATCCGGACATGGACGTGAGGTTCGGAAAGAAGATAGGGCCAAGGCGAGCCGCACTTTTGCAAAAACTTGGAATACACACGATAAGGGATCTGCTCTATCATTTTCCGAGAATTCACGATGATAGAAGAAGGCCTTTGAAAATTTTGGAATTGAAAGCGGGCCAGCAGGTATCTGCGACAGCAAAGATTGTAAGCGTTGAAAAAAAACGGGTAAAGAACTTCAAAATAATAAACATGATCGTGACAGATGGGTTTTCAAATATGTACCTTGTATGGTTTAACCAGGAATACCTTTACGACTCGCTATCAAAGGCAAAAAGGATAGCCTTTAGCGGAAATGTGAAATCCGAATATGGGAAATTCAAAGTTTATTCACCAGACTTTGAAATAATCGATGACGAACCCCCAAAGATATATCCTATCTACGATCTTACTGCCGGAATATCGCAGGGAGTTATGAGATCTTTGATAGAGAGTAACATTAAATACGTCAATTACATAGAAGACGTTGTGCCTGAAGAATTAATAAGATCGAGAAAGTTGATAGATCTCAAATCGGCCATTTACGGAATGCACTTCCCAAAGAGCGAATACCATCTTAAGGAATCAAAAAGGAGACTTGCCTACGATGAATTTTTCTTTCTCGAGGTATCCAAGTTGATGGTAAAGCACTCGATCCAGTCTCAAGGTGGAGTTGCAAAGGAGTTCGAAGGAAATCTTGCAAAAAAATTCATCTCTTCCTTACCTTTCAAACTCACGAATGCCCAAAAAAATGCCATTACGGAAATAGAAAATGATCTCAAAAGCGATAGAATGATGAATAGGCTTTTGCACGGAGATGTCGGAAGCGGAAAAACAGTGGTTGCGGAGATATCGATTTTAGACGTGATAGAGAGCGGATTTCAGGCGGCCTTTATGGCACCGACATATGTCCTTGCAAGGCAGCATTACGAAAGGATAAAAAAGGACTTTGAGAATTTGAAAGTCAAAATTGCGTTTATATCTGGATCAACTCCAAATTCCGAAAAGGCCGAGATAAAGAATGGGATTGCCTCTGGCGATATCGATCTCGTCATAGGAACGCACGCGCTTATTCAAAGGGATGTCTTTTTCAAAAATCTCGGACTCGTCGTGATAGACGAACAGCACAAATTTGGAGTCAGACAAAGAGAATCACTGATGTCAAAGGGAAAGGCCGTCGATACGCTCGTCATGACGGCAACGCCGATACCGAGAACCCTTTCAATGACGCTTTACGGCGATCTCGATATCACGCTGATAGACGAGATGCCTTATGGAAAGAAAAATCCAAGAACACTTATAGTCAACGAATCGAAAAGATCGGAAGTTTATGATTTTGTAAGGCAAGAGATGGATCGCGGCGTCGGGGTATTCTGGATAGTGCCTCTGATAGAAGAATCGGAAAAATTGGAATTATCGGCGGCGACAAAGATATACACGGAGTTCAAAGAAGGTCCCTTTAAAGGATACGAAATAGGCCTTCTTCACGGAAGAATGCCTTCAGAAGAAAAGGCAGATGTCATGGAAAGGTTTTTGAATAAGTCAGTTCAGTTACTTGTCTCAACTACGGTAATCGAGGTGGGAATAGATATTCCCCACGCGGGGGTGATGGTCATAGATCATCCTGAAAGATTTGGGCTTGCCCAGTTGCACCAGTTGAGAGGAAGGGTTGGAAGAAGCGGAAATGAATCTTTCTGCCTGCTTTTGACAGGTGGAGCCGAGATAGAAAGATTGAGGTACTTCGAGCATACGTTCAATGGATTTGAACTTGCGGAATACGATTTGAAGATGCGTGGCCCTGGAGAATTCATGGGTACCCGCCAGCACGGCATACCGGAGTTCAAGGTTGCCGATTTAATAGAAGATGAAGAAATCTTGATCATGGCCCGTCACGATGCACAAAAACTCCTCGAAAATGATTCTCAATTGAAAGATCATCCATCTCTTCTTAAGGAGATAGACAGAAGATACGGAGAGAGGATAAAGTTCGTGGAGGTCGGGTAATGAAGATAACGGGTGGAAAGTACGCGAGGATGAACATCTCTTCGGTTTCAGACAAAAGAACAAGATATACGCCTGCCATAGCCAGAGAGGCTCTCTTTAACATGGTAAATGTCGAAGGGATGGATATACTTGAACTTTTTGGAGGGAGTGGAATTATCTCAGCCGAAGCGCTGAGCAGATCGGCAAGGAGCGTTACGATAGTTGAAATATCCAAAAGTTCATGTGATACAATAAGAAAGAATCTCTCAAGACTTGATGGCAAGATCAAAATACTAAATCTCGACTTTAGAATAGCGTTGCGTCGGCTCGCGCAAAAACAGAAGTTCGATCTTGTCTTTGCCGATCCACCTTTTGGCACCGGTTTGTTAATGGAGGCCTTTAACGAAATAGACAAATACATGGATATATTAAATGAAGGTGGAATTGTCGTGATAGAATCCTTTGAAAAAGAATTGCCTCCTGATCACGGAAAATCGATATATCTTAGCAATAGAAAGACCTACGGAGATGTGATTCTCAATTTCTACGAAAGGTTGTCCCATTCGGTAATGATCGATGAGGCTTTTTAGTTTATCTTGAGCGGGGGGAGAATATGAAAAGATTCATTTTCTTTATCTTTTTGGCGTTACCTGTAATAATTTACGGAGTTTCTCTGAATCTAACGGTTAATCCCGTCTTTTTGCTTAAAAATTATACCGTTACATTCACGATGACGGCCTCTCCTCTTTTGGGGCCTTACAATGCCCGTCTTTTACTCTACGACTATTCTTCCGATTCTACCCAAACACTTTACAATCCTTCGGTTTCGTCAAATGGATATACATGGGATTACACCGTGACAGACTATTCCGATTACAGGGCCGTTGGAATGTTGATAACTTCGGAGGGGACATATCTTTCCAACGTTGCGACTTTTACAAGCAATATACCGGCCGCGAGTGTCGAATCGACGATTGTGTATCTACCATTTATATCCAATTACATGCCATCGGTTTTAAGTGAAATAACGAATATAGGATCGAAAATCCTCACTTTTACTGCCTTCTCATCGCCATCGGGCCTTACAATTTCACCGAACACGGGCAAAATTAATCCCGAACAGTATGAAATTGTAAAGATAACGCCATCCGGGGTGTTCCTTCCAGGAAATTCTTACACACTCGATGCGATGATTTCAACGAATGATCCGCGGACCGGCATGTCAGATTACCTTTTGTCCCGATTTCTGATAGGGCCAGACGGCCTTATTGTAACCCCTGTCCAGGTTTCTTCGACAAGCGTGAGTGTTGGAAGCAATGTCGAATTTTACTTTTCTGTTTACCATTCTAACGATGTTGATATCTCATACGTTTACGTAACCTGGATTACCCCGACTCAATCTCAAACTTTTAGCCTTTCACCGTCTGGGAATGACTTTGCCTCAACCATTAATATAACCTCTGAAGGTACCTACACGTTATCGCAGATAATAATCGGGTACAGTTACAAGGGACAGATCCTTCAGATGGTTTTATCTCCGGCCATTCGCGTAAATGCGGTGAATTCGCCTAATTCAATGAATATAGAACTTGTAAACGGAACGAATAAGGCTATAATTTCCATCTCCTCTAATTCAACGCCGTATGTGATCGTAAAGGACGGACCGATCATTCAACCAATTCAAATGAACAAAATCAAATTCTGGACAGGCACTTATAACTACACGTTAAACCCTGGGATTGTCGACGTAAATGCAAAATTTTCAGATGCTCCGTCAATATCGCAGACCTTCACAAAGTACGAAATAAATAGTGGAACTATATACCTTTCGGACAACGGTTGGATCACAATACCATCGAATGCCTTTACATCCAGCGCCATTGTGGCTGTATACATGGGAACCTTCAGTCCTCAAAACACATACGTAGGGTATTCAAATTTTAATCAGATTTCAGACAGCGTATCCGTTTCATCCAGTATAACGCCTGCCGCATCTTTCACGTACAATCTTTACTTTTCAAATCAACTTGTAAATGGCCTTTTTGGAAATGTAAGAGTCTACAAATTAGCGGGGGGAATATGGACTCTCTCTCCGATACTTCCAGATGTGGGAATGGAGATCGCGACATTCAAGGCGATGGGGGGCACCTACGCGCTTGGCATGACAACCCAGATCCAGCCTGGCACCTCTCCGTCTATTCTTTCATTCTACGCCAATCCATCTAATGCGATAGGACCTCGCAATGTTCAATTTTTCTTAAATGTGGACAAAGATTGCTATTACAAGATATACATATACGATATGAGGGGCCGCATCATTGATTCTCAATCCGGAAGCGCGGTAAAGATAATAGGTAACCTAATCTACACGCTCGATACTTCTTCGGTTTCAAATGGAATGTATGTGGCCGTTGTAGGAGTTGGCAGTCTGCCAAATGTCTTCACGCAGTTCAAAGCGATATCATTTGTCATTTCACGGTGAGGTGGATAAAATGAAGGGCATTATCATTGCTTTGTTTTTTCTTATTCCCGTCGCGATCTTTGCGGATGTTCTCGATACAATCGACAATCCATCCGCTTTCGGCATGATGATGGGCGGCGCCATCTACACCATTTATGCCGGGCCACAATCGATCGCCTACAACCCGGCAGGAATCGCAACTGGCGACGGCGGCCTCTTCTTTTCCCACGTTGAACATTATCTTGGCGTTATAAGAAATGATTTTCTCTCGGCCACTGCCAACTTGGGGAATTTTTATTTCGGCGGCGCATTTCAAACGACAAGGGCCATAGACACGAATTATTCGCAGCATAGGTTTTACGGATCTTTGGCCTACAGAATGAATTCAATCTCGATCGGTGGAAATGTAAGCGCCTTTTACGGTACAGATATAGTCAATGGATTTTCTGCGGATTTTGGAGGCATTTTGAAATTGCAGGATTTCAAATTTTCCTTGACTTTGAAGAATGCACTTGCAAATATAACGTGGGTCTCATCGACGGTCCAGTATTATCCGGCCGAGATAGTTTTGGGAGTCGGATATGAAAATTCATCCATTAACCTTAACGCTTTTGAGAATATGACATCTGGAGAATACGGAATCGGCCTTCAATATTTCATAACCAAATACTTTTCTCTCTGTGCAGGATACGGCGGTACATTCGGCCAGGCGGGATCTTTTTCAATAGGAACTGTGATAAATAATTATTTAGGCTTCGATCTGTTCATTTCCTATACCTTTTTGAATGCAACGAATTTCGGTCAGTCCTTGAGTCCTTTTACTGTTTCGATGAGTTCTAACTTTGGAGGTTAATTTTGAAGATTGACAGGAAGACTATTGAAGAACTTGAATTTTACGTATTTTTAGACAAGATAAAGTCCCTTGCATTCTCTCCTTACGGAAAAAAGTACTTTGATAAGATGAACTTCGATGAAAAATACGACGAAGTTTACGAGGAGGTTAAAGAGATAACCGAGATCTTCGACGAGATCTCTTCCGCGATCTATCCGGTAGAGGATGTTGAAAATGCCTTAAAAAACGTGATAGCGGGAAAGAGAATAGATTCAAAAGAACTTATCGATTTCTCAAATTTCTTCAAACTTTCAAAAAGAATCTCTGACATTATCTCAGATAAACCACATCTAAAAGACCTCGCCGTAAATCTCATTCCTTTCAATGGCTTTGTAGAGTACTGCGACAGAGCCTTTAACCCGGATGGTACGATAAAGGATACTGCCTCTCAGGAATTGATGAGAATAAGAAAAGAGATAAGGTCGATCGAGCAAGAAATAGAAGAAAGAATAAAGCAACTTATATCCGAAGGTACAAAATTCGGTATCATTTCGGAAGGCCTTGTAATTCAGCGCCATGATAGGTATGTCCTTCCCGTCGATGCTTCTAAAAGATCTATGGTAAAGGGCATAATACACGGCCAATCTGCGACCGGCTTGACGTACTACATAGAGCCAGAAGAGATGATAGGATTAAATGATGCGCTCGCAATAGCAAGATCAAAAGAATCGATAGAGATGTACAAGATAATGGATACCGGCATAAAGATGATATCTAAAAATTCAGATTCGATACTCTCGCTTATAGGAAACTTTGAAAAATTCGACGCGCTTTACGCAAGGGCCTCTTACGGAATCAAGAATTCGTGCGTTATTCCATTCATAAGAGAAGATGGTGCTATAAGGATAGAAAAGGGTCGCAATCCATTGATAGATGAAAATAAGGTGGTGCCGATAGATGTAGAAATAAAAAAAGAAGACAAGGTTATAATAATAAGCGGACCAAATATGGGTGGAAAAACGGTCTTCTTAAAGACTATTGGTCTTTTTTCGTTAATGTGCGGACTTGGCGTACCTGTGCCGGCTGGAAATGGAACTGAACTTTCTATCTTTGACGCCATCTATTCTGACATAGGGGACGATCAGTCTATCAAAAATGAATTGAGCACATTCTCCGCAAGGGTGATAAGAGAGGACGAGATATGCAGGTCTGCAAATGAGAAGACCCTAATTCTTATAGATGAAATAGGGGAAGGGACAGAACCTTCAGAGGGATCCGCCTTCGCGAAAGCCATAATAGAAATACTCCTATCCAAGGGGGCGAAGGTCTTCGTTACAACCCATCTTCCAGACCTTAAAAGCCTCGCATACACGTTGCCACTGGTCAGAAATGCTTCCGTTGGATTCGATATCGAAAGAATGGCCCCAACTTACAAAATTCACATGGATATGCCAGGCAGAAGTAGAGCGCTGGAGATAATCGAGAAGATGGGAGTCTCGAAAGAAATAATAGAGGCATTCAAAAAGCATAGATCCACCTCCTTTTCAAAAGAAGATCTCCTAATAGAAGAATTGCAGAGCCGCATTAACGAGTACGATACCAAAGTATCGGAGATAAACAAAAAGATGAAAGAATTGAATGAAATAAGGAGCGAATACGAGAAAAAATTTGAAAAATTAAAGGCGAAGGAATTGACTGCACTCTCAGAAGAGATAAGAAAACTCTCCGATCAGATTTCAAAGACCAAAAAAGAATTAGAAGGAGCGATTCACGATTTGAGATCTTCAAAAGAGGAAGTTGATCTTGTGTCGAGGGTCAAAAAACTCGATGATTTGCGAAAAGAGATAGAGAATTCAATGATGGAAAATGCATTTTCGTACGGTGAAGGGTATGCCCGCATAAAGGGCACGAATGTAACTGGAAAAATAAAGTCTATAAAAAAAGATGCGGTTGTACTCGATGTGAACGGATCAAATGTTGAGGTATCCAATAAAATGATCGAGATTTACCCAAGGCCCAAAGTCGGGGAAGAAAAAATCGAGTATGTAAAGGAAGAAAAAATTTCAAATGAAATCGACATACGCGGTATGACTGTCGAAGAAGCCATACCAGTCGTTGAAGAATTCGTAGAACATGTGATAAGATCGAATTCGGTTGGCTTTATAATTCACGGCAAGGGAACCGGAAGGCTTGCAAATGGAATATGGTCATTTTTAAGATCAAAACATGTTAATTTCAGAATTGGGCGTGAAGGTGAAGGTGGAACTGGAGTTACCGTGATAGGAGAGGACATATGATCTTTGGACTTGATATCGGAACGAGGACGGTCATTGGAATACTGGCCGAAGAGATTGAAAATGGAATAAAGGTAATCGATTTTGAGGTTGTCGAGCATGAAGAAAGAGCCATGCTCGATGGGCAGATAAATGACGTGCCAAAGGTCTCATCCGCCGTCTTAAAGGTGAAAAAGGCTCTTGAAGAAAGAAATAACGTCGAACTTGTGGAAACTTCAACGGCTGTTGCCGGAAGATTTTTAAAGACCATAACTGGCACGGCAGCGGACAGGATACCATTTTCAAAGATAGACGAAAATTACCTAAAATCTCTTGAATTCAAGGCTCTCTCTGATGCGATAGAGAAAAATCAGGGTGGACGGGATTATTGCGTTGGATATTCCGTTCTTCGTTATACGGTAGATGGAGAAGAGGTTAGAAGTCTCATAGGTCAATTCGGAGAGACTGCGTCGGTAAGCGTTATAGCGGCATTTTTGCCACAAAGAATCGTTGAGGCGCTTTTTTCTGTCATGGGACTTTCACATTTGACGGTGAATTATCTAACACTTGAGCCTATGGCGGCCATGAACCTTGTGGTGCCTGCAGACTTGAGAAGGCTTAACCTTGCCCTTGTAGATGTTGGGGCAGGAACCTCAGACATAGCAATAAGCAACAACGGTGCAATAACATCTTATGGCATGATACCGATGGCCGGCGATGAGATAACTGAAAAGATATGCGATGAATTTCTTCTCTCCTTCCAAGATGGAGAAATAGTTAAGAGATCTTTAGATCTCGAGAAGATAAGCGTTGAAAATGTGCTCGGAATTCCGATCGAGATAACGAGGGAAGAATGCTTGAAGGTTACAGATTCAGTTGTAGATGTTATAACGGAAGAAATATCGAAAGCGATAATGGACATAAATGGAAAGACCCCGGCCGCGGTTATGATAGTTGGCGGTGGAGCAAAGGTGCCGCACTTCGTTGATATGCTTGCTGAAAAATTATCACTTCCAAAAACGAGAATCGCTCTTAGAGATGTCGAGAATATATCTTTTATAAAGGATCAAACCAAAAAACTTAAAGGAAGCGAATTCATAACACCTGTTGGGATTGTTTATTCGTCGAGATTCAACCTTGGTAAAATCTTCAAAAGAATAACTTTAAACGGGCAACCGGTCCAGATAATGAATTTAACAGGAAGAGAAGATGTCTTCCAGACTTTGATTCAGGGTGGATTTGACGTAAAAAAGATGATAGGAAGTCCAAGCAACGGCATAACCTACACGCTAAACGGCCAAGTGCAGATCGTAAGCGGTGAATTACCAGATCCAGTCGTAAAAATAAATGGGAAGGTTGAAAGTTTAAAAAGCATGGTAAAGGACGGAGATATAATAGAAATAAGACCTTCCGATGGAAATTCCAAAATTCTAAGGGTTTCTGACATAGTTAAACCTTTAAAAATAAAAATAGATGGAAAAGAAATAGAATTACTTCCACACGTGAAAATAAATTCTAAGGATGCATCCTTGGAGGATGTTATAAGAGATGGAGACGTAGTTGAGGTTAAAAATGATCTTACAGTTGCAGATCTTTTTGAATTTCTTCACTTCACTCTCGACGGATTAAAGGTCTTTGTGAACGGTAAAGTAGTTGACTCACAGGCAGTTCTCAAAGAAAATGACGAAGTGCGGGTTGAAATATGAAAACGAAATTTTTCCCGGCAACAGTAGATGGACTCGCAAGTGCCGTTGCGTGGAAGTATCTCTATCCTCTGTCAAGGGTTGTCCTTGCCGGTAAGGCTTCAGAAGATGTAAAAAATTTTTCACAGTATGATGAGATAGAAAAGGATCCTAAAAGGCAGGTAATTGAAGGAGAAAAGTGTTACACTTCTAAACTTATTAGAAAAATAGAAAAGATAAAGATAAAGATTTCATCTCGTGATACACAGTTGTTCGCCTTCGCGATATATTCAAAGACCAACGCATTACTTAGCCCCCATACTGATGTCAATGATATTCTCGCTCTCGCATTTTGCGTAAAGAAGGGCGCGAGACTATGGTGGTTTTCACAATTCGCAAAAGAAGACCTCACTGCGGCGCAAATAATGACAAGTCCCGTAACTTCGGTAAGGATAGATACATCCCTCTCACAGGTAAAAGAGATGATCGAAAGAACGAATTTAACCGGCTTGCCTGTATTGGATGGTGAAGATCGCGTTGTCGGAGTGATAACAAAAAAAGATGTAGACAGAGCCTTGAAGGCCGGAGTCGAAGATCTTTCGATGACGATGAGCATTCCTCCGATAACGGTGAATTTAAAAGATCCGGCGAGCAAGGTTGGAGAGTTAATGGCAATCCACAACATAGGAAGAATCCCTGTTCTTGATGAAGAAGGAAAGATCGCCGGAATAATAACAAGAAGAGATCTTGTCAGGGCTATGGTCGACAGGACCTATTACGAGAAGAGATTGAGCATAGAGGGAAAGATCGAAAATATCATCTCTCCAAAATTGCTTTCTATTCTAAAGGAGATAGGAAATTTCGCATTTTCGAAAAAAGAAAAAATTTACGCCGTTGGAGGTTTTGTAAGAGACCTTATAATGTCTAAAGAAAGTCTCGACGTAGATATAGCAATCGAAGGAGACGGCATAGAATTCGCGAAGGAATTTGCAGATCAAAAAAAGGTTAAATGCCTTACCTATCCCGAATTCGGTACGGCAACGATTAAATTCAATGGAATTTCGATAGATATCGCCACGACAAGGACAGAATATTACGAAGAGCCCGGAACATTGCCAAAGGTAGAAAGATCGAATTTAAGACGGGACCTTTACAGAAGAGATTTCACGATAAATGCTATGGCGATGGATTTAACTCCGAACAACTTTGGCGTTATAATAGATTTTTTTGGCGGACTCGAAGACATAAAAAGAAGAGAGATACGCGTTCTTCACACCTTGAGTTTTATCGAAGATCCGACGAGGATTTTGAGGGCGTTAAGATACGCTGGAAGGTTTGAGTACAAATTGTCTCCGAACACGGAAATTCTTCTTTTAAAAGCGATAAAGGGAGGTTATCTTTCGTCGGTAAGCCCATCGCGCATAAGGGCAGAACTCGAAAGATCGATAGAAGAAGAAAGGGCCGCACGGGTATTTTCTCTTTACCAGGATTACGGAATCTTTTCGGAACTTTTCTGCCAATCCAAGATCGATTTCGAAAGGTTTTTCTCTATCGCAAGATCGGAGAATTTTTCGAAAGCGAATAAGTTGTACGCGATGATCCTTTTGATTTTAAAAAAGTGTCCGGTGAAAATGGCAAACGAAACGATGAAGATGTATGGAGTGCCAATGAAAATCGTGAATTCATTTTCACTTCTTCAGGACACAAAATTTCTTTCCTCCATTTCAAATCCGAAGAGCAGATTTGCACTCTACAATGCTTTAAAGTCTTTACCTTCCGAACTTTTACTCGCTCTCTCTTACGATGAAGGATTAAAAGAAAAAGTCTTTGAATATTTTGAAATATCAAAGGTAAAACTCGAAAAGATCAACGGCGCAATGCTTAAAAACATTTACAAACTTGAAGGAATGGAAATAAGAAATACGCTCGAAAAGATTCTCGAAATGAAGATCAACGACGGAATGGATGAGGAGAAAGCGCTCAGAGTGGTGATTTCCAAAAAATGAAAAAATTCATCATTTACGGTTTAGTAATAGGGCTCGTCTTGGCCATAACAATATACTTACTTAACTCCTTCGGCGGAGGGATAAATTTAAAACTCATCGATCATTTCTTTCTGAGATCATGGTGGGGGGTCTTTGGTGTAATTTTACTTTTGGTATCGTGGATAACTGACGCCATTAACACGTATATACTCGTGAGACTCTCAAAGTCAAAGATAACCATTTTTCAATCCCTAAAGGCCACTATCATCGCTAACTTTTTTGGAATGATAACTCCTTCATCCGTAGGCGGTCAGCCGATGCAGATCGTTTACATGAATAAATTGGGAGTCTCGCCGGGCATTTCAACTTCTATCATCGTATTCAAATTCATAGCATGGCAGGGTGCAATAGAGGTAATAGCGATATTCGGTCTGGGAAGGGCCATCGCTTTACTCGGCAGTGTTCCCTCGGCTATTTCTCTTGCGATCATAGGCTTTTTGATCTCAACGGTGACAATAGTTTTGATGATGCTCTTTAATTTCAACAAAAGCGTCTATAATCTTTTCTTCGGAGTGGTAAGAAAGGTGATATCTATTTTCACCTTCAGTAAAAAATTGAGGCCAAAGGTAGAAAAATTGCTCGAAAGATTTGACAGCGAGATAGCAAAATACGCAACAAGCGCAAAGACCTTTTCTCATAAACCTCATATCCTGATTTTGGTCTTTTTGCTTTCTATCATCTCAAGCGGAGCGGGCTTAATGCTCGTCTTTCCGATAATATCCTCCCTTAACCTTCTGGGAAGCGATCTTCAAAGCGCTCTCGATGTCTTTGCGATTCAGGCTCTCGCAACGCTTATAATTTATTACTCCCCGACTCCTGGAGCCACGGGAACGGCCGAAGGAGAGTTTTACCTTTTTTATTCGGCCCTTATACCGTCAAAATACGTCGCGACAATAACGATAGAATGGAGCATTTTGAGGTATTTCATACCTCTTTTAATAGGCTTTATAGTCGTTCTGATAGAATCTTTGAGAGGTATGAAACTTACAAATCAGGAAAAAGATGTTATAATAAATGAGAAATCGCAATAGGAGGTTTTCGAAGTGAAAAAAGGTATACATCCACAATTGCACGAGGTAACGGCCACATGTGCCTGCGGGGCAGAGTACAAAGTCCTATCCACAAAGGATAAGATAACACTCGAAGTTTGTTCTGCGTGCCATCCTTTCTTTACCGGAAAGAGAACCAATATAGTTGACATCGAAGGACAAGTAGAAAGATTCAACAAAAAGTACGCAAAAAAATGAAAACAGCCCAAAGGGCTGTTTTCTATCATATAGATATCTTCCCAGGAACCTTTGCAAATAATCTCGCCTCGGCGACGCTATTAAGGTTGCACACGAATCTTGTAAGTCTTTCTACGCCTATTCCGCAACCGGCCGAAGGCGGGATTCCTTTTTTTACCTCCTCAAGATACCAATCAAAATCTTCAGGTTTATTTCCCTTGAGTCCCATTCTGTAAAGGATTCTTTCGTAATCGTATTCCCTCTCCCCTCCGGAAATTGCCTCTCCAAATCCGTAGGGGTATATAAGATCCATATCAACGAGGGTCTTTCCGTCTCCATCAAGTCTATCGTAAAATTCCCTCTCCTTTATCGGGATATCTATAAGCCAGAAAGGCTCTGTCGCGCTCTTTGATAGAATACTCTCGAAGTCCGGGCCATACTTTTCGTACGCTTCAAGATATTTAACGCGCCTAAAAGGTATTGAGGGAATTGAAAAACGCGGATTCATCTTTCTAACGATCTCTCCGAATTTTTCATCTATATCCTCGAAGACATCGACGAACATCCTTTCAATAAGATCGAGAATATCATCTCTTTTTGCATTTCTTACCTCGAGATCGAGTTGGGTGAACTCTATCAGGTGTCTGCCAGTTGATGACTTATCATTCGTTTCAAGCCTTACGTTAGGGGAGAAAATGAAGATCTTAGGAAAGGTCCTAACTGCCAATTGTTTGTGGAAGATCATGGATTTGGTAAGAGAATACCTGCCGTCGTAGTAATCGATCGAGGCGTCAAAAACACTGTGATTTAGAGGATCGGTTATCGGTGAAATTATGACTGGCAAAATCTCTATGAATCCCTCCCTTCTTAAAAACTGTCCCATCTCAGAGATCAACTCACTCGAGATTTGAAGCACTTCAGCCTTCGTTTCGATCTGCTTTTCAACCTTTATCATAAAAACACCTCCTAAAATTTTAAAGGGCCGATGATTTTTCTCATCGGCCCTTTGGGTATATACTCAAAAATAAACTAACCCAACCGACCGATGTCGATTGAGTTATTATTATTGTTGTTGATTTTCGAAACTAAAACCAAAAATTTGTTCATTTTACCCACCTTTATTTCTCAAGATTTACCGTAATATCAATTATAAATATCTTTCCCAAAAACTTTTAATATATTATGCCACTATTTTTTAAGATTGTCAAGAGGAGGTCATCGTTGCTCCGACGGGTAATACGGGTAGCACGTGGAATGAATTGAAATTGGCAATCAAAACTGCTCACTCTTTACTACTCACTACTTACTCTTCACTTTCCCATCCCCATATAGTGCAAACCAAAAGGAGTGTGTTGGCGGATAAAAAATGTTGTAAAAATTTGTTCAGTGCGCTTTAATCGTTCCCGCCACTTTACCAAGAATAAAGAGCCCTTAAGGGCTCTTTTATAATTTAAGGGGATAGGGGGTATTCACTTCTTAGACGGGCAGAATCCATCTTTGTTCAAAAATCAAAGTTGTATTTGCGTATTATTCTTTGATAATCCTCGATTTTTAAAGCGCCATAAGAAAAAGCGC
This sequence comes from uncultured Mesoaciditoga sp., assembly GCA_964433875.1. GTDB lineage: Bacteria > Thermotogota > Thermotogae > Mesoaciditogales > Mesoaciditogaceae > Athalassotoga. The sequence goes on from CAYSSO010000010.1 coordinate 21,725, forward strand.
AAAAGCCAAATGTATCCATCATGTCCTTTACTGGATCTTCGCGTGAATGAGAAGGTTGAACTTTCTCGTTTTTTAAAAGATCCAAAAGTTCTTTCGTATCCTTTGGAAGGTGTTGAATTACTTCTCCCGCACGCAAAGAATCGACGCCGAGATCATTGCACATCTTCACAAATTCCTTGATCGCGTCCTCATCTTGGGTGTGTTTCATAAAGGTAGCGCCGGCCCTTTCCCAATGATCGTTCAAACGTTTTTCACACCTAACGGGACATTCTAAGCACGGATCATTTATCGCCTCATCTGTAAAGATCCTTATCGCTTTTAAATTTTTGCTTCCCATTACGGCACCCAAACCATCCCGGCCGGCCGGGGATTCATCGAAGAGTATGACGGATAAGGGAAGGAGTTTTTCTCCTGCCGGTCCTATGCATGCAACGACCGATCTTTCTGAAAGGATTTTTTTGCACTCCGACACATCTGTCCCCTTCAGATAAGGCGCATCGAGTATTTCGATCTTCGAATGATTTATGTAAATGTAGGAAAGATCATTCGCCTTCCCTTCGATCACAAGGCCATCGTATCCAATCGATTTCAGAGCGATTCCAAATCTTCCACCCGATGAACTGACGCTTTTTGCCCCGTCAATTCCACATGCGGCAACGGCAAACCTTCCACCATGAGGGACATCACTTTCTCCGGTAAATGGCCCTGTTGCGATGGCAAGTACATTTGACTCCGACAAGGGATCGGATTGTCGGATCAATTCAAGTGCGAGTTTTTTCCCGCCTATTAAATTCGGATCCACTTCAAAAGCCGATATTTCTCTCTCTGATAAATTTATCTTTAACAGTTTTATGCTCTTCATTGATCCACAACCATTTCGATAAGACTTTTAAAATCGGGATCAACTTCTCCCGAGATCAAAAGATACGCTATGTATTGGGCAATTTCTTTTATGTCTTCTTTTTTTGACACGGCGTGGTTTTCATCCATAACCTTTGCAATGGCATTTCCTACCTTCCAAGATATATCGCTTATCTGAGGTATAATTTGATCTATCGATTCATCAACGGCGTATCCAAGGGCATGAGTGTAAAAATAAACCCTGTAAAGGAATATAAGCAAGGCGGTAAGATCAAAAGATCCCGAAAAAGCAAGAGATGCTCTCGTTATAAAGGATTCGGCCGAATAAAAGTGAAGTTTATGTTTCTCTATCGCCATCTCGACTATTTTCAGCATTGAAGGATCAAAGATCTCTTCTTTTCCAATATAGCCTTCTTTTATCTCTTCAATTCTCCTTTTGATCTTAGGATTGGTATTAATGTACTTTGCAACATCTAAAATTTCGATTTTGAGATCCCATCCATCCTGAAACTCTATAAGTGTTTTTCTCGATGAAGAAAGTTCTTCGGGGAGTTTTTCGCACAATTCAAGAGCCTTGTCTATCATTCCATTTAAGGCGTAAAGATCTATGGCAGCGATCAAAAAGCCCTCTTCTTCGATACCAAGGCTAAGGCCTTCTTCAACATCTCCGAGGCCTTCTTCGTAAAGGCCAGCGATCTTTTCGAGAATAACGAGTTCGGTGAAAAATTCTGCCTCGAAAACTTTCCCCTGCCGGTAAAGCGCATAGGAAAGATCGTATGTCGAGTAAAGATTCCCTTCATTGTTTTCGATCGATAGTTTAAATTCTCTTTCGGCAAGAGAAAATTTTTGAAGTGAGTTTGCGGCGACGCCAATTCTCCAGTGAACGGGAAGTGTACTGTCAATAGAAAGGGCCTGACGGTACAGCGCTATGGCCGAATTGTAATCCCCAATTGCAAGGTACGCATCCCCCATTACAACGTAAAAAAGCGCAAAGGAGGGATCTATTTCAAGTCCCTTTTTACACACCTCTATTGCTTCTTCGTATTCTTTCTCTTCGATAAGCGTCCTTGCGAGTTCTAACCTTACCGGCAAGTACTCGGAATTCATAGCGAGCGCTTCTTTGAGAAGAATCTCAGATCTTTCGAGATTGCCATCTATTCTCTCTACTATCCCAAGGTGAAGCGGATACCGGTAATCTTTTTTGTAATTAGAGGCTTCTTCGATCATCTTCATTGCCATATCTAAATTGCCATTGTTTATGAAAAATCTTGCCCTATCGTATAGAAAGTAAACCAAATATGGAAGGTAATACTCCACCTTCTTTCCCGTCTCTATTTGAGCCCTTAATCCTCTTAAGATCATCTCGGGATCCAACCTGTTGCTTTTGACAGCCTCTTCAAAATCTTCTCCAATAAGAGGCAGAGAAAGTGGAAGGTTCTCTTCTTTGGCCTTTTGTGGATCTAAAGAAAGATAAAATATGACCTTCATTTCAAATTGTAAATTTTGATCTTTTTGTTTAAAGTCTTTACATTTATTCCGAGCACCTCGGAGATCTTCTTCTTGTCTTTTTTGTAGAGTTCCATCGCCCTTTTTATTATCGCCATTTCGCCTTCTCTTATAATTCCTTCCATATATTCTTTCATCTTGGGAATTTCTGAAATTTCTTTTATATCTCTTTTGAGGGTTACCTCCCCTCCAATAAACGCCTTGCAAAACTTAAAAAAACTTCTCCAATTTTCCTGCCATTTTTCTTTTTTTAAAGTATCATTTATATTTTCCGAAAAATTCAAAAAGGAATTCTTCGTGTTCTGGGCCATCATGGAAACAACGTACCTAAAAATCGTCGGGATATCTTCAGATATTTCCTCAAGAGTTGGGATCTCAACAACGCTAAGGCCCGCCATTTGAATTAAAGGTTTGGGTATATTTTTTGATTCAACGAAGTGAAACAAAATTCGTGCATTGCATCTTTGATCCCGATCAGTTCCGTAAGGAGAAAAGCGACCGGTAGAAACTGCCATTGCCGTTTTGAAAAGCAGTGAAGAAGAGGTTGCATCGCAATTGGTAAGGACCACAAGAGTGTGTTTTAAAAGTTCTGGAAGATGATTCGCGGTGCCAAAAAGGTTTAGCATAACCTCTTCTTCCTGAATATATTTAAAATCGAATGTATCGTGATCCCCGACGATTTTTGAAAGAATCCATTCTTCAAGCGAGCCGTCTTTGGCAATCGCTATCGAGACTCTCGATTTCGTTATTTTGGAAAGTTTATCATAGGCATCAGACATCTTTGAACTGAGTTTTATAGGCTCAAAAAGCAAATCCTGATTTTTCTTAAGCGATTCTATCTCTTTCTCTCTTTGTTCAATCTTTACAAGGATCTCCACAAATAGTCCGACATCTTCTTTAGAAACTTTGATTCCATCTATAGAATCTTTGCCGGCATAAAGTATTTTATCTTTATCGACGAATTTCGATGCGATTTCGAAATCGTTTTTATTTTCAACGACAATAAGATCCCAAAATTGAGAGTAAATTTCTTCTTCTATTTTGGTATAGGTTTTATGCTCGAATTTCACCTGTGCGTCAAGATCCAATGGGACGAGTATATTCACATTTCCTCCGTCAATCAGGAATTACAAAGGTCCCCGCTGTGCCTCTCATCGCCTCGGAGGACTTTTCAAGAGATGTTATGATACACTGACGACCTGTTGCCTCAACGAAAGCGATGGCCGCTTCTATCTTCGGCCCCATAGAACCAGAAGGGAATTGGTTTTGTGCAAGATATTTTTTGGCCTCAGATACCTTTAATTCTTTGAGTACCTTTTGATCGGGCCTACCGTAATTAAGATAAACTTCATCAACACCGGTCAAAATCATGAAAATATCTACATTGAGAATTCTTGCAAGTAATGAAGATGCCCTGTCTTTATCTATAACGGCCTCAATTCCATGGACCGATCCATCTTTTTCTTTCAAGACCGGTACCCCTCCGCCTCCAACGGCGACCGTTAAAACTCCTTTTTCCATCAAATCTTTTATAAGATCCTTCTCTATTATATCGAGAGGTTCCGGAGACGGAACAACACGCCTGTAACCCCTCCCGGCATCTTCTTTCATCTTCCATCCCTTTTCTCTCGCGAGTTTTTCGGCTTCTTGTGCGCTGTAAAATGGGCCGACCGGTTTTGTCGGATTTTGAAATGCCTTATCCTCTGGATCGACTACGACTTGGGTGACTATTGCCGCACATTGCCTGTGCTTTTTGTGAACAAGCAACTGGTTTTCCATAGATTCGACTATGAGGTAACCAAGCATGCCTTGAGTATACGCATCGTTAAGATCCAAAGGAAGCGGTGGAATAAGTTCTTTTGCCTTATCCTGCTGAACCATCAGATTTCCCACCTGAGGTCCATTTCCATGCGTTATCACGATATTTAGATCGTCCAACATGTCCACAAGGTACTTGGCCGTCACGTTGAGATTCTTTCTCATGATCTCGGCCGTTGGTGGTTCTTTGGGTCCCTGAATCGCGTTTCCGCCTACCGCTATAACGGCACTTTTTTTCATACTCATCCTCCTTATTCGAGTGCTCCCAGAGATATAGATGCAAGTTTAGCCATTGCTTTATCGGCCCTCGATACGACGATTATCGGGGCTTTTGCACCAAGAATTATACCACCTATCGTGTAATGGGCACAGTAATCCATACTCTTTCCAATGAAATTGCCGGAGTTTATTTCCGGGACGATCAATATATCTGCATGACCGGCGACGTCACCATCTACCCCTTTTATCTTTGCGGCCCTTTCATCTATGGCATTATCAAAACCGAGAGGTCCATCTATTACACATCCTTCTATTTGCTTTCTCTTTCCCATAGCCGCGAGTGTGGCTGCCTCAATAGTTTCAGGTATTTCGGGATTTACAACTTCAACGGCCGCTATACATGCAACCTTCGGAACTGGCACTCCGAGTTTTTTGAAAAATGAGACGGCATTTTTTATGATCTGAATCTTTTGATCTAAAGTTGGCCTTATTATCATTCCACCGTCTGTTATTCCTATGAACCTCCCGTAATCTTTTGCCTCGACGACTGTAAGGTGGCTTAAAAGAGAGCCGCTTCTTAGACCCCATTCGGGATTCAAAACGGCCTTCAGAAGATCGCTTGTCTTAACGAGACCCTTCATGAGTACATCGCCCTTTCCAGATGAAACGATCTTGACTCCTGTCTCGCAAGACTTATGTGGATCTGAATCGATTATTTCAAATTTATCCCTTATTCCAAGAGATTCAAGATTTTCCCTTGTAACCTTTCCATCTCCGACAAGGATCCCATCCACAAATCCACGATCAACCGCTTCGTTGAGGGCGATTATCGATTCTTTGTCTTCAGAACCAACAAGCACGACACGTTTTTTTCTTCCTTTCACCGCCTCAAAGACTTCCTCAAAAGTTTTCATATCCTTCCTCCATCTTTAGCATAAATTCAAAAGATCTTCGAATTTTTCTCTCTTTCTTATAAGAATAAATCTCTCTCCGTCAAAGGCTACTTCGGCAGGTCTTAGAGAGAGGTTATAATTTGACGCCATCGAGTATCCGTAAGATCCGACATCGTGTATGACCGCAAGATCTCCACATCTTGGGATCTTTATTTTTCTCGATCTCGCAAAGATATCACCGCTCTCGCAGATCCTTCCTACTATGTCTGCCGTCATCTCCTCGCCATCTCTTAAAATCTCTATCTCATGGTACGCATCGTAAAGCGCCGGTCTTATAAGATCGGCCATAGAGGCATCGAGTATCACGAAATTTTTGTAAGAATTCCTCTTTACCTCTGTTACCTTTGAGACGAGATAACCTGCCGCTCCCGTTATGAACCTTCCAAGTTCAAAGTAGATCGGAAGGTTAAAACTCGACAACAATGGCACGATCTTTTTTCTGTATCCATCAAGGTCTATCTCGGTACCGTCCTTTTTGTAGTCTATTCCCCACCCCCCGCCTACATTCAAAAATTCGAGTTTCAACCCCGATCTTACGAATTTCTCTATAGACGAGAAGGCCTCTGCGAATGGATCTATCTTTGTTATT
>CAYSSO010000010.1:27680-58505 GCA_964433875.1 uncultured Mesoaciditoga sp.
ATATGGCAATGAAGACCTACTAACTTTAAATTGAGCGGTAAGGTTTTGATGACTTCGCTTGCTGTCTCAAAATCCATTCCAAATTTATTCTCCCTCAGGCCCGTTGATATATGAGGATGGGTCTTTGGATCGACGTTTGGGTTTATTCTCAAGGCGATTTTTGCGCTTTTATTTCCAAATTTGGCGATCTCTTCTTTTGAATCGACATTTATGCACAAAGGATTTTGAGCAATGTAAAACTCGAGATCCTCTAAACTTTTGCCATTGCCATTGACGACTATCTCTTCAGGCCTAAATCCGGCAAAGAGGGCCATTTTATATTCATTGATCGAGACCACATCGGCGCCGATGCCGTAAGAATGGATGAACTTCAAAAGGTAAGGATTTGAATTTGCCTTCATTGCAAAGAAGACCTTAAAATCAAGTCCCCTTAACGTATCTTGGACTGTCTTTATTCTTTTTTCTATTTCACCAAGATCGTATAGATAAAGCGGCGTGCCGTATTCACGGGCAGCCCGGAAAAAAATATCTCTATTCATATCTTCTCCCTCTCGTGAAGAAAGGCCGATAATCTTCTGAAAGCCTTTGATCTGTGGCTTACCAAATCTTTCTGATAAGATGGCATCTCACCGAATGTTTTGTCAAAACCTTCGGGAATGAAGATTGGATCATATCCAAACCCTCCATCGCCAAGGATTGAAAAGGCTATACTTCCCTCGACAACGCCCTTGAAAATGTGCGGTGCACCATCGTAATAGACGGCAACACAGACAAATCTCGCTCCTCTTTTCTCTGCAGGTATGTCTTTCATCATCTCGAGAATCTTGGAATTTTTAGCGAAATAATCCGCCCCTTCCATGAACCTCGCTGAATGCACGCCCGGAAAATTATCAAGTGCGTATATCTCAAGTCCAGAATCGTCTGCCACCGCCGGACCGTAAAGTTCGTAAGCCGCCTTAGCCTTTTTCAAGGCATTTTCTTCAAATGTTTTTCCATCCTCTTCTATCTTCAAGTTCTTTGGTATCCACTCAATATCATCGATGATACGGGATATTTCCTTTATTTTATTTGGATTTGAAGTCGAAAGTATTATCTTCAACCGTCATCTTCCCCATCAATGGATTCAGAACGATCTACTGTCTTTCCGGATCTTTGCTTTTTTGACTTCTTTTTTCTGGAAGGCTTTCTTTCTTCCATCTTTGAGATTCTCTCTATCTCTCTGATGACAAGATAGTTAACGCTGTCCTTTTCGTAGTTCATCCTCTTGTCCAATTTTCCGGCCTTCTTGCCCATAGCAATCTCTATGGCCTCATCGACATTTGTGACCGTCCATATATGAAACTTTCCTTCTTTAATTGCTTCGATGACCTCAGAATCGAGCACAAGATCGTTGACATTTTGGGTCGGAATTATCACTCCTTGATCTCCAGTAAGTCCTTTTTCTTTGCAAACCCTGAAAAATCCTTCTATTTTGTAAGGAACGCCTCCGACCGGCTGAACCTCTCCATTTTGGTTTATAGATCCCGTTACGGCCAAAGATTGTTTTATTGGAACCTTTGAGATGGCCGAAATGATCGCGAGAGTCTCTGCGACGGACGCGCTATCTCCTTCTATTGTAGAGTAGGTCTGCTCGAAACTCACCGTTGCGGCAAAGGAAAGCGGATGCTTTGTCGTGTATTTCGAACTTAAATAATTAGAAATTATGAGAACTGCCTTTGTAAAGATCTTTCCCGACATATTTGACTCCCTTTGTATGTCTATGACTCCGGTATCGCTCAAATGTGTCTTCGCGGTTATCCTTACAGGCATTCCGAAAGGATAATCGCCGCCTTCTATAACGGTAAGACCATTTATCTGGCCCACCTTTTCTCCGAAGGTGTCTATCATTATTTCGTTATTTTTAAAATACTCTAACATCTTATCGGCTTCGAGTGAAAGCCTTCTTCTTATAGATTCAAGAGTCCGGATAACACTTTCAGCGTCTATCATATGCTTACCAAGATTTCTTGCCGTCTGATCGCTTTCGACAAGCAAAGATATTATCTTGTTCGCCTGAGTCGAGACCTTCGTCTTTTTTTCGACAAGTCTCATTCCGTACTTTATTATCTCTTTTATTCCGCTCTGATCGACATGAAGCAAATTTCTACTCTCGATGACAGACTTCAAAAGTTGAAGGTAGTAATCAACGCCATTTTTTGAAAGGTCGAGTTCCCAATCAAAGGGCGCTTTTATTTTGAAAAATTTTCTGAAATCGGCATCGTACATGTAAAGCAGATCGTATATCCAGGGTTCACCAACCATTATTATCTTTACGTTTGCCGGTATTGGCTGCGGATTTAAGGTTACCGTTATCCCATATCCAAGGTATTCCTGGATATTTTCTATCTTAAGCATTCCGCTATTTATAAGTCTTTTCGTGGCATCCCACGACAATTCAGACCTGAAAAGGTCCTCGGCATTCAATATCATAAAGCCGCCATTGGCCCTGTGGAAGGCGCCAGGCCTTATGAACTTGAAATCGGTCTGAAGAGTCCCCATTGTGGCGTAATATTCAACCTTTCCAAACAAATTCGCGTAGGTCGGATTCAATTCCTCTACAATCGGCGCGCCTTTGGTGGCAGAATTGTCTATAACGATATTCACGTCATACCTCGACATGAATTTTTCTTTGTCCTGATCGCTTCTTAGAAGATCGAGATTTTCAAGGATATCATTTTTTACGGATTTTAAAAATTCAATCGCCTTTTCGTTGTCTGCGAATTGTTCGCCTATCTCTTCGAAAATTGGATCGATCGCGAATTTGGCTATCTCTTCGTCAAGTTTGTCTATCTTATCTTTGAACTCATTGTCTAAAAGCCTTGACTTGTGAAGAGTACCATCTATGAGTTTTTTCAATTTTATGATATTCTCTTCGTAAAACTTTTTCTGATCCGCAGTCAGGCTCTCAAACTCTTCCTGGCTCAAAGGCTTGCCATTGGCAATAGGTATTGTCATAATACCTGTTGGGCCAACCTGAACTGAGAATCCAAGTTCTATGGATTTTTTATTCAAATTATCCCAAAGTTCTTTTCGTTTGGAAGCGTACCTGCTCTCTATCTCGCTTTTCTTTTTCGAATAATCATTGCTGTCAAATGCCCTCTTTAGTGCTTCTAAGATTTCTTTTTTCATCTTCGTCATCGAACTTTTGAATCTTTGAGCCTCGCCGGGATTGAAAGAAAGCGCTATCGGCGCAAATGGATTTGAAAAGTTGTAAACATAAACCCAGTCCTTTGGAACCGGCATTTGAGAAACGATTTGATTTAAAAATTCACGGATAAAGGTATGACGTCCGCTACCTGTCGGTCCGGAAACAAAGATGTTGTAATTTTTGTTGTCCAAATTTATGGCATTCTTTAAAGATTCATAGGCTCTTATCTGGTGATCGAATTTTGCTTCTATCTCAACTTCTTTGGTTGACTTCGGCAGTTTAAAATTGGAAAAATTTATTTCTATCTCGTCGGCTTTAAGTTCTTCCACGTCATCGCCTCCTTGAAAAAAGTTTATCATAAAACTATCTGAAAAAAAATAGCCGGTTACCCGGCTTTTGGTTGGGAGAGGAGGATTCGAACCTCCACCGGCGGATCCAGAGTCCGCAGTCCTACCGTTAGACGATCTCCCAGTGCAACACGAAAATATTCTATCACAGATTTAAGAACATTTCAAGGGCAGAGTGCACACAATAATATGATGGCCTGCGCAGCAGCACGAGGGCCAGACATCGAGTGGGGCAACGATGATTCGTGATGAAATCGTGATATAATTTTTTTGAGAAAAATCGCGGAGGTAAAATCATGTCTGAAAAGATTTTGGTCACAGGCGGAGCGGGTTTTATAGGATCAAATATCGTCGATGAATTGATAAAGATGGGACATTCCGTCACAGTCGTTGACGATCTCTCAAGTGGTACAATGGAAAATATATCTAAAAGTGTGAAATTTTATCAGTGCGATATTCGAGATCGCCAATCTCTTGAAAATATCTTCAAGAATGAACATCCAGAATACGTCATTCACACGGCTGCCCAAATATCGGTCTCGAAATCGGTAAGAGAGCCGCTTTACGATGCTCAGGTTAACATCATAGGGATCATAAACTTGCTCGATTTATCGGTGAAATATCAGATAAGGAAGTTCGTGTTTTCTTCCTCTGGCGGTGTAATGTACGGGGAAAATCCAAAGATCTACCCAACTCCAGAAAGTGTATGTCCAGACCCTATCTCTCCTTATGGAATAGCCAAACTCGCGTCTGAGAAATATTTGAAGTTTTATTCAAAAGAATTTGGACTGAGATTCACATCTCTAAGATACGGCAATGTCTACGGGCCGAGGCAGAATCCCGATGGAGAGGCTGGAGTAATAGCGATATTTGCGAAGAAAATGCTTAAAAGCGAGCAAGTCAAAATAAATGGCGATGGTGAATATGTAAGAGATTACGTGTATGTAAAGGACGTTGTCGATGCCAATTTAAAATCTTTGAATTTCGGTGATGGAGAGGTTTTAAACATAGGAACCGGAACGGGCAAAAGCGTTAACGATGTCTTTAAAGCGCTCAAAGAAAGAACAGGTTACAGGCTCGATCCCGTTTACGGTCCACCGAGACCCGGGGATTTGAGAAAGAGCATTTTAGACAACGCGAGGGCGAAGGAGATTCTCAAGTGGGAACCGATGTATGACTTTGAAAGAGGTATTTCCGAGACCGTCTCTTACTTTGAAGGAAGGAAGTAATTTGCAGGGAAGTTTGTGGGAAGATGAGCCTCTTGCAATAAAGGTAAGACCTAAAACACTTGAAGAGTTTGTAGGGCAGGAACATATTCTCTCTGAGGGCATGCCATTGAGAGAAGCGATTCTCAACGATAAACTTTACAGTGCCATTCTTTACGGCCCTCCGGGAAGCGGAAAGACCTCGCTCGCCGAGATAATAAAGCACTACACAAAGAAAAGATTCAAACATCTCAGCGCGGCAAATCAGGGAGTTGGAGATTTAAAACCAGTTATAGAAGAGGCAGACGAATTATTCAGAAGAACAGGAAATCCAACCATACTCTTTGTCGACGAAATTCACAGGTTCAACAAATCGCAGCAAGACACGCTTTTGCAATGCGTTGAATCTGGATCGATTATACTCATAGGCGCAACAACAGAAAATCCGAGTTTTGAAATAAACCCGGCTCTTCTTTCGAGATGTCGCGTCTTTATTTTCAAACCCTTTTCAAAAGAAAATATAATCGAAATAATAAAAAGAGCCATAAAAGATGAGGAGGTCCGGTTTGATTCAGAATCGATCGAGATGATCGCCCAGTTAAGCGGTGGAGACGCAAGGATGGCCCTTAACATGGTCCAGGAAGCGATCGTGTGGGCAAAAAATAGAAAGATAGATTCTGTCTCTTCATCGCAGATAGAGCCCGTACTTCAGAGATCGATTCCAAGGTACAGAAAGCACGCGGACGAACATTACGATTTTATCTCGGCGCTACACAAAAGTATGCGCGGAAGCGATCCGGACGCAGCCGTCTATTACCTCGCAAGAATGTTGGAGGCCGGCGAAGATCCGCTTTACATAGCAAGAAGGGTTGTAAGATTTGCATCTGAAGATATAGGACTTGCAGACCCGAGAGCATTAAGCATTGCGGTGGACGCGTACCAGGCTTCTCATTTTATAGGAATGCCTGAATGCACGACTGCTCTGGCCGAGGCCGTCATATATTGTGCTGTGGCCCCTAAAAGTAATTCGATCTACGTCGCCTACACTAAGGCCGCCAGTGAAGCGCGGGATAATCCCTTCGAGGAGGTACCATTGAAGATAAGAAATGCCCCCACAACTTTCATGAAAGAGATGGGATATTCTAAAGGTTACGTCTATCCACACGATGTTGAAGGCGCTTTTATTGTCGATAACTATATGCCCGAAAGGTTAAAGGGACATGTCTTCTACAACCCAACGGACAGAGGCCTTGAATCAAAGATAAAAGAAAAACTCCAAAATCTGTGGAAGGGATTTAAAAGATGGGAGGAAACAAATTGAAAAAGGTACTTTTTTGGTCTATACTGATAGCCGTCATTGTTGCCCTTTATTTCTTTCTAAAAGACACATTTTCCGGGCATCTTATCCTTGATCCATACCTCATAAATACGTCTTTTCTTCACGTTAAATGGTACGGCGTCATAATAGGTTCTTCCGTCATTGTGGCATATTTGATAGCCCGAAGTCAGTTGTTGCATGAAGGAGTCAAAGAGGATGAATTCATAATCGCAATGGTCATCACTATACCATTTGCGGTGATAGGTGGAAGGCTTTTTTACGTGGCTTTTACATGGAATGAATATTTTAAATACCATGTAAATCAGATACTCGAACCGTGGACTGGTGGAATGGCAATCTTTGGAGCCTTAATTGGAATGTTTTTTGGAGGATGGCTTTATCTCAGGCTGAACAGAAGGGCTTCTTTTAAATATCTTCAGGCGATGGACGCCGTTGCAATGGTTTTGCCATTTGCGCAGGCAATGGGAAGATGGGGAAATTTCTTCAATCACGAAGCCTATGGTGTTCCTACAAATCTGCCGTGGAAGATGTACGTTCCGCCCGATTACAGAATGCCCGGATATGGCCAGTACGCATTTTTCACACCCACATTTTTGTACGAGGCGATCGGAGACTTTTTGATATTTTACATTCTCTACAAATTCACAAAAAAGTACAGGACAAAATACGGTCAGACCTTTGCCCTTTACCTTATACTTTATCCGACTTTAAGGATATTCGTCGAATCTTTAAGGCTCGATAGCCTGTGGTTTTATTCCTTAAGAATAGATCAGGTTGTGCCGGTGATATTCATAATATCCGGAGGACTGCTCTTCGGTTGGCTAAAAAGAAAAAAGGCATTGGTCGGAGGTTTGCAATGAACCTTTACATCTTTGATGGAACTGCTCTTGTGTACAGGGCGTATTACGCCCTTCCTCCGCTTTCCACTTCTGACGGAAGGCCAACGGGGGCCGTTCTCGGAGTTGCGAAGATGCTTTTGAAATTCATCAAAGAAAGAGTAAAAGAGGGAGACTCTGTTGTATTCGTAATGGATTCAAAGACACAAAATTTCAGAAAGACCCTCTTTGAATCTTACAAAGCCAATCGAGCGCCGGCTCCCGATGATATGATTGCCCAGATTTCATACATTGAAAAGCTTGTCAACGGTCTTGGCATGCCAATTTTAAAAGGAACGGGATACGAGGCCGACGATGTCATAGCAACGCTTGTAAAAAAGTATTCCTCAAAATTCGATGGTGTCTACATCGTCACAGGAGACAAAGACCTGCTTCAACTTGTTGGAGGAAATGTGAAGGTTTTGAGATTCGCAACCCTCGGCATTTCAGATCTTGTTGAATACGATGAAAAGATGGTCATAGAAAGGTACGGCCTTAAGCCTTCCCAGATCGGAGATTACCTTGCGCTTGTCGGAGATGCCTCAGATAATATTCCCGGTGTTAAAGGCATAGGAGAAAAGAGTGCAACTGAACTTTTAAAGAAATACGGAGATCTGCAAAATCTCTACAACCATCTTGAAGAAATACCTCAGAGATATTCGAAATTACTCGCTGACGGTAAAGAGATGATGAGACTTTCTAAAGAACTCGTAAATCTTTCTTTCAATGTGCCTTTAAGTTTTGAGATATCATCGTACACAGGGCCCGACAGGTCAAAACTTTTATCGATTTTCAACGAGTTGGAACTTAACTCTCTAAAATCAGAATTCGATTTGTACGATCACACATCAAACGTGAATTACATAACTGTCGATTCTAAAGAAAAACTCGAAGAATTGATCTCCAGCCTCATACAAAAGCGCTTTGTAGCCTTTGACACGGAAACTACCTCTCTCGATCCATTTGAGGCGAGGCTTGTTGGCTTTTCTCTGTGTGATGGAAATCAAAGTTATTACGTACCGATAAGACACAAGAATGGAAGGAACGTGAAAAATGGCCTTGAGGTTTTGAAATCTCTCCTCGAGAATGAGAATGTCAAAATAATAGGTCAGAATCTCAAATACGACCTCGAAATCATGATGAATCATTCTGCAAAATTCAAACCTTATTTTGACACGATGATAGCGGCTTACCTTCTCGAGCCAAATGAAAGAAAATTCTCACTTGAAGAACTTGGAATGAAGTATCTCAATTATTCAGGGATATCTTACGAAGATATAACAAAGGGAAAAAATTTTGAAGAGATTTCAATAGAAGATGCGACTAAATACTCAGCAGAGGATGCGGATATGACTTACAAACTTTACAATGTGCTGAATAAAAAACTAATAGAAGAGGATTTAATGGATGTCTTCTACAAAATAGAAATGCCACTTGTCGAAGTCCTTGCAAAAATGGAAATGAACGGTGTTTACATAGACAAAGATTTTCTCAAGAACCTTTCTGAAAGTTACAATCACAAGTTAAGAGAGATAGAATCTCAAATTTACGATCTCGCAGGCGGAATGCCATTCAACATAAACTCTCCAAAGCAACTTTCAGAAGTTTTATTTTCAAGGCTAAAATTAAAGCCGCGAAAGAAAACATCAACGAGGGCCTTTTCGACCAATGCCGAGGTTTTGGATGAGATGAGAGATGAACATCCAATAATTCCGCTTTTGCTCGAATACAGAAAGTATTTTAAACTCAAATCAACGTACATCGACGCCCTTCCAAAACTTGTGAATCCAAAAACGGGACGCCTCCATACCTCTTTTAACCAGGCAGGCACCTCGACGGGAAGGCTTTCAAGTAGCGATCCAAATCTCCAGAACATACCATCGAGAAATGAAGAAGGGCTTGAGATAAGAAAGGCGATACGCGCGCAAAACAAGGGCTGGAAGATAATCAGTTTTGATTATTCTCAGATAGAATTGCGTGTACTCGCACACATGAGTGGTGATCCGGCCCTTGTAGAGGCATTTAAATCTGATTACGATATTCACGCAATAACTGCGGCGAAGATATACGGTGTGAATCAAGAAGAAGTAACTTCTGAAATGAGGAGAATAGGCAAAATGGTGAATTTCGCCGTAACTTACGGAGTAAGCGCCTATGGCCTTTCAAAAAGATTGGGAATCTCGGTTGAAGATTCTGACAAAATAATAAAGAATTACTTTGCAAGTTATCCGATGGTTAAAAAATATTTGGACGATATAGTGAATTTTGCGATTAAAAATGGATACGTTGAGACTATCTTTGGAAGGAAAAGGGATATTCCCGAGTTGAAAAGTTCGAACAGAAATGTTTTTGAAGAAGGAAAAAGAATGGCCATAAATGCTCCAATCCAGGGAAGCGCCGCTGATATAATAAAACTTGCCATGATAGAGATAGATCAAAAGATCTCTTCGATGAAGTCGATGATGATACTTCAGGTTCATGATGAACTTGTTTTTGAAGTTCCCGAAGAAGAAATCGAAGAGATCACAAAGATTGTGAAAGATTCAATGGAAAAGATCGTCAAGATGAAGGTTCCTCTTAAGGTGGAAATAGAGTTGGGGGAAAGTTGGTGATGGGAATGTACAAAAGGGTGTTGATAACCGTTGACGGTTCGGAAATGTCAAAGACAGTTTTCGAAAGAGGCATAGAGATAGCAAAGAGAGAAAGTTCTCAGGCATGCGTGATAGCCGTTGTCGATACAACAACGATGTACAATCTTGCCACGGCTGGAGAAATGAGCCCTTCCTTTTTGAATATCCAATCTCAAATAATAAGAGAACAAGAACTTGCGCTCAAAAAATTCATCTCTGAACTTAGACAATACTGCGACTACGGTTTTGACGAAGAGATAAGAACGGGCGTTCCCGGCAAGGAAGTGATCTCTTACGCGGATAAATGGGGGGCCGATTTGATTGTCGTTGGAAGTTACGGCAAGGGAGGATGGATCTCCGAATTTTTGTTCGGTACAACGGCTGAAAAAATCATAAGGACGGCAAAAAGCGATGTACTCGTTGTAAAATGCAAAGGGGAGAAGAAATGAAAGTATTTTTCAAAACATACGGCTGCCAGATGAATATACATGACAGCGAAATAATGAAGGGCCTGCTAAAAGATGCAGGCCATGAGATCGTGGACGAAATAGAAGAGTCAGATCTCGTTGTTGTAAATACGTGTGCGGTCAGGGAAAAATCTGAAAACAAAGTGTACAGTCTAATAGGAAGATTGAAAAAGAAAGGTCACAAAGTCGGAGTGACAGGATGCGTTGCCCAGAGTATGTCGGAAAAACTCTTGAACTACGGCGTTGAATTCATTGTCGGAACAAGATCGATAAACTCAATCGTGGATGCAGTTGAAGGATTGAAGAAGATAGATCTCGAAGATCACATATTAGAGATAAATTCACAGACACCGGTAATCAGAGATCAAAAGAAGCACGCATGGGTCAGCATAATAGCGGGATGCAATAAATTCTGCACCTACTGCATCGTTCCCTACACACGTGGAAGAGAGATTTCAAGGCCAATGTCAGACATTCTAAATGAGGTAAGAATACTCGCAAGGAACGGATACAGGCAGATAACCTTTTTGGGTCAAAATGTCGATTCGTACGGAAAGGATCTAAAGGACGGAACATCCCTTGCAAAACTTCTTGAACTTTCGAAAGATATCGATGGAATAGAGAGATTATGGTTTTTAACCTCTTATCCGTCTGATATAAGTTCTGATTTGATAAAGATCGTCGGGAAATATCCAAAAATATCGAAGAACTTTCATATACCAGCCCAGTCTGGCAGCAACAGGATACTTAAAAAGATGAACAGAAGGTACACTAAAGAAGAGTATTTGGAGATCGTCGAGAGGATAAAAAAAGAGGTAGAGAATTCTTCAATAGGCGGAGACATAATAGTTGGCTTCCCCGACGAAAGCGATGAGGACTTTGAAGAGACTCTCGATCTCGTAAAAAAGGTGAAATACATTCGCCTCAACGTCGCTCCATACTCTCCAAGGCCCGGCACTGTTGCAGCGAAGTATTACAAAGACAACGTGCCTTTTGAAATTAAGAAATTGAGAATGTCAAAATTGAATGAAATCCAGCACTCCATCGAGAGAGAACTGAACGAAGCGCTTATAAACAAAGAGGTAGAGATCATGATAGAAAAGGTGACAGGCAAGATTTCGTACGGAAGAACGATAGACAACAGAATGGTCGCTGTTGTTGGAAGCATTCCCGAGGGAGAGATGATAAGGGTAAGAATAGAAGATTTTAAATCCGGTACTTTGTACGCATCAAATGGGAGGGTGTCGATCTTTGCCTGATCTTACTCCTATGATGATCCAGTACTCAAATATAAAGGCACAGTATCCCGATTGTATTCTTCTGTTTAGGCTTGGAGATTTTTACGAGACATTTGACGATGACGCAAAGTATGTCTCCAAAACTCTTGGGCTTGTCCTTACCCATCGAAGCGATCATCCGATGGCAGGGATTCCTTACCATACGTTGAATCTCTATCTTAAAAAACTCATAGAAAATGGGAATAAAGTCGCAATCTGCGATCAACTTGAAGACCCTTCTGTCGCAAAGGGCATCGTAAAGCGTGATGTCACAAGGATAGTAACTCCTGGAACGATAATAGAAGACGATGTTCTAACGCCTGCAAACAACTACATATCCGGATATTACAAGGGTAGCATCGCACTTGTAGACATATCAACAGGGGATTTTTTCGTGGATTCAGACGAAGATTCGATAGGCAAATATTCGCCAAAGCATATCATCCACAACGGAGAGATCGGAGAAATTCCTGGAGTTTTCGTCGAAAGGGTCGAAGACTGGTACTTCGATCCTAAAAATGCCGATGATACGTTAAAATCGCAATTTAACCTTGAAGATCTTTCCTTCCTTGAACTTTCACAAGAAGAAAAAACGGTTGCAAGTGCCATCATAAAGTATCTTCAAATGACACAAAAACACACACTTGTAAATCTCAAAAGACCTCTTAAATTAAGAAAAAAAGACAGGATATTCCTTGATATGCTTACCGTCTCGAATTTGGAATTGATCGAATCAAGTTCGATATCGATATATTCCCACATGAACAGGACTGTAACGAGAATGGGCCACAGAATATTGAAAAGAGAGATACTTTCCCCGCTTTTCAACAGAGAAGAAATAGAAAAAAGGCTCGATCTCGTTAATTACCTTTTCGATAACAGAAAGGACCTTTCCAATTTAAGAGAGATCCTTTCAAATGTTCAGGATGTTGAGAGAATCATATCGAGAATATCTTATTCTGCGGCGACGGCCTCAGATCTTGTCGCTTTAAGGAGAAGTCTTGAAGTTTTCGAAGAGATAAATGAATGGATAAAGATAAACCCAATCTTCAACTCTTTCACACTCGATCCCATTTACGAATTGAGAGATCTTCTGAAAAGAGCCATTGTCGAGGAGCCGGAAGGTGAGATAGGTGATGGGAAGACAATAGCAACTGGATTTTGCAAAGAACTCGACGAGGCGAGATCTGTACTCTACGATGTTGACGGTTACGTTAAAAGATACGAGGAAAAAGAAAGAGAAAGAATTGGAAATAAGGTTAAGGTCGGGTACAGTTCTATATTCGGATATTACGTGGAGATATCAAAAGGATACAAGGGAGAGATACCGAAAGAGTACGTAAGAAAGCAAACTCTTGTCAATTCTGAAAGGTACACAACGCCTGAATTGAGCGAACTCGAAAAAAAGGTTCTCCACGCGAGCGAAAAAGTAAAGGCGTTAGAAACCGAATCTTTTAAAAAAGTCTGTAATGAGGTACTCAAATTCAAAGACACGATAATCTCTAACGCTTCAAAAATAGCCTTCTTAGACATGATAGGGTCTTTTGCCTATCTCGCGATTCAGGAAAATTACGTGAGACCAAAGTTTGGATCGGTTCTAAGAATAAAGGGCGGTCGCCATCCAATCGTGGAGCAAAGGGTCAAAGAATTCGTTCCAAATGACGTCGAAGTTTCGGAGAAAAACAATTTCGTGATCCTTACGGGCCCAAACATGTCAGGAAAATCAACATTTATACGCCAGATAGCGCTTATATCCTTAATGGCGCAAATGGGAAGTTTTGTGCCGGCAAGGGAAGCAGAATTGAAATTGTTCGACAGAATCTTCACGAGAATAGGGGCAAGAGACGATCTCGCATCGAATAGAAGCACCTTCCTCGTTGAAATGTCAGAAGTCGCGACCATTTTAAACTTTGCAACGAAGGATTCCCTCGTAATTCTCGACGAGGTTGGAAGAGGCACAAGCACCTTTGACGGTCTAAGCATAGCATGGGCAGTTTCGGAATACATATCACAAAAGATAAAGGCCTTCACGATCTTTGCAACGCATTACAACGAACTTGCAGAACTTGAAAAGATGTATCCAAATATTTCCAACCTGACGATAGAGGTTGTGGAAAGGGATAAAAAAGTTTTATTTTTGCACAAAGTCGTGCACGGGACGGCCGATAAAAGTTATGGAATAGAGGTTGCAAAGATAGCGGGGATTCCTGAATCCGTCATAAAAAGAGCCTATGAAGTATCCGAAGCGATAAGTTCGGCAAGCCACATAGAAAAGGGAGTAAGATTTTTAACATACGGAGAGGTTGAAAGCGTAAAGAAACGCATAAAAAACGATCAAATAGGCTTTTTTGATAAAGGAGGAATAAAATGAAAAGAATAGCGGTTATGACAAGCGGTGGAGACGCTCCGGGCATGAATGCCGCCATAAGGGCAGTAGTTAGGTATGGAATAAACAAAGGTCTTGAAGTTTACGGCATTATGAGAGGGTACGCAGGTTTACTCGAAGATGACATAAGACCTCTTAATTTTGCGGATGTTGGTGGAATAATGGAAAAAGGAGGCACGATATTAAGGACCGCAAGGTGCGAGGAGTTCAAAGTCGATAAGGGACGTAAAGAGGCATACAAAATCCTCAAATCGCATGAGATAGAAGGGATAGTGATAATCGGCGGAGACGGGAGTTTAAATGGCGGGGCACTTATAGCCTCTGAGAGCGATATCAAAGTTGTCGGTATTCCCGGAAGTATAGACAACGATATCTCCGAGACCGATACATGTATAGGGGTAGACACCTGTCTTAACACGGTCGTCGAAAATATCCAAAAATTAAAGGACACCGCCTCCTCTCACGAAAGGGCATTCATAGTCGAGACGATGGGAAGGAATTGCGGATACATTGCACTTATTTCAGGCCTTACAACCGGTGCCGAGGCGATAGTGATACCTGAAGTAAAGGTGGATTATCAGGCTCTCGCCGACAAATTGCTGGCCGGCAGAAAGAGGGGAAAGATAAATTCAATAGTCGTTGTGGCAGAAGGCGCGGCTAGCGCCTATACGGTCGCAAGACATCTTGAAAACAAGACGGGATTTGAGACGCGTGTAACGATCCTCGGTCACATTCAAAGGGGAGGATCGCCGACGGTCCAGGATAGATTGCTTGCTTCAAGAATGGGATCATTTGCCGTTCAATCACTTTTAGACGGCCAGTCCAATGTCATGATCGGAATTCAGGGAACACAGATAGTAGCCGTAGACCTCAACAAAGCATTGCAGAAGAAAAAAGAACTTGATTTGTCACTTTACGAACTTGCGAATACGTTATCTTAGGAAGGTGAAAAAATGAGAAAGACAAAGATAGTTTGTACCATTGGACCGGCAACGATAAAAAAGGAAATGCTCGAAGAGCTTGTAAGAAATGGAATGAATGTCGCAAGGCTTAACATGTCCCATGGCACACACGAAGAAAAATCACAGACAGTCACGGACATAAGAGAGATAAGAAAAAGACTTGGAGTGCCTGTTGGTATTTTGATGGATATAGAAGGACCAAAACTCAGAACTGGAAAATTAAAGACCGAATATGTCGAATTGAAGAAAGGATCAAAGGTTGTCCTGACTACCGATGATATGCTTGGAGATGAGAATAAAATATCTGTAAGTTATGCAGGCCTCCCATCGGACGTAAAGGCCGGCGATACGATCTTGCTAAATGATGGACTTATAAACCTTAAGGTTGTCTCGACGACTCAGAAAGAGATAACAACTGAGGTCATAAATGGAGGAGAGATAACCCATAACAGAGGAATAAATGTTCCCGGCGTTGATTTGAAGGTTCCAACCCTTACCGAAAAGGATATGAAAGACATAGAACTGATAGCGAAGTTAAAGCCTGACTACGTTGCCCTTTCATTTGTCAGAAAGCCCGAAGATGTGACGCATCTACGCGAAATTTTCAAAAGCAAGGGATTCGATGATCCAAAAATAATATCAAAAATAGAGACAAAACAGGCTCTCGACAACCTCGAGGCGATTTTAGATGTCTCGGATGGCGCGATGGTAGCAAGAGGAGATCTCGGAGCCGAGATACCTTCCGAGGATCTGCCGATTGCTCAAAAGAGAATAATAAAGTTATGCAACGATCGAGCAATTCCGGTTATAACAGCCACCCAGATGCTGGAATCGATGGTAGAAAATCCAAGACCAACGCGCGCCGAAATAACGGACATAGCAAATGCTGTCCTTGATGGAACAGATGCTGTTATGCTTTCTGAAGAAACAACGATCGGGAAGTATCCGCTTCAGGCAGTTCAATTCATGGATAGGATAACACAAAAAGCAGAAAGATATCTTGAACTTTCGGAAAACACAAGAGCATCGATATTGCAAAAAAACAAAAATATAAGCGATGCCATAGCGTATTCATCGTGGCATTTAAGCATAGAACTTGAAACGTCTGTCATAATCGCATCGACCTTCTCAGGATATACCGCAAGGCATGTTTCACGTTTCCGACCATCTGCGGTCGTCTTCGCTCCAACCCCAAAGGATGAAACCTATCACAGGATGTCTCTTATCTGGGGCGTTGTACCTACCCTTATAGACAGGGTTGAATCAACGGACGAGATGATAGAAAATTCAATAAAAGAGTTACTCGGAATGGGTCTTGCAAATCCCGGAGAGAATGTGATCATAACTGCGGGAATTCCATGGGGATTTTCCGGTACTACAAATCTTATTCAGGTACATAAAATTTAGGAGGTGTGATAATGGAAAGCGGATCTGAAAATGTCATATGGAATTTGGGTGATCTTTATTCTTCCCTTGAAGACTTAAAAAAAGACGGTGAAAAACTTTTGGAGGAAAGCAAATCATTTCGCCAAAAATTCTCAGACGCTCAAACTTTCCAGGATAAAAAGATGATGAGGCTTTCCATTGACACGCTTTCGAACCTTTATGACCAAATGGGAAAAATCTCCCAGTACGCATATTTGAGGTTTGCCGAAAACACAATTTCAGATGAGACGAAAAAGATAATGGCATGGGTTGAGAACCTTGAGACGGAGGTCCAGTCAAATCTCATCTTTTACAACATCGCGATATCAAAGATGCCAGACGATCTCTTCGAAAAGATAAGGCCTTCTCTTGGGGATTACAAGCATTTTCTTGAATCTGCAAGAAGATTTAGAGATCATTTATTTTCAGAAAGCGAAGAACAGATAATCGTTCACAAAAATTCCACAGGCCCAAATGCCTTTGTAAAATTTTACACTCAACTTACCTCTACTTACAAATTCAGAATAAATTTAGACGGGAAGATGCAGACTCTTAACGGAAGCCAGTTGAGATCTTTAAGAACGCATCCAAACCCAAAAATAAGAGAGATGGTAACATCCAAACTTTTCAAAAGGTACAGATCGAATGCCCTCGAGATAGAGAGCGCCTACAATGCCATTGCAAAAGACTATGACGTTGAATCGAAATTGCGCGGATATCCGTCTCCGATAAGCATGAGAAATCTCGATAATGAAGTGTCAGACGATGTTGTCGAGACGCTTGTAAAGGTTACAACGAAGAATAATTCACTTGTCGGCAGATATTACAGGATCAAATCTAAACTTATGAATCAAAAACTCAAATTAAGCGATATTTATGCGCCTATCGGAGACGTTCAAAAAAAGTTCACATGGAATGAGGCAAAGGACATAGTAAGAAGGGCCTTCTACGATTTTGATGAAAGGTTTGGAAAGATAATAGACGAATTCTTTGAAAAGAGATGGATACACGCAGCCCCTATGCCCGCGAAGGAAGGAGGAGCCTTCTGCTCTTACTCAACGCCGAAGACCCATCCTTACGTTCTCCTTACCTTTACGGGACAAATAAAGGATGTAATGACTCTCGGCCACGAACTCGGCCACGGCCTTCATGGTGTACTCTCTTCGAAGCAAAATGCGCTCCAGTATCACACCCCTCTGACGATGGCTGAAACTGCCTCAACCTTTGCGGAGATGCTTTTGATGGATTATTTTCTCGAGAGATTACCTAAAAAAGAAATTGTTCCTTTCATCGCTTCAAAACTCGAGGATCTCTTCGCGACAATGAACAGGCAAAATATGTTCACCAGGTTCGAATTGAGAGCCCATGAAAAGATATCACAAGAGGGTGCAACATTCGAGGAACTATCAAAGATTTACGATGAGGAACTTCACGAAATGTTTGGAGACTCGGTCGAATACAATCCAGAATTTAGATGGGAATGGTCTTCGGTACCGCATTTCTTCCATACGCCATTTTACTGTTACGCCTACGATTTTGCGCAGTTGCTTGTCATATCCCTTTACGCAAAATATAAATCGGGAATGGCTGACTTCAAGGAAAAATACACAGATCTCCTCTCGGCAGGTGGATCGGACAGCCCTGAAAAACTTTTGGAACCCTTCGGAGTAAGTTTGTCAGATCCATCCTTCTGGCAGGGAGGATTCGATTACATTGAAGAGAATTTGATAAAAAGGATTGAACGGTCATGAGAGTGCTCGTTGCTCAATCAGGTGGTCCAACTGCGGTCATAAACGCATCTCTCTATGGGGTTATAAAAGGTGCAAAATCTTTAAAATTCGAAATTTACGGTGGCCTTTACGGAATTGAAGGAATTCTACAGTCAAAGATAATACCACTTGAAATGGATGATGAAATGCTTGAAAAACTTGTCAAAACTCCTGGAACTTATCTTGGATCGTGCAGATACAATTTGCCCGATCCTCCAAACGAAGCCTACGATAGGCTCTTTGAAATCTTTAAATCCAACAAAATAGACGCTTTTTTGTACATAGGCGGAAACGATTCAATGCAGACTGTGTGGAAGATACATAAAGAGATAGAAAGAAGGAAATCACACGTAAAGGTTGGTGGAATACCCAAAACGGTCGATAACGATCTTTTCGGTACCGATCACTGTCCGGGCTTTCCGAGTGCCGCGAAATTTTTGAATGTAGTTGCCTCCGAGTTCGTGATCGATTCAAATGTTTATTCAAAACCTTCAATATGTGTGATAGAAACCATGGGAAGGGATTCGGGATGGCTTGCGGCGTCCTTGAAACTCTCCGAAAAAATCGTCAAAGGTCTAAGGGTAATAACATATATCCCCGAAAGGCCTGTCTCTGAAAGAGCCATTTTAGATGAGGTATACGCTCTACGGGATAATCCTTTACTTGTATCTGTTTCTGAGGGAATAAAGGACAAAGATGGTAATTACTTCTACACGACAGGTTCAAAGGATGCATTCGGAAATGTAAAACTCGGTGGCTCTGGTGAGAGAGTCGCAGAAATAATAGAAAAAATTGGAAAGGTCAAATTCATCAATCCTTCCTTTCTTCAAAGATCTGCCTCTCATATCACATCGTCGATAGACGTCAAAGAGGCAATGATGGTAGGCTTTGACGGCGTAATGGCTCTTCAATCTCACAATGGTTTCTTTGTTTCAATTGAGAGGATAAATAACGATACATACAAGTCTCAAGATAAGATCATATCAATAGAAGAAGTTATCGGAAAAATAAAGACGATACCGATAGATTTTAACGATGAGATGGTAAGATCTTACGTAGAACCCTTAATCGATGAATTGCCAAGATACGCATGGAGGTAAATTTTGGGTATAATACACACCATTCTTAACTCTTTGAGTGATTTCTCTGTATGGGCAATAAATTCTGCCGGATATATAGGAATATTCTTTACAATGGTCCTTGAAGGATTTTCAATACCTCTTCCCAGCGAGGTTATATTGCCTTTAGGCGGCTACATCGCGTCAAGGGGAAATCTCAATGTGCTCGGCGTGGTACTGGCAGGCGCTCTCGGTGGCACCGTTGGTTCTGTGGCACTATACTACGTTTCTATGTTTTTTGGCAGAGGTTTTATAAAAAAGTGGGGCAAATACGTCCTCATTTCAGACAAACATCTTGATTCCATGGAGCGGTGGTTTAAAAATTACGGTAACTTCACAGTCTTTACAACAAGATTGCTTCCAATCGTGAGAGGGCTTGTTGCGATCCCGGCCGGTATCTCAAAGATGAATATATGGAGTTACACGCTCTACACTTTTCTGGGAAGCCTCATATGGGCCTTGATCCTTGTGTATTTTGGATTTCAACTTGGGCTTTCGGGCTTGAATATGGATCTAATATGGCTCATCGTTCTAATTCTTGTAGGTGTTACATTCGGAATATACTTTGGATACAGATTTTTGAAAAGGTATGTTTTACTTTTTACAATTATCGTAAACGTGATCCTATGGTCATTTCTCGGATTCTTTATCTTTTTTGCACTTTACGAGGCGTACTTCCCTATAAGGGTTCATGATCTTAACTATTCAAGCATAAAAACAGTTGAAAGTATAAAGGGAGACTTCTCCTTTTACGTCGTTGGAAATACCTTTTACAACGTTGAATATTTTGACAGTTTCTCCGCGGCAACCGGCACTAACAAATTCATAATAGACACAGGTAATATGGTCTACTCTGGAGATCTTTCAAAGTACAAGATTCTGATAAATGATCTTAAAAGATTGAAATTGCCATTTTTGGCCGTTGCCGGGCCTCGTGATTTGGCAGACGGAGGATATGCGAACTTTTACCATGTCTTTGGCAGTTACGAGTACACATTCCACGTAAATGACACCTTCTTTGTGGTTTTAAACAACGCGAATGGAAAGATAACTCAATCTCAATTTGACTGGCTTTCAGACAGGCTATCGCATGCCTCCACCTACACGAAAAAAATCCTTGTAATGCACACGCCCGCCTTTTGGATGAAAGGGTCTAAAAAAATGGACGAGATCACGTCCAAAAAACTTCAGGATATGCTTTTAAAATCAGGAATAAATCTCGTGATATCGACAGGGCCATACAATTACTCAGAAAACCCAGTACCCTATCTTCAGGTCGGAGGAAAAAATTACGCAATCGTGAATATCGGAAATGAAATCTCCGTAACACACAGTGCTCTTCCGTCTTTGAATTCAAACTTCAATCAGATAATGCAAAACTTCTCAGTTTACATCTACACATATCTCGTCATGGAATGGCCGATAATTGGAATAATAGCGATCATAGTGCTTTTGTCATGGTTTTTGTACAAAAGATATAAAATAACGATAAAGGTAGAAAGAAAATGAAAAAGATATCGATAGTGTCCAACACAAAAAGATTCTACATCTTAATTGTTCTTCTTTTAGTCATGGTCTTTGGATTTGAATTATACACATTGCTTTACGTTCGTCACATTTACAATCTGAAGTCAAGGTTTGACAGTGCCGTTATGACCTTCAATCCCGGCTTTTACGATCAGGAATTGAAAAAATTGCGCCCGATAATCGATGAAATCGAAAATCTCCCATTTGCCAGAATCCAAGACATCAATGCCGTAAAAGTTGCATTTTCGGAAAGTGCAAATCTTAACGAATCGAACTTAGACGCTTTGAAATTAAGTATATCGAACCTCTTCAACGATGCAATAATTGATCTCATAAAAGAATTTTTTCTAATGATCCTTTTATTTTCAGCATCTCTCCTTGTCGCCTTTTATATCTTTGTTTTAAGAAATCAAGGCAAAATCTTAAAAGAGATAGAAAATCTATCTGCCGATATCAAAAGCATCTTTAAAAACTCTCAAAATATCCATGATATCAAGATCAAAGAATTTGAAATTATCGAATCTTCAATGAAGGCGGTCTTGGAAATATATGAAATATACGAGGTGATGAGAAAAGTAACGGCGGAATCCATAACGATAGAGGACCTTACTCGCGAGATGTACGAAAATCTAAAGGATATCCTTAAATTCAACAGAGTATCCTTTGCATCGGTAGAGGATGATAGGATCGTCGCATTTGTAGCATTTACAGATTCAAAGGTTTTGAAATTGAAATCCGGATTCAGCCAAAAGATCGGGGAGAATTCTCTTGGCAAAATAAAAAAAGGCGAGATAAGGTACATAAAGGATCTCGAAGAACACCTTAAAGAGCATCCAAATTCACAAAGTACAAGATTGATTGTCGAAGAAGGGATGAGATCGAGCATTACGATACCCATCTTTATAAATGATTCGGTGCGCGGCTTTCTTTTTATGAATTCATTCAAAAAGGACGGGTTCAAAGATGCAAACAGGGAGATTTTCGATCAAATAAATGATATATTGAATATCGCCTACCAAAAAACGATTCTCACGACAAAATTAGTAACGGCCGTGGCGACGAGTTTTACAGCGCTTTCCGAAAAGCGCGATGAGGAAACAGGTGCCCATATCATAAGAATGGCCACATATTCGAGAATGATAGCCGAAGGCCTCTCTTACCAAAAGGAATACGCCTCGCTTATAGACGAAAATCTTCTAAATGAAATTTACCGGCAAGCACCGTTACATGACATTGGAAAGATAGGAATTCCCGATTACATACTGCTAAAGAAAGGAAAGTTGACTGCGGAAGAATTCGAAATAATGAAAACCCATACCATAATCGGATATGAAGTACTTGAAAAGTTCGATGAAGAAGCATCGAAATTCGGAAGAAATTTCTTCACGATTGGTAAACTCATAGCGAGGTATCATCACGAAAGATGGGATGGAAAGGGATATCCTGACGGCCTTGCCGGCGGTAAGATACCTTTTTGCGCGAGAATTGTTGCCGTCGGAGATGTCTTAGATGCCCTAACCACAAGAAGACCATACAAGGCACCATTTGATTTTGAGACATCTTTTTCGATGATCCTCTCAGAGAGCGGGACCCATTTCGATCCATCGGTGATAAAGGCATTCGAAGATCAAAAGGAGAATATAAGAAATGTTTATGAAAAATTCAAAAGAGCAAATCCATCTGAATACATCTGAGATGAACCTCACCATAATCACGACGACAGACGTACACGGATACATCTTTCCAATCGATTACACGACAAAGAGACCGGTTAATTACGGCCTTGCAAAGATAGCACCGCTAATAGAGAAAATAAGAAAGGAGAATAATCACGTTTTATATTTCGATTGCGGGGACACGATCCAGGGTTCCCCACTCGAATATTACTACGGACTTGTCGATAACTCTATAGATCCAACGATAGACGCAATGAATTATCTTAAATGCGACGCCATGACCATTGGAAATCATGACTTTAACTTCGGAAGAAAGGTGCTCGATAGAGCCATCGCTCAGGCTAACTTTCCATTTACCTCTGCAAATATAGTAAAGAAGGGCACTAAAGACCCATTCTTTGGCAAAGGATACGCGATCTACGACGTCGATGGTCTTCGCGTTGCCTATCTTGCCCTTACGACAAAACTCATTCCTTTATGGGAAGAGGCCGAATACATATCCGACCTTGATTTTCTCGATCCTGTCGAGGTTGCAAAAGCATATATACCCAAATTAAAAAAGATGGCCGACCTTGTAATAATAGGATATCATGGTGGATTGGAGCGGGATCCGCAAAGCGGAGAGCAGATCTCGGAATTGAATGGCGAAAACCAAGGCTACGAAATGATCACAACGTTAGAGGGTGTTTCTGCCTATATCTTCGGTCACCAGCACAAAACCTTCGCCACAAAGGTCAAAGAGGTGCCCGTCGTCATGGCCGCATCTCACGGAAAGGTCCTCGGAAGAATAGATCTAAAACTTTCCTTTGACGGAAGATGGAATGTAAAATCGAGCGAGGCTCAACTTATAGATCCCGATGAAAGATCGAAAGAGTTGCTTCACAGGGAAAGGCCGTACCAGATCACAGTCCAAAAATGGCTTGATGAGATTGTTGGAGAATCTCTCGGGGACTTTTACATTGAAGATGTAATGTACGGCCGTACCCATGAAACAGCCCTCGTGAATTTGATAAACGACGTTCAACTTTATTATTCCAAAGCCGAGATATCGGCAACCTCCATCTTCTCACCAGAAGTTCACGGATGGAAAAGGGGAACTATAAAAAGAAGAGATATTATGGGCGTTTACATCTTTTCAAACACACTCAAAGTCTTCGAACTAACGGGCCTTGAAATCAAAGAGATGATCGAGCATTCGGCCTCTTACTTTGCGCTCCAGGACAATGAAATAGTCCCGTCCGGGGATTTAGCAGGATACAAATATCTCATCTTCAAAGGCATATCTTACACTGTAGACCTTACCCGGCCATCAGGAAAAAGAGTTACCAAGTTGGAAAAGGACGGGAAAAGTTTAGAATTCGATAAAAAATACACAATAGCTGTTAACAGTTATCAAGCGGGAGGAAATGGAGGATACACGATGTTCATCGGCAAAAGGCCTGTAAAAGAGATAAAAATTCAGGTAGTTGAATTAATAATAGATTACATAAAGGAAAAACATTTCATAGAACCCAAAATTGAAAACTACTGGTCTGTGATCTTTTAATGGCGGAGGCGCTGGGATTCGAACCCAGAAGGGGCTGAGCACCACCGGTTTTCGAGACCGGCCCCTTAGCCATTCGGGCACGCCTCCATGCTTACATGGTGTGCCTGGCGGGAATTGAACCCGCAACCTTTGGATCCGGAGTCCAATGCTCTATCCGTTGAGCCACAGGCACACACAAGAATCAATAATTTATTTCTTCAGGCTTTTCTTCCTCATCGAAGCCGGCATCTTCTAAATCTTGCTCTTCTTCATCGGTATTTTCAACGTTTTCGACAGCCTCTTCTGTCTCTTTCATAGGACTACGACCTTCTTTACCTTCAAGGTAGGCATCCGCGATCTTAGAGGTTATCAATTTTATCGCACGGATCGCATCATCATTTCCGGGAATTATGTAATCAACATCGTCGGGATCGCAGTTCGTATCGGCTATCGCAACTATGGGAATATTCAATATGTGAGCCTCGTAAACGGCATTGTATTCCCTTTTCGGATCAACTATGTAGAGCGCATCTGGAATCTTCTTCATATCCTTGATGCCACCAAAATATTTTCTAAGCCTTTCGAGTTCCTTTCGAACGTTATTCGCCTCTTTGACCGGTAATTTATCGATTTCTCCGGCTTTTTCCATCTCTTCGAGTTCCTGAAGTTTCTTTATCCTTCCGGATATGGTCGAGAAATTTGTCAAAAGGCCGCCGATCCACCTTTTATTTATATAAAAGGCACCACACCTTTTGGCTTCCTCTTCTATTGTTTGAGCACCCTGATGCTTCGTGCAAACAAAAAGGATACTCTTGTTTTGCTTTCCAAGATCGACAACAAAATCGTACGCCCTGTCAAGCAGATTAGAAGTTTTTTGCAAATCAATTATGTAGATACCTTTTCTGGCCGCATAAACGTATGGCCTCATCTTTGGGTTCCATCTCTTCGTCTGATGGCCGAAATGGACACCCGCTTCTAACAATTGTTTCATCTTAATTCTTTCTGCCACAATACACCTCCAAATGGTTTAACCTCCACGATCATCACTTCCCACAAAGACCCTTTAGGGCACCCCTTTGAGGGATCAGACCATGTGCGTTGTCGCTAAATTATATCATAAGAGCCTCTTTTTGTCTACATTTTCACCAGCGTCGATATTACAAGATCTTTAAATGCACTTTCGAGTTTTTTTGCAACTTCCCCTTTTTTGAATCCCATTTCGTCAACTCTGACTATCGACAACACTCTCGAGAGCGTGCTCAAAAGGATTACTTCTTTCATATCTGGAATTTCATCAAGCCATATCCTTCTTTCCACAACTCCAATGCCAATCTCCTTTGCGACGGAAAGCACCTTTGATCTTGTTATGCCAGGAAGTATATTTTCTATTTTGGGAGCAACTATTTTCTCTCCATCAAAGAATATGTAAGAAGAACTTGAACCTTCCGTTACATATTTTCTCCCGCCATCCTCTCTGAACATCAAAGCCTCATAGGCTCCTTTGGATCTTACATATTTCTTTGCGATCACATTTGGAAGCAAATCTGTAGTTTTATGCTCGCAAAATTGATGCCTGAGATCTGGATAGGTTAAAACCTTCCCTCCCTCTGTCCAAATAGAAGGATCTATCTTTCTGACGGGTTGGACTATCTCCACGAATGTCGGATCGTAATCATCCTCAAAGACATGATCTCTTATCGTATCGACTCCACGGGTCAATTGAAGATAAAGTTCCCCTTCTTTTAGATCATTCATCGTTGCAAGTTTATGACCTATCGAGCAAATCTCGTCAAGAGTGTATGGGAACTTGATTCCAAAAAACTTAGCGCTTTTTTTCATGCGTTCTATATGATCTTCCAAAAAGACAAAATTCCCATCTTGGAATTTTATAACATCGTAGA
Source organism: uncultured Mesoaciditoga sp. (assembly GCA_964433875.1). Classification (GTDB taxonomy): domain Bacteria; phylum Thermotogota; class Thermotogae; order Mesoaciditogales; family Mesoaciditogaceae; genus Athalassotoga. The sequence goes on from CAYSSO010000010.1 coordinate 53,297, forward strand.
GCCCATCACCAAATACCATTCCCCTGTCAAATATCCTAATCGCAGGCGATTCAGAATCGATAATCTTTCCATTTACAAAGATGTACAACCCGCCTCATCTCCTTTGATAAATATCAAGATGTATTTTATCACTCAAATGTTGCGTTAAAATGATCTAATTGGCATCATCTGAATTTGAATTTATGTTATGATCGAATTGATTCATATTTCAAAGATAGAGGGGTGATTTCGTGTGAAAAAGATTTTGATTTTAACTGCCTTTTTGATCGTGGCAGTTATCGCTTTCTCGGCTCCAAAGATCGTCCTTAACATGGTTCAGGTCTTTACAAGTCCTTCGAGAACTGAGATATTGCAAAACATAATCAATCAATTTGAAGCGATCCACCCGGATGTCCAAATAAATCTTATATCTCCTCCATATTCTACGGAGTACCAAAAGATCTATCTTATGCTCAGCACAAATCAGCCTCTCGATATCGTTGAAGTTGGAGACTGGTCTTTGGAAGGCGTTGTCGAACTTGGGAAACTTGTTGATTTGCGGCCCTATATCGCGACATGGGACGCTTCAAATGACATAGTCCCGGGATTGATGAAGGCTGTCAGCGTTACGGGTGGCATCCCTTACATAATTCCAAATGGAGTCTACGCAAAAGCCTTATTTTACAGACCCGATATTCTTGCAAAGTATGGTATAACGACGCCCCCGAAAACAATGGATGAACTTTACAGCGATTGTCTCAAAATAACCGATCCAAAAAAGAACCAGTACGGATTTGATTTCAGAGGTACGGGCCTTCCGACGAATTTCATAGACATAATAACCACATCTTACATAAACAATATAGACCCTAACAACATGTACAAACTCACAAATGGACAACTCTGGTTTAAAGATCCGCGGGCACTTGAAGGGCTGGAAAAATACGTAGATTTTTACAAATACACAGCCCCGAAAGACTCCATAAATTGGGGGTTTGATGAGCAGATTAACGCATTTGTGTCAGGAACAACCCCATTCTTATTTCAAGACCCTGATACGACAGGACTTTTGAGCACAATGCTAAAGCCAGATCAATGGATGACGGCCCCGCTTCCCATTGGCCCTTCGGGAAAGGTATATCCGAGTTATGGATTCGGAGGATGGGGAATAACGACTTACTCGAAAAACAAGGATATGGCGTGGGAATTCATAAAATTTTTCACAACCCCAAAGATTTCCGCGTACTTTTGCAAGGATTATGGAGCCCTGCCGGTTTTGAAATCCGTGTATGAATCCGATCCTTACTTTAGCCAGGGCGCATTCAAGGCATGGCAATACATGTTTGAACACCCTGAAACCTATGTTTTTACCTCATATCCACTCAACAACAAAAAATGGACTGAATGGAACGAATACCAGCAGGATACGATGCAACAGGTCTTACTTGGAAATATGACTCCTCAAGAGGTTCTTAACAAATGGTACGACTTCTGGAAAGACGCATTCTCCATGTGAAGAGAGGGGCAAAATCTGCCCCTCTCTTCATTTTCTTGATGATCCTGCCTGTAATTTTGATAATATCGATCTTCACCTTCTATCCTACCATCAATGGAATAATTCTCGCATTTGAAAATTATTCCGTTTTCAATTTTTCAAACATTCATTTTGTTGGTCTGAAAAATTTCAATAAAATACTCTCAGATCCGCTTTTTTGGACCGCTTTGTGGAATACTTTATGGTGGATAGTCTTATCTGTGGCCTTTCAATTTGTTTTGGGCTTTGGCCTTGCGCTTTTGATGAGAGAACCATTCAAAGGTCGCGGGGTCTACGCAGGTCTTGTCTTTTATCCATGGGCATTGTCCGGTTTTGCCATAGGAATACTCTGGTCGTGGCTTTTGAACGGACAATTTGGATTTATAAATGATATTTTGATGAAACTTCACATCATATCCCAGGGTATAAATTTTTTATCTGACCCTTCGTGGGCTTTTTTCTCGGTCATCATGGTTAACATATGGTACGGAATTCCATTCTTTGCGATAATGCTTCTTGCGGCACTCCAGTCAATTCCGGAAGAACTTTACGAATCAGCGCAAATAGACGGAGCGGGAGTTTTTTCGAGATTTTTTCACGTTACGATTCCATACGTCAGTTCAACCATATTCGCGACTTTGCTTTTAAGAGTGATATGGGTTATGAATTTTCCTGATGTGATATACGGTATGACACGCGGCGGGCCGGGCGGAACTACCAATATACTCGCAACTTACATGATAAACATAGTCTACTACAAGAATGATTACAGCCTCGCGTCGGCCGTTGGAGTTTTTATAATCACAATTCTTACAGTTTATTCGATCTTCTATCTACAATTCACATCAAAGCACGGAGCGGGTGAATTTTGATGAAAAAATCAAAAAAGTACAAAATATTCAGGGCAACAATGCTTTCAATTTACCTTATCGCCGCGATCATTCCAATATACTGGATAATTTTAACTTCTTTCAAAGTTCCGTCAGACCTTTACGCTTACCCGATAATTTATTTTCCAAAAGTTTTGACACTTTCGAATTACTCTTATCTTTTCAGTTTCGCAAATTTCACGATTTATTTCAAAAACAGCCTTTTGGTCTCAGCAATTTCCTCTATCATATCCACCTTACTTTCGATATTCGGCGGATACGTACTTGCCAGATACGACTTTAAACTTAAAGGTTTGGTCATAGGGCTTTTATTCTTTTCCCAGATGATACCGGCGTATCTTTTGATGGTTCCACAGTATTCGATGTTTTCAAATCTCGGCCTTATAAATAGTCTTACGGCATTAGGAATTCTTTACGTTAACATCGCGGCCGCTTTCAGCACGATAATGGCACGTGGATTTTTCGTAAGAATTCCAAGAAGCCTCGAAGAGGCCGCTATGATCGACGGATGTTCCAAAACTGGCGCGCTTTTTAGAATAACCGTTCCTCTTGCGATGCCTGGCATTGCCGCGATTTTCAGTTTTTCATTCATAAATGACTGGAATGAACTTTTCACTGCCGCTTTATTTTTGAATTCGGACGATAAATACACAATACCTGTCGCGCTTTACTCCTTTATCTCGAAGGCAGGCATACAATGGGGAGTCTTAAGCGCAGGACTCGTGGTGGCTTTGATCCCGACGATAATCGTCTTTGCTTTCATGCAAAGATTCATAATATCGGGCCTCACACAAGGGGCTTTGAAAGAATAGGAGGAAGATAATGAAAATATCAGATGTGAAATTCGAGGTTAAAAGGTATGAATATTACGAAACCTTCCATATAACGGGAAGTTCAAGGAATACAGCCGAGAACATAGAGGTAAAACTTTTTCTTGACGATGGAACGACAGGCATGGGCGAGGCCTCGCCATCTTACAGGGTTAACGGAGAGATTGTTTCATCACTTGTCGCACTTGAATCAAATGTAAAAGAGATGATAAAGGGATTGGATGTCAGAGATTACGCCAAAATTTTTAGAGCAATGGATGGGCTTTCAAAATCCGCACCAAGCGTCAAGGCAGCCGTTCAATATGCCACTTTAGATGCTCTCGCGGCTGAAATTGGCCTTCCCGTATATAAAATACTTGGTGGATTAAAGGATACAATCGAAACTGACAAGACAATCTCGATAGACACGTTAGAAAGAATGGTTCAAAAGTCGATTGAAACCTTTTCTCAGGGATTTCATATACTGAAGATAAAGGTTGGAGAAAACTTAAAAGAAGACATGGACAAAATTTTAGCCATATCGGATGCGACCAAGGGCGCCGAATACGTCATAGACGCAAATCAAGGATACTCTCCAAAAGAGGCCATACAATTTGCCAGATTTCTTTACGACAACGGAATAAATGTGAAAATCTTTGAACAGCCCGTAATCTGGAATGATTTTGAAGGATTAAAACTCGTAAGGTACGCATCTCCAATCCCTATTGCGGCCGATGAAAGCGCAAGAACCAAATATGATGCTTACATGTTGATAAAAGACGATTGCGTCGATCTAATAAACATAAAGTTGATGAAATCTGGTATATCAGATGCACTTGCAATAATTGAGATGGCGAAAACTGCCAATATAGGTCTCATGATAGGATGCATGTCAGAATCAAGCCTTGGAATAAATCAAAGTGTTCACGTAGCCGCAGGAACAGGCGCCTTTGTGCATTGCGATCTCGACTCTCATATGCTTATCAAAGAAGATAAATTCAGGGGAAAATTCACTCAAAATGGGCCTAAGATAAATTTAATTTAGCGCGTGGCAGGTGGCGTGTGACAGGTAGAGTAAAAATTGAGAATTGACAATTGTCAATTTAGACTGTTCACTCTTCATTGATCGAGGCATCTGCTCTCTGTCAATGAATTTAAACGAAAAAATTTATAACGCTCACGACAACGGCAGCAAACAGCACGTATCTTATCCATTTTACTTTTTTCAAAAGCGTGAACTTTGTGCCAAAGTAGGCTCCAGTCATGCTTCCCAAAGAAAGGGTGATGCCTATAGGCCAGTTCACCATGCCTTTTGAGACGAAGATCGCGAGAGAGAAGATCGTGTAGGCCGCTATGACAAGAACCTTTATGGCATTTGTCTTGACTATGTCAAAGCCACCCAAAAAGGTAAGGGCTGCTATAAAGAAAAAACCAACGCCGGCTTGTAAAAAGCCTCCATAAAATCCTATCGCGAAGATCGCGATGTAAGATGTCCATCTGAATTTTTTAGGGATATTCGATCCGCTCTCCCATACCTTTGGCTCGAATACTATGAATAAACCCATTATTATCAGAATAACCCCTATTACTTTTTTCAATATTTCTTGATTTATGCTCACAACGAAGAATGTACCCGCTATTGCCCCTATAGACGCGACTATTGCAAATGGTATGGCAGTTCTTATGATATGGATCTTTCCCTTTTTAAACTGGTAGGTCGAGACTATATTTTGCAAAAGTATCGATACTCTATTTGTACCATTCGCCATGCCTATGCTTAAACCAAGAAAGGTAAGAAGAGGAAGAGTGAGAACCGATCCGCCACCTCCGATGACATTCATAAAACCAGTTAAAACGCCTACGGCATAGGTCAAAAGATATAAAAGTATCTCCAAATAATCTCCCCCTTAAAATGTGTAAGGTCCTACATCTATCTTTAAGTCGGACGGATCAAAGCCTATCACATCTGCTTTTATGAACTTTGAAAGATAATCAAC
>CAYSSO010000011.1:0-8752 GCA_964433875.1 uncultured Mesoaciditoga sp.
AAGAAGTTCACCCCGGTCACTTTGTCGCATGTCATTTCTGGAAAAACATCGAAGAGCAGAATAAATGAGAAAAAGTCCCCCGTGCGGGGACTTTTATTTTGATCTTTTCAGGACTATATCTCCTATGCCTACGCCGAGCATCTTAGAAATTACCGGACATTTAGACTCAAGAAAAAAGAAGAGCCTTTCATCTTTTATTTCATCAAGTCCTTCAAAATTTCCCTGGCCTTTAGATATTATCAAATCAGACCTTTTCCACGCGTCCAAAAACTCATCCGTTGCCGTCTCAAAGGTCATCCCCGCCATTTCGCTTCCTGACTCGATGAGATCTTCTCTTTTAAATCCGACTTCAAGCGCGTCTTCGAGTGTTACGTCGTTTATTATCGGAGCGCTGCGGACAGCCGCAATTATTCTTACGTTGTAGCGTTTTTTAATCTCTTCAATGAATCTCTTGTCAAAAACTACCTCGCCGGTGTTATCGAGAATGTAAAGTATTAATCTTGATCCCTTAAGTCTTTCTATAAAACTTTCGTAATGGTCTATCGAAAGAGTTTTTGTCTTCAAAAGATTTATGAATTCCTCATCGATTTTCACGTTATTGACGCCAAAATCGAGATGATTACCGAGTATTGAAGATATCGCAAACGATTTGAGAGGATCTTCGTTTTCAAAGGCGAATTTTTCTACTTCTTTTAAAATTTCGATAGCCTTGTGATTCAACATTTTCTTTCTTTTTCTGTAAAGATCATCGATACCGGTCTTTATCTTTATCGAATCGTTTACAAATTTTGAGAGTTCTATAGGTTTCATCCCGTATCTTGCTTTTTCAAGCGATTTTGAAGCGCATCTCATGGCTTCAAATTTTTGAGAATCCTCTCCATTCCATTCTTCGAGATTTCTTTCAGCCTGGGCTATGACGCAGGCGAAACATTCCTTTGTCGCTTTCAATTATCCACCTCTTCACATTTCGAGATTTACACCGTATTTTAATGCGCCGGTTTTAAAATCGTAAGATCCGTAAAACTGGACTGGGACAGTTTGATTGAAAAGAGAATCGATACCGGCAACTGCGCTCAATCCTACAACGGCATCATTGCCCTCAAGATCGTAAGAAGAAAATTGCGAAAGATCGATGTATCTAAGGCCAAAGGCACCGGTTACATCGTACAAATTCACGTATATTCTCGATAGATTTATTGATTGGGAGAGTGTTAAATTCCCATTTGTCAAATTCGTTCCTAGTCCCAGAACATTTCCCACAAAGGGGAAGGAGGTATAAAGATTGAAACTGTAAGTTTTTAGTTGTGTTCCTGAAAATTCTAACTGTCCATTCATGTAGAATGGCAAGATCGCCGAAGAATTGTTTGGAATAGATGATGGATTCCACAAGAAGATCATCTTCATTCCAAATTCATTCGCAGTCGCCGTAGAAGTATAAAAAGAGATCGAAGGGTAAAATAAAAAATCTCTCTCGAAAATTAAACCTGTAACCGGCATCCCAACACTTGAATAAAAGGAAAGAGAAGATGTTGAAAGGGAAAGGTTTGCATTAACGCTTAATTTTCCGTAACGGACGAGCCCTAATGTTAGGTAATCATAAGTTGCCGACGATGATATATTTTCAAGTGTGTAAATGGTGTTAAAGCCCAATGTGTCTCTTAGAACGCTGAATGCGCTCATCGAATAAACAAAAGAATTAAAAGGAGTACCTTCGGAAGTGATGGTCGGAATTGCTCCTCCCATTATTAGTTTTAAATTGTCATTGTAAGGTTTGGATTCATTTTGAATCCTTGCAAAGATGGAAGAAAGGTTCACAGAAAGATCGACTGGGACCCTTACGAGGCTAAATCCATTTACATTTGTAAGTTTGTCCTTCCATCCATCTATTACAAACAGGTTGTAACCATCTTGAGTGTAGCCGACGTAAAACAGTCTATTTCCATCGACCTGAGGTGAAAATGATCCGCCAACGACATTTGTTATTTTGTAAAACTGGCCATTTTGGAGATTTACAGCGTACAGGTTAAAGATTCCCTCTTTGTCAGGCTTAGAGGCCGAAAAGATCATGTAATCTCCATTTTGAGAAAAGGTCATGTCTCTCATGAGATAATCACCACTTACGATTTTGTAAGTCTTACCATTGGCGTCAATTTCGTATATCTCTTCCTTTCCTTCGTACGAGCCTGAAAAGTAGAGATTCCCTTTATAAGCGCTCAGAGAGGTTATAGTCACGTAAGAAGGAGAAAGAAGCGTCCTTACGCTTCCATCCTTGAGGTTAAGGAATTTTACAGAGTAAAGTCCGCCATTTTCTTCAACGTACGCAATTTCATCATTGGAAATCCACGAGGTCATAAGTACATTTTTCAAATGCGTGTTGATCAAGTTTTTTGAATTAAGGATGAAAAGATGAGCGTAATCAAAATTTCCGCCATTTTGTGGCACAATTCTTGTAAAGGCTACATTCTCTCCATTGGGAGAAACTGACAGAGATTGAATGTATCCATTATCATATATAAAACCTCCAAGGTCATAAAATGTGCGGCTGTTCATATCTGTGGTATTCATTACCCTTATCGATGGAATCGATGACGTGTCTTCGTAATAGTAATAAAGTTTCCCGTTACCGTATCCATTCATAAGTCCGGTCCACCTTCCAGAATGGGTAAGTTGAATACCGTCAAAGACCTGTCCGATCTTTTTAACCTGATTATCTATGTCCTGCTTTTGGGTCGAGATCCATTCAGAGATTATCTGAGAGAAGTTTTTATTCAAGGCTTTGGATATCGATGCCGGGATTCCATTTTCAGGGGACTGCGAAAAGTTCGATACGATCTTTTTGATCGATGTGGCACCATACGTTTGGCTTATATACCTTATGAAACTTCCCCCAACAAGATAAGGTGCGCCTGCCGGATTCCATCCATCGCTTCCGTAATTTATGGATCCTCCAAGGCCTCTTAATTTTCCGGAAAGGACATATTCTCTTAGGTACATCTCGAAGATAGGATCGTTTAGCCTTCCCCTGTTATCGTTGAAGTAAGTTTCTGTGTACTCCGCAAGGCCTTCTTGAAAATACGACGGGATCATAAGGCCATTGTATGCGGTAGACAACGGAACACCGTAGACCCTTAAGAAATCCAGACCTCCCTTTTGAGTTATCAATATGTGCGTAAGTTCGTGGGTAAAAACGAACCTCACCCATGAACTCACGCTCGGAGAGAAGAGTTGATCTGCCGAAGAGTTGAGAAAGATGAAGATCACATTGTCAACAGGATCTGTGACTGAATTGACGATATCGGTATCATTTTGGATCACAACAGTTAATTTTGAATAAGGTTCGACATCGTAAAAGTCAGTCAATTGCCGGTACACTGTGTCTGCGTATTTCAAAAATTCGTTAACGGCATATTCGCATCCCGGCTGATAAACAACATTTAGGTAGGGGGTTGAGATGACTTCATAGGAAGTGTAAGGATTTGCGTATATCGGCAAAAAAGGATTCATCGCCCCGAAAACCACAAAGGGAATAAAAAGAAATCCGGCAAGCCATCCCAATCCTTTCATAATTCACCCTCCTTAAAATTTTAACGTTATTTCAAAGTCTTTTTCTTCACCCTTATCCAGATTAAATCTCCACATTGGCGTTAGAGAGGTACCCTGATATACCTTTTCAAATCCAGCCTCAGAATAGGATATTGTATATATTGGGTACATCCAGTATTTTGTCCTCTGATCTGTCTCAATTTCAACGTTGACCTTTTCGTATTCGGAAACAACTTTTACCTTTTTTGATTCGAATTCTCCGATATAGGATGCCCTTTGCTTTTGCCCCCAGTCGAAATATCTATCATCGCTTTCTCCGGACATTAAGTTTATTGTCATTTCAGATCCAAACCACAGACTTATTCCTCTGTCAGACACGTTTTTGATCACGTAATGGACTTTTAATAGATTACCGTCTACTTTAAAGGTTTTCTTGACATCTACTGGAATCCAATCCGATCCTATCCATACATGACCATGCCTTAAGACCGTATGCTTGTCGACAATCTCGTAAGGTTGATTGACAAAGTCTCCCTGTTCAGGATAGACTGATGATGCGAATCCATCAAGAGTCGCGTTGTCACCAAAGAAATGATCCATAAAAGAAAATCTTTCGTACCAATCGGTGTGAAGGTACCTTTGCAATCCTTCTTCTTTTGTTAGGATCACATCGTGGATAGTTTTGGCCTTTCCAAGTTTTTCAAGTTGTTCGCTTGTTATGGCTTTTGGCATCAATTCATGGTAGACTTCGTACCTTCTCGTGAGAGAATTTACAAGGTTATACCCTTTTTCTCTCAAATCTATTTCAAGTACCCGACCTCCGTAATCTGGATCTACTATAACCTCTATTTTGTCGTTCTTTAAAACTATCTCATCGAGCCCATCCTTATCGTAATCAAATACTTCAACTTTACCATCCTTTGCACTGTCTATCATCATTTCGGCCTTTATCAGATGATCGTATATGGCAGCCCTTAAGTGTGGCAGGTAAAGGCCTCCAAAGACTCCGTGCCAGTACGGATCATTACACTGTCCCTGCCAGTATTCGTTAAGTACTTTTGGATCCCTCACGTTCATCTTTTTGATCATGTCGTGTATGTATAAAACCTTTTTATGCATGAGATTTGATTCGGTATATTTGGCAAGGAAGGTTCTCCATATTCCTCCTTTGAGGAACATTTCCATAGACTCATAAGCATTTGATTTCTTGAGATTTTCTATTAAAGATTCGAAGTTGGCCCTTGCTCTTGTCGGCAAAGCCCATTCCATCATCTCGCTGTAAGAGGATATCGGAAGATATGTTCTTCCTATCGCACTGTGCGTATCTACATATTCAGAAAATGATACGCTGTTAATCCATGAAGAATTTTTTTGGATCGCGCTGAAAAATTCCTCGAGCCATTTTTTCGTGTAGACCTGCTCGTAAGTGCCCGGCCATACACCGAATTTTTCTCCGTCGTCGAACATGACAAGGGCATTCTTACCGTCAGAGGTTGCAAAGGTTTTCAAAAAGGAAATCGTCTCCTCGACATTCTCAAATGGAATAAGATATCTCAGTTTTTTTGAGATCGGAAAGACTTTAAGCGTATAACCTTCTTCCTCTGTCACATAATAGCCTGTAAGTTCATCCTCGTAGTGACCTGCATTTTTGAAATGTGAGTCGTCGACAACAACGTATTCAACGCCTGCGAGTGCAAGTGACTTTGCTATTTGTGGCTCCCATACCCTTTCGGCGAGCCACATTCCGCGTGGTTTGGTGCCAAAAAGTTCTTCTATTCTTTGGGAGAGTTTTTTAATCTGACCTATTCTGTCTTCCTCGGGAATGACTGGAATTATAGGCTCGTAAAATCCGCCAGTGAATATCTCAAGTTGGCCTTTCTCGACAAGAGTTCTTACCTTTTTTATGTAATCTGGATATCTTTTTACAAGTTCATCTAAAAGCCATCCGGTGAAGTGAATCGCCATCTTAACATCCGGAAATTTTTCAAGGGTTTCTATAAAAGGCTTATAAGATTTTTCGTAAGCCTCCTCGATCACAAAACCAAAATTTCCGACTGGCTGGTGGTTATGAATGCCAAACAAAAAGTTCACCTTGTTCAAAATAGCACCTCCTAAATTTTGCCTCTTTTTTTGTATTTTATATCATACCTGTTGTTTGCCTGACCATCAAAGATCAATTTTATCCTGAGATTTTTTGATCTTTCGATTGACCTTACCGAATCATCTTGGAAATAGGTCTTCATTGATGGATGAAGATGTATTTCTACCTCTCCTATATCCTTTGGGTCTATAGCCTGGATCTCCTTTAAGACGCTCCCTGCGATTCTTCTCGGAGATACGATCGCCCCTTCTCCGAGGCATACCGGACATTTGACTTTGTAAAATTCCCTCAAAGGCGGTGAGACCCTCTTTCTTGTCATTTCGAGCAATCCAAAGTGGGTAAAACCTCCTATCGTTGTTTTGACCTTATCCTTTTTCAATTCTTCTTCGAGTACGTGGATCACCAATTGACGTTCTGATTCACTTTTCATGTCTATGAAGTCTATGACTATAACACCGCTTTCATTTCTAAGCCTCAATTGCCTTGGGATTTCCTTTGCGCTCTCTATATTTGTCTTCAAAATCAAATCTTCCGAATCGACTCCCGATGTGTTAGATCCGGTATTCACATCTATTACAAGCAGTGCCTCGGCCGGATCAAAGTAAAGCACCCCACCGCTTGGCAATCTCACAGTTCTCGAAAGGGAATCCAAAATCTGTTTTTCTATATTTAACTCTTTGAAAATATCCATCTTTGAAAGCCTTATCATCGGCTGACGCTTTAAATTCAGAGATTTGATCATTCCTAAAAGTTGATTGTAGACTTTTTCATCGTCTATTATTATCTCGTCAACTGAATCATCTATCTTTTCTCTGAGAATGTATTCGAGTAATCCATGATCTTCGTAAATTAACTGAGGCTTTCTTGCCCTTCTGAACTTTTTTTGAATCTCTTCCCATATTTTCTTTAAATGTTGCAATTCTTCATTTATCTTTTGGGCATCCACTCCTTCTGCCGCCGTTCTCACGACAAGGCCATAGCCCTTTGAGATCGATTTTGCTATCTCAAATAATCTCTTTCTTTCACTCTGATCTGTGATCTTTCTCGAAATGCCTATGTTCGCCACATACGGCATCAGGACGAGGTATCTTCCCGGTATGCTTATGTAAGAGGTTACCTGTGGCCCTTTAAGCCCTATGGCGTCTTTTTTAACCTGAACGAGTATCTTCTGTTTCGGCTTTAACATCTCAACCTTCAAAGTCTTTCCATTCCTCGGTTTTGAAAGGCACATATCCTTTTCTCTCAAAAAGGCATTTTTTCCTTCCCCTATATTCACAAATGCCGCCTGAAGGTTGGGCACTATATTTTCTACCCTTCCAAGGTATATACTGCTTGCGATCGATTCTTCATCTGCTGATTCGAAATAAACCTCAACAAGTTGTTCATCTTCAAGTAATGCTATCTTCAGCCCGTCTATTTCGTCTTTACTTACAATTACGCGTTTGAGCGATGTTTTACTTGTTACTATAAGTACCACCTCTTTAGAAACTATGTAAAATACCCGATACGACTAAATTCCATCCATCTACAAGTACAAAAAGCAAAAGTTTAAATGGCAATGAAATCATAACAGGCGGTATCATTATCATACCTAAAGAGAGTAAAATGGACGCCACTATCATGTCTATCAATATGAAAGGTATGTAAAGCAAAACGCCTATCTTGAAGGCTATCTTAAGTTCGCTTAAGACAAAGGCCGGTATCAATATACTTGTAGGTATATCGCTTAAACTCTTTGGTGCCGGCATATTTCTGTAACTCGTAAAGACCAAAATCGAACTTTGATCTTTATGTTTTACTATTTCCGAATACATGAATTCTCTAAACGGTTCTAAACCGTTTTTAATGGCTTGTTGATATCCTATTTTACCATTCATGTAAGGCACAAGTCCATCTTCGTATGCCTTTGTAAGGGTCGGCTGCATTATGAAAAATGTCATAAACAGGGCCAGTCCGACAAGAATTTGATTTGGCGGGGATTGCTGGGTTGCCATCGCGCTTCTCAAAAGCGAAAAAACGACTATTATTCTTGTGAATGAAGTCATGAGGATCAATATCGAAGGTGCCAAAGATATAATCGTGATTATGAGTAGTATGATAAGCGTTGTTGAAAGTTGTGAAGATGTAGGGGTTCCTCCTATCGTTATTGTAAGGGAAGGTAAAGACGGCGGTGTTGGGGCCGTTTGCGCAAAAACCACAGAATATAAGAAAAAAAGAAAAAAAATCAAAAGTATGATCTTTTTCATTTACATCCGATCCAGACGATCTATTTGACCTTTGAGAAAATTCTTTCCCATCTTGGAAAAGAAGATCTTTGAGAAACTCTGTGATTCCGATATTTCTATCTCTTTTATATCCTCTTCATCTTCTATCTGTCCGATAATCTCGGTGCTTGAAGGAGTACAGGCTAAGAAGACGTATTTGTTATTCAATTTCAAAAGATAGATCGTTGTATTTCTGCCAAGCGACATCGAGTCTATAACCTTTATGTATTTGGATCTACTTTGACGGTTTCCGATCTTCCTTACAATGTACAGCATCAAAAGAAGAAAAGCGATTATGAGGATCGTTGAGAACAAAAAGGTTATCATCGAGGAGTTAAAAACGGAAACCGTCGTTTGTGTCGCCTGGCCCATAGAATCACTTCGCCACTTTAGATAAGGCTTCTACCACCCTGCTTTGCTGGAAAGGCTTTACTATGAAATCCTTTGCCCCTGCCTGTATTGCTTCAACTACCATCATCTGCTGTCCCATCGCGCTACACATTATTATCTTCGCATTTGGATCCATCTTTATTATTTCTTTAGTTGCTTCTATACCCGTCATTTCAGGCATCGTTATATCCATCGTTACGATATCGGGATTCAACTCTTTGTATTTTTCAACGGCTTCTTTCCCGTTCGAGGCTTCTCCTGCCACTTCGTAACCTGCTTTTGTCACTATGTCTTTTAAAAGCATTCTCATGAAAGCGGCATCATCGACGATTAAAACTCTTTTGCCCATTCTTTACCTCCTACGAACCGATTTGATCTCTTACGAAATTTTGCAGATCAAGCATCGAAATAAGCCTATTTCCCTTCATTATAACACCTTTTACGTAATTTGAAC
>CAYSSO010000011.1:8776-53244 GCA_964433875.1 uncultured Mesoaciditoga sp.
AATCAAACTCAGATGGCTGGACCCACATGACCTCCGTTACCCCATCGACGAGGAAACCGACCTCATTCTCCTCAATCTGGGTCACAACTACATTTGCACCGGTACTTTCTTTTGAAGAAGCGGAGGTTATGCGCTTTGTATCTATGACCGGCACTATTCTTCCTCTCAGGTTCATTACCCCTTTTAAAAAATTCTTCGAATTCGGCACCTTTGCTATCTCGGATGTCTCGACTATTATGCCTATGACGCCTATGTCTATTGCATATTCTCTGTCTCCGATCTTGACTCCTAAAACTTCGAATGGTTTATCGAATGTTTTCATGATCTCACCTCATACCGTAAGGGTAGTTTTCGAGATCTGCGATGCTTTCTCTACAAGAGATGGCACGTCTATTATAAGTGCTATCGATCCATTTCCGAGAATAGCCCCGCCGCTAAATTCTCTCGTATCCTTGAAGAATTTTCCAAGCGCCTTTATTACAATATCTTGCTGTCTTATCAATTTGTCAACTATTAGTCCGTACTTTTTCCCCTTGTATTTTGTTACAACCAATTCGGCGCGAGAATTCGGAGTGATTTCTCCTCCAAAATATTCCCTCATGTCTATCAAAGGAACGAGTTCATTCCTGACAATAGCAGTCTTCATCCCTTCGAGATCTTTTAATTCCTCTGCCTTGATCGAGAGTGTGCTGTCTATTACCGAAATCGGTATCGCATATATTTGATTGGATATTTCTATCAGTAAAACCTGTATTATAGAAAGAGTCAATGGCAACCTTATAGTTACCTTGGATCCTTTTTTCTCGACGCTTTCGAGATAGACCGATCCGTTCAACGATTCAACGACATTTTTGACAACATCCATTCCCACACCACGGCCAGAGACCTCTGTTGAAACATCATTCGTTGAAAAGCCCGGCAAAAACGTAATGTTGAGTATTTCTTCGCCGGTCATCTTTGGGGCTTCGTATTCCTGAATTATTCCTTTTTCTATGGCCTTTTTTAATATCTTCTCTTTGTCAAATCCCCTTCCGTCGTCTGAAATTTCGATTATGACGCTATCTCCCTCTTGGTGAGCGGAAAGTTTAATTGTACCAACCGGAGACTTTCCGAGATTTATTCTTTCCTCTTCACTTTCTATTCCATGATCTATTGCATTTCTTATGAGGTGAGTCAAAGGCTCCCCTATTTCATCGGCGACAGTCCTATCGAGTTCCGTTTCTTCTCCCTCAATTACGAGTTCTACTTTTTTATTCATCGATTTTGATAAATCCCTGACAGTCCTTGGAAATCTCTCGAATACAAAGGAGACAGGTATCATTCTTATCTTCATGACGGTGCTTTGAAGATCGAGAGTTATTCTCGACAGTTGAGAAAGGCTCTCATCCATTTCTTTTATCCTGTATTGCTTAAGGGTTTCTTCTATTCTGCTTCTCGATATGACGAGTTCCGCCATTAAATTCATCAATGAATCGAGTTTTTCAACATCCACCCTCACGCTTTTTGCGAGTTTTGCCCTTCTTTTTTCATTCTCATTTTGTATCTGGGTATCGCTTTTTGACTCAACCTTGGCCGGAGGGACTTCTTTCTTTTCCTCTTTTATCGAGAATTTCTCTATGGAGACATTCTCGATTTCCGATACGTTAGATATAGCCTCCCTCATCTCGGTAAGAGGCCTTTTAGTTATAACGATAAGTTTAACCCTTCTGTCAAAGTTTTCTTTCTCTATCTCTTCAACTGGCGGCTCTGAATATATTATCTGGCTTCCGTCTTCTTCTATTCTTTTGAAGACTATGTACATTCGAGCAGATTTCATTGTCGTATCTTTTATTAGATCTATAGTTATCTGTTGAACATCGAATCCATTCTGAATCGCGTTTTTTGCGACATCGAAGACCGAGTCTGGAATAGATGTTTCAACATTTTGGGGCTTTTCGACAGGCTCGCGTTCAATTGCCTTTCCGTCTTTTTCTACCGGTGAATCATCTCCGCCCTTTTCTATGTTTTCGATGGCCTCGTTGAGCCTATCGAGGCCACTTAGAAGTTCGTCTATCAACGATTCATCAACGCGTTTTTTCCCTGCTCTCACTTCATCGAGTTTGCTCTCGAGAGTATGACATAGTTTTGACATCTTTTGAAATCCCATGGTCGCAGAGGTCCCTTTGAGAGTGTGCATCAATCTGAAGATCTCGTCAATCGCGTTTTTTGATTCGGGATTTGATTCAAGTTCAAGAATGGAATCGTTAAGAGATTGTATATTCTCTTTGGATTCTTCGACGAATATGCCGAGATACTGACTCATATCTATGGCCATCTATCTCCCTCTTTTCTTAGAGAGTAAAATCTGGTGGAGGCGATGGGAATCGAACCCACGTCCGAAATACCTGCCCTGCGAGCATCTCCGAGCGCAGCCTGTGTTTGTGCTCACCGGATAAGCCGCGCAGGCACGGATTATCCGGCAAAGTTCTCTAAATCTACCCGTACGAGCGAGAACGGACTCGTACAGGGAAGTCCGGATTTTTGACGCCTTCCTGTGTCCCTCCGGGCAAAAGACACAGAGGCGGCTGCTTACCTATTAAGCAGCGAGTGCGTATTCAGGATTGACGTTTATTGTCATTCCCACCTTTTTCACGGGAAGGCAGGCACTCCCGGCTCGCTTCTCGCAAAACAAATATCCCGTCGAAACCATTTCGCCCCCTTTTTATGATTATACCAAATAAATTTCAAAACCTATACATTGAATTCCCACAACCGCTTTGGGTTTGATTGCCACTTATAAATTATACCAGATAATTCCGGAGACGTTTCAAAATTCTTCACTCTTAGAAAAAAACAAAGGGCAATTTGCCCTTTACATTTGGAGCAGGTGATGGGACTTGAACCCATGACCTCCGCCTTACCAAGGCGGCGCTCTACCGGTTGAAGCTACCCCTGCCACTCTTTTGGAGCGGGAAACGGGGATTGAACCCGCGACCTTCTGCTTGGCAAGCAGGCGCTCTACCACTGAGCTATTCCCGCATGACTTTTATTGGTGCGAGAGGTGGGACTTGAACCCACACGGTTTTACCCACTGGATCCTAAGTCCAGCGCGTCTGCCAGTTCCGCCACCCTCGCCCTTTATACTGACCCGTGCGGGATTCGAACCCGCGGCCCCTTGATTAAAAGTCAAGTGCTCTACCGGCTGAGCTAACAGGTCTTTATCAAAGACACAAAGAAATTTTATCATACAACGATATCAATGTCAAGTATTACCGCTTTCTATATCATCCATTCCATCTTTTATGTATGCCCATGTCATGTTCGGTGTATTGTGGTATATTCCAACATTTCCATTTCTGTCAACGACTATTATTCCAGCATCCGTTCCTATTATGTTATCAAGACAATTTATTGCGGCTTCCGCGGCGTGCTGAGCATCGAGTCCATCGCGTATAAAGTCGAGGGCCGTTTTCGTGAGAAGAATTCTCATCATGCCCTCTCCAAGTCCCGTCGAGGAAGCAGCCCCGTATGGGGTAGCATAGGTACCGGCCCCCGGAATAGGCGTATCTCCAACCCTTCCGAGAAGTTTCAGGAAGACCCCTCCCGTTGATGTGGCGGCTGCCGTTTCTCCGTGAGAATCTATTGCGACCGCACCAACGGTGCCGTGTAAGAATTCCGGATGTTCTTTAAAGAGTTCTCTAAGTTTTGGCCAATCCCTGTAATTTCCATTTATAAAATCCTTTCTGTACCTTTCCCACTGAGCCTTTCTTTGTTCCGTTATTGGATCGTGAAATTCAAATCCCATCAACTTTGCAAAGTCATTCGCTCCCTGGCCTGCCAAAAGTACGTGATCCGTTTTTTCCATGACAAGTCTTGCAAGACTTATCGGATGGCGGATATTCTTTACTCCAGCAACGGCCCCGAAGTCAAGATTAGGGCCATAGGCTATAGCGGCGTCCATTTCAACTTCGCCTTCAAATGTTAAGACCGCACCTGTGCCTGCGTTGAAAATCGGATTATCTTCCATAATCTTTACGGCCGCTTCGACAGCATCCATAGCACTTCCACCGCTTTTTAGAATTTCTACGCCAGCCTTTATCGCTTCTTTGGCCCCGCGGGTATGTTCTTCGAAGGTATTTTCCTGAATTTTCCCAGCACCGCCATGAACGAGTAATGTGTACAAATTGCTCCCTCCTTATTTTTTTCTTTGAGCAAATTCATCTATTGAATTCTGCATTTCTCTTAACTCTTCAAGATCGTGTTCGGATTTTTTTATCTTTTTCAAGTTTTCGAGAGATTTTTTTTCCATGTAGATTTTGACATACTCTTTTCTCAATTCCATGAGTTTGTCCTCTGTTTTTGCGACTTCCAAAGTTAAATTCTTTCTCTTTACGTAAAGAGACTGGATGTAATTTATCCACTGTTTGAGATCATTCACTTTATTCATACCTTTTTCTATCGCGTCTTGAGAGGATTTAATCTCGGTATCGAGAGAGGTTATCTCTTTTTTTAAGGCATTTATCTTATTTGAAATTTTTAGGATATCGATCTTCAAGATTTCTGTTTGTGAGACCTTTAAATCAAGCAGTTTTTGAAGCGAGAAATAAAATGCTTTCACGATTTTATTACCTCTAATATCTTTGAAACAAGATTGGGATTGGTCACAACGATCGTCTTTCCGTATATTGAAAATTTCTCTCCTATGCCACAGACAGATGCGCCCGCTTCTTTTGCTATAAGCGATCCCGCCGCAACATCCCAGGGTTTGAGGCAGTACTCCCAAAAACCATCTATTCTTCCATTTGCGACATAACATTGATCAAGAACGGCACTTCCGAAAACCCTTATGGCTCTAACTTTGCCGAAAAAGGCATTGTAATTTCTGAGAACAATCTCCCTGTATTCAGTCGCGCTGTACTGATAACCCGTGTTAAGAACCGCATCTGTAAGTTCTGAAGTCTCATTTACTCTTATCTTTTCTCCATTCATGAAAGCCCCATTCCCTTTCACGGCTTCGTAAAGTTCGTCCATATACGGATCGTACACAACACCTATCATAGGCTCATTATCCACAACGTAAGAGATGGAAACGCAAAAATGAGGTATGCCTTTCGAGAAATTCGTCGTTCCGTCGATGGGGTCTACAATCCATATCCTTCCATTTTTTCCGCCCTTGTCTTCGCCCGTTTCCTCGCCGAGAACCGCTTCATTTTCGAAGACACTTTCTATTTCGTATTTCACCATTTTTTCAACGGCTAAATCGGCGTCGGTAACTACATCGTAAAATCCACTTTTCAGATGCGTCCAGCCCAAATTTCCTATCTTCTTTTTTGCGACAAGCCCTGCCTCTCTTGCAAGCCCCTTTGCGAAGTTGAGTTTTAAGAGTGTTTCTTTGTCCATTTATCTTACCTTCCTTAAAGTTATCCCATTTTTTGTTTCGAGTTGTTCCATCAATTTTGAAAATGCGCTATCTATTTCCTGATCGGAAAGGGTTTTTTCTGCCGAATTGTATGTGATTCTTATGGTTATACTGTAAGAATTCTCGGGCACTCCCTTGCCCGTGTAGAGATCCACAACCCTTACATTCTGGACATATTCCGAAGAATACTGTGCGATTTTAATTATCTCTTCGGCCTTTATCTCACCTTTTTTGACGAACATGGAAAGATCCTTGAATGAGGATGGGTACTGTGAATAACTTTCGTATCTAAAAGGCTTCATGCTTTTGAATATTTCTTCAATTTTTAGTTCTGCAACGTAAATTGGCATGTCCACATCGAAAAACTCATTCACCTTTCTGCTTATTTGCCCGATGATACCTACCTGTTTTCCATTCAAAGATATTCTTCCGCATCTTCCATTTTCAAATCCCGTCATGTCTTGATTTAAAAATTCAAAATCTATGTGCATATTTTTAAAGATAGATTCTATTTCTCCTTTGAAGATAAGAAGATCTTGAGATCTCTTATCTGTGTAGTCGAAAGGATTTACGGCACCGGTTGACGCAAAGGCTATCCTTTCCTCTTCTCCTTTTTCAAATGTTTTTCCTATCTCAAAGAACTTCACGTCATTTTCCTGATGTTTTAAATTGTAAGAAAGAGAATCAATCAAATTGAAGATCAAAGATGACCTCATCAAAGACATCTCCGGCGAGACCGGATTCAAAAGTTTTGGTCCGCTTTTGAAAGTATCTCCGAAGAGTTCTTCGATTTTAGGATTAGAAAATGAATAATTCACATTTTCAAAGTATCCACATGAAGTTGAGAGAGTTCTCAACTTATTTTTGAATTCCCACCACGGATTGGGCTCACCCTTTACGAATGGCATTGACATTACCGGACGGATTGCATCAAGACCATGAATTCTCGCAAATTCTTCGATCAGATCGACATCCTGGCTTATGTCTTGCCTGAATGTCGGAATAATGCATTCCCATCCATTGTCAGTTTTGGAGGCCTTAATTCCAAGATGATTGAAGATCTCTTTGACTTCATCTTCATCAGGGGCGAAGGACATGTAAGATGACATTTTTTCTCTCGAAATGAAGACTTTTTTTGGTTTTATCTCGGTCGGATAAATATCGACTATCCCATCTATCTTACCCCCGCTTATGGAAATGACCATTTCGGCAATTCTTTTTGCGACATCAAGTGTATCATTTGGATCGACGCCCCTTTCGAATCTATAGGAGGCATCTGTTGAAAGATTTATCTTTCTCGATGTTTTTCTTGTATTTACCGGATCAAAAGTCGCGATCTCTACAAGAATGTCTTTTGTCTCGGGAGAAATTCCAGAGTATTTTCCTCCCATGACTCCTCCAAGGGCGAGTATATTCTGACCATCTGTTATCAATGTCTCTCCGCCATTTAGCGTGTATTCTTTTGAATTGAGTGCTATGAACTTTTCTCCTCCCTTTGCATCCTTCACAACTATGCGAGAATTTATCTTTTCAAGGTCGAATGCGTGAACTGGATGTCCAAATTCCATCATCACGTAATTCGTTATATCCGTTATATTGTTTATAGCCCTCAATCCGACTGAGGAAAGTCTTTTTTTGAGCCACAGTGGGGAATCTTTTACTCTAACTCCCTTTATCGTTAAAGCCAAATATCTCAAGCATTTGTCAGTTTCTATGAAGACGGGAAAATCGCCGTGATGGAAATCTACAGATGGACTGGGAATTTTAAAGCCAGATCTTCTTACGGTAGAAAGTTCTCTTGCAATTCCTATATGAGAAAGGCAATCTGGTCTATTTGGAGTGATTTCGAGTTCAAAAACGGTCTGATCAAGATCGAGAAGTTTTTTGACATTAACTCCTATTTCAACGGGATTTTCAAATTTGAAAATCCCTTCAGAATGGGCCTCAAGCCCAAGTTCTTGCAAAGAAAAGGCCATGCCATCCGTTTTAACGCCCCTTATTTCTAAAGATTCGACAACATGACCGTTTATGTCAGACGCATTTTGAGAACTTCCAAAGGCTATCAAATCGCCTTCGGAGACGGTTTTATCTGAAGTTATTATCGTATGAAGGCCTTTGCCGTCATCTACCTTGCAAATGATCAAATTGTCGGCATTGGGATGTACTTTCCTTTCGGCTACCCTTGCAGAAAATACATTTCTTATTTTTTCAAAAGGCCTTTCTATTTCTTCAACCTCGCTACCAGAGAGAGTTAAATCTTCGGCAAGGCGTTCGATATCCTTGCCGGTATCAATGTAATCGTTGAGCCACTCTATCGATATTTTCAAGATATATCACCTTTTCAAAATAGCCTTAAAAATTTAAGCGAATTTCGTGGGAATTCCCTTATATCGTTTATTCCATACTTGAGCATCGCGATTCTTTCTATTCCCATTCCAAAGGCAAAACCCTGCCACCTGTCCGGATCTATCCCGACATTTCTCAAAACATTTGGATGAACCATCCCTGCTCCTAATATTTCAAGCCATTCCTTTTTTCCGCCAAAAGAAACGTCTACCTCAACGCTTGGTTCTGTAAAAGGAAAATAATGAGGCCTGAATCTTATCGTTTTGTCCTCTCCAAGAAGAGATTTTATTGCGTTCTCAAGAGTTCCCTTCAGATCTGCTATTGAGATTTTTTTATCTATGGCAAGGCCTTCTATTTGAAAAAAAGAAGGAAGATGCGTGGCATCGTAATCATTTCTGTAAACTCTGCCGGCCGAAATGATCCTCAGGGGAGGTTTTCTTCTTTCCATTGTTCTAACCTGAACTGGTGAAGTATGGGTTCTAAGGAGTATCGAATCTGTTATGTAAAATGTATCGTGAAGGTCTCTTGCCGGATGCCATGCGGGGGTATTTAAGGCTTCAAAGTTGTAGTAAACACTTTCTATTTCGGGACCTTCAACAACATCAAAGCCCATCTTGGAAAATACATCTACGCATTCATTTATAACCTGATTTATAACGTGTACCTTTCCGATCTCTTTCAAAGGGCCGGGAATTGTCAGATCGATGTATTTCTCAAACGCCTTTGATCTTTCCTCTAATTCCCTTAAAAGAGTCATTTTTTCAGAAAGAAGCGCACCCACTTTTTCTTTAAGGTCATTGACATCCCTTCCAAACTTTGATCTTTCCTCTGGAGGCATTTCTGGGATTTTTTTCATTAAAGAGGTTATGACACCATTCTTCCCAATGATTTCTATTTTTGCCCTTTCGAGTTCATTGGTATTTTTGGCATTTTCAATCTTATTTTTGATTTGATCAAAAAGAATTTTGAATTCTTCCATTTTTTACCTCCCAAACATATTCAATTTTATCACAATCGATTTTTCTTTGTATACTGTTTAAAGAAAATGGGAAAGTGAAAAGTGAGTAGTAAGGAGCAATTTCTATTTTCCATTTTCATCTCATTTTTCCCCATCTATTATATGCACACTTATTGCTTTCCCATACCCTATAGGGTATAATTTAAAAAATAAAAATGAAAAAATAAAAGGAGGCCACATTTGACCCCAATAGTTGTGGATATCCAAATATCTTACTGGTCTGCCTTTGTCGGCGGAATATTGAGTTTCTTTTCTCCGTGTATCTTTCCAATTCTGCCAGGGTTTCTTGCTTTTCTTGTCTCGTCGCAAAGAAGAGGAGGCGCCATTTCCAAGGCAGTTGCATTTTCAATTGGACTTTCCATAATCTTCATTATTCTCGGACTCGCAACCGGTACTTTTGGAATCTTTCTGACAACTTACAAAAGATATGTCGAGATCATAGGTGGCATAATCGTAATCATATTCGGTATAAGTTATACCGGCCTTTTTACCCTTCCTTTTTTTGAAAAAGGAATTTACATACCATTTAAGAGAGACGTTGATAGTTTTTGGAATGCCTTGCTTTTTGGGATCGTCACGGCCTTTGCGTGGACACCGTGTATAGGTCCCGCTCTCGGAACGATTTTGACCATAGCGGCCACAGGCAATACCGTCTCGGGTGGAATATTGCTTGCGATATTCTCTGCGGGGCTTGTTATACCTTTGATCCTTTCCTCCATTTTGATAGAAATGGTGAACAAAATTGTCGGCTTTATCGTCAAATATCAAAGAGCGATAAATGTGATCGGGGGAATAGTGCTTGTCCTGTTCGGTCTCTTGATGATCTGGGGAAAGTTAACGATCTTCAGTTAAAGGAGGAAGTTATGAGAAAAGTTTTTGTTTTACCTCTTTTCTTATTTTTTGCGTTTAGCGCCTTTGCGTATCCGCTTAACAGCGTGCTTTTGAAGAATTTTAACACCGTTATGGCTCTTGCTCGTTACGAGCAGAAAGACGCAATAATAGTATTTTCAGATCCTTCATGCTTTTATTGCAACAAATTGAAAAGCGATACGCTTTCAAATTTACAGGTCCAGCAAATTCTATCCAACAATTTCTTGATAGGCGAAATATACGCAACCAATGAAAAGGCTAACTTTGAGGGGAATGTTTACACCTACTCAGATCTTTTCCAGGGCTTTAGGGTTACCGGCACGCCGACTCTTGTCTTTTTTACCTCTGAAGGCACGCCTCTGACGTATTTGCCCGGATACCTTGGACCTTCCGATTTCATAAAGGTTTTGCAATACGTGGCGCTTGGTGCGTATTCAAAAAATATCGATTTCGGGACCTTTTCTAAAACTCCAAATAATTTTGTTGGAACACCAACGGTTATCTCTGTAACGCAGGATGAGGCAAATTACATTTTGCAAAATGATCCAATGGCAAAAAAGATCGATTCCTACCCCGGAAAGGATGCAGATCATTTCCTTAAATACGTTGTATTCGGAAAAGATGCGACATCAATAGCGGATAAGATGATAAGCGATGGATTTTACAATGTCTACGTTGTAGGATGATAGGATATCTAAAACCAGATTTTGACGAGTTAAAGGTAAAGGAGTTAAAACTTTACAATTCTTATTATTGTGGAATTTGCACATCTATATCAAAAAAGTACGGCCCCTTTTCTCGGCTTTTTTTAAGTTACGACGCGGTTTTCTTTTCCATTCTTTCGGATGTTGCAAAAAAAGAGAGAATCCAATTCGGAAATTCAAGGTGTCCTCTTCCTCCGTTTCAGAAAAAAAGAATCGTCAAAAGCGAGGGTGTATCATTTGGAACTGAAATATCTAAATTCTTCTCCGAATTGAAAATAGAGGATTTCAAAAGAGATTCGAAGGGAATAAAGCATTTTTTGTCATTTTTTCTCGTGAATTTAAAATCGAAAACCTTAGAAGAAATTGCAGGTTCGTACATGAAAGAGATGTATTTCTACGAACTGACCAGAGAGCCAGACCCTCAAAAGATGGCAGAGATTTTCGGAAATTTTTCGCGCAATCTATCGGCATCGATCGATAGTTTAAAAAATGCCTCTACGATGATATATCTCATAGGGAAATGGATATACATTGCAGATGCGCTTGATGATCTTCAAAAGGACTTTAAAGAAGGAAATTACAATCCATTTCTTGAAAAGTACAAAAGTGTTTTTGAAGAATGGGAACTTTTTGATAAAATAAGAGAAAGAGAAAAAACCTCTCTTATTTTTCTTGTCTCAAGAGTTCAGGAAGAGTACATGAATTTGAATTTAGAGAATTTTGCCGGCAAATCTTTGATAGAGAATGTGATCTTCTACGGACTTCCAAAGGTAAACAAAAAGATCATCGAGAAGAAGGATGAAAAAGTTGAAAGATCCATATGAGGTGCTTGGAGTTAAAAGAGATGCGACAAAGGAAGAGATACGGGAGGCCTACAGAAATCTCATAAAGAGATACCATCCCGATCAATTTCACAACAATCCGGATATGAAAGCCCTTGCCGAGGAAAAGATAAAAGAGGTGAACGAGGCGTACAAATACATTCTCGATCACTTCGATGATCAAATGAAATCTTCTAATTCCTCTGGTGATGAGGAGATCTTTAAAATGGCCCGTCAGAAGATAGACTCTGGCGATTATTACGCCGCACAGGATCTACTTGTAAAGGTCGAAGACAAATCGAAGCCGGAATGGTATTTTTTGAGCGGCCTGATATATTTCAAACAGGGATGGTATGACAAGGCTGAAAGTTATTTGAAATTCGCCCACGAGTCCGATCCGTCTAACAAAGAATACGAGGAAATTTACAAGCAGTGCCTTAGAGCCGGAAGAATGAATTACAATCCGCCTCCAGTCGATCAAGGCGGAATGAGCGAAGAAGCCTCGACATGTTTGAGTTGTTGCGCGACTCTTGCCTGCATGGATATATGCTGTCATTGTATGGGAGGAATATGAAATCAAGGGAAATTGCCTTTGGCTCGATCTATTCGGCCATATCTTTGATTTTGATCGTTATTTCATCATTTTTGTCGAATGATCTTTTCTTTTTGATGGCTGCCTCTCTTCCGTTGATAATGCTTGTCGATCAATTCGGCAGAAGAACTGCGCTTTTTTCTTACGCCGTCGTCTCGGCAGTTGCCTTTTTAATCTTTCCAATCCAGATTTCATCAATGGCTTTTATAATCATCTTTGGTCCATTTGCGATTTTGAGATCCTTTTTTAAAGGTAAAAAAACCTTTTTTCTTAACTTTGCCGTACTTATAGGGTTAAGTTTTGTCTTTTACTTTTTGATGGTAAGTTTCATAAGAGTAAACCTTAAATACACTCTTGCTTACGTCTTTCTTTCCATTTTTGCACTTTTAATTTACGAATTGTTTTGTGAATATTTTACAAGATGGTACAGAAATTTGAAAAAGAGGTTTTGAATGCCGTACGATTCGTTTTTAGTTTCAAAACTTGTCAGAGAGATTGAGACCCCAGTTTATTTAACAGGCATATATGACGTTAGCAATCATTCTATCTTGGTATCTCTGCAAAAGAAAGATCTGCTTATCGATGTTGGAGGATGGCCACATTTTAGATTCACGAAGATGATCGTAGAAAAGGACAGGAACCCTTCCGCCTTTGTGTCTTTCACAAGGTCAAAACTTAAAGGTGGCATTCTTTCGCGGGTTGACCAGGTTGACTTTGACAGATTTGTAAGGTTTGAATTCGAGGTTAAAAATCTCATCGGGGAGACGGAAAGGTTTGAAATGTACCACGAGGCAATGGGAAGTTTTGGAAACATTGTCCTTGTAAAGGATGGAAAGATTCTCGCCTCTTTTAGAAATGTTTCATCCGTCAAAAGAATCGTGGCTGTAGGAAAGGATTATCTTATCCCTCAAGATTCTCGAATCGATCCATCAAATGTGAATGAAGAATTCTTTATCGGAAAGGGAAGACTCGATCAAATTCTCGTCTCGAAGGTTAAAGGATTTTCCAAAAAGACAGCACGCGAACTTTGCAAGATCGCGAATTTGAGTTTTGATACTCCTGTTGAATCGTTAAAGATGGATGAGATAAAAAGAATAGTCCTTGATGTAAAAGAGATGGTCAGATCGCTTGAGGATAATTTTGTCTATCTTTCGGTTGAGTCTGGCATCCCAAAGGATGTTTACGCGTACAAGCCTTACGGTGATCACGAAAAATTTGAAAGTCCGTCTGAGGCGATAGAAAAATTATTCGCCTTTCAGAAGGAAGAGAGCCCTTTACTCAAGAAAGATAGGCTTTTAAAGACGGTAAGAGGACTTCTCGACAAAAACGATGAGATACTCAAAAAAATAAATGAAGAATTGAAGATGACCAAAAGTGCCGGCGAATTCAAAAAATACGGTGAACTCATAATATACAATATGTACTCCCTTCCCAAGAAAGCCGATAAGGTAAAGGTCTTTGACTGGGAGACGGATAAAGAAATCGTGATAAATTTGGATCCGAGAAAGGATCTTGCTGAAAATGCGCAGCATTTTTTCTCGATTTACAATCGCCTAAAAGGAAAGGTAAAAGGGATCGAAGAAAGAAAAAGGTTAATCGAGAAAAGAATAGAAAATCTTGAACAGATAAAGTACGAAATAGAGAATGCGAATGACAGAGTAGAACTTGACGAGATAGAAAGGGAACTTTCCCTTTTCAATTATATAAAAGCACGAAAAAAGAAAATTTTGCAGGAATCAAAACCTCTTGAATATGAAAGAAATGGTTTTAAAATAATCGTTGGTAAGAATAACATTCAAAATGACAGAATCACACACCAGGCCTCACCGGACGATATGTGGTTTCACGTTAGAGAAGCGCCCGGTGCCCATGTGATTCTTTCAACCGGAAGAAGAATTCCTTCCGAAGATGTCGTGAATTTTGCGGCATCACTTGCAGCCGGCCATTCCAAGTACAGAAATGAGCCATGGGTGGATGTTGATTACACCTACGTAAGGTACGTAAAAAAGCCGAAAGGCGCAAAGCCTGGATTTGTCATCTACAAAAACTTTAAGACCATTCGCGTAAGGCCAATTTCCTAACTTTATATCTCCATCAAAAGCGCCTCAAATGGCTTTAAATATGGCAACTCTGCCTCCCCGTAATTATCAAGGATTACACTTCCTCCATTTGAGTCTATCCTTACGCTTTCCGAAGAAAAGTTCATTATCACGATGACTGGTTTTTCTCCAATTCTTTTGTACGCGAAGACCCTGTCATCTAAATCTATTATCTCGAAAGCGCCATTTCTCAAAGAATCACGGTTCTTTCTTTCGAAGATCAATCTTTTGTAAAAGTTGAGCACTGATTCTTTGTCTTTCATTTCGTCCTCAACGTTTACGAATGATTTGTTTTCATTCACAGGCAGCCATGGTTCAACTTCGGAAAATCCGGCATATTTCGATGAATCCCATTGCATCGGAGTTCTTGCCGGATCTCTCCCTGGCTTTGGCCACAATGCCTTTCCCCACGGATCCATGACGCGATCCTTTGGAATGTAAGTGTCTTCCATTCCAATTTCCTCGCCGTAATATATAAATGGGGTTCCACGAAGAGTCAAAAGTAGAGTCGCAAAGAGTTTTGAGATTCTCTTTTTATCTTCGTAATTAACGTTAAGCCCCTCTGTCATTCTTGTCAAAAGCCTTCTGTTATCGTGATTTCCCGTTACGTAACTCGGCCATGCGCGGTTACCAAAGAATGTATCGATTGTTTCGACAAGAGATCTTACATTTTTGGCGTTCATTGAGAGTTTTTCGAGGAAATCTATGTTGAAGGCTATATTGAATCTTCCCTGAATCGTAAAAAGCAAATAAAGGCACAATCCCATGTCAGAAGATATTTCCCCGACACTTGCCCGGTTATCGTATTTGCCCATGAATTTCATTATCTTTTCAACTTCCATCAAAGTTTCGGGCCTTGCCGTGAAGGGATCCCAGTAATACTCATCGCGCGAACTTTGAAATAGACTCTTCTTTATCTGCGGCCCCTTTTTTGCGTTTATATCCAGCTCTTTGTAAAAGTGAGAGGCCGCATCAAATCTAAATCCATCGACACCCATATCGAGCCAGAATTTCATCGAGTCGTAAATAGCCTTTCTCACTTCTTCATTTCTCCAGTTCAGATCTGGCTGTTCCTTTGCGAAGAGATGGAGGTAGTACTGTTTCCTATTTTCATCCCACGTCCAGACGCTTTCTTCTCCCTGGCCGGAGAAGAGCGAGACCCAGTTGTTCGGCAATTCTCCATTAGGTCCTGGATCTCTCCATATGTACCAGTCTGCTTTGGGATTGTCTCTTGATTTTCTCGATTCTACAAACCATGGATGCTTGTCAGATGTGTGATTGTAGACCTGATCTATTATTATCTTTATATTCCTTTGATGGGCCTGATCTATCAAAGATTTGAAATCTTCTATATTTCCGAAGATGGGATCGACGGAGGTGTAATCACTTATATCGTATCCGAAATCGGCCATTGGCGATTTGAAAAATGGACATATCCATATCGCGTCTATTCCAAGGTATTCAAAGTAATCTAACTTTTCTTTTATTCCATTCAAATCTCCGATTCCGTCTCCATTTGAATCCTTAAAACTCCTTGGATATATCTGGTAAAATACTCCTTCTTTCCACCATTCCATCAAAATCTCCTCCACAAAAAGATACTCTCGCATATCAAAAGGCCTAACGATATCCATAATATCATATCTCCGAACTTATCGTAAAATGTTTTCGTGTTATTTGGATAAAGTTCTAAGACAGAGGCAATTTTCTGATGCGTCGGCAATTCTTTGACTATCTGGCCATAAGGATTGACAAGTCCGGTGATTCCGGTATCGGCAACCTGGACTACCCACTTTCTATTTTCGACTGCTCTCATTACGCTTTGGGCAAAATGCTGTATGAGGGCCGTTCTTTGATCGAACCAACTATCGTCCGTTATTGTAACGATGAATTGTGCTCCTTTGTTTGTGAACCTTCTCGACAACCATCCAAAGTAACTTTCAAAACAGATGTCTGTCGCGAAGTTAAGATTGTCCACTTTAAAAATCGTGAAATTTTTTCCCGGCGTGAAGAAATTCGCTAACTTCAAAAAGCCAAAGATTCCAAAGATCTGAGGATAAGGAAGCGTTTCGGTGAAAGGAACGAGGATATGTTTTGAATAAATCGCTTTCAGACCATCTCTGTCGAAGAGCCCCGCGGAATTGTAAATCTTTCCATCCTTTGATGAAGGATATCCTATAATGGCGTTAACGTTTTTCCGAGCCATTAAATCCTTTAAATCCGGATATATCGATCCAATCTCACTTTCAAAAGTTCCCTCGGGGAAAAAGATAAGATTTGTCTTTGTAGCAAGATTGTCAATGCCCCATTTTACAACGTCGAAGATCTCGTAAGGACTCATTTTATACCTCTCAGAAACGGTTATATTTGGCTGGACAACGCCTATCGTTATTCTTTTTCCGACAAAGGGCAATGTGCGGGGATATAAAAAGGATGCCAAATACGTGGATCCAACGAGAATGGATATTAATAAAACGACTTTGAAATCTTTTTTCCTTAGGAAAATGTAAAAAAGGTAATTTACGGCAAAGATCACAAACGTTAAACCAAAAGTGCCAGTTATGGATACCAACTGCAATGGAGCAATCTGATCGTATAGGGCATCTGAAAGCCTTGAGCCTGTAAAGCCAAGTTGGCCGTAACCTCTTAAGAATTCGATAAGGACGAAGATCGATGCCATCGAAAGTATATGGAGAATGAGTGGAACTTTCTTTGATCTCTTTTCAAAGTATGTGTAAAAAAAGCCAAATATGCCGAAGAAAACGCCTTCTATTATTGTAAAAAGTATAAATGCTACGAAGCCATACACTGGCGGAAAATTGTTAAAAAGGGCTATGTTTTTGACAAGGGTTGGTAAAAGCCAGTATGTGGAAATTCCCATGTAGAATATTCCAAAGATCCATCCCGTAAAAAAAGATCCGGCAGTTTTGTCATCTTTGAGGGCGAAAAAAAGCGGGACTATTCCAAACCATACGAAGACCGAAAATAACATCCCGGGCATCGAGATGGCTGTCAGAAAGGCCGAAAAGATCGCAAGGATCAGTCTTTTTCCAAATCTGATTCTTCGTACTCTTTCTTGCAAGTTGGACAAAATAAGACCTCTGATCCTTTTTTCTTTTTGTAATGGAGTGTCTCACGATCATCTGGGCATTTGTAATTTGAAGGCTCGTACCAACTTATAAAATCGCATGTTTTCGGATTATTTTCGCATATGAAAAATGTCCTGCCCTTCTTGCTTTTCCTTTCTAATACCCTTCCACCGCATTTAGGACATTTCCCGCGCGCGTATTTCGGAATTGTTCTCGTGTAATCACACTCGGGATACCTGCTGCAGGATATGAATTCTCCATACTTTCCAACTCTTTTTACAAGCGGAGCACCGCACTTGGGGCATTTTTCCTCAAGAAGTTCTGGCTCCGCCATTTCTATGTGAACCTTTTCTCCGTTGTATTCTATCTTTGAGCCGGATGGTATATTCATCCTGTGTATTCCATCCTTCGATTCAAGGTAAGGACCGTACCTTCCATACTTTAGATACATGTAATCTCCATCTGGCGCCTTAACATCGGTCTCGATCGAGATGAAGGATTCTTTTAAATTGGATTTGACGGATTTTAAGTTTTTTTCGAAATCTTTGTTGAACTCTTTCAATATTTTTTGCCAGTCTACCTTGCCACTCTCTATCAGATCTAATTCTTCTTCCATCGAGGCGGTGAATTTGAGATCGACTATCTTTGGAAATTCTTTTGATAAAAATTCACTTACAATTATGCCCAAAAAGGTGGGAACAAGGTTTTTTTTCTCCCTCTCGACGTACTTTCTATCTATTAAGGTCTGGATTATCGTCGCGTAAGTGCTCGGCCTTCCTATTCCGGCCGTTTCGAGTTTTTTAACGAGCGTGGCTTCGGTGTACCTTGGAGGCGGTGACGTCATTTCTTCCGAAATAGATAGAGAGTCAACCTCTACCATTTGATCTATTTTGACATCCGGAAAGTATTTGGTCTGTGTCTTTGTGTCTTCTACCTTCTCAAAGCCATCAAAGATTCTCTTTTTGAATTCGACAACAAAGATTCCACGATTTTTTTCGTCTGACACGGTGACAGTTCTTTTTTTGTAAATCGAATCTGTCATCTGGGAGGCCATAAATCTTTTCCATATCATCGAATAAAGCGAGAAGAGATCCTTTGAGAGTTTTCCCTTTAACCTTTCTGGAGAGATTTCAACGTATGTCGGCCTTATTGCCTCATGAGCATCCTGGGCGTTGTGAACGTTTTTTACGGATTTACCTTCTGTGCAAAATTCCTTCCCCCAATTTTTTTGAATGTAATCTTTCGCGTTTTTCTTTGCAATATCGGATATTCTGTATGAATCCGTTCTCATGTAAGTTATAAGTGCCACCGTTTCGCCGTCTATCTCGACGCCTTCATAGAGTTGCTGGGCAAGTTTCATCGTCTTTGAAACGGGGAAATTGAGAATAGAAGAAGCACTTTGCTGGAGAGTGCTTGTTTTAAAAGGAAGAGGTGATTTGATCTTTATTTCTTCTTCTTTGAGATCTAAAACTTTGAATTTTGACCTTTTTAAATATTCAAAAGCCTCTTTTGCCTCTTTTTCGTCCTTGAAAGGCTCTTTTTCAAGATTCTGGCCATCAAATGACTCGAGTTTTGTCTTTTCGTTAAAGATCTCGGCCTTTATTTCGTAATACTTTTGAGGCTTGAAAGCGATTATTTTCTTTTCCTGATCGACAAGTATCCTCAAAGCGGCAGATTGTACCCGGCCGGCGCTTAACTTTCCCTTGAATATTCTCCAAAGTAAAGGACTTATTTCGTATCCGACAATTCTATCGAGAATTCTTCTTGTAAGTTGGGAGTTGACCATCTTTATGTCCACGCTTCGTGGCTTTTTGACGGCTTCTTTTATAACATTTTCGGTAATTTCGTTAAATACTATTCTATTTTTTTCATCGAGGGGAAGATCAAGGATAGATGCAAGATGCCATGCTATGGCTTCTCCTTCTCTATCGTTATCAGTCGCGAGCAAGACCTTTTTGCCTTTTGAAAGGGATTTTAGTTCTTTGACTATCTTCTCTTTTCCTTCTATTATTTCGAATTCAGGCTCTATTTTCCCGTTTATTTTCACTCCAAATTTTGATTCTGGCAAGTCTCTCACATGGCCTTGAGAAGAAGAGACCTCGTAATCTTTGCCTAAATATTTTTGAATTGTTTTGGCCTTCGCCGGAGATTCAACTATGACGAGTTTTTTTGCCATTTATGCCTAATTTCCTCCTTATTCTTCATCCCAGTTTAATTTTATTTTTCTACCGAGGAACCTGTCAAAGTCGCTCCAATTTCCTTCAGAACTCTTCTCCTTTAGAGCGTTTATCTGGCCCATCTTCGAATCAAGATCATCGGCGCTATGAAGTATTATGGCCTCTGCGGTCTTCGGAACGGTTGGAGATCCAAGTTCAAGTTCACCGTGGTGGGAAAGAATGAGATGTTCAATGTGAACAAGCGTGCTTGGAGACAGGGCCGACACATGCTTTGCCCAGTCATGGACCATCTGGACACCGAGCACGATGTGTCCTATCAATTCTCCGTCTCCAGTTCTTTCAATTCCGTAAGATCTTATTTCGTATTCTTTTATCTTTCCAAGATCATGAAAAACGGCGCCTGAGATTAAAATATCTTGGTTGACATTCGGATAAATTTTAGATATCTCAATGCAAAGTTTCATGACTCCCAAAGTATGCTCAAGAAGGCCTCCTTTGTAGGCATGATGAACGACTATGGCGGCCGGTGCAACGATGAAAGATTCGACGAATCTTTCATCCTGGAAAGGCAAAGATGTAAGAGTTCTTACATCTTTATCGGTGATTGATGAGATTATACGCTGAAATTCTTCGTACATCTTGGAGACATCTTTTTTCGTGGTCGAAATAAAAAGATTGGGATCGTACTCTCCTTCTTTTAGAACGGTCAAAGCATCCTTGTCTTTGTCTATGGCTATCTGAAGTTTATCCGAGTACATATTTGCCCTTCCGCGTATCCTTACGATCGAATTGATCTTGATCTTTGAATCATTTTCGCTTGCATTGTACCAATCGATAGCCCTTAGTTCTCCGGTCTTATCGGACAGAGTAAGAAGAAGGAATTTCTTTCCATCTTTCGATTCCTGAAGCCTTTTGCTTACCACCTTCAGATCGATTACAACATTGTCATTTTCCATGATGTCAGAGACCATCTTACCGCCACTTACATTCTTGTTTGAAAAACCTAATTTTTCAAGATACTCATCGCTAAAAAGATCTCCTAATTTCACGTACACACCACTTTTCAGATATATATTCGTGGAACTCTTTTTGATATTCCACACACGATTTCATAATTTATTGTACCATCTAATCTTGCTATTTCTTCAACGCTGATCTCCTCATTGCCACTTTTTCCTATTATAACCACATCTTCTCCGATATTCACATTTTCTATCTGTGAAACATCGACGACTATTTGGTCCATGCTAACTCTTCCGAGAATCTTCGATCTTTTTCCCTTTATAAGGACCTCTCCTCTGTTCGAAAGAGATCGTGGCAGGCCATCTGCGTATCCGAAAGGAACCGTTGCTACTGTCATTGCTTCTGAAGCCACAAAGGTGTGGCCATATCCTATAGTCCTGCCTTTCGATACGCGCTTTACAAAGGCAACGGTCGAATGGACGCTCATTACCGGTCTTAAATAATCTATCTTTTCTTTTTGGGAAGGTTGAAGTCCATAAGCGGCAATTCCTACCCTTGAAAAATTCCCTATGGATGGGTTTATCAAGGTCGCCGCCGCGCTATTCGATATATGAATGTATTTTGGCTTTTTTATCTTTTCTATAAACCCCTGAAACAATTTTATCTGTTTTGCATTCATCAGATCATTTGGATCATCTGCGGATGAAAAATGTGTGTACAATCCCTCGAGTATGTACTTTGAATCTTTAGAGATATCTTCGTACAATTCGAAGGCCTCATCGACTGAAGGGCCAAGACGGCCCATTCCCGTATCCACATTTAGATGGACTTTCAATCTTCCTTCTCCTATGAATTCATTTATGGCCTTCATCTGATCATTTGAAAAGATCGTAACGCTTATGTCTCTAAAGATTGCCTCCCTTACGTATTTAGGATCAAAATAATTAAGGACGAGTATAGGAATGACTATGCCGCTGTCGCGCAATTCAATTGCTTCTTCAAGGAAGGCCACGACTAAAAAGCCTATGCCGTTGTCCTGACAAATGCGTGCCATCTTCACGGCGCCATGACCGTAGGCATCTGCTTTAAGGACCGGCGCAACGTGCTTGTGCGATCTTTTCGATATTTCAAAAATATTGCGGAGGAAATTTTGAGTATTCACCTCCGCATAGGTACTTCTTGTATTCATATCTTAGATCAAACACGCTGTACTTTTCCGGCTTTCAAGCAGCGCGTGCATACCATCAAACGTTTAATCTTCCCGTCTGTGTCCTTCACATTTACGGGTTGAAGATTCGGCTTGAAGGTTCTCAAAGTCTTTCTGTGGGAATGACTTATTCTATGACCAGTTTCAACGGTTTTGCCGCAAATGTCACACTTTCTTGACATCTTTATTCCCCTTTCGCTTTCAAATCATTAGGAATTATATCATCATCTTTTGAAAAATCAAAGCGCTAAATCTTTTTTGGAATCAATGGAAGCATTATTGAAGATACAACTCCGAAAAGAAATGCTATCCAAAAATTTACCTGAATCCCAATGCCTAATCCTATCAAAAGAGTTATCACTCCAACACCTGCCGCTCCACCTATCATGTTCGATATTCCCCATATGTAGGCACTCGCGGTCGCCGTATACCTTGGCGGAAAGATCTGCGTTACGTATCCAAGAAGTACAGGGAAGCCGCTTAGAGCAAAAAATGTCTCCAAAAAGTACATCGAAACTGAAAAGATGAAATTGTTCCACAGCAGAAAAACAAAAAAGATAATAGTTGAAACTATTGTTGTTAGAAAAACGGTATATCTTCCACCTTTTTTTGTCGTTAGCCATCCAAAGAATGGCTGCCCGAAGACAGCACCGATGAATGAGAGCGTCAAGAATAGGCCGACAAGCGTTTTTGAATTGTAAATTGTGTAAATGTATTCTCCAAGAAATGTCGTCGTTCCGGAAATGAACATCGCCCTTATGAAAATTATAGTTCCAAGTACAAAGAGAAATTTCACGTACTTTGAATCCAATTTTTCTTTGACTTTTGGATGATCTTGATCATCTTTCTCATATGTTGATCTCCTGAACTGCGAGAGTCCAAGATAAACTATTAAAGTTCCGATCAACATTACAAGCGCTTCAAGAAACATCCCTGTACTTTCGCCGAAAGCGATTATGAGCAATGTTATTATGGATGGCATAACAGATCTTCCAATACTTCCAAGAGATCCGTTTATTCCGAGAGCAGTTGGAGAGTTTTTCCCGAAAGTATAGGAAAGAATGGCACTACCGAGAGGATGGTAAAATGCCTGAGCAAAGCCGAGCAAAATCGCACCGATGAGAATCAAAGTGTAGATCTCGGACGTAAAAGCAAAGGCAAGCCCGAAGAACGCTATTGAGACACCTTCAAGTGCGAGGCCGAGGGTTATAAGGGGCACATCCATGTCCCTTCTATCGGCAAAATGGGAAATAAATGGCGATACCAATCCCGACAGAAGACCATAAGATGCCGCTATTATTCCAAGAAATGATATGTTGACATGGTAAAATTCAGAATAATAGACTATAAGCAAAGAAAACAAAAGCAGTGTACCGTCATTTAAAAAATGGGCAAGAGATGTAAAGACAAGAAATTTAGTTTTTCCTTTTTCCACAAAATGTCCTCCTTATAGAAAATCATTTTCTATTCTACACCACTTTTGTTTCCATTACTTATTTTATTTCTTTAAATTAAGAAAAATCTTTTCTCCTCGAGAGTATTTCAAATATTACCGCTGCAAGTATAAGATTTAGAGCACTTGCAAGCGTAAGTGAAGGAATGAGGGCGAGATAAAGGCCGTATCCTCCTACTGGCAGTACGAT
Source organism: uncultured Mesoaciditoga sp. (assembly GCA_964433875.1). Lineage (GTDB taxonomy): Bacteria > Thermotogota > Thermotogae > Mesoaciditogales > Mesoaciditogaceae > Athalassotoga. The sequence goes on from CAYSSO010000011.1 coordinate 31,704, forward strand.
CATAGGAGATATTATCCCGTTTAGAATTGTGGCTATCGCTATGCCGGCGATTTTGTTTATTTTAAAAAAGAATCTGTAGGCGATGGCTACAAAAAACATCTCGAGTGCGACGGGTAACGTTAAGATTCCGAGAGGGAAACCTGCGCTCATTGTTATTACAAGGTATCCAAGAGATGTGACTATCGCACCCGGGATGTATCCAAGGTAAAGGGCGGCGGTAAATCCTGCCGTTGAGTCAAATCCAACGTCCCCGATGGGACTTGGAATTTTGATCAAAGATCCAACGAATGAAAGCGCTATGAAGATCGCGATCAACGTTATCTTTTTTGTTTTATTCATTCTCAAGCACTCCTATTCTTATCGCTTTATCGACAGGCTTGGTCGCCCAAAAAACGATGGAGGTAGATGGTCCTCCACTTTTGTAAAGCCATTTTTCATCGATCTCGAGTTTTAAATTAAAGTCGCTGTTTGATGCGAGCAATTTTGCCTCCTCATACACACCTCTCGATCCGACGGGAATGATCTCTCCAACGTGAGGATAAGATCTGATTTTGAGAAATTCGTCAAATGTTAACACCTTATCTTCATTTCTCAAGAGTTCCTCTCCGGCGAGTGGATACCCTGCAACGAAGACACCGACACCCGCGTGAGCCCTTCCGATGATCGGATCTTTGGTAAATCCTACAACTGAAATGCCAATGCCACTTTGAGAGGTCATGAAGTGTTTTTCTGTCGATATTACAAAGGGCAATGAAAAACGTTTGAGAATATCTCTTACACCATTCAAAGCCCTTTTGGCATATTCCGGATTATTTGCAAATTCAAAACTCGCACTCAAAGGCATCCCGCCCAAAGATATTACCTCCATGAGTGCCGTCCTTAGAGTGTATTTTGTCGTGATCTCAACCGGCACATTTAGAAGATCATTTTCAAGGCTTCCTATGCCGCCGGCAGAGTCGCATGCGTGTATCAAAAAACCATCTCTGAATTTTATTAAATTCGCATCTCTTTTCACAATTCACCCCATAAAAAATCTTTCGACCATTGTGCTAATTACGCCTATTTCTTCCACCGCGCCCAGAGTGTCCCCCGTGAATCCTCCAATTAAACGATCTGAGAGAAATTTCATCCCTGCAACGCACGCAATGCCTGCAACAAAGGAAAGTACGATCTTTGGAAAGAAGAAAAATGGGATCAAATAAATACTCGATCTTATCAGACTTGAAAGTTTTACCGGAAAGATCGAAGTCCCGAGTCCTTCATTCCTTGCCGGTTTTGAAGTGTAAGCAACGATCACCATGGCATATCTTCCAAATACCGATGCGGCGAGGATCGTCATAAAAGAAGATTTCTCCAGAACGAAGGCAAAGATCAGCATGTAAAGCACGCCTGTCAGTACTGCCATCGGCCCAGAATTTCCCATCTTCATTATTTCCAACTTTTTTGAGCGATCTTTTTGCGAAAGGAAGGCATCTGCTGTGTCAAGAAGGCCGTCGAAATGGAAAGAGTTGAAGAACATGTAGTTGACGAAAATACCGATTACAGTAACAGGCCAAGACCTTCCAAAAAGATAGAATATCAGAATGTAAAGTCCTCCTGAAAGGTATCCTACAATCGGAAAGTCTCCGACGACCTTTGAAGGTTCGATATTTACCCTTACGGGAATTTTGGATAGGAATCCTATTGCTCCAAGCATTTTCATTTTATTTTTAAAGGTATTCCTGCAACCATAAGATATACCTCTTCTGCCACCTTAGCGAGATTTTGGTTGAGTCTTCCAAGCATCTCGACGTAGTTACGCGTTGCCCTTTCTGCCGGTATTATTCCCATTCCAACCTCGTTTGATATTATGATCTCATTTCCATTCAAAGCCTTAAGAAATCTATCTATTCTCTCTTCCACATTTACGTTATGAAAGACAAGATTGCCAAGCCATGTTGTCATACAATCGATAACACAGGCATCGTAATTTTTAGTTAGATCGAGTATTTTGTCTATTTCGATTGCCTCCTCAAAGGTATCAAAAAGATTGCCACGTTCCCTTTTGTGCCTTTCGATTCTCGATCTCATCTCATCATCAAAACCCTCTCCGGTCGCCAAAAATGCCCTCTTTTCCCTTTTCATGGCGATTTTAACGGCAAAATCGCTTTTTCCCGATCTTTCTCCTCCGATTATTAAGATCATTTAATCACCCTCTTTATCGCATTAAAGAGCCTGTCATTCTCTTCTTTTTTTCTGACCGATACGCGTATCCATTCGGGAAGTCCGAAACTCTCGCAGTTTCTCACGTGTATTCCCATTCCATCGAGGACTTTTTGGACGATTGCCGCATTTCCCGCCTTCAAAATTCCAAAGTTGGCATCTGTTTGAATGCCAATTTCTCTAAATCTAACCGCTTCCTCTCTTATCATAGCCATGCTCTCATTCAAAAATCTTCCATCATCTTTTAAAATGAATTCGATAAAGGCGTATCCACAACTTCCAATGGCCCACGGCAAGCGGTTTGATTCGAAGAACTTCATAAAACTTTTGTTTTTAACGTAACCGACCCTTATGCCGGGCATACCGTAAGATTTTGTAAATGTACGGACTACGATAACATTCGGATGATCGATTTTCCATTGCTTTTTTTCTTCCACAAAATCGATAAATGCTTCATCGAGGATAAATAACACGCCTTTATCGGCGAGAAATTTGATCTCTTTTTCGATTTGAAAATACTCTCCTGTCGGATTATTCGGATTTCCCAAAAAGATCGCCACGCTGTGATCTTTGGAGAGTTTAACTGCCATATTAAAGGCGCTTTCAAGATTGACCCTTGAATCGCGTGGCAGGATTTTTAATATATCCGCCTTTGACGCCACCCGCTCGTACTCTCCGTAAGATGGTAAAGGAATTATAACCTTTCTTCCTTCAATCATCCGGCCGATGATCGAAAATGCTTCGGTCGCGCCGGCAGTTACAACGGTATCATTTCCAAATTTTTCTCGAAATCTCTCTTCTATCCATTCAACGTATGTATACCTTTTAGAAATTTCTTTACACCTTTTGAAAAAGGCGTCTTCCCATTTTGGTGTGTACGGATTTACGGAGATAGAAAAGTCTATTGAGTTTTCATTGATTGTGCCGCCGTGTTTTTCCAATCATCTCACCACCATGATAATCAGAAAGAAGGATATTATCGTTAAAACCGTTAACGCGTAAAATCTAAGACCTCTTTTTATATCTTCAAGAACGGGAATTCTTCCATCGAATTTGTAAACGCCTATCTTTTCAAAACTCACGCCAAGTACCCCGGCAAAAGCGCTCATCGGGTAAGTTCCATTTATCTTGATGGGACCATACTCGAAGATGTATCTAAATGCCCTTCTTGGCCTTAAGAACGCAAAGAAGGTCGCAGTCAATCTCGATGGAATGAAGTTCATCGCATCGTCCATTCTCGCCGCCGGTTTTCCAAACCATTCAAACATTGGAGTATGGTATCCAACCATTGCATCCATCGTGTTTACGACTCTGTAAAGTAAAGCGCCAGGCAAGCCGAGCAAAGTGTAATAAAAAAGAGGGCCGGTTATCGAATCGGAAGTGTTCTCTGAAAGGCTCTCAAGTGCCGCGGATATAAGGTGCCATCTGTCGAGTTTTGAAGTGTCTCTGCTTACTATCATCGAGACTGCCTTCCTCATTTTTTCCTCATCGTCTACCCCACACCTTTTTACGTGCTCATAAAGGCCTCGGATCGAGAAGGTCGATTTAAGAATAATGGCCTGAACAAAGATTCCGATAATCCCTGGCACCATCATTGCAAGTATGCCGGTCGTAAACCATATCGCGCAATTTGTTATAAGCATAGATAATCCATAAACAAATCTTGATTCTGGAGTCTTTCCATTTTCGAAATATTTAACGATCTTTCCCATCCATACAACCGGGTGGACAATATTCGGATATTCGCCAATTAAAAGATCGATCCCGATCGCGATCAAAAAAGCGTAAATGTTTGGAATGAAAAAGTTCATATCAATTCCTCTATACGTTTAACGTCTATATTTGATTCGAAAAGATCTGTGAATTTGTCTATCTCTTCGATAAGAGAAAATGCCTTCAATTTTTGTGGCTCAAGTTTTTTTGAGACACGAACGATATTCAAAAACTCTTCGGTAAAATCAAAGTTCCTAAAGAGACCATGAAAATAAGTGCCAAAAATTTTCCCGCTTATATATCCGTCTTCGTAGTATGTTTCCTTACCGTTGGCGTATTTGACATGTGCAAAAGGACTTCTATCCCGACAGATTGTTACGCCATGATGAATCTCGTATCCTTCTATCTTTATAGATCTTCCGGTTAATTTTTCGATGCCTTCAAGATTGGACGTTATCTTCTCACTTTGGAATTCGGTGATCACAGGCAAAAGCCCAAGACCCTTTACGTTTCTTTGTGAATCTCGAAGTTCTTCTCCGAGCATCTGATATCCTCCACATATACCAACAATGTATGAGCCTCTTTTTGCGGCATTTTTAATCTCGATGTCTAATTTCGAATTTCTTATCCATTCGAGATCCTCAATAGTCGTCTTTGTTCCGGGTATGATTATTATGTCTCCATTCAGCGGGCCTGTTTGAACGAATCGCAAATTCGTGTTCCATATTAATGGATCAAAATCATCGAAATTTGAGATATGTGGAAGGCGGATAAGATCCACATTTAAATCTCTTCCGTTTGAAGATCTCCATTCGATCATCGAATCTTCTTCGGGAAGTTTATGATTTGCATAGGGCATGACCCCCAAAAAATCGATTCCATACCTTTTTGCGATCATGTCCGGATAATCCCCAAGCAGAGATTTATCTCCCATGAATTTGTTGAAAAGGTATCCTATCACAAGAGACCTTTCATCTTTTTCGAGCAATTCCATGGTGCCAACTATCTGGGCAAAAGCGCCTCCCCTTTCTATGTCTGTGACAAGGATTACCGGAATGTTGAAGGCCTTTGCAATCCTCATGTTGACTATGTCCCGTGATTTGAGGTTTATCTCGACAGGGCTTCCAGCCCCTTCGACAACGATGATGTCGTGAGTTTTGATCAAAGCATCTAAAGATTCGAGTGAATGGGACAAAAACTCTTCCTTTTTCGAATACATATATTCGCGGGCACTTAGATGGCCGTAAGGCTTACCTAAAAGTACGATCTGGGATCCGTCTATTTCCGGTTTTAAAAGAATTGGATTCATTTTAACGGATGGTGGTTCCTCACATGCAATGGATTGAAGGTATTGAGATCGCGACATCTCTCCTCCCTCCACACTGACGGCCGAATTCAAAGACATATTCTGGGATTTAAATGGTGCAACGCTCAATCCTTGTCTTTTAAAGTGCCTGCACAGTGCCATTGTTATTAGAGATTTGCCGGCGCCAGAGGTCGTTCCTTGAACCATCAAAGCCTTCATACCTCTATGCCAGTCCTTTGGGAGACTCCCTTTGTGTAATAATGCTTTATTTCTTTCATTTCGGTGACAAGATCTGCCATTTCAATGATTTTATCAGTTGCGTATCTTCCCGTTAAAACGAGTTCTGTGCTTTCAGATCTCGCATTTACCAGATCGATCACATCATCCTCTGACAAGAGTTTAAGGTACACGGCGATATTTATCTCGTCGAGAATGACAAGATCGTATTTGCCACAAGAGACCTTTTCTCTTGCGTAATCGAGCGTATTTAAAGCCGCCTCGATATCTTCCTTTGCCGGTTTACCTATTATGAATTCGGGCCTTCCGCCCTGAAAAAATTCTATTCCGAGTTTTTCAAAACTTTTCATCTCACTTGTGTACCTTCCCTTCACAAATTGGATGAATGAAACCTTTAATCCGGCGCCAAAGGCTCTCATTGCAAGTCCTATTGCGGCCGTCGTTTTTCCCTTCCCATTTCCGGTATAGACATGAACGTACATTTCAATCACCTTCTATCAAAATTAAAGGCCGACAAAATGTCGGCCGATCTCCCTTTTCATCATGCCAGTACTTCCACGGAGTTTTTCCAGCAGGCAGGTCTTCTGGCTCCCGGCTCAGATCTGCGCCTTCCCTTTAAGTGGCATCTGCAGATCCTATCTCCGGTTACAGCGGCGGGACCGCGTCGGTTTTTCACCGAACTTCCCTTTTAAACTACGTACCTGTTGAATTGATTATATATCAAACAAAAGACAAATTCCAAATCATTCTTTTGATGAGAATTTATTTTTATCGCATGGCATTAGCGTGTAAAAATTGAAGAACGATTACAATTGTCAATTTAGAATGTCAAGCCCAAACCTCCTTCAAGGCCGAATTTCTTTGAAGGGGTGAATCCCTGAACAAAGATCAATTCTGAAGCACTGGCAAAGATCTGAATGCCTCCGAGCGAGAACTGAACACCTCCTCTGGCGTAAAAGGAATCTTGCTTTATGTTTATTGAGGTTCCTAAAATTGAGATTACAGGAGCGGCGCCCGCGTATATTGTCATAATGCCCATTGGAATGCAAAGATAGACAGACGGAATTATCTGAAAAGATGTGAAATCGCCGGCAAAAAGGGCATTGTTTTCGATCATGGCCGCAATTTCGAATCCTATCAAACTTTCACCTATTGATCGAATTGTTGCACCTATCCATATTGGAGACGAAGTGGGCATTTCTATAGCTCCGAAGATGCCTATACTCGTTCTGGAAAAGGCTGACGCTGATACAAGGATCATAATTGAAACCAAAACAACGAGAAGGATATACTTTTTCACCTTCATCACCACCTTAATAGAGGTATATCATGCCAGTTACGATTTTTATGAGCGAATTGTATATGGCAAGTAGATCAGAAGAACTTGGGGCATAGTACTTCCGCCAGTTTTGGTCGCTATGTTTTGAAGCACCGTTTGATTTATACTCGATCCAAGTCCAATTGTAAAGATCGGTATCTTTAAACTATTTGCGTAATTTATCACATCATTTGAAGTATGTGTTGATGCATTATCTCCTCCATCTGTCATGACTATCAAAGCCTTAACATTGCCCGCTGATTGGGTACTTAAATCTGAAAGGCCTTGGTAAATGGCATCATACAGGGCCGTTCCTGAAGGATCTACACCCTTTCCGCTGATTTTTGTCAAAAGCACAGAAGGACTTACAAAACCGTTGGATTCGTTAATTACATTTGCACCAAATGCAATGTATTCTCCTCTATCTAACGATTGCATGTAACCTATAAAGGTTTTAACAGCTGTTTGCATATCGCTTATCGCTGTATTTGGCATGCTTCCACTGTAGTCGTTGACAAAAGATACACTTAACGTGCTTTGCGTCAGATTAACGCATCCTGAAAGTAAAAATGCTATGCCGGCAAAGGCAAAAATCAAAATGAGGTACTTTTTCACAATACCACCCCCTCCTATGTGCGAAAAAACTATCTTTCTCTCCCCCCAATGAATTTTAATCTGATATTGTCAGCATATTAATTATCTTTAGCAAATGTGTTGTTAACTGTAGGTTAAAAACATTCTAATAATATTTTAGCAATACAATATTAATTATAAAATACAATTAATTTACAATCAAATTTCTTCTTCGGCCACATATTTAAGAAATATTCTTGACACGGCAAAACTCAGCGCGATTCCAATCACGAGATCGGCTACGTAATGTTGCTTGACAAATACCGTCGATGCCACAATCAAGGCGCTCCATATGGCTACGGGAATTCCTACACTCTTGTCAATGCGAATCCAGTGGAATGCCATTAGAGTAGACAGAGAGGTATGAAGACTCGGAAAATCGTTGTAAGGATTGTCTGATGAGTAAACACCCATTATCATTTTTGTGAAGATATCATCTCCCGTCAGATGGGGTCTTAGCACAAACGACTGGGCAAAAAAATAGAAAGCATAACTTACAAACCATACGACGATCATCGAAAGTGCAGCGGACTTAAAGATCTTTATTCTAAAGCATAAAAATACAATAAGGGATACATAAATGAAACAATTCAAAGATACGTAAGGAATCACAAATGGCGGTATTAAAGGTATGAAATTATCAATGTAAGATTTCATAAAGATCAAATTTGGACCATGATTAAGAATTGCGTAAATTTCATTTGTGAAATAAAGAGCGATTATAAGAATCAGCGAAAACAAAATGTTTTTCCATCCCGAGAAAATGATGCCTTGTTTTACCTGATTTTTTAACCACATATTATTCCCCCTCTTAGTTATTTGTCTTATTATACTTCAAGTCTCGTTGTTTTAGATTTTTAATCAGATGCACGGTAAAATCACTTTTGTTGGAAAATTTCTGTGCAGCATGATGGGATCACGAATTGATCCGATTATTTCACTTTTGGGAAAAATTGATATATAATCGAAGAAATTGCAATTTGGGAGGATTGCGTATAGACAAAAATATTCAATCAAAATTCTTGCCTTTATTCTTTCTTTCGTTGCTTGTTGTAGTGTGGGGAAGTACATTCCCGATAGAGAAAATAATGCTCGAGACACTTTCTCCTTTTTCTCTAAATCTCATCAGATTTTTGATCGCCGATGCGGTAATGCTTATCATCTTCTTTCCATCGATAAAGCGCGACTTCTTTTCCGTCTGGAAAGCGGGGCTTTTGCTGGGCATTTCAATGGGGGCTGGCTTTGTCTTTCAGACATGGGGTCTTGTCTACACAACGCCCGCGAAAAGCGGATTCATAACCTCGATGTACGTTGTATTTGCTCCCATTCTTTCATTCGTATTCGAAAAGACCAAAGCGAGTATTCACACGATTATCGCTCTCATCATCGCAGCGGCGGGAATATACATGGTCGAACTCTCCGGAAAGGCCTTTGAAATGAACTTCGGAGATTTTCTAACCTTTCTTTGTGCGATAGCCTTTGCCTTTCAGGTGCTTTTGATGACCGTGCTTACAAAAAGATATGAAGGAAAGGAGATAACCCTAACATTTTACCAGTTTATTGTGATAACTTTGTTTAACCTTCCCTTTTACTTTTTCTCAGGTCATAATGATAAATGGAACCTTACCGATGTTGTATTCATCCTTTACATGGCGATAATCGCAAGCATAATTGGAATAATAATTCAGGCAAAGTACCAAAAGAAAATAGGAACTGTATCTTCTTCATTTATTTATGCTGGAGAGCCTGTCATGGCGACTGTATTTTCTGTCTTGATACTGAAATCAACCTTTTCACAGACTGAAATTATCGGATTTGCGATGATAACCTTTGCCGCAATATGGGCCCAGATATTCAATCTCTCTTCATGAAAGAAATCGCGTATTCGCCTTTTTCTCCATAAAAACGGATTCTTTAGCATACCTGTAGTCGATTTTTCTCTCTTCTGAGATGTATTTCGTAAACCTAAATATCGGACAAAAACCGGGTGCCGAGGCATTCGGACTCTATTTTCCTCACTTTGCTGTTTATGCCGCAACTTTGCCTTTTCTACTTGCAAGCCGCATTATCTGCCATTGAAAAGTTAAAAAGTCCGGCGATGTGCCGGACTAACACTTTAGAAATTCAATCCTGGATTAATTTTTGGAATGTAAATGTCGCCACCAGAGATGTTACAACCGCAAATCCGACGAGTACGACGACATCGGTCCATATAAAATTCCATCCAACATTTAAAGTTATGACATTTCTTAGTGCATCTGCCGCATAGGTCAATGGAAAAATGTACGCTATGTACTGCATGAATTGTGGCATCTGCTGAATTGGAAAAAAGACGCCAGAAAAGAACATCATCGGGAAGGTTATAGTCGTCATCGTTATCATCGCCGTCTCCTGTTCTTTCATTGCGGCAGTTACCATAACACCGACGCCGATAAAACTAAATGTCCCCAAAAGCAACAAAAAGATCGTCCATAGCAAAGAGGTGGCCGAAAATTGCACGCCAAAGAACAACCATGAGATAACGAGAATTATCATTGCAGTGACAAATCCCCTTATAGTCTGGGCGATGATCTTACCGACAACTATGCTTCCGCGGCTTATCGGCGTTACCATGACACCATCCATCGTTCCGAGTTCTCTCTCTCGCGTTATTGCGGAAGCAAGTCCGGTCATAACGCTCATTATCGCTATCATGGCCATTAGACCCGGCACTGTGAAGTCGTAATAGTTAAAATTCGTTCCATCTGCGTTGATTAAATTTGACTGAACGATATTTTGCTTGATATTTTGCGAGCCTGCCTGTCCAAACATATCGGAAAGCATTTGAGCCATCATTATGCCGGCCTGGGGATTTGCAGGGCTTGGAATTACATCCATTATGACGGATCTATTCAAGGCCAAAGAAAGGGAAAAATCCTTTGGAATTATCGCGCCAACCATTATTTTGCCGCTTGCGAGGGCATCTATGAGGTCTTGCTTTGAATTGTAAAAGATCATTTTGTTTGTTTGGGATGCTGGAAGAGACTTTTCAACTTTTGCGTTAAAGATGAGATCCTGAGAATATATGCCTATATTTCCAGAGTAGGATCCTCCCGTTTTTGGAAAGATAAAGCCTAACATGAGCATCATTACAATTGGCATTAAAATTGAAAATACAACTCTTGTGCGTCCCCTTAAAAAAACCTTTAGATCTTTCCATGCTATGTCCCATATTCTCATATTATCACTCCTTTACCGTTTCCATTTCGGCGTCTAATTTTCCTTCTGATATTTCGACATAAATATCCTCGAGAGAAGGCTCGATGGATTTAAAACTTCTAACTTTTATGTTCATTTTTGTTAGGTAACTCATGAATTGATTGAGATCCTCAACCTCTACTTTTGCATAACCATCTTCTTGCTCGATGATTTTTACCTTCGGATCGTCAAATGATAGGGTTTTATCCGTTTCTATCTCCACAATCTCGGCCTTCTTGAAATGCTTTCTTATCTCGTTTAAAGTGCCCATGGCAACGATCTTCCCTTTTCTCATTATTGCCACCCTGTCAACATTCATCAATTCAACGTCGTGAAGCACGTGGGTCGTATAAACTACGGTTCTTCCCTCTTCTCTCAGTTGGACTATGAAATCCCTTATGTGTTTTGTTGAGACGGGATCAAGGCCGAGCGTTGGCTCATCGAGAAAGATTATCTTTGGATCGGGTACGAGGGCCCTTGCAAGATTTATCTTTTGTTTCATACCCGTGCTCATCTTTGATATAAGCATATCCTTGAAGTCCCATATATCAAAAAGTTTCAAAAACTTTTCCGCTCTATCGTATATCTCCGAATCTTTCATGCCGTAAAGCCTTCCAAAAAATTTTATATTTTCCATCGCCGTCAGATCGTTGTAGAGAATGACCTTTTCCGCAACAAGGCCTATATGTTTTCTAACCTCAGTAGGATTTTTGACGACATTGTAACCGGCCACTTCAACGTATCCGCTCGTTGGTACCGCTAAATTCGTCAAAATTCTTATAGTCGTACTCTTCCCCGCTCCGTTTTGACCGAGAAGGGCAAATAATTGACCGTAACCAACATCAAAGGAAATATCGTCAACGGCTTTGACGTCTCTGAAATATTTTTTTAGATTTTTTACAACGATTGCTTTATCTTCCATCTTCAAACCTCCTTAGAATCTCTTCGGATTCAACTATCAATTTCAAACTCTCTTTAAGAGAAAAATTTGAATTGAAATTTTTACTTGAAATATCGTAAAGTACGTAAAGCAAATTTTTCACGACTTTTCTCATCTCTTCTGGAATTGTAGGGTTTTTTTCGCCGACAACAATGCCAATTTTTTTCATCATCGTCTTAAGCATCTCTGTATTTTCTCTCAATTGATTTACGAACTTAGTGCCTTCCTGCGTAAGTTTGTATATTTTTTTTCTTCCCTCTATTTTTTGTTCTATGAATCCCTTGTCGAGCAAATCAGCTAATTGTGGATAGATGGTACCCGCGGATGCCGGAACACCCTTTTCTTTAGCGTATTTTAGGAAATCGTATCCGGTTATTTCTTTTTTCTCCGATAAAAAATTCAAAAGCATCATCTTCAACATAGGATAAGAAGTCTTCAAAGTTCTACCTCCAATTTATATCTTAATAGATATATCTAAATAGATTATATGCTTTCCAATTTAAAATCTCAAGAATTGTTTTTTAAGTTTCTATTTAACCTTAAAATGATTCTCCCGCTTCTGCGGTGGAAACATGTCACGGTATTGTCTAAGGACGATTTACACACACCCACAACTCACGGCAGACTGGATATGTGATATAATTTTAAAGAGATGGTTAAATTGAGGTTGTTCGTCTTTATGATATTTCTCGCAGGGAGTGCTGTAATGGTCTTTTCTTCTTCATGGGCACTTGTTCTAACAGGTGGAGGGGCGCGTGGTGCATACGAGGCTGGCGCTCTTAAGGCTATCGTTGAGTTGCATCTCGACGTAAAGGGTGTCTACGGTACCTCTGTTGGCGCTTTGAACGGTGTCTTTTACTGTCAGGGAGAAACCGAGAGACTTTACAAAATGTGGCAGGATCTTTCTTATTCTGACATCATGTCTGTCAAATCAACTTCTGACTCTGCCATATACCTGAGAGTTGCGCGTGAACTTTTGACCTTTCACCTTGTCGATATAAAGCCCTTGCGAGAGATGATCGAAGAAAATATCGATGAAGAAAAGATAAGAAAGAGCGGTATAGATTTTGGCCTTGTAACTTACGATCTTTCAAAATTTTCGCCGGTAGAACTTTACATCTCCCAGATTCCAGATGGTCAACTTGCCGACTATGTTCTTGCGAGCGCGAATTATCCGGTCTTTCAAAGGCAGAAGATAAATGGCCAGATCTACATAGATGGTGGTGTTTACAACAATGCGCCTGTTGATATGGCACTCAAAAAGGGATTCAAAAAGATATTGCTCATAAATGTTTCAGATATTCCAATAACAATTCCACCCATACCACCAGACGTTGAGTTAAAGGTTATAAATCCTTCGGGTGCGCTCGGGGCGGCCCTTGATTTTAACCCTTCAGACGAGCAGAGATGGGAGATGATGGGATATCTCGATACCCTTAAGGCCTTCGGTAAATTCGCAGGAGACAGATATTACATCTATCCTCCCAAATCTCCGATAATCCTTCATGCCCTGCTTTCGATGAACGCGAAAGAACTTTCAAAGGTGGCAGAGACGCTCGGTGTCGATATAGATGGATATTCCCGCGATTTCGCAGTCTATACCGTCATTCTTTCGAAGATATACCAAACGGTTAAGGCCACTTCTTTTGATGCATTGAATATAAAGTTGTTGGAAATGGCCGCAAATACTCTCGGAATAGAAAGGCTCGTTCCTTATACACAGCATGAACTTGTAAAAGCGATCGCCGATAACGATCAAAAGATAAGAACAGGTTTTCTTTTGTTTCAAAGCAGCGAGAACACGATAGTGGAATTCGTGAGAGAAATTTGCAGGTACATCGTGTCAACGAATATGAAATGTTAAAGGAGAGCGATGCGGATGAAAATATACATGGGTTCCATCCTCTCGTCTACTGAGTTCACGAAATTCGATCTCGGTATAACTTTTAGTACCGAGATATCGGCGTTTGGAAAATGGATCAGATTAACAAATAACGGGATCCTTTTTGAGGATTCTGGATTTGGCATCTACCAGAGAAAATGGAGAATACCTATAACCCTCGATGAAATCGTGTTTCAAACAGACGTAAGAATTGCAACCCTTTACAATGAAGAATTAAGGATGCGCGATTTACTTTTGAGAATTCCAGGCCTTAAGATAGATCTTGTTGTTGGATATTTGAAAAATCAAAATTACAATCCTTACGAGTTAATAGCAAGCGGATGGGGATGTGCTCAAACTACAGGTATTCCAACGATCCTCGTTAATATGGCTGGAGAAAATGTAAATTATTCTTTTTTCACGAAGATGAATGAATTCAACGATGGCATGATCGTGCTTTCCGACAGATACACTATGATAAACTTCCAATTCGAAAAGAAAGAGTATACTCAAAACAACAAAGAGGCCCAGGAAAAATGAAGTTTTTCAATCTTTTCAATTTTTTCTTCAAAAGAAAGGTGAATTCATTCGTGGACAATCAATCTTTTGAAACTACCTCTTCCGATTACTTTGGAGTGGTTCAGTTCCAGCACCAAAATTTCAGAAACTGGAAGGAATTTCACGCGAGAATACTTTCAAATGTCAAAAATGCGAAAGGACAGGGAGCGAGGTTTATTCTCTTTCCCGCCGGAATGAATATAGAACTTTACACAGGCGACGAAAGCGCGCTCTCTGACGGCCAGATATCGAAAGCGACCGATGAGACTTTAAAGATCTTTTGTGCCATTGCCTCCTCCGAGAATGTTTACATAGCGTACGCAGATCTTGTAAAAGGTCAAAGAGTCTTTCACATGATAGGGAATACCGGTAAGGAGGTAAAAGGAAAGACCTTTGAAATTTACGGGTCGGTTGTATCTTTTATGGACGAAGAGATCGATGAGAACGTAAAAGTTGTTCTCAATCCTTTACTTCTCAAAAGATGGACGGGAGATTACGAATCATTTGGCCACGCGTGGCTTTTTTCGCAGCAGAAGTACGTCTATTCTCTCGAAAGTTATATAGTCGGAGATCATTTTATAGGGCAGAGCGGGATTTATTCACCCATTGAAGCGACGGAGTCAATGAGCGGTATAATAAAACAGGCGCAAAGCAAGATTCTCGAAGAGATTCTTGTTGCCCATCTCGATTTCAGCCTTATCGACGAGGTAAGAAAGAAGAAGGATTTAAAATCCTATGCGAGATTGCTGAACAAATAACGGAGGTGTTTTGAATGAAGAAAAGATTTTCTTACGAAAAATTGCCCGAAGAAGAAATAAAGAGACTCAAAGAACTTGGAAGACGATGTAGAGGCGACATTATAAAGATGACAACGGTCGCCGACTCCGGCCATCCCGGAGGTTCGATGAGTTCAATAGACATATATCTTACCGTCTTTTCAAATGCCAATATCGATCCGAAAGATCCTTGGAATCCTTCAAGAGATAGGATAATAGTAAGTCATGGTCATACATCTCCCGGCGTTTACTCAACACTTGGAGAACTTGGATTTTTCAAAATCGAAGATGCCATAGCGGGTTTTAGATATTACGATTCTCCATTTGAAGGGCATATAACACGTGGAATTCCCGGCGTTGAATGGACAACAGGAAATTTAGGTCAGGGATTAAGTGCCGCATGTGGAATGGCCCTTGCCGCCAAAATTCAAGGCCTCGATTACCATGTCTTTGCTTTAATGAGCGATGCCGAGCAGGCAAAAGGACAGGTCGCAGAGGCAAGAAGGTTCGCCAAAAAATTCGGCCTTTCGAATATAACCGTTGTCATAGATTACAATGATGCTCAAATAAGCGGCCACGCGAGGAATGTCATGTTCGTTGACATAAAGGCAGGTTATGAGTCAGACGGATGGAGAACGATAGAGATAGACGGCCACGATTATGCCCAAATTTACGACGCAATAAAATACGCGATAGAGAATCAGGATAAACCCACGGCAGTCATAGCGAGAACGATTATGGGAAAGGGCGTTTCATTCATGGAAGATGATGTTGCCTACCATGGTAAGGCCCTCTCTTTGGAGGAGGCGGATAAAGCCCTCAAAGAACTTGGAATTGAAAATGACATACAAAAGTATTTGGAGAAACGTAAGACTTTCTCGATGCCACACTTTGAGATAAAACCTTACGAGGTTAAGATAGAAACTGGAAAAGCGCGCCTTTACAAGGCAGATCAATCAATTGCGAATCGTGATGCCTTTGGACACGCGCTCGCAGACATAGGTGTCGAAAATGCAAAATCGAATGGAACACCCGTTGCAGTTATAGATTGCGATCTCAAACCCTCCACAAAGACCGATCTTTTCGAGCGTGTAAGTCCGGATCTCTTCTTTCAGGCAGGAGTCCAAGAGCATAACGCCGCGGTAGTTGCCGGAGCACTTTCGAGTCAAGGAGTTATCACATTCTTTGCCGATTTTGGAGTCTTTGGGATAGATGAAACGTACAATCAGCAAAGGCTGAATGACATAAATCACACAAATCTGAAACTCGTCGTCACCCACGTGGGAACAGATGTTGGGGAGGATGGAAAGACCCACCATTGTGTCGATTACATGGGAGCGCTTAGAAATATATACAATTTTAAACTCATAGTTCCGCAGGACGGAAACCAAACCGATAGGGCTGTGAGATTTATGGCAAAAGCGTGGGGAAATTACGCACTCGCGGTTGGAAGATCCAAGATTCCGGTCATAACAAAAGAGGATGGTCAGGTATTTTTCGATGAGAATTATAAATTTGTTTACGGTGAGTGCGATCTTTTCAGAAAAGGAGAAAAGATCACGATTTTCTCAACGGGCCAGACCTCTCACATAGCGGTGAAGGCAGCAGACGAACTTTTGAAGGAAGGTATAAAGGTTACCGTCATAGGGGTTCCCACTCCATTCGAGTTGCCGGAATGGATAGGAGAGTACATCTCTTCAAAGTACGTCATAACATTCGAAGATCACAATGCAAATACCGGATTAGGAAGCATTATACCTCAATTTGCCGTTGATAAAGGGATCTATCCAAAGAAATTCGTAAGGCTGGGCCTTCTCGGTTACACTAAATCAGGTGCTGTTAAGGACCTCTACAGGATAGAAGGTCTTGATTCCGAATCTCTCAAGAAAAAGGTGAAGGAGATAATAAAGTGAAAATTTTGCTTCACATCTGCTGCGCGCCAGATGCGACAACGGCTTACAAAAGGCTTTCAGAATCAAATGAGGTTGTCGGATATTTTTTCAATCCCAACATTCAGCCAGAAGAAGAATATTTAAGACGGCGCGCTGCCCTTGAAAAACTCTCCAGAATATGGAATTTTGACGTGATATATCCGGAATATGATCCTCCGAGATGGTTCAAAACCGTCAAAGGTCTTGAAGGCCTTCCGGAAGGATCTAAAAGATGCCAGGCATGCATTGCGATGAGACTAAGGCAAAGCGCTATTTTTGCAAAAGAGAGTGGTTTCGACGGTTTTGCAACGTCCCTTACTACAAGTCCCCATAAGGATGTTAATTTCATAAATGACATAGGAATGAAACTTTCCAAAAAGGTAGGAATTAGATATATCCCGAGTGCTTTCAGAAAGCAAAATGGCTTTCTCGAAAGTGTCAATTATTGCAAGGAACTCGGAATTTACAGGCAAAATTATTGCGGATGTATCTTTAGCCTTCCGAAGGTTTTGATCTAATATGGGAATGTGGAATGATATAGGCGAGAAGTTGATAGATCTCTTCAACGGGGATATCGTATGCGTGGACAGAGAAGGTGTGCCGAAGTTTTCAACTATCGAAATTTCGGAAGATCTTTCTGAGGCCATATCGATTGCGCTAAAGACGGGTATAAGAACGAGTTTCTTTTACAATCAACGTCGTACCCTTGTGGTGCCGGTGAATTTCATAAATTTAAAGGGCGCCATAGCGCTTATTGGCTATGAATTCTCCGAGGAAAGCCTCGAGGTATTCGTTCAGCACATTCTTGATGAAATTTTGAAGAATTCCGATGAAGATTTTGAAGAAAATGTGCCCCAGGAGATAGTTAACGGTTTTAAAGATATCGTAAAGCCGGTTTTGTGCGCCGTAAGTTCAAACCTTCCGCCGATCCGATTAAGGGCCGAGATGGCAAGAAGGGGAGGGAAATTTTTAAAGCGTCTCGAATCGGGAGAGGAGTTTTTTGTCTTCGATGATAAAAAGATAAATGATCTTCCCGAAGGATGCAAGGCCGGAATTTCATTTGATCCATCTCCAGAGGTCGCTTACAAACAGGCCATGATGGCCCTTTATTACGGATCGGATCCTTCGGGCATCTCGGTTTACTCCGATCTATCATCCTCTTTTTTGATCTCCGAAATGCTCAAAAAGAGAAAAAATATACTTGAAAAACTTACAAAGTATCCCGAACTTATTGAAACTTTGAAGATCTTTTTTGAAAATGACGCAAGCCCTGTAAAGACGGCAAAGGTGATGAAAATACACAGAAATACGATCCTTAACAGGCTTAACAAAGTAAGGGATATGACCTACCTCGATCCAAAAAATTTCAAAGACAGCGTTGTACTTTACTTGATTATTTCCGATTCGGAGGGAAAATATCTTGAACAATGACAAGATCTTTTTGACATTGCCTTCGAAGTTGTGGTCTGCCTCGATTGTCAGACATGTGGCACGGGATTTTTTGATTTTAGATGGAAAGGTAGACTTCTCGACGATAGACGATATAGAGGTTGCAATAGGAGAGGCGATTGCCAACGTTATAGATCATACCTATCAAAGGGATGAGACGAAGATAATATCCGTTTATATGAAGATAGAGAATGGCGTTTTTGAGATAGGCATAAGAGATTTTGGGCCGAAAAGTATGATAAATTTTGAAAATTATTCACCACCTCCTCCGATGAGCGAAAGCGGGAGGGGTGTAATTTTGATAAATTCTCTCGTGGATGAGGTTAAATATAAAGAGACCTGCAGGGGGAATCTTCTCGTCCTCAGGAGGAAGATCCCGTGATCCATGTTGTTGGAGGAGGTCTTGCCGGAAGTGAAGCAGCCTACCAGATAGCGCAGGCCGGATATGAGGTTACAATCCACGAGATGAGGCCTCATGTCATGACCAAGGTACATCGTACGGCCAAATTGGCCGAACTCGTTTGTTCCAATTCTTTAAAATCGGTCGATCTTAAAAATGCCTCGGGCCTTTTGAAAAAAGAACTCAGAGACGTCGGATCATTCGTGTTAGAGGTAGCCTATCGTCATGCAATTCCGGGAGGGAAGGCCCTTGTCGTTGACAGAGAGCCTTTCTCAGACGAGATAACATCGATTTTGGAATCCCACCCAAAGATAAGGATAGTAAGAGAAGAGATAACCGAAATCCCGAATCGAGACATATGGATAATTGCGACGGGACCGGCGACTTCTGACAAACTTTACGAGTGGATCCTTTCGACCTTTGGAGGAGGTGCTTACTTTTTCGACGCAGTTGCACCGGTAATAGATGCGGATACAATAGATATGTCAAAGGTTTTTTTTGGAAATAGATACGATGACGGAAAAGACTACATAAACTGTCCGATGAACAAAGAAGAGTACCTTAGATTTCACGAAGCGCTTGTGAAAGCCGAGACTTTGCCTGTAGAGGGATTTGACAAAAAATTGCTTTTTTCAAGATGCCAGCCAATCGAAGAGATAGCAAAATCCGGAATCGACGCGATGAGATATGGTCCTTTAAGGCCTGTAGGACTTGGAAAATTTTACGCGGTTGTGCAGTTAAGGCGTGACAATTACGCCGGAACTCTTTTTAACATTGTGGGCTTTCAGACAAGGTTAAAATGGCCGGAACAGGACAGAGTCTTCAGAATGATTCCTGGCCTTGAAAATGCTAAAATCGTAAGGTACGGTGTTATGCATGCTAATGTATACATCGAGCCGTACCGACTGACAGACGAGTTTTTCAGGGCAAAGGGGAGAAATATCTTCTTTGCAGGACAAATAACTGGCGTTGAAGGATATGTTGAATCGATAGCAACGGGCCTTTACGTCGGGAGAAATGTTGTAAGGATGTTAGAAGGACGTGAGATGGAGAAATTTCCGGCTGACACCATGATAGGCGCTTTGATAGATTATGTTACAAAAACGCCAAAATTGCAACCAATGTACGCCAACTTCGGTATATTAAGGAGGAAAGATTGAGGATCAGAAATTTTATTCTTATCGTCACTGTAATCATAATAGCGATTACGGTTTTGGTTGTGATAATAAGCGGATTTTACTTTGTAAACGGGGAGATAAAATACCAGATACTCGCGGTAGCAAATGATCAACTCAACAAATTAAATGTCTCAATTGCAAATATATCGAGAACCAATGCCGGTTATGTCTTTGACGGGGTTTTCTCCATCTACAATGGTTCGGATATCGAAAAGACCCTCGTGCAGATGAAAAATTCTTCCGGCGCGAAGTGGGCCTTCATAACGATTGGAAGCACGAATTACATATACCCGTACGAACCCGGTGCCATATCCCTTGACGCCAAATCGAGGCCATGGTACATTCTCGCAACTTCTCATCCTCAAAAGGTCGTGATCAACGAATTTTACTCTCCGACTCTTAAAGCCTCTGTCGTGACCTTTGCCTTGGCCGTTAAAGGTGATGTTGAATATGTTGGAGGACTTATATTCACAGAAAAGCAATTTTTTGATATGCTTTCTGCAAGAATGGGCAATCCCTTTTTGATAATGAAAAATGGAAATGTAGTTTACCCTTCAAATATTTCAATAAGTGATGACAAAACGGTCATTAACGGAATAAATTACAGGATTGTACCTTTCAATTACAACGAGACTGTGTCTATCTACGATATGTTTTCTTCGATGCCTTACACTTTGGGAATACTCGTTCCATCCTCTGCTATAGTTTCAAACCTTGCATGGACCATCTTTTATCTTGTGATGATAACCCTTCTTATTGGAATTGGCGAGATCATTTTGATGATTTTGGTATCGAGAAGGATAGCGCGATCTATTGAGATGCTCTCCGATGTCTCCTCGCGCTTCGATCCTCACAAGGGAGAGATAGAGATCGATGAGAGGGTAAAGGAGAAGATATACAATTTCAAAGAAACACAAGAAGTTTTTGACAAGATGTACCAGTTGTTCCAGGAGATAATTGCCCAAATACAGGAATTGAAGGCCACAAACGAGGAACTCGAGAGCTCTTACGAGGAGATAGAACAACTTTCAAACAACCTCTCAAAAGAAAGCCAGGAACTGAAAGAACTCTTTGAGGTATCAAATCTCGTTTCGCTTTCGTCAGACAACAAAACTTCAAAGAGAATCCTTCTCGAAAGGTTTATGAAGATTTACGGATGCGCCGGCATAGCCCTTGTCGATCTCAACAAAAGCGGAGGAGATCCCAACGACGCAATAGGGGAGCGGTTCAATCCGGTAGATCTTTCGAAGATAGGGAAGGAACTTTTAAATGTCCGGGTAGTGGAGGTAAGTGATCCTCCTTACCGGATCATAGTCATTCCGATCATGTTCGAGTCCAAATTATTAGCCGTTCTTGAGATGGCCTTTTTTGATCGCGTGCCGGAAATTGAAAGGGAATCTTTGACGAGATTTATGGTTGGCTTTTCGGCATCTCTGAATTCTCAAAGACTTATTTCTGAAATTCAAAATGCCTACATATATCTTGCGACAAAATTCGCCGAAATTTCGGAAGTTTACGATTACGAGACGGGATCTCACATTCACAGAGTTGGAGAATACTCCGCATTCATAGCCTCAAAATTGATGATGAGCGATGAATTCATTTCCAATATACGCACCTATTCGATGATCCACGATATAGGAAAGTTGAAGGTGCCGAGAGAAATCCTTATGAAAAACGGTCCTCTTACAAAAGAGGAATTTGAAGAGATGAAGAGGCATACGATATACGGCGAACAACTGCTGGGTGAGGCGCCATTTTTGAAAATGGCAAGGCATATA
>CAYSSO010000012.1:0-49024 GCA_964433875.1 uncultured Mesoaciditoga sp.
CCTTTCGGCTTCTTGCCCTACAAGCGGATCGTGCGTGACTATTATTATAGTTTTCCCCGATTCATTCAATCTTTTAAAGATGTCGAGAATCCTTCTCCATTGATTGGTCGCAAGGTTTCCTGTAGGTTCGTCAGCAAGAATTACGGAGGGATCATTTGCAAGTGCGCGCGCTATAGCAACTCTTTGCTGCTGCCCTCCCGAAAGTTGATTAGGCCTGTGGTACGCTCTTTCTTCTGGCTCTTCAAGACCTACAAGTTTTAAAAGTTCCATAGCCCTTTTTCTTCTCTCTGTCCTTGGCACGCCAGCGTATATCATCGGCAATTCAACATTTTCAATTGCCGTCAGGTTCCCTATGAGATTAAAACTTTGAAAGACAAATCCTATCGTTTTGTTCCTGAATTTTGCAAGTTGAAAGTCATTCATGTCTTTGACTGCCGTTCCTTTTATTATGATCTCACCGAAAGTCGCCCTATCGAGGCATCCCATTATCTGCAAAAGCGTTGATTTTCCGCTTCCGGAATGACCCATTATGGCAGTGTACGAACCTTCCTCTATCGAGAAAGAAACGCCCCTCAAAGCCTCGACCTGAATATCCCGACCCATATCGTAGATTTTTTTGACATTTTTTAACTCCAAAAGGGCCTTCATCGAATATCATCTACCTACGAAGCCAAGACCACGGAAAGTATCGTTATTTTGGAACTGCGACGAGGTCTTCATTATTAAAACGTCCCCTTCCTTAACGCCGCTTGTAATCTGAACCATCATACCATAGCGGTTTCCAAGAACTACTGGCTGTCTTTGGTAACCTGAAGGTGTCTTTAGAAGGACGTATCTCTGACCACTTTGATCCGTGAATACGGCCTGGAAAGGTATTAGGAAACCCTTAGAGGTGCTTATTATGAGATTCACGTTACAATCAAGACCGTAGACGACGCCGTACTTTGAAGGATCCTGATCGAATTTTATATTTATGGGTATTACCGTCAACCCGCTTTGAGTCGTTGCAAAGGGCTGAACAAATGAAACCGTTCCCGTAAGTTGCAAATTGTTAAGTTGGGTAAATGTTATTATGGCTTTTTGACCAACGTGTATGTCTGCAAGATCTACCTCGCTAACGTAAGCGTTGACCCACATATTCGTGTTTTGTATTATCGTTATAAGGTTTGAAGAGGATGTTTGAGCATTGACGAAATCTCCCGTTGCAACGTTTAAAGTCTGTATGAACCCTGTTGCCGGCGATGTTATGGTCGTGTAACTCAAATTCTCTTTTGCAAGTTGGAGGGCAAGTCTATATTGCTCTATTACAGAAGAAGCGGCACGTGTGAGTAACGCATTGTAATAATTGTTAAGGGCCTGGATATAATTCAACTGATACTGGGTTGAATTCAATCTCGCAAGAGGCTGGTTTATCCCGACAAGTTGACCTTGTCGGACATACACATTGGTTATCTGGCCTGAAATGTAAGGGCCTATATTGTAAACATTAGAGGTTACCTGTCCAACAAGCGGAAGATAATTTCCTATGCTTGTAGCACTTACCGTGTAATTGATGTGAGGCCCATTTATGACTTCCAAATCTGGATTTGTAGAAGAAGTTGAAACAGTGGCGGGTTTTCTGAATTCAAAATACCATACCGCACCGACGACAACAACCGCTATTATGACTATAACAACAATCCATTTTTTCAAATTATTTCACCTCCAAAAGGCATCCCTTCCATTTGCATTATTTGAATCTTATTCATCAAGATTTGTTGTTGAACCCTTTCCTGATTCAAAAGCGCTATTTGATAATTTATATTTGCAAGCGCGTAATCATCGAAATTTTCAAGTCCTTTGCTGTAAAGCGCTTGAACGGTTTGAAAGTTTTGAAGAGCGTTTTGAACATTGTTCTGGGCTGTTAAAAGATTTATCTGCAGAGTCTTCTGATTTAAGAACAGACCGTTAAGCGATGAAATATCGGTAGTTGTGGCATTCTGTAAATTCTCCCGTCCTATATTAACATTTGTCAACCTTTGCTGGGACTGCAGAATATTCAACCCACCGTTCAAAATCGAAAAATTCAAACTCAAAGACAGAGACCATTTTGAAGGGTTATTCACCGGCACCAAAAAAGTTATGGATGGATTTGGAATGAACGGTAGATACCATAGATCAGCCTGATATTTGTACGCCTTGTATTGATACTCAAGGGACTGGATATCCTTCCTTTGGGATACAATTTGATTTACATCGACATTTGTCGAAAGACGTGAAGTCAGAGACGAAACAAAGGAGATCGTGTCTTTGTACAGTTGGGTTGAATAAGGCGTGAAATTTGGAAGAGGTTGAATGGAAAGGATTGAATTCTTGTAATTTTGAAGAGAAGACTGGGCCGAAAGTAATTGCTGGTAGGCATTATTTTGCTGGGACTGATTCAGCGGGCTTATAGATTTGTAAATGTCTTCAAGGATTTCAACCTCTTGAGAATAGAGATCTACCATTTTCTGGTAAAAATACCAGTTGAAGATATTTTGAACGAGTGTGTTTAAATAGGACCATTTCGTATTCTCCACATTCCATAAGGCGCTCAAATAGGCAGATTTTGCTTCCATCAGATTTGCCCCATCTTCGACTATCAAATTCCTCGAGGCGCTTATGTAAAGATTTCCAAAACTAACATCGCTAAGGTTCAAAGGCAATGAGAGACCTATCTGCGTGGAATAAAGGTTTAAAAGTCCAAGGTTGAAATTCAATTGCCCATTGGTCAAAGGTGAGAGCCCCGATGCGCTTAACGTAAGGGCCGATGTTGTGAGGCTTAAAGTTGGGTAAAAGACCGAAGTCAAAGCGTTGAGATTGTTTTGTGCCTGAATTAACTGGAGATTTGCATTTTGGTATGCTGGGTTTTGATTGAGTCCCGTATTGTAAATGGACAAAAAGTTCGCATTTGAAGCAAAAATTACAATTGGCAGGATAAGAATTGGCACAAGAAGGAATTTTTTCACTGTAAAGCCACCTCGGGTTTTAAGCCGATCGATAGCAAATAGGACACCAAATCATTCCAGTAAGTTTGTAAAGCGCTGTAATATGAAAGTTCTGTGTTCAAATAGGGTATTTTGTACTGACTTAGATAATTTGTCTGGGATATTAGACCCGAATTGTAAGCATTTGTGTAGAAGTCAAGGTTGTTCTTTGCGATATCTAAATTCGCCTTTGCATTTAAAAGATTTTCATAATCGTATCTGAGTTTTTGAATGGCCAAGGAGTAATTATTCTCAGAATTCAGGATAGCATTTTGAAGGTTCAAAGAGGCCTCTTCGACCTGCATCTGGGCTATCTTGAGGGTATACTGTGACGCGTTTGATGGCGTTATTTCAAGATTATATTTAGCATTTTGAAGGTTGAGATTGGCAAGCGTAACGTTTAGATCGTTTTTGATCCACATACTTTGGCTTGCCGGAATCGTTGAAAGATCTGGAAAGGTGAAATCGATATCCCAATTTAGCCCTGTCGTGATTTTGAAATTCGAGAGTGCAAAATCATAATTCCACGACGCATTTTTAACATTATTTTGATCTGTGGCCACGGTTATGGAAGCCTGCTGGAGGGATATCGTCGATGCCATAGACTGCTTAAAAAGTGCAAGGGTACTCGCGTAATTCATCGTTGCGACATCTAAATTCATCTGGGCAATCTCAAGATTTATCTTTGCAGTTTCAACTCCAAAGGCCGAACTTAAAAGATTTGAATAATAACTCTTGAGGTTATTTTGATAGGCTTGAAGACCTGTGTTGTAAGAAATCTGCGCCGAGATAACGGCTCCATGGTTGACAATCGGCACTGATGCCTGAATCATGTTCATCTGGTATGTCATACTCGCTTGTTCAAGACTCAATTTAGCGATATGAAATGATGTATTAGCAGAGTGGGCACTTTCAAAAAGTTGCGGTAATGTCATCGAAAACGCGTAAACTGGAAGGACAAATAGAACAAGTATCAAAAGTCTTTTCATATTTCCTCCTTAAAAAATGCGTGCGGCAACAACCGCACGCCTCTTCTTCTAAAAGAGTTTACTGGGCTTTAAGTTGAAGTGTCTGTATTAAAGTGTCGTAGAAGGGTAGATTAACAACGGTGTAGATCAGATCCGGGGATCTTAGCATCTGCAATCTTACGTTTCTTCCAAAGTTCTGCATAAAGTTCATCATTTTGTACATCTGCTGTGGATTAACCTCAACGTTAAATCTAAAGTTCCTGTTTGGAAGGGCCTGTGCTATTTCATTTTTGGCATTTGGACCAAGAAATCTACGCTGCATCTGTACAGCATTCTTCTCAAAATATTGTTGGAGAAGCGTTAACTGCTCGAGCGTGATCGTCGATTTGATCTCCGTTATCAAGTTTTCAGTTAATTTCGCGTATTGAGAGTCGAGTTTTGCAATTTCGCTCTTTGCCGCGCTCACCTGGGTGGCATCATTTGCGACAAGGGCGTCTTTTAAAGAAGTCAATGCTTTTATTCTTTGATCCTGAAGTGCGTTAATCTGTGTTTTGAAATCTTTAAGATAACTTTCTAAAGAAGAAGCCTGAGTCGATGTCAATTTCATGGCGTTAAAAATCTCGAGAAGGCTTATCTGCGTTTGAAGTTGGACTGCCTGAGACTCCTGGACGAATGCGTTTGCTCCCGAAAGCAGTCCTCCGAGAGAAAGAGTTGTAGTTGACGCCGCGAATATTCCCGTTACAAGTACGGGGAGGAAAAGAAGCACTAAGAACTTTTTCATTTAACCACTCCTTTCGAATTTTTGATTCTATTTATATGACCTTCAAAAGGAGTGGTATGTTTTATTTTTTCAAATCTCTTTCACAACTTATTCTTTTCCTCTGTCTGGGGTGTACTTTTCTGATGGCACTATAGTGCTTATCGCCGCCTTGTATATCATGCTGCTTTGTTTTTGATCCTCGGATTCCACGAGAACGACAAAGGGATCAAAGTCTTTTACGAAGCCCTTTATCTGAACTCCATTTGTGAGGTATATCTTCACCTCCGTTCTGTTCTTCTGAAGAAAACTTAAAAAACTGTCCTGCAAACTTTCCTTCGCCATATTTTTTCCTCCATATTCATTTTTTTACGACCAATTTTGTCTTTTTCATCCTTCGTTTTTCTATGAACTTAATTATTGGACAACGCATTTTCCATCTTTCAACGAATTTCATTTCTCCACCTCTATCCAAAATCTTTCGATGTTCTCTTTAAGAAAATCAAAAGCGTAAAGACAAAGACCGTGATAAAGATAAAGGTTGTCTTCATACCAAAAAATTCAATGGTAAATCCGAATATTATCGGAATCAAAGTGCCTATGGCAGTCAGAATAGAAAAGAAATAACTGTTTGCCTTGTTCCTTAACTCAGGCGGAAAAGACCGCGTTAATGTAATTAAAGATAACGGATAGGTTAGGCCGTGTGGAATTCCCAGGATCAAGAAAGAAATAGAATAAACGAATATATTGTTCGAGATTAAAAGAATGATAAGACCCAATCCTGTCAAAAGCGTCGATACAAGCATCTGTACGGGTATGTTTTGCGGTGGTCTAATAGTCAGGACAAGCCTGCTTATGAATGATGTAGAGAAGAAAAGGGCAAATAGCAATGTTACGATGGCATAGTTAACATGGAATGTCTCCTTCGCGTAGATACCACCAAAGACGGTTATCATAGCAAATGGAACGTTGTACATCAGATTGTTTATAACAGACATTCTAAAGCCAGGATTTTTAAAGATGTGACCAGCCCTTACCGTTGTGGTTTTAACTTCTTCTTCAGGAAATTTTATGAAAAAAGAGAGAATGGCCGTTAATATCCCAAAGATTCCAAAAAAGAGGAAGGTTTGCCTCAAAGATATTCTCGTTAGAATCGCGGATTCAATCGAAGGCCCTACTATCAACGATAAACTAAGCGCAAGCGTGTAAATAGAGACAATTCTTTCTCTTACTTTCTGATCCGGATAAAGGCTTGAAGAGGTGATTATATTCGGCATTAAGGCCCCTAACACGAATCCTACCGTGATGGAAAGCACCCACACGCTTATGAAATTCGCAATGGCAAAAAATGGAAAAAGAACAGCGTAGATGACAGCAGACGTTATAAAGAGTATCCTTCTGTCCTTCGATTTTAAATTGGCATTTATAAATCCACTCATGAAGAATGTCGATAGTGAAAAAATGGCAGATATCAGTCCTATCATCACACCGTTGAAATTAAGATTGTACTTTACAAATAACGGAATTGTGGTCGCGAGCATGTTATTGCTTGCTCTGACCGCAAAGGTCATAGAAACTATTACAAGAATTGAATATATTATCGAACTCAAGATTCTTGCCCCCATTCGAGCACGATTGTGATCTCGCCAACTGGATCGACTTTTTTAACGAGTTTGCACGGGGTTCCTCTGTAAAATGTCTGATTTATCTTGGTCATCTCCCTCGCAACGAAAACTCTCGAATGTGGATCGATATTGCATATCTCTTCAAGAGTATCATTTATTCTGTAAGGGGATTCAAAAAATACAACTGGTATACCGATATCAAACATCTTACGCAATGTTTTTCTAAGTTTAGATCCGCGAGGAAGAAAACCTAAGAAAACAAAGTGCGAAACATTGAGGCCACTTGCGGCCACCGCAGACACAACTGCGCTTGGTCCGGGGATAACATCTACCTCTATGCCATTTTCATGGCACTCGTTGACTAATTTCATTCCCGGATCAGATATAACCGGCATTCCGGCATCACTTACGAGCGCATAATTCGTACCTTTTTTCATCTCCTCCAAAAGGCGCGGTATTTTTTTTGATGCGTTGTTATCGTTGAAAGATATAAGAACTTTCGATATTTCAAAATGTGTTATCAATTTCATCGTTCTTCTTGTATCCTCGCACAAGATAGCGTCTACAGATTTCAACGTTTCCAGGGCCCTATAAGAAATATCTGAAAGATTTCCTATGGGAGTGGCAACTATTTTTAATCCCATACTTTAACCTCTTCTAAGTATCTTTCGAAATCAACATCCATTTCGATTGGATAAAACTCCGCATCTAAAGTCTCCATAAAGCCTTTAAGGACGGCTTCCTTCAATTCATCCATAGTTATTTTGACGTGCTCTTGTATTGAAGTCATCGAATCTTCGAGAATCTCGACGATCTCTTCGCCGTTTTTGAATGAATGCGCGTATTCTTTTACGTGCGATTTGAACGGTATTGACCCATGCTGGAGTATCTTCCCATTTCTTCTTACCTGCGCACTCCCGACGAGTTTCTTCCCATCGATTGATATTTCATAAACCGATGTTACGGCAAAACATGCTGAATTCCTCGTGTAATTTTTTTTGTCTCTCGAAATTTGGCAATTCAAATCCAACCTGTTCAATCCATTTAAAATCGCCCTCGAAATTTCAAGATAACTCTCTAAAACGCTCCTGTTCGACATAGAAGCGGGCAAAATGACCGAATACGTGAGTTCATCGTAATGCAAAACGGCCCTTCCTCCACTCGGACGCCTTACGAGATCAAAACCCATTTTATTTATGAAATCGATGTCGAGATCATCTGTGCGCTGAAACCTTCCTATAGAAAGTGCGGGAGGATTCCAACCGTAAAATCTCAAAATAGGCTTATCTTCAACATTATCTAAAAGGGCAAGATCGTAAGCCATATTTTTAAAACCATCCATAACGCCAGAATCTATAAATTGCCAGATCATTCAATTCCTCTGAGAAAAGATTCATTTTGATGTGTATTTTGAATAAACGACAAGATATCTTGAGGCCTCTTTTGATGGATACATAACCCTTAAATTTATCACTCTTTCGAATTTTAAACTCTCCACGCTAACGGTCGATAACTCCTGCTGATCTATCTTTGCTTTAAATATAGCCACAAGTCCGCCTTCTTTCAAGAATTTAAGAGAATATTTTAAAGTCCTATCAAGCGGTCCTATCCCTCTCGAGATTACAAGATCAAAATCCTTTTGCTCGAGTTCTTCAAGTCTCGATGTGATAACTTCGATTCTTTCGAACTTCGCCTCATCGACTATCTGGCGCAAAAGAGCGGTTTTTTTGTACGAGGCATCGACAAGCAAAAATTCACTCTTTTTGAAGTAAACGGACATCGCTACTCCGGGATTTCCAAAACCTGTGCCCATATCGAGACAGCGCAACGGATCGATTAGATTTCCGAGTGCTTTCGCGGCAACTATTGGCTCGACCACAAAAACGTATGGTATCTCACGTGCAGAGACAGAGGTTAAAGCGTGAATGTTTCCCCATTTTTCGAGTTTTTTGATGTACAGCGTTAATCTGTCTATATCTGCCTGCGGGAGATCTATCTGGTTCATCTTCAAAGGTCCTAAAAGTTCCATTTCAATCATCTACTCCATTTCGAGATATTATGCCATTTATTATGTATTTTCTTGCCACCAGAAAGACAGAAACAACAATCACGATATTTACAATCGCTCCCGATCCGAAGATATTCCATTTTGAGTAAGTAAGGCCATACTGACCAACTAAATTATACATTGTCATGGATACGGGATACAAATTCTGGTTATTCAAAAATATGAGTGGAATCACGAATGAACTCCAACTGTCTATAAAAACAAATATTATTATAGTCCATAAAATGGGCAAACTCAAAGGAAAGATTATCTTTAACATTCTTGTAAATCCATTTGCCCCATCTATCATCGCCGCTTCTTCTATATTTTTTGGTAATTCTAACAAAAATGGGTAGAGTAAAAAATACGAAATGGCCGCCGCATGAACGCTAAGAATCAGGGAAACTCCAAGATAACTGTTCAAAAGTCCCAAAAATCTGAAAGTTATGGCAAGAGGAATAAGCGTGTGCATGCCTGTAAAAAGCGAAGAGATAAGAATGACCATTCCAAGCCTTAGCGCCCCTTTGTTGCGAACGGCTGCGTATGTGGCCGGAAAGATTGTCAGTATCGCTATGAAGATCGCCATTACACTTATTATGACGCTGTTGATTATCGCCTGACCAAAATTGTAATTTTGAAAGAGAAGAATAAAGTTATTGAACGTAAAACCATCTGGCAAAAAAGAATACGGCAAAACATTCTCCTTAGAAAGGCCCATCGCAAAGACATTCCAAACCGGAAGAAGGAGGATAAAAGTCCATAATCCCATCCATCCGATCTTCAAGATCTTCCAGAAAATCCTTGAAAAATTCAATCTCGAAACGTATATTCTTCCTTCAAAGACAAGCGTCGCAGAGAGAATCAAAGAAATAATGCTTGATATACTTATACCGCTAAACCCGTTTTGAGACACACTCAAAATCAAATATCCAAGGTCGATCAAGGCTCCAGATATCACGTATTTTTTGAAAGATTTACGCCTTTTTAAGTACATAATAAGCGCGACAAAGTAAAAGATTGAGGGAAAAATTCCAAAGATGCCCGATCCCATGCCCCATAGATCAAAAAAAAGGTGTACAAGTACAAGTGATACGATCAAATTCCTCTTATTTTTAGAGAACCTGTAATTCCACCCTATAAATGCGAGCAAAACCATTATGAGGCCTATCGCCGTTGAATACGCACCAAGTATACCATAATTTTGAGTAAGGCCGAATTTGTTGTACATTAACATGCCAAGCGTTGTCGTCGCCCCGACTATCGATTGAAGTCCAAAACCTGAAACAAGGGCCGGACCTCCTCCTGTCATAAGAAAGACAGTTGAAAATTCTTTGAAAGATTCAAGAAAGATTATGAAAAGATACGGAAAGACGATGGGAAAGGTTTGAGGAATGTAGACATTCAAAACAGTCTCGAGTGGATTGGCTCCTTCTATTTTGACAAGATCCCTTAGATTGGGAGAAATCGTCTGAAGACTGCTTAATATAACAAGCGTTACCATTGGAATGCCCAACCATGCCGCAACAAAGGCACTCCACAAAAAGGCATCCGGTATATTCGTCGTAAGATCGAATGGCACACCGAAAATATGAGAAAGAAATGAGTCTCCACCATATCCTTCTATTAAAGAGGTCCACGATATCACGCTTATATAAGATGGAATGGCCCAGGGCAGTAAGACTAACGTGTAAAAAAAAGAAGAGGCCCTTCTCATGGAATATATCGAAATGGCAAGAAGGTAGGATATCACAATCTCGATTACCATTACGGTCATTGCCCATAAAGCCGTTATTTTGGATGAAAGGATAAATCCAGGATCAAAAAAAGCCATTTTAAGGTTTTTGAGGCCGGTGAATTTCATCACAGGCGGAAAGAAATCAAAAAAGGAGATCCCAACCCCCCACACAAAAGGAAAAAAATTGACGAGAAATAATAAAATCGCAAGGGCCAAAGTGTAAACCGGCTTCGCCCTTGCAACCGTTAGATAAAAAATCAGGAGACTTATCGAAAACAACAACCAAAAAAAATTCATTTAACCTGCGAATCTATGTACTCTTGGGCCTTCTGAAGGGATTCGTCAAGCGACATTCGTTTTGTGAGGTACAACTGTAGTGCCGTCGTTATGGCATTTGAATAAGCATTGTTGAAGATCGTGGTCGTCGGAACGATCAACGCATTTCTTGCGCTTAAATCCATAACTTTGAAAAAATCATTTGAATTTTCCAATTCATGTAAAGCGTCGATATTCGCCGGCAATTTGTAGGTTGATTTGCAAAAGTACGCTTCGTTATCTGGACTGCTTATGTAATTAAGGAACGCGTTTACAGCCTTATTGTCTGTGAAAATGACAAATCCCTTTGCGTCGAAGGTAGGAGGTATCATCCTGCCGTCGAGAATCGGATACGGAAGTACGGTGAAGTTGAGTTTTGACGAAAGAAAGTCCGGTATCAAAAATGATCCCTGAATTAACATTCCGGCCTTTCCAGATTTGAAAGACTGTATAAGGGCTGATTTATCGTAAGAAACGGCTATTTTTTTAACGTTGAATATATCGTTGTAAAATTCAAAAGCCTTCCTCGTTCCATCGTTGTTGACTATCGGCACGCCGTCTTTGAGCGGAATTTTACCGCCGTTAAAGGCCGCGTAAAATGAATTGAAAAAATAAGAAGAAAAAGAGTTCATCGAAAGTCCTACGTGGCCTGTTTCATTTATTGAAGACGCAACATCTTCGAATTCGCTCAACGTCCAGTTGTAAGGAACTGGTTTTGGATAAATACTCTTATTGAGGTAGACAACCTGAAGATCGGCATAATAAGGGTAAGCGTAAAGTTTTCCATTCAATTCGAAAGAGTCGAGAAATGCGGGCAATGTAGAGACTGTCGAGATTGGAGTTATTACCTTTGCATTTGCAAGCATGCCGATGACATCGTTGCGCACAAGCGCTATATCGGGCAATTCTGTTCCAGCGCTCAGTGAGATCTGAAGTTTTTGTGTCATATTTGGAATGTAGACGAGATTAACATGATAAAGGGACTGAGAATCGTTGAATCTGTTGACAAGCGTCTCAAACTCTCTTTGTCCCTCCCAACTAAACCATACGTTGATATTCACCGTTGCGAATGCATACATTGAAATAGCCAGAAGTAAGGTTATAATGAGGATCTTTTTCACCATCTTCACCTCCTAAAATTCATTCCATATCTTTATTTTACTATACAACTTTTTCAAGCGATGATTTACCTTTTGCTTCTTGATCTCCTTTGATCGTGTTTTTCTCTTATCTTTTCTATTGCTTTGAATTCGCGCTTTCTAAAATTCTTTTCATTCATCTTCAGGAGGGCGGCCACAACTTCTATTTCGGAAAACTCATCTACAAGCATTTTCGCATTCTCTATGTATCTTTTATATCCATCTCCTGCCAGTTCTTCTTTTATTTTATTCAAAAGAACTTTTTTACTCCCGTGTTCGACATCCTCTATTGACGGTATTTCAAGTTTTTCTATCTTTCCGGCATACCTTTCTATATCATGCAATTTGTACATTTCACGAGAAGTGACAAATGTGAAAGCAATTCCACTCTTACCCATTCTTCCGGTTCTTCCAATCCTGTGAATGTAATACTCGTTGTAATTCGGAAGATCGTAGTTAACAACGATCTCAACGTCCTTTATATCGAGGCCTCGGGCCGCAACATCGGTGGCCACAAGTATTTTAACGTTTCTGGACTTAAAGGCGTTCATTACCCTATCTCTTTGATTTTGCTTTATGTCCCCATGAAGTGAATCTGCAAGGTAATTGTTTTCTTTTAAAGCGGCCGAAAGATCATCAACGGTCTTTTTAGTGTTGCAGAAAATTATCGCGCTTTGCGGATCGTAAATATCGAGTATCCTAAAGAGCAATTCGTTTTTGTCTTTCTCTCTCACGTTAAAGTAATGCTGATGAATTCCACTTACGGTCAATTCTTTCGACGGGACCTTTATAAATACCGGATCTTTTTGGAATCTCTTTGTAAGTTCGATTATGGGCTTTGGCATAGTCGCAGAAAAGAGCAGTGTTTGCCTTTGAGGCGGAACCTCTTCAAGAATTGTTCCGACATCCTCTATAAATCCCATGTCGAGCATCTCGTCGGCCTCATCTATTACAACCATTTTGATGTTATTCAATCTTATGCTTTTTCTGCGGAGATGATCTATAAGTCTGCCGGGCGTTCCTATTACAACCTTGCTTTTTTTGATAGCCTTTATCTGGTAAGAGATCTCCTGACCGCCGTAGACGGCAACAACTTCTTGAGAGTCGATGAACTTTTTGAACTCGCCTGTTACCTGAAGCGCAAGTTCCCTTGTTGGACACAAAACGAGTATTTGCAAACCTTCTCCGGTTATATTTTCGATCGCAGGAAGAATGTAAGCGAAGGTCTTCCCGGTCCCCGTTTGGGCTTGACCTATTACATCCTTTCCCTTCAAAGTTGGCGGTATCGCCATAGACTGAATTGGTGTCGGCGTATTCACTCCTATTTTCTCAAGCGCATTGAGAGTTTTATCCGACAAATTTAGATCTGAAAATTTAATCATACGTGTTTCCTTTCTTTTTATAGATATCTGTTAATTATATCTTTTATATACTACGATTTTCCATCTCATTGTGTGAACTTTTCCTCTTCATCGAAAATGAGAGCATCAGTTCTGTCATTATCATGATCGGAATGACGCTAAATCCGGCAAGAATTCCAAAGGCATTCGAAAGACCGCTCACAACCCACTGGGCCAGCGTCGCACCTATGCCAACAAAAAAGACAAAAATTCCCATGAGATTGCCTATCCCAGATCCGGCCTTTTCGATAAGCATGAGTTGTATAGTTGGATAAGTACTTGCAAAAAAGAAACCGCTAAAGAATATGAAAAACATCGAGATATAGAACTGGGGTATCGCTATGGAAGCGACAACGCCTGCGAGAGAGAATGTAACTATGAAAATCAGCCATATTTCGTTTTTTACCTTTATATAACTCGCAAATAACCTTCCGACAAACATTCCTATCCAGAAGATCGCCGAAGACAATGCCGCCGTTGCAACGTTGATGTGTCTGAAGTTTGTCAAAAAGGTCGTTATCCACGATGAATAAGTCGCTTCATACCCGACGTATATCCCTATCATTGCGTATATCATGATGAAAAACCCGCTAAAGGCGTTGAACTTTTTGGAAGAAGCGACCGATCTTTCTTTTATATTTCCTATTTTTAAAGACACGACAAATGAGGCAAGCGCTATAACCGATGCAAAAAGGTATGAGATCTGCCAGTTAATTCCATACTTTATAAAGATCGAAACGGCAAATGGGCTTACGAATGATCCGAGGGCGAAAAGAGCGTTGACTTTGTTAAGCGTACTCGAGACATTTTCTTCCAAAGATCCAATCAAGGCTCCTATTCCGGTCTCTATAAAGCCCATTCCTATATTCGCCGCAAAATTGGCGATAGAAAGGCTTAAAAAATCGCGGACAAAGAAGAAATAAAAAAGTCCAACTGCCGAGATAAGGGATCCGAGCATCGCTATTCTCTTAAGGCCCATCTTGTGAGCAAAGAGAGCGCATATAAGAGATCCTCCTATGTACCCAGCCGTGCCGAGCATCATGACGTATCCGCTTTGAGAATAATCTATGCCGAATTCTTTCATCGCGAGTGGCAAGGCACTTGGAAGGATCATCACGAAAAATCCAAATGCGAAAAAGGCGAGATATGAATATTTCTTTATCATGCTTTAAGTATGTTGAAGTGATTTAAGATCACAAAGGTTACGTAATACATTGGAACAGAGATCAAAAGGCCATCTATTCTGTCCCAAAAGCCACCGTGACCTGGCAATATATTTCCGGCATTTTTCAACTGGCGGTTTCTTTTGAAAACGGACTGTGTTATATCTCCGACCGTATCGAAGAATGAAAATATGGCCGAAAGTATCAGAATCGCGATCCAACTGAAATGGCGCCATCCAAAGAATGGATAGAGTATAGAATCGTAGATAAAAAAGAAGATTATAAGAAAGACAAAGCCGCCTATTATTCCCTCTATCGATTTTCCTGCGCTTATCCTTTTGATGAACTTATGCTTTCCCCATTTTGATCCAACAAAATATGCGGCTGAATCAAAGACAAATGCAGATCCCAAAGCACTCAAAGAGTAAACCGCGTCGAACTGGGCATATATGAGAATAAAAAAGGCAAGGTTAAAAGAGAGGTACCACAATCCCATCGTTCCGTAGACTATATTCCTTTCTATAACTTCATTTGGATCATTGAATGCTATCGCAAGAAAGAATCCCATGCTCATGACGAACGAATAGGCGAGCACTATCATTGCGGGAGTATGGACCAAAAAGCCAAAGACTATGTTGAGCCCAGGTATGGCGATTATGTAAAAGTACCTGTGAAATTTCCTTGATCCTTTAAGTGTTATTTGAATGTAATTGTAGCCGGCAAGGCCTACAGCGATGGCCGAAAGGGCGACGGTACTCCAGAAGTTGAAAAAGCACAAAATTCCCAGCGGTATTGCCACTGCGGAGGTAATAATGCGTATTTTGGTTTCTTTTTTCATCCAATTCCTCCGAATCTCCTCTGACGCTTTGAGAAGTCATCAAGAGCCATTTCAAGGTCATCCTCCGAGAAATCAGGCCATAAAACATCTGTAAAATAAAGTTCCGTGTAAGCCATTTGCCAGAGCATAAAATTGCTTATCCTTTTCTCTCCGCCAGTTCTTATCAAAAGATCTGGATCTGGCTGACCGGATGTGTAGAGATACGACTCAAAATTTTCTCCCTTAGATTCTCTGGCAGCCTTAAGGATTTCAGATCTGCCGCTGTAATTAACGGCAAGATTTATTACCATTCCGGTACATTTGGAAGTAAGAAGTTCAGAGTTAAGGCATACTTCACGCGTTTGAGGACTTAGCGCATCTATGTCTCCAATGAAATGCAACTTTGCGTTTTTTTCGATCACCCTGTTGATCCTATCGCTTAAATATTTGACGAGAATATGAAAGATCATCTTTATCTCTTCGGGAGGCCTTTTCCAGTTTTCCGTCGAAAAAGAAAAAAGGGTTAAGTACTTTATTCCTCTATCATTTGACCATTCAATAACATTCTCGGCCACATTAGCGCCTTTCCAGTGGCCCTCGTAGCGTGGAAGGTTGCGATTCGTGGCCCATCGTCCATTTCCGTCCATTATAATCGCAAGATGAACTGGAATCAAAATTCCATTATCTCCTTTTCTTTCTCCTCGAAGATCGCATCGAGTTTTTTCACGTATTCATCCGTTAATTTTTGAAGGCTCTCCTCTAAACTTTTCTCCTCATCCTCGCTTATCTTTCCTTCATCTTTTTGTTCTTTCAAAATTTTGAGAATATCTCTTCTTATATTTCTAACCGCTATCTTACCATTTTCAACGATTTCTTTTGACTTTTTGACGAGATTTTTTCTTTGCTCTGTCGTCGGTGAAGGAAAGTTCAACCTTATAACGGATCCGTCATTTACAGGGGTTATACCGAGTTGGGAGGCCAAAATAGCCTTTTCAATCAAAGGAAGAAGGGTTCTGTCCCACGGTTTTATCAAAAGGGTTCTCGCTTCGGAAACCGAGATAGACGCAACCTGTGAAACAGGGGTGGGCGTACCGTAATAATCCAGTTTAACTTCATCAAGCAAAGCAACAGAAGCCCTGCCGGTTCTTATGTGCATAAGTTCTGTTCTTATTGATGCGATCGATTTTTCCATCTTTTCTCTGGCCTGACTTATCAATGGATTAACTGCCATCTTCGATACTCCCCTTTCAAAAAATTGGTTTCTTTTAATTATATCACACGAATTCAAATTATTTGTTGAAGATAAGCGTTCCTATTTTTTCCCCTTTAAGCACCTTTAAAAAATTCCCGCGCGTGAAGAAATCCATAACGATTATAGGAATGGAATGAGATTTGCACAGAGCAAAGGCCGCCGTATCCATAACGGTCAGATTCAAATTTATCGCCTCTTCGAATGTTAACTGTTCAAATCTGCTCGCATCGATGTATTTTTTAGGATCTTTCGAATAAACTCCATCTACCTTCGTTCCCTTTACAAGTACATCGGCATTCATTTCGGCCGCGCGAAGGGCTGCCGCCGTATCAGTTGTGAACAGCGGGTTTGAAGTACCACCGGCAAAGATCACAACTTTATTCTCTTCAAAGGCCCTTTCTATAGAATCGTAGGTGAGAGTCTCAACGGAAGGCAAATCTATTATCTTTGAAAGCACAACTGCACCTATTCCTCGCTTTTTCAAAGCCGAAAGGAGGTAAATCGAATTTATCACTGTCCCGAGCATGCCTATCTGATCTGCATTTATAGATCCGACACTGGATAACTCTTCTCCTCTGAAAAGATTTCCAGCCCCTATTACTATTCCGAGTTTGACATTTGTTTGAAGGGCATGGTATATCTCGTCTACTATTATTTCTCCCATTTTGTAATCTATGCCCTTCTTTCCCTCACCAGAAAGTTCCTCTCCGCTCAATTTCAAAGTACCCTCTTATACATATACCACCTCGTAAAAGGAAATAAAAAAGGTGAGCAATACGCTCACCCTTGACCTATTTCAAATCTGACAAATCTGCCAATCGAAATATTCTCCCCTAATTTGGCTATTGCTTCTTTTATCATATCGGAGATCGTCTTTGATTCATCGAGGAAAAATTTTTGCTCCATAAGGCAATTTTCCTCGTAGAATTTTTCGAGTTTATTCTCGACTATCTTTTCAAGTGCCTGTCCGGTTTTTCCTGTGGCAGCGTACTGGGCTTTGTATATTTCTTTTTCTTTTTCCAATGTCGCGGGATCGACATCTTCTCTACTTATGTATTTGGGATTTTGCATGGCAATGTGTTTGCATATTTCCCTTCCTAAGGCTTTGAATTCATCGGTTTTGGCAACAAAATCTGTCTCGCAGTTCAATTCCAACATCACTCCAACTCTTCCATTGAAGTGAATGTAATCGATTATCCATCCATTGTTGGCAGCGCGTCCCATCTTTTTATCTGCCTTTGAAAGGCCTTTTTTTCTCAATATTTCCTTGGCCTTTTCCATGTCTCCCCCGCTCTCTACAAGAGCATTTTTGCAGTCCATCATCCCAGCACCGGTCATGTCGCGAAGTTCTTTAACTTTTATGGCAGAAATTTCCACTGCTTTCCTCTCCTTTCAAATCTGTCCGAAAAAGATTTTACCATTTATTCATCTCAAAATCAAAACCCATCCTCAAGGATGGGTTCTCTGGTCGGGGCGACTGGACTTGAACCAGCGACCTCCTGCGCCCCATGCAGATGCGCTAGCCATCTGCGCCACGCCCCGATTAAATATAGAATACCATAAAAAAGATAATTTTTCAATTATTTTGTTGAAGAACCGGCTGGAGATTTCTTGAAATCGGTCGTGTAATAACCATTTCCCTTGAAGACGATCGTCTCAAGATTTCCCATTTGCCTTATCATCTTGCTACCGCATACCTCGCATTTTACTCCATCTGCTTCGGAAAATTTTTTTAAAAGCACCTCTTCGTGCCCGCACTTTGGACACACATATCTGTAAAGTGGCAATTCGATCGCCTCCATTTTTCTTTTATTGTCTCAAAGAAAATTTTAACATTAACTCTTTAACTTAAATTTAAGTTTGTGTCAATAAATTTTTGCCCTTTCGTACTGAAATGGCCACTCGAGATCTATACCCGCCTCTTTTGCACATTTCAACGGCCAGTAAGGATCTCTCAAAATTTGCCTTCCAACAAAGACGAGATCGCAGTGTGAATCGATGGCAAATTCTGCGAGTTCATAAGAATTTATCATTCCTCCTCCGATTGTTGTCAAATGTGTGGCAGATCTTATCTTTTTAGCGTTTTCGAGCATGTAGCCAGGATAAACCTTTATTTGCTGTTCGTGAACGACCCCGCCGCCACTTACATTAACACCGTCTATGCGCTTTCCGAGAATCTTGAGAATATTTATTATATCTTCAACCTCGTTCCCAATGGTTTGCGCCAATTTGCTCTTATTCCATCGACTATTTCTGACAAAAATCTTGCCCTGTTCTCGAGACTGCCTCCGTATTCATCCTCTCTTTTATTCGTAAGAGGCGAGAGAAATTCATTTATCAAATACCCATGGGCTGCGTGGATCTCTATTCCATCAAAGCCTACCATCTCTGCCCTTTGGGCGGCAAGAGAAAACTTTGTAACGGCCTCTTTTATCTCAGATTTTGTCATTTCACGCGGGTTTGAATAATTTTCGCTGTATCTTATGGCCGAAGGAGCAATAGGTTCAGTTGCTTTCGATTTTCTTCCGGCATGGGCAAGTTGAATCGCGATCTTCGATCCACCTTCATGGACAAGATCTACAAGTTCTTTGAGGCCTTCTATCTGTTTGTCATTCCATATTCCCAGATCGTTTTTCGAAATTCTTCCATCTGGATCAACTGCTGTCGCCTCGATAATTATCATTCCCGTACCTCCGATGGCTCTTTGATGGTAATGGGAAAGATGCCAGAACTTGACAGTCCCCGTCTCATCGGAGGAATACTGGCACATCGCAGGCATGACTATTCTATTTTTAAGTTCGAGATTTCCAATCTTTGTTTTTTCAAAAAGCATAAGAAAACCTCCTAAAGTATTTCAGAAGCGATGGTCGACAGTTCAGACCTCACACCTATAGAGAGCGTAAGATGGCCTGCGATCTTCTGATTTGCAAATTTTGCCGTCACATAAGAAAGGCCATTCGAAAAGGCATCAAGGTAAGGACTATCTATTTGAGAGATATCGCCGGTCAGGACTATTTTCGTTCCAACGCCGGCGCGCGTTATTATGGTCTTTACCTCGTGAGGCGTCAAATTTTGGGATTCATCTACTATTATGAATTGATGGGGTATCGTTCTTCCTCTGGTATAACTTAAAGCCTCAACCTGAAGAAAATTTAGAGAATCTATCTTTGAGATGGATTTGCCCGCGTTGTCGAATAGAAATTCAAGATTGTCTCTTATAGGCTCAAGCCACGGCTTCATCTTTTCTTCGGCAGTGCCGGGAAGAAATCCTATATCCTTTCCCATTGGAATAACCGGCCTTGTGACGGTTATCTTTTTGTATATCTTCGAATTAGTAACCATTTCAAGAGCCGCCGCTATTGAAAGAAGCGTCTTTCCCGTTCCGGCTATTCCCATAAGAGTAACAAGGTTAAGATCCGGATCGAGCAAAAGATCGAGGGCCATCGATTGTTCAAAGTTAAGCGGATGTATGCCCCAAACATTCGCATTTTGATCGACAGAGATCGGAACGAGTTTCCCATTTTTAAACCTGAATATCTTCGGGCCAAATTTCACAAATTCATTTTCCTTTACATTGTTCTTTGCCGGATCGAAGTGTTGAGGATCTGAGTCTACCTCCAAATATCCCTTGAAGAGAGCCATTTCACTTGTCTTGTCTTTTAAATAATCTTGCGCTTCGATTCCAAGCGCATCCGCTTTTATCCTCATGTTTATGTCTTTGCTGACAAGGATTGTCTTTATGTCAGAATTTCTTTTTATTATTTCCATAGTGTAGAAAAGTATCCAGTCATCCATGACTTTGTCCGATAAAAACCTCGGCATTTCTTTGAAATCTTCTATTACCTCGACTTTCAGAATGCCGCCACCATCTATTTTAACGCCTTTAAATAATTTACCGTTTTTTCTTAGATTGTCAAGTTCTCTCGCCACCTGTCTTGCACTCATTCCAATCTCGCCAGGCCTACCTTTGAGTTTGTCTATTTCCTCAATGACGGGCAGTGGAATTATGAGGTTGTTATCTTCAAATGAATGGATCGCGTCCGGATCGTGGATCAAAACATTTGTATCAAGAACGTAATTTTTTATCATTTTAATCCTCCCCTCTGATCATTCTTCCGATCATTTTTCCATGGCACGTCGCGTACGTTATCGATCTTGTATGACCGCTACAATCTCCAATGAATTTGAGATTTTTATACCTTTCGTTGTTTATCTTCTTCGAATAGAACTTCACCTCGACTGCGTACATAAGGTTATCCGGGTAAGCGATCGCGGGCACAACTTCGCCGAGTTTTTCTATGAACTCGGCAATCGATATGGCTATCCTTCTTGGAAGGACAAGGTTTATATCTCCGAGAATGTAATTTTTTTCACTCAGCGTAGGCTTTACCCTTCCGATCCTTTTTGTTCTTTTATTCTCAAGAAATTCAGCGTACGTTTGAAGTATGACCTTTCTTCCTCCCGCAAGAATGTTTCCAAGTTTACTTATGTACGTACCGTATCCTATCGGATCGTTGAATGGCTCAGTGAAAGAAGTACTGCAAAGGACGGCAAAGTTAGTGTTTTCACTGCTTCCATTCGAATTAGAATGGCCATTGACAGTAACGAAATCTTCGTATTCTTCAAGCACAACTTTCCCGGATGGATTGTTGCAGAAAGTTCTCACCATGTACCCCGTCTTTGCCCTCATCCTAACCTTGAACTCATACATTTCTTCGTTTAATTTTTCAACGGCGTGATCTGGCAATTCATACCTTATTCCAACGTCCACTATATTCCCGGATGTGACAAGTTCAGGGTGATCTGCCGTCACGGTCTTTATAAGGCCATGTCCCGATCTTCCAACTGCCACAACAACGTAATCGAACAGTTCTTCAAAATCCGCGCCCGTAACTTTTATTTTTTCTCCTTCAAACTTTATGTTCTCAACCTTTACGCCAAAGTGGAATTTTATATTCCTAAAGGAAGAGAATTCATCGTAAATTCTTCCAAGAAGATTTTTCAATTTATCGGTCCCAATATGGTAAAAATAGGCGTTGACAGGCTCAAATCCCTTTGAATAAAATCTTTCAAAGAATGGAGAATTTCTATCAAAAGATATTCCCGTCTTTACCTCTTTTCTTTCGGCCTCATCGAGTTTTCCGAGATAAAAATTCACAACCTCTTTTTGCGTCTCGAGAGGTATCTCTATCTCTCCTCCCATGCTCGAAGAAACAAAAAGTTTTCCATCAGATCTTATTCCAGAGATACTCGAACTGTAAATGTCCGGAGATTTCTCTATTACATGTATCTCATTGTCAGAATCCTTAATCTCATCGATGAACCCTATCGCGGCCGCTCCAAATCCAATGACGCCTATTTTCATAATTTCTCCTTTACTATCTTGACGATCTTCTCCGACGCATTTCCATCGCCGTATATGCTATCTACCTCCTCGGGAATTGGATGGTTAAATACGCCCTCGTAGATCTTCTGATCATCTGCATCGGCGAGTATATTCCATCTGGATTCTATCAATTCTATCCACCCGGTATCCTTCATCATCACAACGCCCGGCACCTTCGCGAAATACGCCTCCTTTTGAAGGCCTCCGCTGTCTGTAACAACGCAAAAAGCATTGCACGTAAGGGCAACACTTTCATCGTACCCGACGGGATCTATTATTTTTATGTTCTTCGTGAATTTTGAAAGATCGAATTCCGAGATTCTTTTCTTGGTCCTCGGATGAAGTGGAAGGATTACATCCATCCTTTCGGACACTCTCGATAAACCCTTTAATATAGATTCAAGCCTTTCTTTTACATCGGTGTTGAAATCTCTGTGAATAGTCGAAAGAATGTACTTTTGGGGTTTTAGAGCGTATTTGTCGAGAATGCTTTTCATGTCGGTTTTTTCTTTTATTCTGACAAACACGTCTAACATGACATCTCCCGTGAAATAAACTCCGTCTCTCATTCCTTCGGCTTTAAGGTTTTCTACGGCCTTTAAAGAAGGACAAAATTTGAAATAAGAGATTCTATCTGTCAAAACCCTGTTTATCTCTTCGGGCATATCTTTAGGTTCCTGCCTCAGGCCCGCCTCGATATGGGCAACCGGAATCTTGAGTTTTGCCGCCGTCAGGGCACCGGCCAGAGTTGTGTTCGTATCCCCGTAAACAAAAACAAGGTCAGGTTTTTCATTCATTAAAATCTTTTCAAATTCTATCATCGTCCTGCCAGTCTGTTCGGCGTGGGTTCCCGATCCGACTCCAAGGTTATACTTCGGATTTTTTATTTCGAGAATCTTAAAAAAGATGTCTGACATGTTGAAATCGTAATGCTGTCCCGAATGGACAAGAACTTCTTCTATTCCAAATTCTTCCAATTTTTTTCCAATCAACGCTTCCTTTATGAACTGCGGCCTTGCTCCCACTATAGACACGATCTTCACTTTTATCCTCCAATTGTGGCGCTTATAAGATCCATGAATTTCTCAACACTTTGCTCGGTTCTCCACTGTGGCCTGTAACCATTATAACTCTTTGCTATCTCGATGTCTCTTTCGAGATCAAGTTCTTCCTCATCGACGGAATAAAAATAAAGTTTTTCGGCGAGGTATTGAGACAGATATTCCTGTTCCGTTTGGCCCGGCGTTGGGACAAGAAGGCCCTTTTTCCCAAGTTCGACCATATCCATTATTGTAGAATATCCAGATCTCGCTATCACGAATTTTGCCCTGTTCATAAGTTCATCCCTTAATCCTTTTCCAGCGTAATTTATCACTTCAACATTCGGTATTTTCAACTTTTCGGCATTTTCCGGCATTCCGCGGACAAGTACGACATTCCCCTTTAGAGCGCCTATCTGGTCTATTATTTTCTTCTCGAAAACGCTCCTGCTTGGCTCTCTTCCCGAAAGCGAGATAAGATAATCTATATCCTGTGAAAGATTCATCTTTCGGTAATCCGAAAGAATTCCTATGTATTTGACCTGTTCTGGATCGATGTAAGAAAGGTTGTGCGAAAGATTTCCGGTCAATCCTCCGTTAAAAGGAAAGTCCGGGACAATGAACTTTGTAAAGG
This sequence comes from uncultured Mesoaciditoga sp., assembly GCA_964433875.1. Classification (GTDB taxonomy): domain Bacteria; phylum Thermotogota; class Thermotogae; order Mesoaciditogales; family Mesoaciditogaceae; genus Athalassotoga. Next base: position 23,284 of record CAYSSO010000012.1, read on the forward strand.
AATTCCTAAAGTAATAGTTAAATCTTTCAGTTTGATTTTTTAAAACGGAAAGAAAATTAGGAGGAACATATCTTAATTGATGAAATATAAAAAATGAAGGCTTTGACTTATCGAAAACCCCGTATTCGGAATCAGATATTAATATGTCTATGTCAAGATCATTTGAAAGTTTAATAACTTCCCTGTGCTCTTTGACTATGGCATTTATAATGGCAGGCATCATCAAAGTGATTCTCAATCCAAAAGTTCCATTCTTAGTGTAAGGACTTGGATATTCAACGCTTTCTATGTATTCACATTTGTCTCCAAATTCTTTCTTTAACGCTATCAAAGGCCTATCTGAAGTGTATATAAAAAGTTTGTGACCTTCGTTAACAAGCCTTCTCATTATGGGCAAACTGCGCGTCATATGACCTAGTCCCCATGTACACAGGCCGTATAAGATTCTCAATTTTTAACACCTCGATTAACTTACAATGGTTATTTCAGATTCGAGTTCTACACCAAATCTTTCTCTCACCCTCTTGACCACTTCTTCGTAAACTGCCTTGAAATCCTCAAAGGTCGCATTGCCAACGTTGATAAAGAATCCTGCGTGGAGTTTTGAAACTTCTACACCTCCCACACGGTATCCTTTCAAATCGGCCCTGTCTATTAACCTTGCCGCATATTCACTCGGTGGATTTTTGAAAATGCATCCAACACTTGGAAAGGTTATCGGCTGGGTGCTTCTTTTTCTCGACCAATTTTTCAAACTTTTTTGAAGTACTTCTTCTTTGTTCTTCGCAAACTGGAGTTTTAAAACGCATTTTTTTATCCACATACGTTTTTCATGAAAGATAGAATGCCTGTAGGAAAATTTCAGATCTTCTGCTTTCATCACAAATGATTTTCCATCTTCGTTTATGACTTCAACGCTTTCGACACATTTCGATATTTCACCATCGAAAGCGCCGGTATTCATAAAGATCGCTCCACCGATTGTGCCTGGAATGCCGATAGAAAATTCAAGACCGGAAATGCCTCTTTTTATCGTTTCTGAAAGCAGAATCGAAAGTTTTACCCCGCTTTCTGCGATGATGTATTCCCCGTCGAATTCGTATTTGTTGAGATTTGAAGTCAGGATAAATGGAATCTTTACTCCATTCCTTACAACTGTGTTGGATCCTCCACCGATGATCTTGAAATCCTTTTTATTCTCGAGGAAATAAATCAATAGATCTTCAAAATGCGCCAGATCAAGAGGTTTTATCACCTTCGCTTTTCCGCTCATTTTGAAAGTTGTCAGATCGCTTAGGTCCATCTCTACTTCCGTTTCCTTTACCTCCGCTCCCGCTGATAACAGATTGTCCGTATTCGCACACCTCCTTAAAGGTGCAGGACATACATCTTGGATTTCTTGGTAAACAAACTGTTTGTCCAAAATTGACCATCGCTCCATTCAGATAACGGCGGTATGCTTCCGGCACTATTTCCGTCAAGGCCATTTCAGTTTCGAATGGTGTTTTTGTCTTTACGATCCCAATCCTGTTTGCGATCCTGTGAACGTGAACATCTACCGCAATAGCAGGAAGATCGTAAGAAACAGCCAGAACTATGTTAGCCGTTTTCCTACCGACTCCGCTGAATTTGATGAGATCATCCAATGTAGATGGAACATTTCCATCCCATCGTTCGACGATCTCACGAGCGATTTTGACTATCCGCTCCGCTTTTTGTCTGTACATTCCCACCGGCTTTATAAGTCTCTCCACCTCTGAAATCTCCGCTCGAGAGAGAGCATGCGCCGTCGGGAACTTTGAAAAGAGAGCCCGCGATGCTTTCGCTGTATTCGCATCGCGCGTTCTCTGACTTAAAACCGTACTTATAAGAACTTGAAAAGGATCTTTTGTTTCCTCTTTTCTCGGATACTTTTCTATTATACACAAAAGTATCCTTTTTGATAACTCCTTATCGATCATTTAGTTTCCGAAATCATCTTTGTTATAGCAGATATTATATCAGATGTTGAATCATTTGTTGTGACATTTGTAAGAATATTGTGGTTCCAATCTTTAATGTACTCATCGGCAGTCGCTTTTTGGGTTGGATTTGTGAAAGCGTATTCGTAAACGGCCTTCAACTGGGAAAGGAATTGGGCGCGCTTTGTTTCGAGGTCTTTGTATTGATTTATGAAATCTTGGGCGTTGTTGTATATAGTTTTGTCTCCCTTGTACCTTTCGAGATCCGCCACATTCCACTCATAGGCAGGCTTGAAAATTGAAAGCGTGTCATTGACAGTCGTCAATGCCTCAGAATACATGTGATTGTTTATGAAATTTTGGGCAAGGGATGTAAAGATTCCCATCGTATTTGTCGGTATTGCCCAGAAAGTCTTTTGCATGTAATAACCGGCCCAGACATATTTTTGAGCGATCTCTTTGATTTTAGCGTAAGTGGTCGCATCGAGAGGGGCATTTTGGAGTATGTTATTTATGTACTCAGAATAAACCTGGTTCCATCCTGAATACCTGTTCCACCCTCCAGGAAGGATGAAGATCAATTGATCGTACCAGTGCTCCATCTGTGTAAAGGCCTGCTGGGCGAGTTCATCGTGCTTTTGAATCAGCGCTTCGAATTGCGATTTGAATTTCGGGTATTTGCTTATCGCACTCTGGTATATAGATGCCTGCGATCTGTTCATGCTCGATAAAAGCGCCGAGAACTGGCCTATAAGCCTGTAGGAATTTTTCTCGGCAAAGGATTCGAGAGAGGTCTTTAGATAATCTATGCCATCCTGATACATCTGCATCTGAACGAGTTGATTTATATTCAAAGAATTCCACAACTCGACAAGAGGTATGCCGGAATTGACCATACTCGCTATTAAATCGTAATCCCCTTTGTAATTGAGATTTTTGAATTGAGGATGGATAAATTGAGTTATGTCATTTCGACCGTAGAAGAGATCCTTTAAGACGTTAAGTTGCGCAGAGGTCGATCCCGATGCCAATGCCTTATTCAGTTCATTTATTATCTCTTGATCTCTTTGCGGGAAGGTCGCAAGAAGGCCAAGATAAAATTCAGAGGTACCGTAGGTGTTGTCCCACCTTACCGAATTGAGAAAATCGTCCTTTGCGCCGATGTAGGATTGATTTTCGTAATCGTTGAATTGATTTATAGCAGTCTGAATGCTTTGAAGGTTCGAGTTCAACTGGTTCATTATCTGGTTGTATTCCTGTTGCCTTTGAGATTCAAGTTGAATGGATGCTTGCGTCTGGTTAAGACCTGGGTTAGCGGCAAGAAATTGTTGAATTCTTGACTGGATATAGGTCTGCGGATTCAAATAAGCGTAATTCCCGCTGTAAGATTTTAACTGGTTTATTTCGCTTTGAACAGCACTTAATTGCTTATCCGCCTGCGACGCCGCATTTTGGTAGGCACTTATGTACTGGTAATTCGTATTCCCATAAAGGAAATAAACCTCGCTTACGAAGTACATGTTCATAAGGATCATAATGCCGGCCGATATTATCAAAGAGACGAGAGAGGAAACGGCGAATTTTGCCTTATTCAGCACTATCTTCCATGTCAGGTCTCCATCTTTGTTGAAATAGTCAGAGACCAAAAAGGCAAGAAGGATAGTCAAAGTCATCGAGTCTGGCATGAGATGTTCCGCAAATGAGTACATGCTCGTTATCAGAGTAACCATCGATCCCGCAGAGATAAGCATCATAAGAAGTGCATCGTCAGAATCCTTTTTCTTTAAGACTCTAAGTACAAACCACAAAAGGCTTCCAAGCGCAAAGGCGAGAGTCAGAATCCCAACGAGTCCAGTCTCACCTAACAACTGAACGTAATCGTTGTGCGCCTTCATGAAGTTGTTCCATGCTATCATAAGAGACGGATGGTGCTCGATTGAAACTCCAAGGTAATGAAGAAAATCGATTCTGTAAGTTCCAAGGCCCTGTCCTATTAGAGGATGATCCTTCCACTGATAAACCGATGCCCACCATGCAAGAAATCTTTGCTGGGCCGTGCCGGCATTCGAAAGCGCCTGTGTTGATGAACTTACCCTATTTGTAAGAGAGAAGGAATTTCCGGTGAATGGGCCCGGAATGGAATACAAAAAGATCTCTACAAAAGTTGCTATTATAAAGATTACAAGCAATACGGTAGATAATCTCTTTAATTTTTTACCTGTATCGTCTATTTTTGAATCATCTTTTTTGGTCCTGAAATTCTGGTAATACGTGTACAAAAGCGCTAAAAAGACCACGGAAAGAGGTATTGCTATGAAGACTCCCCTCGTTTGAGAAAAGATTATGACGGCGACCATAAGTATGGCCTCTATCGTTGCAAGGACCTTTATGATCATCAACTTTCTGTAAACTTTATCCTTATCTTTCGAGATGTCATATCCGAGAGTTCTCGATGAGATAAAGTATATCGCCACAAAGAGCAAAACTCCAAGATAATCAGGAACAAAGTCCGGATTTCCTATTGTAGCCCTCACATTGTCTCTCATATAAGGAGTCCCTATATGACCGAGCCATATGTCCCATCCCGCGTAAAAATTCAGGAAAGAATCGAGCACTATAAATCCCGCGCTTATGAGAAGCATTCCGAGAATATTTATCATTATTCTCTTGTCTTTTATTCTGTTTACAAGGTAGACGACAAAGAGGAATGTCATTGCAAAGTAAAGCACCCACATTCCAGAGAATCTCAAATATGGGAAGTTCTCTATCATAACGCTTATCAAGGAAAGAGCCGTTGCAAGTGTGAAAAGACCCCATCCAATGGCAGGCAGAGGGATATTTATATTTACCTGTTTTTGTCTTCTAAACTCCATTATTACGGCAAAGAACAAAATGAAGATCAGAATCGTGAAAAAGGCGTACTTTTGAGTGCTATACTCATATGTTATGGGGCCGATCGTAACTATTGGAATAAAAAGTGTTATGAAGTATAGAAGGTACTCTTCAAACTTTGAAATAGAAGGTTTAGACTTTACCTGTGTGGCCATTCTTCATCTACCTTTCTTTCGATCTTTTTGAAATTATACCATTTATGAGACTTCTCTATGTCTTCATCTGTTCATCTGGTTATAATTCATGATTCAATTCATAAACAAACGGAAAGAATTGGCGCGAGGAGGGATCTCTTTTGACAATTTCGGGAATGAATGAGACATTTTTTATCCTTTTGCCCGGCCATCCGCTGTAAAATCCAAATGGATCTATGTGGACGGCCCTTATGCCGGCCCGATTGGCACCGAGGATATCCGTGTAAAACATATCTCCAAAGAAGATCGCCTCATCTGCGCAAATGGAAAGTTCATCAAGTGCCTTTTTGAAGATCGCCGGATCCGGCTTTTCCACGCCGACGATTTGAGAATCGTATATCATATCCACAAAAGGCGCAATGTTAGTTTCTTTTAGCACCTGTTCGGCCCTTCCATCGGAGTTGGATATGACAGACATAGAATATCCCATGCCTTTAAGTTTTTTGAGCGTCTCTATTACCCAGTCAAAGGTATAAGCCCAGAGATTTTTACTCCTGTCTCTATCATTCGTTTTTTCCACCAGAATCTTTACAATTTCTTTTGATTTTGTAAAGGCGCTAAAAAGCGCTTCGAGAAGATTACCCTCTATCAGAGTAACCCTTTCTTTCATGCTCTTGTCTATGAGATAGTCTATCTCGTAAACTCTTTTGAGTATATCCTCTTCTTTCGCATTTATCCCGTATTCTTTCATCAAATTCGAAAGCCAAAAAAGATCCGGGAACACAAGGGTACCCCCGGCATCGAGCAATATATACGGCCTTCTCATGCCTTTTTTCCTTTCAGAAGGTAATACTTGATCAGATCGTTAACTACGAATGAGAAAAATGCCGACATTCCTATCACAACCAAAGTATCTGTTATCGGGATAGGTTTAAGTCCGGGGAATCCAAATGTAACAAGTAGGGCCACCGCGATCATGTCTATTATCGTTATGTAAAATAAGGATTTGCTTGGGAAGGAATACCAGAAATGTCCCCTCTCTCTTACAACAAAGACTGTCATCATGCCAAAGTAAAAGAGAATGCTAAAAGAAAAGGTCTTTAAAAGTTCATAGTCTCTGGAAATCCCAAGAAGACCCATGCCTATATAAAGAATGGCAAGAGATTCCAAAACGACAAGTATCCCAAGTACTATAGATGATTTTACAAGGCCTGTTATGTTCCATGTGTCGGGCGTTTTCGACCACCTCGCGTTATCCGTAGATATAGAAAGTGTCACAAAGTCTATTACAAAGAGCAAGAGGACGACATCAAAGGCCGAAACTATAAAATGGCCCGTTAACAAAAAGGCCGCAACGACGAAGACGACTATCTGAAAGGTTTTTACAACCTTGTTGAAGATCCACGTCAAAATCCTTTGATATATTTGCCTTCCAACCTTGACAAGATCGACTATGTTTCCAAGCCCTTCTCCGGTCAAAACGACGCTTGCCGCGCCCTTCGCCACATCTGTCGCACTGCTGACGGCTATTCCGACCTCGGCCTGCTTGAGAGATGGAGCGTCGTTAACTCCATCGCCGGTCATGCCGACTATGTGACCCTTCCTCTGCAAACTTTTCACAATGGAGTATTTATCCTGCGGATAAATTTCGGCAAACCCGTCGCTCTTTTCGGCGATCTCGGCAGCCTTATCCGGATCTTCTTCTACCAATTTTTCGAATTCTTTCGAAGCGGTTATGGAATCTGACAGACCAACCTGCCGTGCCGTCTCTTTGGCTATCGGAAGGGCATCGCCGGTTAGCATCTTAACCGATATGCCTAAATTTTTCAATTCCCCTATCAATTTTTTCGCGTCTGGCCTTGGCATATCGTAAAGGGCCACAAGCCCGATCATCTTAAGGGAACTTTCACCCATCGCAACGGCGAGAGTTCTGTACCCTTTTGAGGCATATTCGACGGTCTTTTTGTTCAAATCGTCGATGTTAGATCCGGTAAGGTCTGCGATGACATTTACCGCGCCCTTGACAACACGAAAGGTCTTTCCTTCATGCTCTATTACGGCCTCTGTCCTTCTCGTTTTGGGATCGAAGGGAGTAAATGTCTTCTGGGTAAAACCATCTGTTGAGATCTTTTTCTCCTTTAGCATGTTCAAAAAGGCGAGGTCTATCGGATCGTGGTTTGCTTCCTGAGAGGCGAGAGAGCCGTAAAGTATAACTGTATTTTCATCAAAACCCTCCATAGGGATAACGCCGGCGACTGAAAGTTTGTTCATCGTTATCGTGCCCGTTTTATCCGAACAGAGCGTGTCCATCGTCGCGGCATCTTCGGAGGCGCTGAGCCTTGTTACAAGGACGCCACGCTTGACAAGTTCCATAGAGCCTATTGCCATGCTTATCGTGAACATGGCCGGCAAAGCAACTGGAATCGAGGATGCCAAGAGCACGAGAGCCAGGGCGACGACATCAAAGAGATTTATTCCGAGGAATATCGCAACGACAAATGCGATTGCCAATGCCACGCCAACGATTATCAAAAGCCATTTTACAACGGAAGAAATAACGTCTTCCGTGTGAAGTCTCGGCCTTGCAACCTGAACGAGTTCGGTCGTCTTTCCAAAGTAAGTCTTATTTCCGGTCAAAACAACGACGGCCGTCGATTCACCGGATTTGACGATGGATCCGGAAAAAAGCATATCTGACTTCTCTTTTGAAACGGTCAAAGATTCTCCCGTCAAGGCTGACTGATCCACCTCAACTTGGCCATCTACCAATTTGAGATCGGCCGGGACAAAGTCTCCAGCCCTTACCCTTACGATATCGCCGGGTACAAGTTCGCGGGCCGGAATCATCACCCATTTACCGTCTCTGAGAGTTCTTGAATTTATCTGTAATTGCTTTTTCAAAGCCTCTACTGCCTTTGAGGCTCTTTGTTCCTGAAAGAAACCAAGGACGGCATTCAATAAAAGTAATGCCATGATCACGTACATATCGATCATTTTGTTCAAAATGATCGAAAGGACAATTACCGCCTCTAACATCCATGCCGTCAATCCCCAAAATTTCTTGACAAAACTAAGATAAGGATTGGGCTTCTTTTCGGGCACCTCGTTGTAGCCATAAGTCTTTACACGCTTTTCTACCTCTTCCTTTGACAGACCCTTATTTGAATCTGTGTTCAACTCCTTTAGAAGATCATCAATCGGCATCTTCTGGTAATCTGTTTTTACATCCTTTACGTTTTCTGCCATTTTCTCACCTTTATTTCTATAATAAATTCATGTAACAGACCAACTCAACCCGTAAATGCACAAGAGATCGGGTATCGTAACACGCAAAACTAAAAGTAAGGCCTCACTTTGAAAAGGCCTTTATTACCTTTGCCATATCATCATCAAATGATTTGGCATCCTTTTGACTGTTTTCGGAGATTATAAGTTTTTCAAGCAAGTCGTATCCGACAGTTATGTACTCAACGCCGCTACTGACAAGAAAATCGAGTTGTTCTGTGGTCTTTACGCTTGCCGCAAGTAATTTTGTTCTCGTTTTGGAAAGTACATTTAAAATGGTTTTAACATTTCCCTTTGCATCCATCCCATTTGACTCCATGCGGTTGAAGTAAATTGCCACATAATCCGCGCCGAGCGAAGACCACGCTATTGCCTGTGATGACGTGTAGACGGCCGTTGCGCACACGATATATCCACGATCCACAAGAGATCTCGCGATCTCTATTCCTCCAGAAACAGATGGTATCTTTATTATAAGCCTTGACATATCCAAATTTCCAATCTCTTCAAGGACCTTTTCAGGCTTTTGAGATGGAATCTGTGCGAAAACCTCTCCATCGCACATATCAAGCAATTTTGAATAAAAAGACCTTAAGTTTTTGTATTCTTTCCAGACTTCTGCATTCTTTAAAAGCGTTGGATTGGTTGTTATTCCATGAACATAACCCAAAGCGAGGGCTTTTTTGATCTCGTCTATTTTGGCCGAATCGATGTATAACTGCATGAAATCATCTCCTTTACCATTTTACAGATATCTCTTCTGCCATCTGCCATCTTTTATATGTTGAATCGATATTTTCAACGGGTTCAAAAAGATCGAATTCCTTTTTCAGAGGTAAAATCTCGCCAAGATCTCTTCTTATTCTCGACATCAAAAAGGCGCCGTAGGAGGTCATCTCGTGAAATTTCGATCTTTCAACCTTCAACTTCGTGACATTAGAAAGTATCTGGACAAGCAAAGAGTTTTTAGATCCACCGCCATCAACGCGTATGGTTGAAAGGTTCAGCCCGCTTTTTTTGAATGTATCTACAACTTCGGCCACCGAAAAGGCCATCGATTCTATCACCGCTCTTATGATGTTCGCTCTCGTGTGGGAAGAATTCATTCCCACAAAAAGCGCTCTCGCATTCGGAGCCCATCGTGGCGATCCCAAGCCGTCGAGGGCGGGGACAAAGTAAATTCCATCGCTCTTTGTCGATCGTGCGAGTTCTTCTATTTCTATTTCATCTTTTATAAGGGATATTCTCTTTAGCCAGTTTATTACCTCTCCACTCGAAAGCACAGATCCTTCAAACGCGTAATCGACAATTCCATTCATCGACCATGCGATTGTTTTCAAAAGTCCATCGAAGGGGGGAGTTTTTGAATTCTTCGCGTTGACGAGTATAAAGGCTCCTGTGCCATAAGTACATTTGACCTCGCCGGAATTAATGCACATATTTCCCATCAAAGACGCCTGCTGATCGCCGAGGACGGCGACGATCTTTCCATATTTGGAATTTCCAAAATCTCCATTTGAATTTATAACTTCCGGCATCGAAATAAATGGTATTTTAAAGACCTCAAGCAATTCTTTGTCCCATTTCGTTGTATTTATATCAAAAACCATAGTGCGCGATGCGTTAGAAGGTTCTGTAAAGTGGTTCCCGGTTAACTTCCAGACAAGATATGAATCTATCGTTCCAAATTTAAGGTGAGGACTCCCGACGCGTTTTTTTACCTCTTCAACATTTTCTATCATCCACGATATTTTAGAGGCAGAAAAGTAAGGATCGATCAAAAGGCCGGTCTTTGCCCTTACGATTGGCTCATAACCGGCATCCTTCAATTCTTCGCAGAGCGCCTGGCCTCTTTTATCCCTCCAAACTATCGCGTTGTAAAGAGGGCGCCCATCCCTATCGTCCCATGCGACAACGGTCTCGCGCTGATTTGTTATCCCGATTTGCTTTGGAGTGCACCCGCATTGATCTATGACGTCCTCTATAGATTCTAAGGTCTTCGAAAAGATCTCTTCGGCATTTTGCTCAACCCATCCCGAAGACGGATAGATTGCTTTAAGTTGCCTGCTCGACGATGAGATGATATTTCCATTTTCATCAAAGACAATTGCTCTCGTGCTCGTCGTACCTTCATCTATGATAAGAGTGTAATCCATCTTAGCCTCCCTTACCGCAAATTCCATCTTCGCATTCCATCTTTATACTCGAAAGCACATCCTCACCGACAGGATTTTTTATCCCTCCCAGATGGTAGGCAACGTGCATGTGAAGACATTTCACATGCCTGAAATCCTTTATTCCTCCCATTCCACCGCCAAAAAAGTCCTTAAAATCTTCACCGACAAGGCTTCTAATTTTCTCGTTGGCTTCTAAATGAGCCTTTATCTCCAAATCGAGCAATCTCTGTGAACTGAACAGAAGTTCTTCGTATCTCTTTATTCCTCCATTACTTTCTATCTTTGAAATCTGCGTTCTCATAAAAGGGCAGGTAAGCCAGTAAAGGGTTGGAAAGGGCTTTCCGTCCAAAATTGGAAAGGATTTTATGACGGTCGGAAATCCAAAAGAACAGCGTCTTACAACCTCCAACGCATTTTTGGGAATCCTATTCAACTGGATCAAAACAACGGAAAGATCCTCTAAATCTATCATCTGTTTAACATCCTTTCGAGCGCTTCTGTTATTATAGAAAGGCCTGTATGGTTTTCCCCGCCCCTCGGAAGGATGATATCGCAATCGTACTTTTGAGGTTCTATAAAACTTCTAAAGGCTGGCGCAACAAACCTTCTGTACTGAAAAATTATAGACTCTATCGATCTTCCGCGTTCCTTTGTATCCCTTTCAATTCTTCTTATCAATCTTTCATCAGCGTCTTCATCGACGTAGATCGCCAGATCGAAGAGTTTCCTTATCTCCTTTTTATATATGACAAGAATCCCCTCGACTATGATAAGGTCTCGTGGTTCAACATGAGTGGTCTTCGATAAATCCCGCCTGTAAGTAACAAAACTGTAATTTGGCACCTCTATTGCCTTTCCATTTTTAAGATCGACAAGGTGCGAAAGAAAGAGATCGAAATCAAAAGCGGTAGGCGCGTCGAAGTTGACATTTCTCGGATCCACTCCCGATTCGAGATCTTTGTAATAACTGTCCATATTGATGCAAACCGCTTTGTTAGAAAATCTTTCAAGAATTTTATTTGCGACAGTAGTCTTTCCGGCTCCACTGCCGCCTATTATCGCGACAAATGTACTCATATCTCACCTTTTGAGATTATAGCATATATATTAAACTAATTTATACTTGTTGCATATTTAGGAATTTTTTCAGCGCGCATTGAAAAATATTTCGAGGTGATCGAATGCATACAGGTCTCTACGATGCGACGATGGGAATGCTTGTCGATCAGGCACAAGTAGACATGATATCGAACAATCTGGCAAATATCAATACCTACGGATTCAAAGCCGATTCTATGACCTTTGCCGCAACGATGCAAAGAGAACTTTACAACGAGAATGTGCCTTCAAAATTTTCACCGATAGGAAAGATGACAAATGCCGTTGTTGTCAATTCCGTTCTTCCGAATATGAGTGAAGGCGCGCTTCAGCAGACAGGCAGAAAACTCGATTACGCGATAGATGGAAGCGGCTTTTTTGCCGTCAGAGATGGAAATAAAATCCTCTACACAAGAGATGGGAGTTTTAACATTTCACCGGACGGTGAACTTGTCGATAATATGGGTAGGGAGGTCCTCGGTTCGGCACTCCAGCCAATAATGGCAAACAGCGGACAGGTACCGGCCGTCTTTAACGTTGCAAATCCTGTCTATCTTCAAAAAATTGGTGGAAATGCCTTTGTACCAACTGCTCAAAGCGGCCCTTTCATTCTCGATCCAAATGGAAAGGTGATGCAGGGATACCTCGAGACTTCAAATGTGAACGCGGTCAAAGAGATGGTTGATCTTATAAATGCATTTCAGAATTACCAGATAGCGCAAAAGGCCATAACGACTCAGGATTCAATGATGGCAACTGGAATAAATGTTGGTAGCGTAACGTAAAGGAGGTCAAGATGCTTAACTCACTTTCAACAGCGGCAACGGGCATGAACGCCCAGCAATTCATGATAGATACGATATCGAACAACCTTGCCAATGCCAACACCACAGCCTTTAAAGAGAGCAGGGCTGAATTCGCGGATCTCGCCTATCAAAATCTTTACATAGCCGGAACCCCGACATCTCAAAGTACTCAATCTCCAACGGGTTTATACGTCGGCCACGGAACGAGGCTTGTCGCTACGAACCGTCTCTTCACGCTTGGAAGCCTTTCTTCAACGGGCAATCCTCTCGATCTCGCAATAGACGGAGATGGTTTCTTTCAGGTTCAACTTCAAAATGGACAGATAGGCTACACAAGGGATGGAAGTTTCAATCTTGACGGCCAGGGAAGGCTTGTGACAAGCGATGGATATGTAGTCGTTCCAAATATAGTGATTCCTCAAAATGCCGAATCGATAAATATAGCTCCCAATGGAACCGTAACTGTAACCCAGCCCGGAGGTACCCAGACGCAGGTTGGACAGATCACGCTCGTGAGATTTTTGAATCCGGCCGGTTTAGAGTCGATAGGAGACAATCTCTATGTGGCGACGCCGGCATCGGGCCAGCCAATTCAGGGAATTGCAAATCAGGACGGATTTGGAGCGTTAAGACAGGGTTACCTCGAGACTTCAAATGTCAACGTTATCCAGCAAATGGTAGATATGATAAATGCAGAGAGGGCTTACGAATTTGATTCGAAGGTCATCCAAACTTCAGATCAAATGTTACAGGATGTGGCAACACTCAAGCAATGAAGAAATTCTTATCCGTTGCTGTTCTGATTTTAATCGAAATATACACCTTTGGTCTTGGAATAGAACTCACGCTTAAATCGAGCGCAACGGTTTCGTCGGAGTATGTAACGCTTTACGATCTCGCCGCAACTTTTACAGGCGTGTCCACATCCGATCTTAAAAATTTCATCGTTGCCTTTGCGCCGCAGCCGGGAACCTACTATTACCTCGACGCTCAAAGCATAAAGATAAGGGCAGAGCAATCGATAAAGTGGCTGAAAGTTGTCCCGACCTCAAAGGAGATAATGGTTTATTCGGCCGAAATACCGGTTGATCTTTTGAAAATTCAAGAAGCGATCGCGACAAAAGTTGGAACTTCAAATGTTTTTGTTGTAAACTTCCAGCCTGCCGGGATTCGAAATCAAAATTACGAAATAGAGGTAAGCAATATATCTCAGTTCGATCAAAATTATTTCGCGCTGGTCAGGATCATCTCCGGTCAGAGCGTGTCTTACTCGAATGCCACATTCGAGATAGGAAGTATAGGAATTGCCAAATCTTTTGATGGGATATCCCGAATCGCGGCGGCAGATCTTGGAAGAGGGGTAACTTTGACAGACGCGTCAAAGGTTCAACTTCCATCATTCGATGAAATAGCGGTCGGAAGGCCATTCAAAATTTCGGGGAAAATGGTAGGGGTGCCGGTAAATATAATCAAAGAGGGAAAAGTTATAGGCGCGAAAATAATCAAATACATACCTCAAGAAATTGAAAATGTAATCGTGGCGTCTGTTGACATAAATTACGGACAGAGAATAACTGTCGATATGATAAAGCAAAAGCCGATGGATGTTTATGCGACAACAACTTCTTACGCGACTATTCCTTCAAGGATCATTGGAAATCTTGCCTTATGGTCATTTAAAGCGGGACAGATAATATCGCCATTTGGAATCTCTACACCTCCAGATGTCATGGCAGGACAGATAATCGTTGCCTACGTCTCTTACAACAGTTTGACGGTAACGACCTTTGTAAGGGTCATGCAAAATGGTTATATCGGGCAGATCATACCTGTAAGAAATATAGAAAATGGTTATTTAATGTACGGACTTTTGGAAAAAGGGCCAAAAGTGAAGATTTACGGAGGTAACTCATGAAAAAAATTGCCATTTTATTTCTCTTTCTTTCGATCTTCTCATTTGTCTTTGCCGATTCTCTGTGGGAAAGTTCAACGAATTCGAATTTCAAAAACCTTTTTACCCTGCCGGTCGCAAGCAAGGTGGGAGACGTTATAACGGTTATGATTTACGATACGACTGATACCTCTTATTCTTACAAGAATCCAAATTACAGCGGAGGGATACTTTCAATAATAGGTGGCTTGATAAAATCCGTAACCAACTTTGACATTTCAAAATTGCTTCCCGTAAGCACCTCTTCCTCCTCTGTCAATACGGATTCGATATCCTCGCAAAATCAGTCCCAGTTTGTGACAACGTTGTCCGCGGTCGTTACAAAGGTCTATCCGAATGGGAACCTTGAAATAACCGGAAAGAGAGATATCAAAATAGACAATTCGATGAGGGAGATACAGATAAAAGGCATAGTCAACCCGAATGACATTCAACCGGGAAATACGATCAATTCTTCAAACATAGCCGATCTTGAAATCTGGTATGATGGAAATGTTGTATTTCAAGAAGGCGTTCAAAACGATAGATGGATAACATGGTTTATGAATTCTTTGGCATCTTTGATCTTTTAAAGGGGCGATTTAATTGAAGAAAATATCGATCTTTTTGATCTCTTTAACGCTGTTAATATCGATCGTACTTGCAACTGGCGATATTGTAACAATACAGGATATAACCAAAATAAGGGGCGCCATGGACAACCAGTTATTTGGCGTTGGGGTTGTCGTTGGATTGAACGGAAATGGAGATAGCGGTCCCGTGCCGTCTGAATTGATCGCCAATATGCTAAAAAACTTCGGCGTCGTCGTTGCGCCCTCCGATCTCAATTCAAAGAATTCGGCGCTCGTCATGGTAACGGCGAATATACCTCCGTTTTATTATCCCGGCATGAAATTAGGCGTTACGGTCTCATCGATAGGCGATGCGAAAAGCCTTCAGGGTGGAGTTTTGCTCGAGACACCGCTTTACGGCGCTGATGGCAATGTCTATGCCGTCGCTCAGGGTCAATTATCGATAGGAGGCTTCAACACAAATCAGAGCGTGTCGCTTCAACAGAGGTATTCCCTTGTTGCGACGATCCCGGACGGGGCAATAGTTCAAAAGGAAATACCATCGAATATAGTCAAGGCCGGCATCGTAACATTGCTTCTTAATAGACCAGACGTCGTAACGGCTGCAAGAATTGCGCAGGCGATAAATTCGAAGTTTCAATCCAACATAGCGGTGGCCTCGAGCGCCGGAGCCGTTGACGTACAGGTACCAAATGCCTTTGTCAACAATCTCATAGATTTTCTTGCCATAGTAGAACAAATTCAGGTTATTCCAAACATTCCGCAGGAGATCGTCATAAACGAAAGGACAGGTACGGTGATCTTTGGAGGAGACATAACTCTTCCAGATTTTACGATGAGTTATGGAAATTTCTCTATATCCATCGTTAACGGCCAACTGCAAAATGGAAGCAGTTCTTCCGGTAACACACTCGCAGACCTTGTCAATGCGCTCAAAGCCCTTGGCGCCACGCCTCAAGACATAATCGCCATAGCAGAGGCCCTTCATAAAGCCGGAATTCTTCAGCAAAATGTGGTGGTAATGTGATTACTTCTCCTTTGAGTTTGATAAATTCGTCGAATATACACGACCTTCCAAAGAGCGAACAACTAAAGGTCGTCTCGGCCCAGTTTGTCTCCATTCTACTCTCAGAAATCTTTAACGAGATGGAAAAAGGGATATCCAAATCTAACCTTGTGCCCGACCAACTTGGCGAGTCATGGTACCGCCAATGGCTTATGGACATCTACGCGCAAGATGCCGCCAATCAAAATTTTGGACAACTCGTCAAACTCGTCGAAAGTCAAATCTCTCCGTCTTACAAAGATTTACCGGACAGGGAGACCGAAAATTTCTCGACAAAGTGATCCGGAAAGTAGGATAACTTCGCCTTTCTAAGTCCCTCGTCTCCGATTTCACCTCTCGATATGATATACTATTAAAAATGAAAACGAATATCAATAAATTATACCAAAAAAGGAGGGATTTTTGTGGATCCTCTATTTTTGTCGAGGCTTCAGTTTGCAGTAACGACAGCCTTTCACATGCTCTGGCCACTTTTAAGCATAGGGCTGAGTTTTATGATGGTCATTCTCGAAATTCTTTGGCTTAAGACAAAGAATGAAGTCTATTACAGGCACGAAAGGTTCTGGTCGAAGATCTTCCTTTTAACATTCGGAATTGGAGTTGCGAGCGGATTAGTGCTCGAGTTCGAATTTGGAACGAACTGGGCTGGATTTTCTCAGGTTGTCGGAGGCTTTTTCGGCAATATCCTCGGTTTCGAAGGATCGATGGCTTTCGCGCTTGAAGCCGCTTTTTTGGCCCTTTTTATTTTTGGATGGGGCAAAATATCCAACAGAGCGCACCTCGTATCGACAATATTGGTTGCCTTTGGAGCGTCCCTTTCGGCATGGTGGATAATGGATGCGAATTCATGGATGCAAACTCCAACAGGCGTTAAAATCGTCAACGGATCCATCGAATCTATAAATTACCTTCAGGCGATTCTCAATCCGTTTGCGACCATTTCATTCTGGCACATGTGGATTGCCTGCATAGAAACCACGATCTTTTTCGTGGCGGGAATAAGTGCTTACTACATATTAAAAAATCAAAACACGGAATTTTTCCTCAAGATATTTAAAATATCCGTCGTAATCGCGATCTTTGCAACTCCTCTTCAGGTCTATCTTGGAGACCTTTCGGGAAAGGCCGTTGGAGTTTATCAACCGGCCACTCTTGCGGCGATGGAATCCCACTGGAACACAAATCCCGCCGGAACCGGCGCAACATGGCATCTTATCGCTATACCGGATAGATCAAAAGAAACTAATTCATTTGTCATCAACATGCCCATACCAGGCCTTATGAGTTTTCTGGATACCGGCTCATTCACGGCACAGGTCAAAGGTCTCAAAGACTTCCCTCCGCAGGACAGAGGCCCTATAATCCTGCCATTTTACTCTTTCAGGCTGATGGTATTAATAGGCTTTATAATGGTCTTTATGATGCTATGGGCTTTGTGGTACTGGTTCAGAGGATACTTAAAGTACGAAAACACATCAACACATAAATGGTTCTGGAAAATATGGTACTGGGGTTTTCCTCTTGGCTTTATAGCGACCGAACTTGGATGGATAACCCGTGAAGTCGGAAGGCAGCCATGGATAATATACGGAATAATGAGAACTTCTCAAGGAGTCTCAAATCTTACAACATTCCAGGTGATGGTTACTCTAACTGCTTTTATAGCAACGTATGTCTTACTCTTTGTGCTCTTTGTCGTGTTCATACGCAAGATAATAAAAGCGGGCCCCGATTTCAAAAGTCCGATCCCGAAATTGAAAGGGGTGAAAGAAAATGCATGAAATTCTCGCAGATCTATGGTTTTTCATCCTCGCATTTGAACTTTTCATGTACGTTATCTTAGACGGAATGGATCTCGGCATAGGGGTATGGGCGCTCTTCGACAAAGACGAGGATCACATCTCGACAAGTTTATCTATAATAGGCCCGTTCTGGGACGCGAATGAAACGTGGCTTGTAATGGCGGGAGGAATTCTTTTTGGAGCGTTTCCCGCGGTTTACGCAATCGGTGCGAATGCCCTCTACATCCCGATAATGATTCTAATCTTCGGCCTCATTTTTCGGGCCGTGTCAATAGAGTTCAGAGATCACGCTAAAAACAAAAGACCCTGGGATGTGCTCTTTGGCCTTGGAAGCCTCGCCGCGATCTTCGGTCAGGGTTTTGCAGTGGGAGGATTGTTCGGAGGAATAAAAATAGGCCCTCACGGATTTGCTGGAAGCCCGTGGGATTTTCTGACGCCATTTTCATTTATACTGTCCTTTGCCTTTCTTTTTGGATACATGATGCTTGGATCATCGTACATCGTATCAAAAACAGAAGGAGAGATTCAAAAAACAAATTACACAAGGGTAATGATCTCGGCCATACTCTCGACAATCCTTACCGTTGTAGGCTTTATCTTGCTCCATTTCTTAAATCTTCCAGAAATGAAGATGTGGTTTTCATACCCTGATGAATACATTCTTGCCGCATTCTACATTCTTGCGGCCTTTATCATATTGATGATAATCCTGAACACAGGTACAAAACAACATGAGAAGGGCCTATACCTGTGGGTTTCATTTCTTATCGCCGACATGTTCGTTGCCGGCGTCTTTGAGGTATTTCCTTACATAGTCCCTCCAAACATAAAGATAGTCGACGTTGCGTCGCCAGATGAAAGTTTAATAGCGATGCTTATCGGAATAGGAATGGTTATACCGGTTATACTTGCGTACAATTTTTACATAAAAAGGCATTTTAGAGGTAAAGTCAAAAAGGGATCATCCTATTACGGATAAAAAAGGCGTACGATGTACGCCTTTTATATTATATAAGGTGATAAATTCCTGTATCCGAGAATAAGGCCTTTCTTGACCTTTTCCACGCTTCCCTCCCAGACAGGATCTTCGTGTTCTATGCTTATGACGCCATTGTAGCCGTTATCGTAGAGGGCAGAGATAAATGACTTCCAATCTATTTCTCCAAAGCCCGGCAGCCTGTACCTCCACCATCTCCTTCCATCTTTAAAGAGCGGTCCAAAGATGCCGTTATCGTACAGGCCATCTTGGAGGATCTGGGTATCTTTTGCATGGGTGTGGACTATTTTATCGGCGAATTCATTAACAACGTCTACATAGTCTATATCTAACCAGTAAAGGTGGGACGGATCAAGATTTAATTTAAGATCGGGAAGAATTTCAAAGATTTCCCTCCACAGTGCGGGAGAATAAAATAAATTTCCCTGAACTCCTTCTTTTTGCCATCCGACCATCGGGCAATTTTCTATCATTACCTCAACCTTTTTCTTCCTGGCATATTCGATTATCGGCGGGAAGACCTTCTCTATCTCCCTCATATTCCCGACAATGTCTTTTGTTATATCCCTTCCTATAAAGGTCCCGACATACTTGATTCCAAGCAAATTCGCGGCGTCTATGACCTTTTTGAGATGATCTATATGCGCATTCCTCACATTCAAATCTGCATCCAAATTGTTGTCATAATAAGCAAGAGAAGATATCTCTATTCCGTATTTTTTGAAGAGTTCTTTGAATTCATGGGCCTTTGTCTCGTCTAAATTCTTCACATCGAGAGTAGAGGAAGAATAATCTCTTTTGTTATCGACCGGCCACGCTCCTATCTCGAGCGCCTGAAATCCCTGATCTGCCGCCCATTTGACTGTTTCATCAAGTCCTAAATTTCCGAGGGCAACAGTTAGAAAGCCTAACTTCACTTTTTATCACTCCTTCACGAATTGATCTTCTTGAGATTCTCAAAACTTATCCTGACACTTTCGAATGGATCTCTGTTGCACTTGTCCTGCTCGACGATAAGCCATTCAACATTCGATCTCTTTGATTCTGCGACTATGCCATGAATGTCCATTATGCCAGTTCCAACCTCGGCAAAATCCCTTCCGACCCTTTCCATATCCTTTATGTGGATCAAAGGCATCCTTTTTCCAAGTCTTTTTATGTAAGTTATCGGATCGGCCCCCGCGTATTTTAGCCAGTAGACATCTATTTCAAAATAGACAAGTTCTGGATCCGTATTTTCGATAAGCAGATCAAAGCCATAGGTGCCACCGAATCTTTCAAATTCGTGCGCGTGATTGTGGTAACAAAATTTAAGTCCGTTTTCTTTGCACGCTTTTCCTATAACATTGAGTTCTTTTGCAAAGGAGATAAAATCTTCCCTTTCTGAATACTTCTGCCAGGGACATACTATGAAATGATTCCCTATTTTTAAATTGTAATCTATAACGTCCTTGAGATCATCGCGAAGCGTATCTATAGAGACGTGGCTCCCGGCGGCTTTCATATTTAACTCATCGAGCAAAGACTTAAGGTCTTCGGCCTTCATATTTCCATAACCGGCAAATTCCACTCCCTGATATCCAATCTCTGCGATCTTCCTGAGAGTGCCTGTAAAATCCTTAGATGCGTATTCGCGCAAGGTATAAATCTGAAGCGCTATTGGTATCATCTATGCACCTCCTAAAAATTTACCTGTTTTCCGGTCTTTGCGGATTCGTATATCGCATCGAGGATTTTCGTGACGACAAAGGCCTCTTCCGGTTTAACAAGCGGATCCTTATCATTTATGATCGCGTCTATCCATTGCCTTGCCTCAACATCGTGAGGTTCCAGTCTTTCTCCAGAATAAAAATCTACTCCTTTAAGATCGACTGCCACATTTTTGACAAAAAGTCTTCCAAACTCTTCCCCATTTATTCTCAAACCATTTTGCATGTCCGCGCCGCCTTCTGTTCCGCACAAAACGGTTTGCGCCTCACCCACATCGAGGCTGTTAAGCGCCCAACTGGATTCCAAAATTATGGTCGCTCCATCTTTCATTATTATAAAGCCGAAAGCCGAATCCTCAACGGTGAATTTCTTTGGATCCCACGGCCCCCAGGCGTTGGCAGCATTTTTCTTCTTTGCGAGTTCATGGTAAGTAGTCCCAACAACGCTTTTTGGCTCGTAATTGTTCATCATCCACAATGTGAGATCGAGTGCGTGCGTTCCTATGTCTATCAAAGGGCCTCCGCCCTGTTCCTCTTCGTCGAGAAAAACGCCCCACGTCGGGACGGCCCTCCTTCTTATCGCGTGAGCCTTGGCGTAATATATTTTTCCAAGATCGCCCCTGTCGCATATCTCCTTAAGATGCAAAGAATCTGGCCTGAATCTATTTTGATATCCTATCGTCAGTTTCATTCCCGTTCTTTTCGCGGCCTCGACCATCTTCTCCGCATCTTTTGCATTCTTTGCCATGGGCTTTTCACACATCACGTGCTTTCCCGCCTCCATAGCGGCGACAGAAATCTCCGAATGTGATTTATTCGGAGTGCATACGTGAACTACGTCTATGCTTTTATCCTTTAACAAATCCTTGTAATCCTTGTAAACTTTTGCATCTTTCGATCCGTATTCCTTCGCGGCTTTCGCCGCTCTCTCTTCGACGAGATCACAAAAACCAACTATTTCAACCTCTTTAATCTTTGAAAGAGCGGGAAGATGTTTTCCATTGGCAATTCCTCCGCATCCTATTATTCCAACTCTGACCTTTTCCTTCTTCAATTTTGATCCCTCCAAAATAGATATCTTCTTAATTATACTACTTTGAATGTGACATATTCGTACCAGTGAAAGTAGGGAGATTCATCGTTCTTTGCCAGATTCGTAAGAAGGCAGAACAGATCACTGCACAAAGCAAATCTTTTAAAAGGTGGCATAAAAGTGGTTAGCACAATTCGGTCTTCGAGAGGATACAAAGGGTTTGATAAGGTTCTATACAAGGAAATAAAATGTTTCATATATGGCCTGAGGACAAGCGGATACTTTGATTTAAGGAAATTAGACGGTACAAAAATACATGCATCTGCGAACTGGAAAGAGGTAAAGAAATTGGAAAGTGCAAAAACATTATTGATAGAAAGGCAGGTGAGATGGCAATTTCTCTCCAACTTACAGAAGATCGAAGTCTCCTTGCCACAAGAACGATGAAAATGTAAGTTGAAACGTTCAATGTGAGTTGAGTATACTCAAAACGATCTCTTTGAAGAATTTAGATTCTTCTTTTGTGATCTTTTTATGCGCGTATCTTAACTTTACAAAGATCTCGGTCATCTTTTCCGATTCATCACTTCCAATATATTTTTTTAGATAATCTTCAAATTCGTAAGGGGTCAGAGATGGATCCCCTATTTTTTTCCTTAAGATGTTGTAATAGAATAAAACTGCCCTGTCAGGTGGGCCGGAGAAATTCAAATTCTCTTTTTTGAATTCAAAATCCTCCTTTTTATCATTTTCTTCGATTTTTCTTTCAATTGGAATGCCATATTTGAACACATTGTAGATCACAATCACGATAAAGGCTCCAACTATCAAAAGGACCACGAAAAAGAAAAACGGAGGAATTGAGTAATTCGTAACTTTGATGGGTGTGGCAGTTTTTGTTATTGAAGCAAGATAGGTTACGCTCCGCTGGGCAGGTTCATGATTATTCAAAGATGGCGTGGCGGAAGGCTTTGAGATGCCTATAAAATAAAGCACGGATACAAAGACAAAAAGGATCGAGACGATCATCCATATTGCGACAATGATTTTTTTTAAATTGACCTTTCTCCTTTTTTCTCTGTATTTTATGAAAAAATAGATAGAAATGATGCTCACGGCAATCGAGAAAGTTCCAATTATGTAAAGCAAAATGTTGTAGATCCATTCCATATCAAAATGTGAGGAAATATTCTTAGTTGGTCCCGGAGAGATCGGAACGCTTTCCATAGGCACAATAACTGTAGACGAGGAGGCGTGAGGCGTGGCGACAGAGTTAGATGGGAAAGCAGCGAATGCGTTTTTAAGTGGTGAGATTGGTCTTACCGTTAAGGTTAGAAGAAATATGGCCAAAAACGCGATCAAAATTATTCCCGTCATTTTGAGTATCGATTTGTGAATTATACTGTCGTACATCGAGTTGAGAACGATCGAAAAAAGAAATAGAACTGCCATTCCCAAAGTCACAAATGGATTGATAAACTGGGCGATAATTCCGACTATGGCTGCCGTTACGGCAAGCGTGATTGAAGAGTTAAATCTCCTTTTCACATTTGCAGATGCAAGATAAATTACAAAGTAAGAAACTATAGCCAGGATTATGGTAAATCCAAATGGAAATGGATATGAAAGCCAAATTTTTAAAGAGAACCAAAAATTATGAAAAACGAAGTTTAGAAAATTTCCACCATTGAAAAGCCACAAAAATATGATAACTGAAAGAAAATATGGAATTATCCACACAAGCCACGGCACCTCAGACCTTGACCTGTACAAAAGCCACAAAAATCCTCCGACCACGATCAAAAAGGCAAATCCGATCAAAGGGATTCCCATAAGATAACTTAAAAGTATTACAAAGGAAATAAGCCAGAATATGTTAAAAAGCATCCATCGTTTTTTCATATCCCTTTACCGCCTCGTCAATGGATTCGTTGTCCATCAGCACATGGATCATCACGTTATTTTCGATCAAGACCGCGCTTTGATCCTTTAACCTTTTTATCTCCGAAGGCAGGACAGAATAGGTGTCGTACTTTTTCTCGTATGGCATCCTGAATCCATAAGGGATTACAAAGACGCTTAACTGGGCGACACGTGATCTTGCCATAAGCAATTTTGGTATTATCCCGTCTGTAAGGTATATCGAGATTATTATTATTGTCGATGTCCTTGACATCGAGAAAATATCGGATGTTATCTGGCTTTGGAGCAAAAGAGATTCTGAAGGATCATCTATGCCTCTTGCCCGCGCGAGAACTTCAAGATAGGGTATATAATCTTTATCCCTGACGGTATAGATTTTGTCGGCCATAACCTTTAAATTCACAGGGATTCCCCTGTCGTAAAAATACTTGACAAATCCAGACGCAGCTATAGAGGCGTACTCTTCGTAATCTTTTCTTATATGGGCCCACACATTTCTTGCGTATATTTCCTGCGGTAAATTATAATCAACGTACATCATTATTTTCGAAGATCCGGTATATTCGTATTCCTTAACCATGAGTTCTTCGGAGTGTGCGCTTACCTTCCAGTGGATCTTTTGAAATGGTTCATTGTGATATTCTCTTATTCCCGCAATTCGAGATGGGTCTTCGAGGATTTTGAAATCTGTTTTTCTGCCCGAGATCGGATCTATGAGTGGCATATTCATCTTTTCAATTGGAAGTATTTTGGGAAATACGAGTATCTTCCTTTCTGAAGAGAAACTTCTGTCCATAGAAAATAACTTCATAAAGCCGTTCACATGTACCTTTACATCATGAAAATAATGCTCTCCGCGCGTTCTAAACTTCATGGTGTAAGAAAGATTCATCATTTCACTTTGGAGAAGACCTGATATCTCTTTGCTTCCAGAAGAAAGATAACCATCAGAGGAGAGATCGTTAATCTCTATTAAAAGCGGAAGATTTGACATATTTTTTATCTTGGTTTCACATTTTACCTCATCGTCTGTGAAGACTCTCGATGGGAAAACAGCCGATTCTATCTCGAGAGATTTCAATGCCTTTCTTGCGATAAAGAAATATATCCAAAAAAAGATATCTACCGTTAGAAGGAAAAAGAAAAAGGGGCCGAGAGCAATGAAGGCGATAATTCCCGTTAAACTCGTAAAGATTATAAGTGGGGATATGTTATACCTCATCTTTTTTTACCACAGGCACGGGAACCTCTTCCTTTATGTCCTCGATTACATCATCGACATGCCTCATCCTCACTCTCGCTTCCGAGGTTAGAATAAGCCTGTGATAGAGTACCTCCTTCATCAAAAACTTTACATCGTCCGGTACAACGTAATTTCTGCCCTTCAAAAGGGCGTAAGCCATGGCTCCCTTCATAAGGGTGATCGATGCTCTTGGACTTGCGCCTAAATACAATTCCTTGTTAAAGCGGGTATGAGAAACAATCGAGATTATGTAATCTTTGATGGTATCATCTACATAAACATTCTTTATCGCATTCCTTAAGAAATAAACTTCACCTTCGTTTAGAACGGGTCTAACGTCTTTTATAGGATGATGATCCATTTGAGATGTTAACATTTCCATCTCTCCGTTTTTGTCGGGATAACCTACCTTCATCATGAAGGCAAATCTGTCAAGTTGCGCCTCGGGAAGGGGGAAGGTGCCTTCGTATTCTATTGGATTTTGCGTTGCCATTACAAAAAAGTTATCGCTCAATTTGTGTGTAATCCCGTCTATTGTAACCTGATTTTCGGCCATCGCTTCCAAAAGCGCTGACTGGGTCCTGGGCGTTGCCCTGTTTATCTCGTCGGCAAGCAGTATGTCTGTGAAGATGGGCCCTGGTTTGAAAACGAAGTCTCCCTTTTCTCTATCGTAAATTGAAAGGCCTGTCAGATCAGTTGGCAAAAGATCCGGAGTAAACTGGACACGGTTAAAATTTAGACCCAAAGAGATTGCAAAGGCTCTTGCAAGAATTGTTTTGCCCGTTCCGGGCACATCTTCAAGAAGCACATGCCCGCCTATCATAAATGATATCAAAAGCTTTTCAATGGTCTCTGGCTTTCCAAAGATGACCTTTGATATATTTTCAACAACACGATTTCTAAGATCAACGATATCCATTTGTCCCCTCCAAATAAAAATGACTCCCATCAGGAGTCATTGGCATTTGAGCGTTTATGGTGAACTCCTCCACCTTAAAAAATATATCATATTTTGTGTTAAAAATCAAGAATATACGCCTGACACCTGACACTGTCCCCTGACACTGTCCCATTTTAACATTTGAATGTTAA
>CAYSSO010000013.1:0-47730 GCA_964433875.1 uncultured Mesoaciditoga sp.
ATGCGAGAGAATTTACAAAAAGTACGGCACAAGGTTGTGGATTGCCGAATCTTTGGGAAGAAGATGGTCCTACCTTACAGGATGGGGAGAGGAGAGATTTTTGCCGCCAAAACTCATTGGTAAAATAGAAAATTATGGAATTTTTATAGAAGGAGAGGATCACGAAGAGGAGATAAGAGACGATGTTGGAAAGATACTCTCAAGATTCTCTGACGTTCAAGAAAGTTGAAGAGATTCTCAATTCAAATCTTTCGGACACTTTGAAATCAGTTGCAAAAAAAGTGATCGAGGAAAGGCCGCTTTCGCGCGAGGAGATAGTTTATTTGCTTGGCCTTGTGGATTCTGCCGAGAGAAGGCATCTCTTTGATCTCGCATCTTGCGTAAGGCATGACAACGTTGGAGACACGATATTCATAAAGGGAATAATAGAATTTTCGAACTACTGCAAAAGAGATTGCCTGTACTGTGGCATAAGGGCATCAAATAAAGTGCCGAGGTACAGGATGACAACGGAAGAGATCGTCGAAACGGCGATTGAGGCGGCAAATTGTGGCGTCGATACTATAATTCTTCAATCCGGCGAGGATCCTTTTTACACGACAGAGATGATCGAGAAAATGATAAAAGAAATAAGAGAGAAGACCCGCAGGGCCGTTTCTCTTTCCATCGGAGAAAGGGAGCCGGAAGAGTTTGCGATCTTTAAAGAAGCCGGTGCTTCGAAGTATCTTCTAAAACAGGAGACGGTTAACAAAAGGATCTTCGAAATGGTTCACGGAGATGATTACGAAAAAAGAATCTTTCTGATAAAAACCCTTGTTTCTTTGAAATACATAACGGGCGGTGGAGACATAATAGGCCTTCCTGGTCAGACTCTCGAGGATATTGCAGACGATATCATCTTCTTGAGGGAAGCGGGAATAAAGATGGCGGGGATTGGTCCATTTATCCCCGCACACGGGACACCACTTGAAAATTACCCAATGGGAAGTGCCGAGATAACCTTAAACGCGTATGCATGCACGCGCCTTATGATACCCTTAATTCAATTGCCTGCCACTACGGCCCTTGGCACAATCGATAAAAACCTTCAATACATGGCCTTTGACGCGGGATGCAATGTCATAATGGTGAATTTCACGCCGGATATTTACAGATCGAATTACAAAATATACGACAACAAAAGAAAGGTTGAATTTTACGAAACTGTAAGGGATCTGTCGAAGATGAACAGAAGGCTGACAGCACTTGTGAAGAGCCGGGTAACATTCAAATAATTCATTTCATCATGGCCTCGATCACTTTTACGTCTTCGTAAGTCGTTATCTTTAAGTTCCTTTTGTCTCCTTCGACTATTTCGATATTCAAGTTTGCAAATTCGAAGGCCGCGGCGTCGTCTAAAAGGTCGAGATGGGAAAATCTCCTGTAAAGTTGTGAAAGTTCTCCGGCGACGCATCCCTGCGGAGTTTGAATTCTAAAAACCTTGTTCCTGTCGAAGAGAATGTATTTCCCGTCATCTTCTATTCTTATTGTGTCCTCGCTTTTTATTGCGGGAACGATGCATCTGCCCGGCCTTATTCTGGCAAGGACCTCTTCTACCAATCTTTCGGTTAAAAAAGGACGTGCCCCGTCATGAATAAGGACGGGGCTATTTTGCGGGATAAGATCAACTGCGTTAAGAACGGAATCCTGTCTTCTCGTTCCTCCGTACACTATTCTGACATTTTCTGAAATCTCATCTTTGAAAAACTCTTCCTCTTCTCTTTTTACAACTATTATTATGAGATCGAAGTTCAATCTTTTAAAAACATCTAAAGAATAGGAAAAAACTTTCTTTCCATTCAAAGGGTAGAGGACTTTATTAATTCCCCTTGAAAATCTCGTTGAATTCCCGGCGCACACTATTACAGCGGATCTCATGATTTTGGATTTATTCTCGCGAATAAGAGTTTGCCGGCATTTGTTCTTAAAATATTGGTTATTACAACTTCTTGCGTTTCGCCGACATTTTTTCCGCCATCTTCAACGACTATCATCGTTCCATCTTCCGTAAATCCTATGCCCTGCTCCTTGTTCTTTCCATGTCTTATTATCTGTAACTTTATGCGCTGGCCTGGCAAAAGGGTGGGCTTAAGTATCTCAGCAAGATGATTGAGATTCAATACCCTCACTCCCTGCAATTGAGCGACCCTTGTAAGGTTGTAGTCAAGGGTTACGAGACGACCATTGTACTTTCTTGCGAGATTGACAAGGTCTTCGTCTACCTTTCCAGTTCTATAGGCTATCGAATCGTCTATCGTGATTTTTAGATCTTCGAGTCCCTGCATCTTTTCGATTATTTCAAAACCCTTCCTTCCTTTTTCTTTTTTCTCTTCGTCTGCGCTGTCTGCGAGTTTTTGCATTTCGATAAGAACAAACTGGGGTATCACTATTTTACCGTTGAATAGCCCTATGTCGAAAAGATCGAGTAATTTTTCATCGAGAAGAATAGACGTATCAAATATAAAACTCCCATAATTTCCGGATATATCACCAACTTTGAAGACAGAAAATATGAGTTTTTGAGATATAAGCCAGGATCCGAGAAATGAAAGAATGACTATTACGGACTTCCCGATAGTTATGGATAAAAAATTGTAATTCGTGAAATCGGTTATTATGTAATTTCCGATTACCATAAAGACTATAAAGGCAGCCACCGAAATAAGGAAGTTGAAGGCATTTACCTTGTTCTCTTTTACACGTTTTGCCAAGAAGTAAAGGACTATCCCGACTAAAAGTCCGGCTACGCCTCCTATTAAAATAACGAAGTAAGGATACCACCATCTTGAGTCAAAAAGCGCGTAGTTTGGAAACCAGGCATAACCGAAATAAAGGCCTAAAAATAAAGGCAAAAACAAAAAAAGCCATTCCATAATCTATTTCCCCCTTTAATTGAATTAGTTCACGTTATTTTTGATTTTTCAAAGACTCTATTCCACTCATAATCACAGTTGCGCGTTTTTCGGCGATACCGTCGATTTGCATGAAATCTTCAAATGAGGCCTTGAGGAGACCCTGAATATTTTTGAATTTCTTCACGACGTCCATAGTTATGTTCATCGGTATCCTTGGAATGCTCCTTAATAATCTGTACCCTCTTGGCTGCAAGACCATTTCAAAGATTTGATCCTTTCTTATATCATATCCCAATTTGTGAATGAAAAATATGAGATCGAGGTTTTCTTCTTTTTGTGATGAAAGCACCCTTATAATTTTTTCCGGATTGTGATTCTGCCCTATGACACTTTCGTTTGCGTAGTCCATTATCATTAACTTTATATTTTCCATGATCCCTTCTTTTAACTCGTCCATGTGATATTTCGTCAGGTATCCTTCGTTGCCGAGTTCAGATAGATAAAAGTTAAGTTCGTCTGAAAGTCTCATTATTTTTAATCCTCTGTTGATTATTTCGTACACATCTAAAAGCGTTACACGATTTTCAATCTCTTTTGTGTTTAGAGAATTTATCAGATTATCAAAATTGGTTCTATATCTTTCCATCAACCTTAATCCCTGATTCATTTGTAAGACTATCGTTGAAACATCATTTAGCATGTACTTCCAGTTTCCCTGATAAAGTGTTATCGCTTTTCTCCTTTGAGAGACGGCAATTGTGAGTTTTCCGGTTTGGATCGCGAATCTCTCGGCCGTGCGGTGCCTTGTACCGGTTTCATTTGTCGAAATGGAACTGTCAACGACTAATTGGGTATTTGCATACCATATATTCTTTAAATCTTCCGAAATTATTATCGCTCCATCCATCTTCGCAAGTTCGTAAAGCCTATTGGGATTAAAAGCGCAGTTAAGGTAAAATCCTCCCTGAATTATGCCTTCTTTGACATATTCGGAAGGATCCTGCACAAGACATATTAAGGCTCCCTTGTCTGCCCTTATTATGTTATCAACGGCATCCCTTAAAGGCATTCCAGGTGCTATTATCTGAAGGTTTTTTTCGATCTTGTCATGCCTCATAGGTTACCTCCAAAAGATTTGAGAATAGCCTCTTTTAATGTCTTTACTCCAATTCCTCCGTATTTTGAGTCATTCGATACTATTATATTCTCTATACCCATTCTTGTTGCTTCCGAAATTCTTAATTGCATCTGTGGCACATTTCTGACTCTTCCGTCAAGCCCAAGTTCGCCTACGAAGGCGACTTTTGCAGGAAATTTAAGTTTTTTAACGGAAGAAAAGATTGCCATCGCAACGGCAAGATCTATAGCCGTATCTGTTGTTTTTAGACCCCCGAGAATGTTGAGGTATATATCACGGTTATCGAGAGAAACTCCGAGATGGCTTGAGACTATCGCCGCGATGATCATAAGCCTTGTATTTTCGAATCCCCTTGTTATCCTTATGGCGCTGTTTTTATAATTGACACTTGTAAGCGCTTGAACATTTACCATAAGAGGTCTTGACCCTTCAACTATAACAGAAAGGGTGCTTCCCGGATCCTCTGAATCAATATCGGCAAAAATCCTTGAAGGATCTGGTATTTCTACCATACCATTTTCTTCCATGTCATAGACGGCGATTTCGTCTGTAGGTCCAAATCTGTTCTTCATAGACCTTAAGATCCTTCTACCGGATCTCGGCTCTCCTTCAAGGTAAAGCACACCATCGACCATATGCTCGAGGATCATCGGACCGGCGATGGTACCGGACTTCGTTATGTGGCCTATTATGAATACGGCCGTATTGTTTGATTTAGCGTAATCTATCAATTTCATCGTGCATTCACGCATTTGCGGAACAGAGCCTGCAAGCGCGCTCATTCCAGACGTGTAAAGTGTCTGGATCGAATCAAAGACCATCGCGACAGGTTTATCCTTAATAGAAGAAAGGACAGCGTCAACATTTACCTCAGACGAAAGAAAAAGGCGTGGATTTTCAACTCCAAGCCTCTTTACCCTCATGAGAATCTGGGAAATAGATTCTTCCCCGCTTATGTAATAGACATTTCCGTAAGCCGTTAAAGCACTCGCATATTCGATTGCAAGCGTTGATTTGCCAATTCCAGGGCCACCCGAGATGAGAATAACGCTTCCGGGCACGACGCCACCACCGAGCGTCCTATCTGTTTCTCTCATCCTTGTCGTCATTCTTTTGGGAATGGAAATATCCGAAATTGAGGATTCAAAATTTATCAAAGAAGGGGTACCTTTTTGTACCCCTTCTTCAACTCTAACGGCAGAATCCCACGCTCCACAATTGGGGCACTTACCGAACCATTTAGATGATTTATAACCGCATTCAGAGCAAACATAAACGATCTTACTTTTGTCCAGACTCACTCAATACGACCTTTCTTTCTCTCTTTCTTTTGAAAACGATCTTTCCATTAGACGCTCCGATTATTATCGTGTCCCCTTCTTCAAACCTGTTGGACAGCAAATCTTCGGACAAAGGATCTTCTATCATTCTTTGAATTTCTCTCTTCAAAGGCCTTGCTCCGTAGACAGGATCGAAACCTTTGGATATGATGATTTCTTTTGCCTGTTCGCTTATGAGTAATTTCATATTTCTTTCTCCAAGTCTCTTTCTCAAATCGCCGAGCAATATGTCTATTATCTTTTCTATGTGTTCCTTTGTGAGAGGATGGAAAACTATTATTTCATCAAGCCTGTTAAGGAATTCAGGCCTGAAGGTTCTCTTGACCTCATCCATGACAATTGATTTCATACTCTCGTATGTTGCCTGATTGTTCTCTTCTACAAAGCCCAACCCGCGTTTTGTCTTGTTTATCAAATCTCCTCCAAGGTTAGACGTCATTATGAGAATTGTATTTTTGAAATCCACTATGTGTCCTTGCGAATCTGTTAACCTTCCATCGTCGAGTATTTGAAGCAGGAGATTGAAAACATCTGGATGGGCCTTCTCTATCTCGTCAAGAAGCACAACCGAAAATGGCCTTCTTCTTATCTTTTCAGTTAAAGTTCCTCCTTCTTCGTATCCGACGTATCCAGGAGGCGCACCAACAAGTCTCGAGACAGAGAATCTCTCCATGTACTCGGACATATCGATTCTAACCAGGGCATTCTCATCTCCGAAGAGATATTCCGCAAGTGCCTTTGCAAGTTCTGTTTTTCCAACTCCCGTAGGGCCGAGGAACATAAATGATCCCGTGGGCCTTCTCGGATCTTTGAGTCCTGATCTCGCGCGCCTTATCGCGTTTGAGACGGCCTTTATGGCTTCCTCCTGGGCGACTATGCGTTTATGAAGTTCGGCCTCAAGATTGAGAAGTTTATAACTTTCACTCTTTTCGAGTTTTGTAAGCGGAATTCCCGTCCATATAGATATTGTGCGCGCTATGCTGTCTGAATCTACGGTTATTATTTCAGTCTCTCTGCGCTTCTTCCATTCATTGTATTTTTCATTCAGTAACTGTTGAAGGTCTCTTTCTTTGAACCTTATTTCGGCTGCGCGATCGTAATTTTGCTGGGCTATGGAAAGTTCTTTTTCTTCCTGTATCATCTTTATCTTTTTTTCGAGTTCTTTTATTTCATCCGGTACGGTCATGCTATTCAATCTCGCGCTTGCGCCGGCCTCGTCTATCAAATCTATAGCCTTGTCTGGCAGGTAATGATCGGTTATGTATCTTTGAGAAAGTTTTACGGCCATATCGAGTGCTTCATTTGTGTATTTGACCTTGTGGTGTATTTCGTATTTTGCCTTTAGCCCTTTGAGTATTTCAAGGGTTTGATCGACTGTCGGCTCGCCAACGTAAATTTTTTGGAATCTTCTCTCTAAAGCCGCATCTTTTTCTATGAACTGCCTGTACTCGTCCGGTGTTGTAGAACCTATTAACTGTATCTCGCCTCTCGAAAGAGCCGGTTTGAGGATATTTGCGGCATCGACAGCGCCTTCGGCCGCCCCCGCTCCAACTATTGTGTGTATCTCGTCTATGAAAAGAATTATTGACCTATCTTCTTTGACTGTGCTTAAGACTTTTTTAAGCCGCTTTTCAAATTCTCCCCTGTACTTTGTTCCCGCGATCAAGGCCGCTATATCAAGAGAGAAGATAACCTTTCCCTTCAAAAGTTCGGGTACTTCACCACTCGCTATTCTCTGGGCGAGCCCTTCCACTATGGCAGTCTTGCCAACACCGGGATCTCCTATGAGAACAGGGTTGTTTTTCTTCCTTCTTGTCAATATCTGCATTATTCGCTCGATCTCTCTTTCTCTTCCTATAACCGGATCGAGTTTTCCTGTCTTTGCCTCCTCTGTGAGATCAACACCGAGCCCTTCAAGATTTTTGACAGACCTCATCGCATCCTGAGAAGGTCCTGGCCTCATGAAATCATCGTCATCTGACTCTTCGTTGTTTTGTGATCCTCCTATCTCATCTATCAATTCTCTTCTAAGATCAACGAGATCTATGCCAAACTTTCTCAAGACATGTGCCGCGACGCCTTCGCCTTCTCTTAATATGGCAAGGAGTATGTGCTCTGTAGATATATAATTTTGCCCAAGCAATTGAGCCTCTTCATAGGCAAGTTCGATTATCTTCCTTGCTCTCGGCGTCATCTGTGGAGATGAAACATTCTCTCTCGGGATGCCCGCCCCGACAACCGCTATTATTTCCTGCTTTAAAGACGCGTAGTCAAGTCCATGTTCTCTCAAAACGTTGTAGGCTTCTCCATTCGCAGATTTCATAACGCCTAAGAGCAAATGTTCAGTCCCAACGTAAGAATGACCAAGTGCTTTTGCCTCATCCTGAGCGGCCACAAAAACCTGAGCCGCACGTTTTGAAAATTTATTAAACATATAAAATCACCCTCTTTCAACCCCTCGGTAAGTAGAAGATCGAGATGTAAATCAGATTAACCATCACGTGTACCGTTGAACTTACTGTCAGGGTTCCTCTCTTATAGTATAGCAAATTTAAAAGCATTCCAAAAACGAATATCTCCATCCATTGTTCAAGAGGATGCACAACAGCAAATGCTATAGAAGTAAGAATCATTGAAAACTCCGGAGAATAAAACTTTTTTATGTATTCATAAATTGCGCCTCTAAAAATCACCTCTTCCATTACCGGGAGGAATAGTCCCAATGATATGACGGCTATAATCTCATTCGGGTTCATTAAAATCTCTCGCGCGCCACTTTCATTCCATATAAAAGAAGTTAAAAAACTCATAAAGATGTATATGCCGAAGATTACCGGAAAGATGATAATACTCCATATCAGATCCGGACCAAATGATGAGATTTTGAACCACAAACCTATACCGTGATCTTTTTTCTTCAAAGATAGATGAAAGCCCCATATGGTCATTACGGAAAGCGGTATAAGGAGAAAAGCGCTGATCGAATCGGAATTAAGGCCGAAGTATTTGAGAATAACAACAAAAAAGATTATCGGAAAATCTAAGACTAAGATGAAAAGAAAGTCATCCAAATCAACGTATCTTATCTCTTCATTATTCTTCACAAATTAAATTATACTACATTGGAATACTTTAAACAAGAAACCCGACAAGCACCGATCCTTCCCCTGCGTTAAGCGCTATAGCGGGATCGACTTCGGCAACGGTGCATGTGTATTTATCCTTGAACTTCGAAAGAAGGTATTCCACGCTTCCGATTGCGTTAACGTGGGCAATGTAGATTTTTTTGTCCACAACCTCGTAAGATTCAACGTAGTTGACAATTTCTTTTAACACTCTTTGAAATCCGAGGACTATTTTATGCAACTTTATCTCTCCATCTTCTCCCTCTAAGACAGGCTTGACGTTAAGCAACATTACAAGTTTTCCCGCTATAAGGTGGGCCCTTCCACCTTTTACAAGATTTTCAACTGTCTGAACACCGAAGATGGTCTTAACATTTTTGGCATACCCTCTCAATTTTTCGGCGCTACCTTTTAGATCCCCTGCTTTTGATAACTCCACGGCCTTTGCGACCATGGCACCGAGTGCGGAAGTAGTCGTTAGAGAATCGATGACTTCGACCTTTTGCGGGAACTTCCTTGCCGCGACGGCCGCGCTGTTAAAGGTTCCACTCAATTTGGAAGAAAGATGAACAGAAAGGATGCCATCGTAATTCGTTAAGAAATTCTCATATATCTTTTCAAACTCATTCGGCGTTGGTTGGGATGTTGTTATCTTTCTACCCATCCTCCATTCTTTGAGCAATTCTCCTGTAGAGATCTCTCTCGGCTCCCCGTCAACGTATATTTTTAAGTTGACCACTTCTACGTCATTTTCTTTGAACCATTCAGTTGGAAGATCGCAGGAAGAATCCGTTATAACCTTTATCTTCATACTTTATCTCCTACATTTACGATCTCATTGTCTATAAGCCGTGTCTTTCCTATGAAGATCGCGGCGGCGACAATGACTTTTGAAGAGACTCTCGACACCGGCGCGAGAGTTTTTTCGTCTACAATTTCGAAGTATTGAACCTTTATTTCCGGGTACTTTCTTATTATCTGGACGGCTTCGCGCTTTATTTTAAAGGCATCTCTTCTTCCGCTCTTTATCTGGTCTGCAGCGTATTTTAAGGCCTCGTGCAAAATGGGCGCCTTTTTCCTTTCTTCGGGAGAGAGATACGCATTTCTCGAACTCATAGCAAGGCCATCGCTTTCTCTAACGATAGGCATTTCGACCATCTCGATTCCCATATTGAGGTCATCTACCATTCTTCTCAAAACCCTGAATTGCTGCGCGTCCTTTTGTCCAAAGTACGCCTTCGTTGGCCTTACAATGTTGAAAAGTTTGTTGACGACAAGAACAACACCGTCAAAATGGCCGGGCCTGTAATAACCGCAAAGGTAATCTGTGAGATTTGCGACATGAATAGATGTTGAAAAGCCCTCGGGGTACATATCCTCAACAGACGGAGCAAAAAGATAATCCACATTTTCTTTTTCGATCAAATTTTGATCCCTTTCAAGCACTCTCGGATAGGCGTTAAAGTCTTCGTTAGGCCCAAACTGTTTTGGGTTTACAAAGATACTCACCACGACAACTTCATTTTCCTCTTTTGCCTTTCTTACAAGAGAGAGGTGCCCTGCATGTAGAGCGCCCATCGTTGGCACAAATCCAACAGTTTTGCCTTTATATTCACCGGCTATAGATACCATCTCTTTAACTGATCTTATTAATTTCATCTTTTCCTCCTTTCAAATGATCCTCGACGAGTTTTTTAAGGGTGGGAAGTATCTCATCCCTGCTGACCGTTGAAAAGATTTTACCATGAAAATAAATAACGCCTCCACTTTTGGTACCAAAAACGGCCACATCTGCCCCTTTTGCCTCTCCGATTCCGTTGACAACACAACCCATAACGGCGACTTTTACCTTTCCTTTAACGCTTATAAGTTCAGATCTGACCTTTGTGGCGAGTTCTTCAACGTTTATTTCGGTGCGAGCGCATGTTGGACACGCGATTATCTCGGGTCCGTCAAATTTTTTGACGCTTTGGAGAATTGAATAAGCGGCGCCGACCTCTCTGACAGGGTCTCCGGCTATTGAGACTCTTATCGTATCTCCGATGCCTTCATAGAGCAGATGGCCGAGTGCGAAGGCCGATCTGACTATTGCATCTTCGTAAATACCGGCCTCTGTCACGCCTATGTGAAGCGGGTATTGTATCATCTTTGAGATCATCTCATTTGCCTGTATAGTTTCAACAGGATCGGAAGATTTTACGGCCACAACGATGTCTTTAAACCCTACAGATTCAAGTACATTTACCTCGTCAAGAGCGCTGTAGACAAGCGCCTCCGCTGTGTTTTTAAACTTTTTTATGTATGATTCATCCATTGAGCCTTCGTTAGAGCCAACCCTTATAGGAACTCCATGCGTCATTGCAACCTTTGCAACCTCTTCGACTTTCCACCTTGCGCCTATATTGCCGGGATTTATTCTTATCTTATCGGCACCGGCAAGGATAGATCCGATAGCGAGTTTGTAATCAAAATGTATATCTGCAACTAACGGTATCCTCACGCGCGATTTTATCTCTTTTAAAGCGTCAACGCATTCGCTGTCGTAAACGCTTAACCTTACTATATGGCATCCGACACTTTGAAGTTTTTCTATCTGTTCGACAGTTGCCGGTACATCTTTTGTATTCGTATTCGTCATTGACTGAACTGCGACTGGATTACCGCCGCCGATCATCACATTTCCTATTTTAATCACTTTAGTCATTTGATCATCTCCAATGGATATAATATAACAAATCCCTGGCATCTTTCTATCATTTATAGAAATGAGAGGTTGATCAAAAAGAGGTTAAAAAGCGAATGCGATTTTGAAATGAAGACATACATTCACAGGGACAAAAGAAACCGTTGAAACGATTTTCTTTGTTTAACTGACTGTAAATGTTTGGGAGAAAAGTTGTATGAATACTTTCAAATGCTCAAAATGAGGTTTAAACAAATTAGTTTATACTCTCAAATAAACCTTTTTATGTACTCTTCTAAGTATTTATTTCCTACGTAAAAATTATTCTTATTGTAGTTTCCATCTTTACGGTTATAAACAAAAACAGCGTTACATTCGGATAAAAGAATAATCCTCCATTTTCTTTCCTTTTCTGGATTCTTAGGATCAAACAATTCCTTATCCACATCTGGAGTTACAAATATGTACTCATATTCTTTGCATTGCTCTTTAATTTTTGCCGCCCAGTA
Organism: uncultured Mesoaciditoga sp.; assembly: GCA_964433875.1. GTDB lineage: Bacteria > Thermotogota > Thermotogae > Mesoaciditogales > Mesoaciditogaceae > Athalassotoga. The sequence continues at coordinate 11,690 of CAYSSO010000013.1, forward strand.
TGCTGTTTCTCCCCCTCTTTCTCTAAGGGATTTTTTTACAGAAATAACGCAGACAATTTTTTGTCTGTTTTTCTGATTACACATATATCCGCATCTATCATTTGATGATTTTCGCCATAGTTTATATACAAAGGACTTCTTTCCTCTTCTGAAAGGTCAGAAGGCTTTACTATTAAAAAATTGTCATAAATTTTTTTATCATTTAGAAGAAGATTTTTTACCTCTTCTTCTGTTTTACGTCCTGTTTTACTTGCCTCACTTTGTCGTTTTTTTATTATATCTTTATCTTTTCTTCTCATTGTGAATTATGTTATAATTTTTTTGGAAATGAAAGTAGCACCTAAAAAGTGGGGTGTGAAATTGAAATATTTAACTGATAGAGAAACCAAAGAGATGAAAATTAGACTAAAATGGAACATATTCGAAAAATTAAGAGAACTTTCATCCATTGAAGGAAAAAGTTTTAACTATATTATAAACGATATTTTAAGTAAAACATTTGAAAATATAAATAACAAAGAATACATCGATCAATTTTTTATAGAAAAAGCTAATCTTATCTTTGAATCGGAGAATATAGAGTTATACAATAACGACTTTATAAGAGTTGATTTATCAAAGTATATTGGAAAAATAAATTTACTTATAACATCTCCGCCTTACAATCTTTCAATTGATTATGGAAAACATAATGATACTTTAGACTATGAAGATTACCTTGATTTTACAGACAAATGGCTAAAAAAATCTTATGAACTAATGAGTGACGATGGAAGAATATGTGTAAACATTCCACTTGATAAAAACAAAAATGGTCTGAAACCTATATACTCAGATTTTGTCCAAATTGCCAAAAAAGTTGGTTTTCAGTATCAATCTACAATTGTATGGAATGAACAAAACATATCAAGAAGAACGGCATGGGGATCCTGGATTTCTGCTTCTGCTCCTTATGTAATAGCGCCCGTTGAGATGATCGTTGTTATGTATAAAAAACAATGGAAAAGACTAACCAAAGGAGAAAGCACAATAAGCAAAGATGAGTTCATTGAATGGACTAACGGGGTTTGGACCTTTCCCGGTGAAAGTAAAAAAAGAGTTGGACACCCTGCACCTTTTCCTTTAGAACTTCCGAGAAGATGTATAAGAATGTTTTCTTATAAGAATGATGTGATCCTTGATCCTTTTGCTGGAAGTGGAACAACTCTAATATCCGCTTATGAAGAAGGAAGAAAAGCCATTGGCGTGGAATTAGATAGTAAATACATAGATCTTGCAATTAAAAGAATTACTCAATCCAAATTTAATTATTCTCTTCCAATTTGAATTGCAGGATTTTAACTAATATTGCAAAAAAAAGACCGCTTGAGGCGGTCTTTTTATTTCAGAAAATCATACATGCTCGATATTTTAAAATCAGATTTAGGCGCTTTTATCCGTTTTGGATGATCAGGCGAGATCGCAAAGAAATTGTCTTCGAGCACTTCGTCTTTTTGGGTCGTTATTCTCACGCCCAAAGCCGGCCTTTCTGCTTTTATTGTTAGAATATCGCCAGATTTTTCAAATGCGATGTGCGGATCTTCAAGTTTTGCCTTTCTTAAATTTGCAAAGATTTCATGATTTTCAAAGACCATGCTGCCCACCTTTAGCCTTACAAAGCCAATAGCCTCCGCGAGATTGTCTGGAACTTTGAAATTATCGATCCTCAAAACCGAATCGGCCGGAATTCTTACATCGTAAGATTTCTCCATCAACTTTTTGCCATTCAAAGTCCACAGATCGAATTCGAGATGGCCCTCTGTTTCTTCCGAATCGTTAATCACAGCGATTCTCAATTCATCTTCATCATTTTTTATCAAAGGCAAAAGGTCTGCGTAAAATCTTTTTGTGTAGTAATAAAGCGCCTTTGGCCTTTTGAAGTAGTCGACAGATGACCAACTGAAGACCGGCCACGAATCGTTTAACTGCCAGTAAAGAGTGCCGGCCGTTTTGTACTTTCTCTCTCGCCAGTGATCGACTCCGGTCTTTATCGCTTCGGCCTGATTTATCTGGGAAAGGTAGATTACCGAATCGAAATTCCCGACGCTTCCAAAGTGGTTGTGTATGAATTTCATTATCCTTTCAGGTCCTTCGACCTGTTTGTTGTGCCGAACCATCACATCGCCGAAGATCTCTTTTTCGGACTTTTTGGCGAAGAAATCGATGGTTTTTGGATCGGGTGCGGCCTGAAATCCGAATTCGCTTACAAACCTTGATTTGTCGGCGAGATATCCTTTGTAATCGACCCAGTTGGACCACACATTCCACACGTGCCTGTCGCCGGCCTCATCTGAATTCGCCTTGCTTCCTCCGTACGGGCTCGATGGCCAATATGGGCGGGATGGATCTTCTTCTGCGCAGATTCTTGGAAGATCCTGAAGATAAAGTACATTTCCTAAATGTTCTCCGTTGTGCTTGTGGTTATACCCCCACTCTTCAAAGCCCCAGTTGTTTTCGTTATTTCCGCACCACAAAACGATGGATGGATGGTATCTCAATTTTACAACGTTATATCTTGCCTCTTGACCGGCAAGTTTTCTGAACCATTCCAAATTGTCCGGATATTCGGCGCAGGCAAACATGAAATCCTGCCAGACGGTTATTCCAAGTTCATCGCATTTTTCGTAAAATCTTTCATTCTCGTATATGCCGCCGCCCCAGACTCTCAGCATATTCATATTCGCATCGGCGGCCATATTAAGCAATTTGTCGTAATCTTCATCTTTAAGCCATGTTAAAATGTTGTCCGACGGAATCCAGTCTGCACCCTTGGCAAAGATCCGCCTGCCGTTTATTTCAAAGATGAAAGATTCTCCTTCCGCGTCTCTTTTCTGAATAATTCTGACAGTCCTTAGGCCTATGCGCTTTTTTTCTGACGATATTTCCTCTTTGCCATCGAAAAGTTTAAATTCGAAGTTGTGAAGCACGCTTTTTCCGTATCCTCGCGGATACCACAATTCGAGATCTCCGCGATCAAACTTTCCTTCGAAAAGATGACCGTTGAATCCTGGCCGGACCGGGTAGTTACCTACTTCTTTTTTATCGACAAAGATTTTGACGGTGTAATTTTTATTTTCAAATGCCATGACATATCCCGTAACTTTGACAGTATCGATGTCTTCCAAATACGCAGTTGATCCTTCTAAATATGCGTCATTTCTTTCTTCTATGTAAATCTTTTTCCATATGCCTGATGTCGCGATCCTCGCGCCCCAGTCCCATCCGTAAGAGTACTGGGCCTTTCTGATGTACACTCTCGCACTTTCTTCGCCGGCGTGAAGTTTTCCGTGATTTTGCTCGAATGCTTTCGGAACTTTTATAGGAGAGAGTATCTTTACTCTTATCGTGTTTTTGCCGATCTTCAAAAATTCTTTGACCGGAAATCTATACCCGATGAACATATCTTCGCACTTTCCAACGAATTTGCCGTTAATGTAGACTTCGGCAAGGGTATCTATGCCTTCTATCACAAGATCGTAATACTTTTTGTCAAGTTTTTTTATTTCAAAGTCTTTGGAATATTCCCATGATTTCGTCTCAAGTCTTCTGAAGAGTTTTTCGTTTTCTCCAATATACGGATGGGGCATGAGTTTCAAAGCCACAAGGTCACCCTGCACGGTGCCCGGCACCGTGCCTTCGAATTTGAACTCTCCATCGTCATCGGTAACCTTCCATTTTCCGCAAAGGTCTATCATCTTATCTCCTTTATTCAACCGCGTTTTTGGATATGACATTTGCGTACCATTTCGCGCTGTCTTTCAAAATTCTTTTTTGCGTCTTGTAATCGACGTAAATTATTCCAAATCTTTTCGAATAACCAAAGGCCCATTCAAAATTATCCATCAAAGACCAGACAAAATATCCTTTGAGTTTGACACCATCTTCGATTGCCCTGTGGGCTTGAGAGATATGTTCTCTGAGGTAATCTATTCTCTTTTGATCGTAGACCGCGTCATTTTCAACTTTGTCATCGAATGCAGCGCCATTTTCTGTCACGTAAATTTCTTTGGGATTGTATTCATCCTGAACGCCTTTTAGGATTTTGTAAAATCCTTCAGGATATATTTCCCATCCCATTTCAGTTTTTGGAAGGCCGCGTCCCATTATCTTTACACCCATCGGTGAGGATGGATCGGCCTTGACGATGTCTCCAGAATAATAATTGATCCCAACGAAATCTATTGGCTTTTTGATCTCTGCCATATCCTTTTCGTATCCTTCTGGCAAGAACTCTTTTGCGAAACTCTCGATATGTTCCGGATATTTTCCCTTAAAGATTGGATTCAAAAATAGCGGATAATTGGAAAATTCATGTGCCATCTTCGCCGCAAGCACATCCTGAGGCGAATCAGTTGCTGGATCGTGCGATCCGTTTGAAAGCGTTATTCCAATCTTTCCTTTTATTCCCTCGGCTCTAAAGGCTTCAACTGCCCTTGAATGGGCTCTCAATTCATTATGGGCAACGGCAAAGGCTGCATATATATCACGCATGCCTGGCGCATGTTCACCGTACATATGGCCTATGAAGGCCATAACCCATGGCTCGTTTAAAGTTATCCAGTGTTTGACTCTGTCTCCGAATCTCTGGAAGAGATAATCGGCGTAATCTCCAAACCAGCATGCGATGTCCCTGTTGGTCCAGCCACCGATGTCCTGAAGGGCCGCGGGCAAATCCCAGTGATATATCGTCACGAAAGGTGTTATCTCATTTTCAAGAAGTTCATCTATGACTTTGTTGTAGAAATCGACACCTTTTTCATTTATCTTACCCTTGCCGTTCGGAAAGATCCTCGACCATGAGATCGAAAATCTGTATCCCTTCAATCCTAAAGACTTCATGAGTTTTATATCTTCTTTGTATCTGTTGTAGTGATCGCATGCGACGTCTCCCGTCTCTCCATCGTGAGTTGTTGTGGGCGTGTGAGAGAACCTGTGCCAAATAGATGGCCCTGCGCCATCCGCAAGAGGCGATCCTTCGACCTGATAAGAGGCCGTCGCTGAACCCCAGATGAAATCCTTTGGGAATTTTTTCTCAGCCATTGTAATTTCTCCTTTCGATTGTATTTTCTCTGCCCCATTTTCTGAAATGTTGTCAACTATCTAAGATGCAATTCGCTCCGGCAGGTCGCTACCGGCAGTTTTTAATTGTCCATTTTCAATTTTTAATTCTCAATTTATTCTACCCGCTACGTGCTACCCACTGCCTTTATTTCACCACTACCTTCGCGACATCAGAGTTCCACGCGTAATTCGTGCCCCATCCGCCACTGAAAACGCCGACCTGAACTGAATATGTTCCTGATGCCGAAAGAGTGAAATCATAGGTCAGTGTTACCGACTGAGAAGGAGAAAGATTGACATTTTGCTCGAACTGCTGCCACACTTTTTGATTTGCCACGTTGTGAATCTCAACATCTATTATACCATTATTTAGATATCCAAGATCAGATACATTTGTAACGGTTACCGATATCACACCATTTTCTCCAACGCTAACTTCGCTAGGCTTGACATTTCCAGTTATTGAAAAAGACGGTGCCGGCGGAATCGCAACGGTAAATTGTGCCGCTTCATTTGAAGATGAGAAGAGATTTGTCATAGAACGATCGAAAAGGAAGGATTTAACGGTGTATATGTCCGGTGCATTTGGAGCGGTCCAATCCCAACCAACTTTATAAGATTCATTTGCGCCGATCGAGACATCGGAGACTGTTTTTTGCCCTACCATCTTACCTGAAGAGTTGTATATCTCCATTTCTATTACTCCGTTTGAGATATTTCCGAATTTGTTCGTGAAGGTTGTCTCTATACGCTCAACCTGTCCGGGCGTAAGCGACGTGCTTGAAATCGTCGTTTCTTGCATAATCTGAGGTCCTGTGATCTTTGCCACGTGCTGGGGCTTCATCACTATTACATTTATAGAATAAGGCGCAACCTCTATTGGCGGTGAAAGTTGAATAGTCTTACTTACAATCGATTTCATCGCACCTCCGATGCCATTTCCCATGCCATAGACGTATTCGATAGCATCATCCAATGGTTTGAACCCTAAGATATTCAAATTTACATCGTAAGAATTTGCAGGATCCGTATTCACGATCATGACTGCGAGATCTCCATTCGTATGCTTGACGGCATAGACATCGATAAGTTTCTGATCTGAAATGCTTCCAACTATTGTATCGTTGGGCTTTGCGAGATATTTTAGCATCTCGTAGCCGAAATAAGTCGGGAATGGAGTGTTATTCGGAGGCTCAACGTCAGATGTTCCAAAATTAGTGTTATTTGAGAGTATACCGTAATCTCCGTAATTCGTATTTCCATAGAGTTTATCGCTGTTGTTGTTTCCTGTAAGAGCATTGTTATGAAGTGTCCACCAATCGACGTTATCAACGCCACCCGTAAGCCAGTTCATGTAATCGTTGACCAAAAAGAGTGCGTTCACAAGGCTTGTCGTCTGCTTGCCCGGATTGTAAGAGACCGAATTCGTCTCTGTGACGAATATGCGTATGCGATCCGCTTTAGGACCCGCGTAATCTCTTATTTCCTGCTTAAGTCTGGCAAGCATATCCGGTATCTGGTTTGTTGAAGCCAAAAGTCCGCTGTCAGATTCATTGCCCGGATTTTGTGCGTACCAGTGGACTACCACAAAATCTATGTAATCTCCAGCAGTTTGCAAAACTATTTTGTTCCAGTCCGGACTCTGTCCCCACGGCCAGTTGTATGGGCATGTCAAAACTGCCCCGATTTTTATGTTCGGATCGACTGCCTTCATGGCCTTTGCAAAGGCTATGAAGTTCTCGGCATACGCCAGGGGCCCCTTGGTTGGATGAAGATCGGTTTCCCAGTTTGCACCATATGTTCCATTTCCGTAAATTTCATTTCCTATCTCCCAGTATTTGACATCGTAATTGTGATCGATGTTGGCATACTTGACCCATGCGGCCGCTTCAGATGGCTCTCCTCCTGCCGTTCCAGAAAAATTAGTTCCATAATTAACCGTGATCAACGCTTGAGCGCCGATTTGATTTACAAGTTTCATGAAGTTGTCGAAGTTATTTTGAGGATCAACGTAAGGGAAGTCCTGACTCGGAACGGTCGAATTCGTTTGCCAGTCATACATGTCCGAAAAACTCCCGCCCGGGAATCGCAAAACTTTCACATTTAAATTTTCCAGCAATCCCGGGATCGCGCTGTCTAAAAGGTGCCAGTCCCATGCGGCCGTGTTCAAGCCAAATGCAGTCTGAGGTAAGGTTACAATCTCTGCCGCTGTGTTAATAGTCACTGAAACATTGGCAAAACTAAAAACGGCAAAGATTGCCAGTGATAAAAGAATCAAATACTTTGACATTCAAATCATCCCCTTTATCTCAATTTTTTCACAGAAGACCTTTCGATAAACTTAAAAGGCACAACGATGTTGTAGCCCACCCTCGATCCGGCAGATTCAAACCTGTTTATGAGATTTTTTATCGCGGTAAGGCCAAGTTCGCCTCTGGGCTGTTCTATCGTCGTCAATGGTGGAACGGAATATTTCGAGATATAAGTGTTGTCGAATCCAACAACGGAAATCTCATCGGGCACCAATATGTCGAGATCGTTTAAAGCGCTTATGACTCCGAAGGCTAATATGTCGTTGAATGCAAAGATGGCAGTGACACTTTTGCCTTTTTCTTTAATGAATCTTTTGGTCAGATCGTAGCCGGTATCGAGATCTGAAAAATTCCCATCGACGATGTGCAATTCAACATCTCCATTTTTTTCTTTGAATTTAAGAATACCGTTTTTTCTGTCAATGGAAGATTGAAATCCCTTCCCTCCGGTTATTGCCAAAATCTTTCTATGACCCATTGAATAAAGATATTTCATCATCGTAAATGCGGCCTTTTCATTGTCTATCGTAACGCCCGTTACGCCAAGATCTCCTATCGGATCTCTCCAGTCAACCGCGACTATTGGAATTCCTATTTTAATGAGTTTTTGAACGCTGTTTAGATCCGGCGTGCAGGCAATTATTCCGTCAAGACGACGGCTCATGAAAAAATCGAAGGTCATATCCTCCCAATTTTCCACCTTGTTGGTAACGCTTACGACCGTTTCGTATCCTTTCTTGCTTGCGTATGTTACCATTGCGTTGACTATTTCACCGTAGTAGTAACCGCCAAGATCTGGGACTATTATTCCGATACTGTAAAGTATCTGCGATCTCATGGCTTTTGCAAATGTCGATGGTTTGTAGTTTAACATCTTTATGGCTTTTGCTATATTTTTTCTCTTTTCTTCGGATATCGGAACTGTCGAATTAAGATATCTCGATACAGTTGAAATGGATACGTGGGCCGCGCGAGCCACGTCAATTATTGTGACCTTTCCCGAGCGGGATCGAATCATTTTTCATCACCTCTGCCGCGTAACACGCAACCTTATGATCTTTTTCCAGTTCTTTTAGAATAGGTTTTTTCCTGCACACATCCATCGCAAGCGGACATCTGTCAAAGTAAGGACACCCTCCTGGCGGCACTTCTCCCCTTTTTATCTCTAATTCTGACTTTTTCCATTTTCTGCCTATTTCAGGAACAGCGCTCAGAAGCATGCGGGTGTATGGGTGAAGAGGATTATCAAAGACGAGTTTTGTCTTTCCAAATTCAACTATATTTCCTTTGTACATTATCATGGTTGTATCGCTTATGTAATATCCCAAAGAGAGATCGTGCGTTATGAAAAGTACAGACATTTTCTCTTTATCTCTTAGTTCTCCAAGCAAGTTTAGAACGTCGACTCTTGTCGATGCGTCTAACATAGAGATCAATTCATCCGCTATTAAAAGTTTGGTATCAAGCAAAAGTGTCCTTGCGATCAATATCCTTTGCAACTGCCCTCCGCTCATCTGGTGCGGGTATTTCCCGAGAATGTCCAAGGAATTCAATCCTACCTTTTCGAGCGATTCAACGATGAGTTCGTGTTTTTTGCCCGTTTTATCTTTTAGATAACTGTCAAACAGCAGATCAAAAACCCTGTCTACTTTGAAGATGGGATTAAATGAAGCAAATGGATCCTGAAAAACACCCTGGACATGTTTGTAATAATCCTTCAACTTGCGGCCTTTTAGCGTGGATATGTCCACATCTTCATAAATTATCTTTCCAATAGACGGCCTTAAAAGCCTAAGTATAAGGCGTCCAATTGTCGTCTTTCCACTTCCAGATTCTCCTACAAGGGCGATTATTTCTGACTTGTGGATGTCAAAGGATACGTTATCAACCGCAGTTGTAAAATATCCGCCTAAAAGGCCTGATTTGAAGATCTTTGTAAGGTTTTTAATTTTGACGAGTTCATCCATTTTTATCATTTCCTTTTGTGTACGCCCAGCATGCGACGTATCTTCCCGGCATGTATTCGACAAGCGGGGGTATCTCATTTTTACATTTTTGAGGATCCACGCGCAATGGGCACCTGTCGTAAAACCTACAGCCGGCCGGTGGATTTAAAAGATTCGGTGGGTACCCTGGAATGCCGGTTAATCTATTTTGCCAAAATTGAACTCCCATCTTCGGAAGAGAACTTATCAAAAGTTTGGTGTAAGGGTGTAATGGCTTTGAGACTATATCTTCGGTATTTCCGATTTCGACTATATGGCCTGCGTACATGATCATTATCCTGTCCGCTATCTGGTAAAGTACCGATATGTCGTGCGTTATGAAGATCACGGATGAAACAAACTTTTTGTCCTTGAATTCTTCAAGCATCTCGACTGAAAATTTTTGCGAAGATACGTCAAGCGCTGAAGTTATCTCATCGGCTATCAAAAGCCGTGGATTAAGGAGAGTTGAAATGACCATGACAACTCGTTGCTTCATCCCCCCAGACAGTTCTATTGAATACATATCAATGACATTTTTAGATAATCCGACCATTTTAAACCTTTCGACTGCGAGATCGATTATGTCTTTTTCAGCCATCTTTTTATCGTGTTCTCTGACAAGATCCACGACTATGTTTTTTATTTTTTTGGTAGGGCTCATTGCATCCATTGCAAACTGTGGAATTATGGATATCTTTTCAAATCTCATCTTTTTCATCTCTTCATCGGGAAGTCTCGAGATTTCTTTTCCATCCAGGACAACACTTCCGCCGGCATATCTCATTGGGGCTTTTAGATATATCAAAGAATTTCCAAGCGTTGATTTCCCACATCCCGATTCACCGGCAACTCCAAAAATTTCATCGGCGTTAACGAAGAAATTCACTCCGTCAACGGCTTTGACCTGTCCTTTCAAAGTCTGGTAATAGACTTTGTAATCTTTTACGTCTAATAATTTTGCCATTTTAAGTCGTCCTCAATCTCGGATTGAACGCTTCATCCATTGCCATGTTTATGAAATACAATGAGGCTACCATAAAGGTTATAACGATACCGGGCGGGATCATCCACCACCAGTATCCAAGAATCAAAGCATTCCACAGCACGGAATCCTGTAAAATTCCTCCCAAAGAAACGGCATTGGTGGGACCAAGGCCTATAAATGAAAGCCCAACTATGGCAAGGATCGATCCACCAAATTGAAGTATAAAGACCATAAAAACGTAAGAAAGCATATTGGGCGCAATATCCTCTATGATTATCTTCAACGTTCCGGCACCAGATATCTTTGAAAGGCTTACGAATTCTCTTGATTTCAAAGAAAGTGTCTGTGCCCTCACAGCCCTTGCAACCCATGGCCAGCCGGTTAGGCCTATTATCACGCTTTCGAGCACAACGCTTCTCGAGTTCAAAAAAGATGCGATTATAACCAAGAGCGCTATTGTAGGAATGACAAGCAATATGTTAGTTAACATCATCAACAATTCATCCAAGAAACCGCCTTTATATCCGGCGAAAAAGCCTATTAAAAGCCCTATTATTGTTGCCACACCGCCCCCTATAAGCCCGACAAGCCATGTACCATCCAAAGCAACGATAAGTTGAGAATAAAGATCGTACCCGAATGGGTTTGTGCCAAGTGGATGGTCAAGCGTCGGCGGAGAGGCCTGTGCACCGGCGTACTCATACGGAGTGTAACGCACAAAAAAAGGTCCTATTATGGAAAGCAAGATGAAAAATAGGAGAATTCCGATTCCTATTTTGAATTTGTTATTTGTCAAAAAGAAGTACAGAACATCCCATTTCTTCAATCTCTCGGAAAGTTTCATGATATTCACCCTTCTGTGTAAGCAATTCTAACTCTCGGATCTATGAACATGTAAAGAATGTCTATGACAAAATTGGCAAGCAGAACACCGACTATTATGAAAAGAAAACACCCCTGAATTAATGGATAGTCTTTGTTCATTATTCCCTCAAAAAGTATGTATCCAATGCCGGGATAAGAAAAGACGATTTCTGTCGTTATCGCACCGGCAACTATCGTTCCGAGTTGAAGCGCAAGACCCGTTACCTGAGGCAAAATCGCATTTCTGTAAGAGTATTTTCTTATTAATCTTTGGGAAGCACCAAGTGATCCCATATACCTTGAATAGTTCGATTCGAGTTCATATATGATCATATTTCTCATACCTATTGCCCATCCTCCGAGAGAAACTATAAAAAGCGATAGAAATGGAAGGATCCAGTGTTTCAAATAATCAAAAATAAATGCAAATGTGAATGAAGGGGTCATTGAATAACTGAAAGCACCTGACATTGGTAAGGCGCGGAGCAAAGTACCAAATATCCAGACAAGCAATATTCCAAGCCAAAAGTAAGGAACAGAAGTCAAAATGTAAAAAGTTGGAAGCAAAATATTATCAGCCCTTTTACTTCTCGCAGCCCATGCACCAATCCTGTTTCCAACCCAGAAACTCAACAGAATGGATGGAAGCAAAAAGAGTATATCGTAAGGGACCGCAGAAAGTATTATGTTTATGACGGGCTCAGGATAAAGATACATGCTTATACCAAGATTTCCCGTGAAAATATTTCTCCAAAAAAGTATGTATTGCTGCCACCACGGAATGTTAAGTTGGAAGGCCTGCATAAAATAATCGAACATCTGTTTTGTCAGAACAGATGCCTGCGATGCAGAACCACTTGAAGCCTGCGCAAACCTTGAGACTATAAGACTTACCGGATTTCCCGGCATCAAGCGCGGTATCGCCCAGTCAAGACTTGCGGCTATGAAAAACGTTATGAGGTAAATTATTATCTTTCTTGTGAGATACTTTCTCATCCTTGCCTCCAAAGATCCCTCTCTCTTTCGAGAGAGGGAGATGATTTTACTTTACCGGTTTTATTCCCGTGTACAAATACAAAGATGCCGTTGTTACACCATTGTTTGTCCATGTAGATGGAAATGCGTAAGGATTGCTGGCATTGGGGAAGTTTGTCCAGACAGATTGATTGGCAAGATACCACATACCGTTATACCACAAAGGTATAACCGGCATATCCTGTAAAAAGATCTTCTCAATCTGTGAATACAAAGGCTGAAGTTCTTTGGTGTTGTCAAGAGGTATAGAGGATATCTTGTTTAAAAGATCGGCAACTTGAGGATTTGTATACCTTTCAAAATTGCCATTGTACATGTATTGCTGGACTGGATATCCAAAGAGCCAGTAGAGATAAGTGTATGGTGTCATAGAGATTCCAGATCCAAAATTGTTGATTGCCATTGTATAATTACCGCTTGTAAAGTTATTCCAGTATGTTGAATAGTCTGGAAAATCGGCCGTGACGTTAAGACCAACCTTTTGGAGATCTTCTGCGACTATTCTTTCAGCGGCCATCCAGTCTGTCCAGCCGTATGGACATATTATCGAAAGTTTTATAGGTTGACCATTTGGCATCGTTCTCCAGCCACTTGGACCTTTCTTGTATCCAAGTTGATCTAAGATCTGTTCGGCTTTGGCAGGATCGTAAGTGTAGCCGTACTGGGAAACGACATTTTTGTCTTCGAATTGCATCCACGATTCTATCGGAAGGAAGCCAAGAGGATCAACGTAATTTGGCACCTGCCCCGCGTAAACTCTCTGAGTCAAATCAGAAGTTGGACCTATTGCGTAGGCAATGGCTTTCCTGAATTGAGGATCGTTTAAAGGGGCAACGGAATTGTTCATAAATAACATGGCCGTATTGGAAGACAACATATAAGGTGGGGTGTCATTCCATGCAACGAGGTTGTAAGGCTTTATAAGGGCTCCGATTCCCGGAAGATAGAAGTTTGAAATATCGAGTTGACCTTGCAAAAGTAATCCAAGGGCAACGTTATTCGACGAGACTGCAAGTTCGGCAACATATTTTGGAGCCGGCTTTCCGATGAAATCATTCCCAAACCAGTTGTCATTTCTTTCAAGAATTATTTCTTGTGGGTTGTAGGTTAAAAACTTGTAAGGTCCACAACCAACGGGATCGGTGAGATTGGCTTTTGAGAAAATTTGATCGGCGGGTATTTTAGACCATATATGCTCTGGCACTATATAAGATCCGTAAAGCGCACCGTAAAAGTTTGGATAATTTGGCTGTGAAAATACAAATTGAACTTCGTAATCGTTTATAATGTTGACAGATTTAAGTCCGACAATTGGCACGAGTTCCTTTACCGTAAATGGAAGTTCGAATGTGTACTTCACATCCTGAGCCGTAACAGGCTGACCATCTGTCCACTGCGCATTTTGCCTTAATTTGACATCGTAAGTCGTACTGTTAACCCAATTGCCGCTTTCGGCAAGGTACGGAACCATCTGATTTGTCAATGGATTGTACATGAATAGCGTTGGATAAACAAGATCAACACCCCACCCATGGTTTGGATTAAGAGGATTGAAATTTGTCAACGGTCCCCACATTGAGCCGCCAAAGTAAAGCGTTTCATTTCTCGGTAACGTCAACGCCATCGCCACAGAAGCGGCGAGTAAAACGACAACCGTCATCAAAACGATCTTCTTCACGCCTAACACCTCCAATTTTACGATCATGATAAGTTTATCATGAAAAAGTTTTCATAAAAACAATTCATTTTCTTCTAAAACTTCCAAATTTATAGAGTATATTGAATGTGAAATCAATTTCTCAAAATATCGTATTTTGCCTTATTTCGATGTAATAATATGCTAAAATTATTGAAATACCACATAAATCTATCATGTGATTCAAAAATTTGAATTTTGGGTATAAAAACAGGCGCTTAAAAGCGCCTGCAAAAAAGTTATGAGATGCGAGCAAATTTTAATCGTAATTCAAACGCGTGTTTTCATCAGTCATGGTTGGAACCAAAAGCGTTTTCCATTCGGGTGATTCCCAGCTTTTAAGATTTACATGTGTCGTGTAATACTTTTGTGGTATCGGATGCGTACCGACTACAACTTTTATGCCGTACTTTTCTTCTATGAAGTTTTTGAAGTAATCGACATAAGGACACGGAGGATAGCCGACAAGCATACCGGTGGCTAAATGTATTACATCCACGCCATTCTTTTTCATCTCGGCTGGAGCGGATTCTATATTCCCGCCGGGACATCCGCCACACGTTGTGTACCCAACCACTTCGACTTCTTTCCCTTTGTAAATGCTGAAGGCACCTTCGCGATTTTCAAGGGATCTGAAACATTTTCCTCCAGCACACGAACGGTAACGATCGCATATTATTATACCTATTTTGACTTTTTCCATCTTTTTCCTCCTCACCGATTATATTGAAAAACCTACAGCGTATCCATCTCTTACGGCTTCAGGAAGTTTTGCAACTCTTACGGCATCTCCAACAAAATGCGTCTGGACCGGAAGACTTTCAAAAGTTCTTGGCTTGCCGCCAAAAGCCACAACGAAATTGTCAAAGTTCAATTCTTCAGACTTTCCGTCTTTTTTGAATTGAACCGAATTTTGAGACAAAGATTCTATCTTTGCATTTGTTATGATCTTGACGTTATGGGCGTTAAGTTCCTTCAGAAGGTATGATTTACTTATAGGCTCCATTCCCATTGCCACATCTGGCAACATTTCAACGATGGAAACTGAATATCCCTTGTCTGCAAGGTAAAGAGCAGTCTCGCATCCTACAAGGCCACCACCACCGACTACGATGTTCTTCCCATTTGGCATTTTCCCATTCAAAACATCCGTATAGATCACCACATTCGGCCCATCTATGCCTTTGACAGGCGGAATTATCGGATCCGATCCTACCGCGACAATGACCTCATCTGGATTTTCGTTCATAACCATTTTGGCATCTGCAAATGTTGAGAATCTGATATCGACTTTCAAATCTTCAAGAACCTGTTTATAATAGTCGATGAGCCATCTCATTTTTTCTTTTCCCGGAGGCACAGATCCCATTCTAACGACACCGCCTATTTCTTTTTCTTTTTCGAAGATCACGACCTTGTGTCCTCTCATGGCAGCTACCCGTGCGGCCTCAAGTCCTGCTGGTCCGGCGCCGACTATCACGATCTTTTTGGCTTTTACCGGAGGAACAAGCATTTCGTACGATTCACTCTTTCCAACATTCGGATTCATCCCGCACCTTATGGCAGTCCCCATCATGTGCCTTGAGACTATACACTCGGAGCATCCGACGCATTTGCGAATCGTCTTTTCTTTGCCATACATTGTTTTGATCGGCCAGTCCGGATCGGCTATTAGCGTTCTTCCCAATGCAACGATATCTGCTGTACCATCTTTTAAGATCTTTTCTGCAACTTCAGGCTCTCTTATCATGCCAACCGCTATGACGGGAATCTTTATCCCTGAATCCTTTATTATCTTTGCAAGGTTAGATCTCCACGCCTGCGGATATCCCATTGGCTCTAACCTTTTTTCTTTGTCTCCGAAACCGACGTCCGCATGAATTGCGACGTATCCGTACTCTTCAAACTTTTTTGCTATTTCGATGCCCTCTTTCTCGGGCCTTATTCCACCATCGACGTAGTCTATAACCCCTACGCGTGCGCTCACCGGATAATTTCCGCAAAGTGATTTTATCTTGTCAATGATGAGTTTTGCGAATCTTGTTCTATTTTCTATTGAACCGCCATACTCATCTGTTCTTTTGTTTGCAAGAGGCGACAAGAATTGATCTACCAGAAGGCCATGTGCAGATTCTATTTCAACGCCGTCAAAGCCTGCACGCTTCGCTATAAGAGCGGCTTTTGCAAACTTCATCGCAACTTCTTCTATGTCATCGACTGTCATCACGTGGGGATGAAGTCCATCTGGCCTTAACTTAACGTCTGATGGAGCGATGATTGGGGGATGCGATCCCATAAGACCGGGGTGTGTAAGTTCTACAAAAGCAAAGGCACCGTACTTGTGTATCTCTTCTGTCAATCGGCTCAGACTCGGGATATAACTTTCATCGTCGAATCTCGGCTGTGTTGCGCCTTCCATCGTTGAAGGATAATCTATACAGGCATTTTCGATCGTTACAATGGCTGCGCCGCCCCTTGCGCGTCTGGAATAATGGTATATCATCTCATCTGTAACCTCTCCATTTGCAGAAGCAAGGTTTGTCGAGACCGGCGGAAAGATTATTCTGTTTTTTAAAGTTAGATTCCCAAACCTTATTTTCGTAAAAAGAGATTCATACATAAAGCTTCCTCCTTTTTGTCACCGCAAATTTTATCCGCTCGAAGAACTGGAATCACTTTTTGCCTTTGGCTGCTTACTCTTTACTGATCACGCGTTACTATTTTTACATGCCACCCGCTACCCGCTGAATATCGTGTCTCCCGCCATCTTTATCAGACATTTGTCCAAGAGAGTTTCTTTCAAAATTTCGGTTGCCGTCTTTCCCGTACAATGCAAGGGCACAACCTCCACGCCGGCCGCCTTAAAAATTTTCGAAATTTCATTTATTCTTTCGATACCCGAATTCAAAAGATGAAAGCCTCCCATTACCGTCTGAACTTTGCCCGCTTTTGCAAATATATTTTCTATCCCTCTGTGGGCACAACCGGTGATAAGAACTCCATCTTTGATGAGATTTATCTCGTCTTCAAAAAGGTCTTGGTGTCCGTTCACTTTGAAATCGGGATCTATGTTTTCTTCAATGGTGGGGACATCATTTAAGATCGTAAATCCATCTATGATCGTATTTCCTTCAAGAAGGTGGACGTTGGCCATCTTTTCTATATCTTTCCATTGGTAAGAAAAACCGGCAAAGCGATCGCCGGAGTATTTCGGTACAAGTGCTTTTTTGTGGAGGTAAAGATCAACCTTTCCGGTTTTCGCGAGCATGTAAGGCAATCCTCCGATGTGATCGTAATGACCGTGGCTTATAAAGATCCTTTTCACCTTTGAAAGATCCACTCCTAATTTACCGGCATTTTTTACGGCAACGTCGCTCGTTCCCGTGTCAAAGATCGTCTCATCATCTATCAAAAGAGAAAGCCCATGTTCGGCAAAAAGGCCTGGCTTTGCTATATCGTTGCACAGTATGGTCACTTTCATGATTTTCCCTCCATTTTTGGCTTAACGACAAAAAATCTTTTTTCGTGGTAGGAAATTTCTTTGACACTTTGATCATTTCTCATTTTCGAGATTATCTCCTCCGGCCTGACGTTGAATTTCAGGCATATTTCTTTTATCTGGTCTTCCCTTAATGGATGGCGCTCGCATATTTTCAAAATTTCATCGTAGAGATTACCGGAATCTACGTTGAATTCTCCCGCTTCATACCCTGATATCACATAACTTTCGAGTATTTCATGGGCTTTCGCGATGGATTCTTCATCCGGTATTTCTGCCCATGGCTCTGCGGGAGGACGGATTGGCACATTTATGTAAACTCTGTCCGGATTGACATCTTTTAGAATATCTTTGATTTTTGTGATTTCTTCTTCAGAGTCGTTAAGTTCTTTGACAAGCATTACCTCAATCCACAATTGTCCTGCCCTTATCTTTGAAAATTGCTTTAGACCTTCAACCATTCTTTCAAACTTTATCTCTTTATGTGGCCTATTTATCTTTAAAAATGTTTTTTCATCGCCTGCATCCAAAGATGGCAGAACGACATCTGCATTTCTCAGATCCATTCTAACATCTTCATCGTACAAAAGTGCGCCATTCGTTATAACGGCAACGGGAAGATGGGTAAGTTTTGTCTGATCTATCAAATATCCTATCGATTTGCAAAGCGTGGGTTCTCCTTCTCCCACAAAGGTTATGTAATCGATTCGAGATCTGTTTTCTTCCACACTTTGAAAGATCTCTTTTAAGATCTCCTGAGGATCGAAAAAATCTTTTCTTACGTTTGTAAAATGATCCGTTCTACCCAATTGGCAGTAAACGCACGAGTAATTGCACGTTTTTGATGGAATGGGACTTACTCCCAATGATCTGCCAAGTCTTCTTGATGGTACCGGACCGTAGACGTATTTCACCACCGCTCACCGGGATTATGCCTGTGCTCTCCATGGCCTGATCCTCTTCCCATGCCCCTTCCGCCACCTCTTCCAAAGCCTCTTAACGCTGGATTTTCGAAATTTGGCCTTATCGCATCGGTTGGACATACTTCCATGCATTTTCCGCATCTTGTGCATATATCGTTATGTATGTAAGCCTTTTTATCTTTCATCTCTATTGCGCCTTCAACGGGACAGGCCTTTACACAAATTGCACATCCTTTACACAAATCCTCTTTAACCCATGGCATAAATCTCACCTCTCAATGCGCTAAAAATGCGCCTCCGTCCGTCATTCCCGGTCAAAGAAATGGAACCGCCCTTTGGCTGCTTACTCGTTACCGATCACGCGTTACTATTTTTTTCTACGTGCTACGTGATGTTTGGCATAATCAAATTTTGGACGATACATTTTCCCACACGCGCTTTATCTCATCAGATGCAGGGCAATCGTAAAGGATCACGGGCTGCGCATTTTCAGTTGCTCTCTTTACACACTCATCGTAAGGTATCTTTCCGAGAATTTCGATCTCTTCGGTTTTACAATATTCCTCAATTTCCTGAGTTTTTGATGGATTTATATCGTATTTGTTGACGACAACACCCATCTTTATTCTGAAATGTCTTACGGTCTCGACTATGCGCCTGAGATCGTGAAGGCCACTCATCGTCGGTTCTGCGACCAAAATCACGTAATTCGTCGATGTTATCGAAGAAGTTGCCGGACATCCGATTCCAGGCGCTCCATCTATTATCACCAGAGGAATTTGGGAATCGTATGCCACCTTAAGGGCAAGTTTTCTTACTTCGGCTATAAGATCGCCGCTTGCTTCTTCAGATGGCTTTAAAAGCGCGTGAACCATCGGGCCATTGTCGGTTTTGGACAGATAATATTCACCGCTTAAAGACTGGACAAGTTGTAAAGCCTTCGCAGGACATGCTATGGTGCACGCACCGCATCCTTCACAGGCGTATTCCTTTACGGAATAACCGTTGTCGTCAAATTTTATGGCATCGAATCTGCAAACCTGTTCACACACGCCACACATCACGCATTTTTCCTGATCCAATAAGGCTTTTTTCGATCCGAAATACTCGCGCTTTTCAATTACCTGTGGCTTTAGGATTATATGCAGGTTCGGAGCATCGACATCGCAATCTGCCATAACCCTCTCTTTGGCCAGATATGAAAAAGATGCCGATAACGTGGTCTTTCCCGTGCCGCCTTTACCGCTTACAATTGACATTTGAAAGACTAACATTTTGCGATCACTTCTATTCTTTCGAAAAGATCTAAAAATTTGTCAGCGTAATTTTGTGTTTTGGAAAAGAGGAATCCTTTCGAATAATCCTCGGCAATCTTTGCATCGTATGGAATTGTCATAAGAAGCGGTATTCCCTCTTTATCTAAATACGACTCTATCTCTTTGTAACTTCCATCGTATCTGTTAATGACAACTCCAATGGGAATATTGAACTCCCGTGTCGTCTCTATGGCTAATTTGAGATCGTGAAGCCCAAATGGAGTGGGTTCTGTCACAAGCAAAGCGAAATCTGCGTCGTGAACGGTTTCGATAACCGGACAGGAAGTGCCGGGGGGAGAATCAAGTACTACGACATCGACGGCAGGATCGATGTGCTTTTTCAATTGCCTTATTATTCTAACCGGCGATGGCTCACCTATATTCATGATGCCCTCTCCAAAAATTATTCCTTCCTCCGTCGTACCCAATTTTATCGTGCCTATATCCTTTGGCTTTTCGGATATCGCTTTAACCGGACAGACCATCGAGCATACACCGCAGCCATGACAGAGACTGTCGAAAACCATTATGTATTTTGGAGAAACTGTTATCGCCGAAAACTCACATGATTTTGCGCATATTCCGCAATGCGTGCAGAGATTTCTGTCTATAACCGGCAAAAGGATCTGAACATTTTCTTCATGGTTGTAATTCACGTTAAAAAAGATATGGGCATTCGGCTCTTCCACATCGGCATCAAGCAATTGAATTGTTTTCCCAGCCATGTGCAAAACATAGGCCAAATTCGTTGCCACGGTTGTTTTTCCTGTGCCACCTTTGCCTGAAAGCACCGCGACCTTCATATCTCTTTGAGCACTCCATTTTTGAATTTTTCTATTGCCTCTTTTGCGCTAAATCCTCTTCCGTCGTAGACTTTGATCTTGGACTCTTTTATGGCTTCCATAGCCGTCTCTCCAGGAATTGCGGAAATTATCGCAGAAATATCATTGTCTATAGCAATTTGAACGGCTTTTGGACCGGCACCGTGCGATCCGATCGAAGAGTTGTCTATAACCTCAAAATCTCCATTTTCAAGATCGTATATTAAAAAATAAGCAGTTCTTGCAAATCTGTCAGATATTTTGCCATCTAAAGAAGGCTTATCTACGGCCATCATTATCTTCATACTTTTTCCTCCCTAATTCCAAGGCCGCAAATGCGGCCTTAGATCATTCTTTGTCGAGATCCTGTATGGCTTTGTTTAATTCTTCAAGTTCGAGTTCGAGCCTCTTCTTATGGTAATTGTAAAAATCTTTGAGTTCTTCCTTTGTCATGTATCCTCTGCCATACCAGCCAGGGCCGTATCCTCTTCCATAGCCAAATCTCCTGCCATATCCCAGGCCAAGACCCCAGCCTCTTCCAAATCCTCTGCCATATCCTGGATAATAATCGAAATCATCTCTCCACATCGTTAACCGCCTCCTTTTACATTTCACATATAAGAGTATATCACTTAAATGAAAAAAAGTCAACACCCTTCCCACAACTTTTGTTTTTATTTGGATTTTGTGAAGAAATTTCTTGCCTTCCCGACAAAAAGGCTCAAAAAAAAGACGAAGGTTACAAAAAAAACTATCGATGGGCCCGAAGAGATATTTAGATTGTAAGAAAAGACGATCCCCGAAAAGATCGTTATTTCTGCGAACGCTATCGATAAAACTACTATTGAAGAGAATTTCTTTGCAAGAGATTTTGCAGATGCCGCAGGCGCTATTATTATTGAACTTGCAAGAATTACACCAACAAAATTGACTATCACGACTATCGCAAGAGAAATGAGGGCCATAAATACGTAGTAATCTATCCCGACAGGGACTCCGGAAATCTTTGCAAAGTCCTCGTCAAAGGTCATATACTTCATCTGACGGGATCTAAATATATACCACAGTATCACACTTCCAAGCACACCAAGGGCAAGATAAAGATCGTTATTTGAGATGGCAAGTATATCTCCGAAGAGATATCCCATTACGTCTGTGTGATAGCCGGGCGACACGCTTATGAGAAAAACTCCAAGGGCCATGGCAAATGAGAATAAAACTCCTATAGAGACATCTTCTGATATCTTTCCAGTTCTGCTTGTAAAGCCTATAAAAATGCCAAGACCTATTGCAAAGATTATCGCTACTGGCAATGGAGAGATTCCAAGCAATATCCCGAGTGCTATACCGGCAAAAGTACCATGGGATATTCCAACGCCTATGAAGGCCATCTTTCTGTAAAGGATAAATGGTCCCATAAGACCGGATATGATCGCTATTGCAATGCCTATTAAAAGTGCTCTTTGTATGAAGAATAAAGTGAAGAGTTCAAACATCGTCTTTTCCAGAAAGATGATGATGATCTACGACCCCTATTTTGGGGCCGTAAAGTTGGGAGACTTCGGTGCAAGTTAGAACCCTTGCCGATTTATCGTGGGGGATAAGTTCTCTGTTTATACAGATTATATTGTCGGCATATTCCGAGATAAATCCAACATCATGGCTTGACATTATAACCGTTAATTTAAAATTGTCCTTTACACGCTTTACCATATCGTAGAACAAAGATTGGGCCTTCGGATCCATTCCGGTCAGAGGTTCATCCAAAATAAGGATTTTCGATTCGGTCGCGAGAGATCTTGCCATGAGAACCCTTTGCTGCTGACCACCGCTCAGTTCATTTATGATTTTTGATGAGAATTTTTCCATCTCGAATATCTTCAAAAATTCAAAGGCTTTTTCTTTTCTGATATGCGCCGGCTCTTTAAATCTGTATCTTCCCATCTCCACGACCTCAAGGACAGTTATTGGAAATTGAGAAAATTGAGATCCTCTCTGGGCAAGGTAGCCTATCGAATTTTTCTTAAGGTATCTTTTGTGATCCATTCCGTCTATTTCGATCCTTCCTTGATAAGGCAACAACCCAACCAAAGCCTTTATGAAGGTGGTCTTCCCGCCTCCGTTAGGCCCCATTATGACATGAAATTTTCCATCCTCGATAACAAGCGCCGGGATAGATAGCGCTTGAAAATTATCGTACCTTACAATTAGAGAATCAATTTTTATCACTTTAAAGCCTCTAAAAATCCATTGACTATCGCATTCATAAGATCAAAATAGTTAAAATTGAAGATCGGATTTATCTCCACTATCTTTGCGCCGGTCTGACTAGCAAGTTGATTTGCAATTTTTGAAGAGGTAACGGGATCTCCTATTATCGATTTTATATTGTATTTTTTCATAGCCTCGATGATCGCCTGATAATCTTTTGGCCCTATGGGCTGACCGGCATCATTTTCGAGTGAGTACTCATTTCCAAGTCCGTAAGCGCGGGCGAAATAATCCCATGCCGGATGCTGGGCAACAAATGGTTTCCCTCTGATCGGTTCAAGTTCTTTGACTATGCGATCGTTGAGTTGATCTAAAGAGAGAATGAATTTTGAAAAGTTGTTCGAAAAGATCGATTGATCTGCTGGATCGAATTTTACAAGCGCACTGTATACGTTGACGGCCATCATCTCGTAAAGTTTTACATCGAGCCACACGTGTGGATTGTAAGCGTTAGATTGTCCTATTAAAAACTGCGAAAGATCTTTTGTGGCATCGATAATCTTTAGAGAGGGATTTATCGATCTCACCCGGTCGGCTATCCACGCATCCTCTTCGAGACCGAGGTCGACAAAGATTTCCGATTTGGAAATGAAGAGGGCTTGCTGGGGTGTGAGATTGAAATTGTGTGGATTGTCGCCGGGCTTTTCGAGTACATTCACATCGACAGCGCTCCCTCCGATGGTTGAGACTATGTATCCCAAAGGAGGTATTGTCGCAACCACGTTCAACTTTCCAAATGCTAAAATCCCTGCAAAGACAAAAAGAATCGTCACAATTTTAATTTTCATCTTCCATCCCCCTATTATAGAAAATTATTTTCTATAATAAGAATAACATATCGACAAAGATCAAGTCAAGATTAAGGCAGATCATATTAGCGTTATCTGATCTTTTTCTGGAAGGTTTCTTAGCGCTCCCATCTCTTTTAGCATTTGGATATGATTTTTGTTTAGGATAGTTCTTGATCTTAGATCTTCTATAGATGTGAAGGGCTTCAATTTTCTCTCTTCTTCTATTGAGGACGCGACCTTGTCTCCAAGGCCCGGCACTTTGTTTAAAGGCACTCTTAAGGCATCATTTTCTATTTCGAATCTTTTCGCAGATGATTTGAATATATCAACGCCGATGAATTTGTATCCTCTCAGAATCATTTCTTTTGCAACCTCAAGGACGCTTTCGCGCGCTTTGTCTTTGACGTTATCGATGCCTTCATTCTGGATTTTTTTAAGTTCTTTGTTTATGAATTCAAGGCCCTCGTACGCTATTCTTACGTCGAATTCGTCTCCTTTTATCGTGAAGTATGTTGCGTAAAAGGCAAGAGGATAATGAACTTTAAAGTACGCTATTCTAAATGCCATGCTTACGTAAGCGGCAGCGTGCGCCTTTGGAAAAAGATATCTTATTTTCTGGCACGATTCTATGTACCAATTGGGTATTTCGTGGGCCTTCATGATCTTTATGTCCTCTTCTTTTAGTCCCTTCCCCTTTCTAACCTTTTCCATTATGTTGAATGCTATCGAATTTTCTATTCCCTTTTTTATGGAATAGATCATTATATCGTCACGGCAGGCTATAACGGTTTCTAACGTTGCTTTTTTGGATTTTATGGCGCTTTGAGCGTTGTTGGCCCAGACATCTGTTCCATGGGAAAGTCCTGAGATCCTTATAAGGTCTCCAAAATTCTTGGGTTTTGTCTCAACGAGCATTTGTTTTACAAACTGTGTTCCAAATTCTGGAATTCCGTTCGTCCCCACCTGCGTTCCAAGTTCGTCCGGAGAGAGTTTCAAGGGTTTTAGAGAGGAGAAGATCATCATGGTTTCCGGATCATTCATTGGAATTGTCATAGGATCGATTCCCGTGAGTTCTTTGAGCATTTTCATCGTTGTAGGATCATCGTGACCGAGAATGTCGAGTTTTACGAGCGTGTCATGGATTGACTGGTAATCAAAATGTGTGGTTATGACATCACTTGTCGTATCGTTGGCGGGCCTTTGAACCGCTGTAAATTGGTGAATATCGAGTTCTTTTGGCACTATCATGAGGCCGCCGGGGTGCTGGCCCGTTGTCCTTTTTACACCGGTAAGGCGTGAGGCGTAATAATCCATCTCGACTTTATTCATACGTTCTCCGGTTTTTTCAAGATATCCCTTGACAAATCCGTACGCTGTCCTTTCTGCTATTGTGGAAATCGTACCTGCCCTGAAGACGTGGTCGTGGCCGAAGAGTTCTTCTATGAATTTATGCGCCACAGACTGGTAATCTCCCGAAAAGTTAAGGTCTATATCCGGAACCTTGTCCCCTTTAAAGCCCATAAAGGTTTCGAATGGTATATTTTGACCGTCAGATATCATTTGCTTTCCGCACACCGGACATTTTTTCGGCGGCAGATCGTATCCAGATTCTTTCGAATCGTCGAATTCAAAATGATGGCATTCAGGACAGTAGTAATGTGGAGGCAGTGGATTTACCTCCGTTATGCCTAACATCGTTGCGACAAATGATGATCCGACCGATCCCCTTGATCCCACGACATAGCCGTCTGATCTCGACTTTTCGACGAGCTTTTTGGCGATGAGATAAAGGACGGCATAACCATTGTCTATTATTGACTTCAATTCTCTTTCAAGCCTTTGATCGACTTCGGCCGGAAGCGGATCTCCGTATTTTTTCTTTGCGTTCACATACGCCTCTTCTCTTATTATATTTTCGGCATTTTCTATTTTTGGCGTGTGAAGTACCTTATCAACTATCTGGATCTTTTCTATCTGATCGGCTATCTTTCTTGTGTTGTCTATCACTATTTCCTTGCATATTTCGGAGGCATTTTCAAAATCGCCAAAGATTTCGTGGCATGCCTCTAACATCTCTTCCGTTGTTCGAAGATAAAGGGCCGGCTGTTTTTCAAAATCTTTGTAATCCTGCGCTCCCATCAGTATAGATCTGACCTTCGCATCTTCGGGATTCAAAAAATGGACATCTCCTGTCATCACAACGGGTACAGAAAGCGCTTTACCGAGAGCGTATATCTTCAAATAAAAATTTTTGAGTAATTCTTTGCTTATTTCTCTATCATTTGCCTCATCGCTTAAAACGTCAAGCGGCATGATTTCGAGGAAGTCATAAAATGATATCATCTGGATAAGTTCATCATCGCTTGCACCACCAAAATAATTCTGGGCGAGTTCACCAGAAGTACAGGCAGAGCCTATCAACAATCCTTCTCTGTGCTTTTCGAGAAGGGATCTCGGAATTCTCGGCTTCGATTTGAAATAATCTATGTGGGATTTACTGACCATTTTGTAGAGGTTAACAAGGCCGCTCCTGTTTTTTACAAGGATGGTAAGATGGTATGGCCTTAGATTTCCAACATTCACATTTTTGGAAAGGCTGTTTAACTTGTCGAGAGTCTGAATGCCCTTGTGTTCGGTCATCTCAACGAGTTTGATGAATACCTTCGCCGTTATAGACGCGTCGTCGAGTGCCCTGTGATGGTTAAATTCTTCCAAAGAAAGGGCCTTGACAACCTTTTCAAGACCGTAAGAGGAGAGAGTTATGAGCGATTTTGACATCTGAAGTGTGTCTATATAGGGAATATTTATATCTTTTCCGAGTTGCTTTGCAGTTTCTCTCAAAAACCTGTAATCGAAATCAGCATTGTGTGCAACTAATATTGAATCTTCTATGAATTCGAAAAATTTGGGCATTACCTCTTCTGCCGACGGAGCATTTTCTAACATTTCCGAAGATATGCCAGTTATCTCCTTCGATTTCTGTGAAACGGCCCTTTTAGGCTTGACAAGCGAGGAAAATTGATCTACTATTTGCATTTTTTCTATTTTTACCGCTCCTATTTCTATTATTTCATCTTCAACGGCATTCAATCCCGTCGTTTCAAAATCTATTACAACGTATCTTTTGTCTTCTATCTTTTCTTTGGATTTTCCATTCCTGAATATTTTGCTTGAATCATCTACTAAATATGCCTCCATTCCGTATATCGGCTTTATCCCGTATTTTTCTCCCATCTTTTCAAACTCTGGAAAGGCCTGAACAACTCCGTGATCTGTGACTGCCACGGCATCATGACCCCATCTTTTTAACAGTTCAAAGAGTTCTTTTGGATCGACTATCCCGTCCATCGCGGACATAGTGGTGTGAAGGTGCAATTCGACCCTTTTGACAGGATATGTATCCATCCTTGTCTTTGGATCTCCTTTTTCTATCGATTTAACCATTATTACAGGTTCATGGGTGAATTTGTCTTCCTGAACCTTCCCAAAAATCACGCAAAATTCTGGCACCCCTTCTTCAAATTCCGACGCTATTTCCCCAAAGGCCTTGCATTCTATTGCCGAGGTTCCATCGAAGATGCCAAAGGATATCACCGGACTTTTCCCATTTCTGTAATCGAATGAGAAGGTCTTTCCACTTATCCAGCAGGATTGGCCTGGCTTGAGTTCTGAAATCTTATAGATAGGCCCCTCAATCTTTTCTTTCACTTTTTTCTCATTTTGCTTTTCTGTATTTATTGTATTCACAGGCAAAGGAATTTCTTCGACCTTCGAAACCGATGCCGTTATCTCTACGGATTTTTCCGGAAACAATTCGTGAACCATCTGATCTATTTTGTGCTTTGATCCGTTAACGCTAATTCTTTCCTTTACAAAATCATTCGAGACCTCTATTCTTATTTTTTCGCCATTCAACTCGACTCTGTCAAGCACTCCATCAAGGATGGGAATTTCCGATTTGAGCTTTTCTGAAAGTATTTTTATCTTTTCAGTTGGATCGAAAGACTTGAAATAGACCTGAAGACCGAAATAATTTTTCAACAACGGATTCTGAGAAAGATCCTGAGGAACTTTGTCAACGACAAATTCGATTTTGGAATCTGTTATCTTTATGTCCTCTATTTTGAAGGGAGGAATACCAAATTCTTCAAAGAAATGATTTTGATCGAAGTCTGACAATTTGTAATTCACATTACCACCTTCTATAATCTTATTTGATGTGCATGGCACAACGCTATCGCTAAAGCGTCTGCAGCGTCGTCCGGTCGCGGGATATTCTCCATTTTCATCATTATTCTTACCATTTCCTGAACCTGTCTTTTGGTAGCCTTCCCATAGCCGGTAACGGCCATCTTTACCTCCATGGGAGTGTATTCGTATATGGGGATTTTTTTCTGTTCAAATGCTAAAATTATAACCCCTCTTGCCTCTCCGACGAAGATCGCCGTCGTTACATTTCTGAAGAAATAAAGTTCCTCTATGGCAACTTCGTCTGGCTTTAGGGAATCTATGAGTTTACGAATTCCTTCGTATATTTCAAGAAGTCTTTCTGAAAGTGGCCGTTTTGAATCTGTCTTTATAATGCCACAATCGACAAAAGACTCCGCCTTGTTTTGAACTTCTATAAGACCATAGCCTATTATTCCGAAGCCCGGATCTATTCCAAGGATTTTTTTATCTCTCATCAAGGGTTATTATATCTTTACGAGTTTAGACTCTCCTCACAATAAGATGAAGAGTTTGAAAAGATGGAAGTTAACATTCCATGAAATAAGATCAGATCGATTGAAAAACGTCAAATTATTGTCTAATACAGAAATATATGAATTTAAAAGGCAGAGGAAAGTGAGATGAAGTTATTATCTATGAACAAATATCTCGTGCCTATCGGAGCCGAAGAGATTATAGAAAGGA
Source organism: uncultured Mesoaciditoga sp. (assembly GCA_964433875.1). GTDB lineage: Bacteria > Thermotogota > Thermotogae > Mesoaciditogales > Mesoaciditogaceae > Athalassotoga. The sequence continues at coordinate 40,205 of CAYSSO010000013.1, forward strand.
TAACCTTTTCTTCTCCTTCATTGAGGTTAAGGTCTTTAAATCTTATCGATATGCCCTTTGCAAAATAAATCGTGTTTGTCTTAAGATCTACCTCGAGAATTAACTTTTTAAACCAGTCAGGGTAGGAAAATATAGTCTTGATTTCATCTAAAAGCACAGGATTTATAATCCCGTTTTTGTCAAAATTAAAAGATTCTATTCCAAAAAATATCGGTAGTCCTATGAATTTGTAAATTTCATTCTTTGAGATGGGCATCAAAAAGACCCCGTCAGACGATGTTAGGAAATATCCCGCCGATGTCGAGGAAATAAAGGCGGGTTTTCTTTCGACAACGATCAATTCGGCTACATGATTTCCAAGGTATTTGAAATGTGCCGATTTTATAAAAAGATCAGAAGGGATGACGAGTTTTGAAAACCTCACCCCTCCAACTGGCATCGTGATATTTTTGAGATATTTAGAATTCAGATATTCATTCCCGGAGATCTTCAAGTTATAAATAAGGGGATCGAAGTTTATCGCAGGAATGATTTTGATTATGTACACGAGTAAGACTACTCCAAAAAGAAAGAGCACAAAATTCGCCCTTACGGCAAATTGATCGCTCATATGTCTAAGTTAGTAACCGTAGAGGCATGTCTCGATATGAACTCTCTTCTGCTTTCAACATCGTTACCCATAAGGATCTGGAAAATGTCATTTGCGTATTCGGCATCCTCTAATTCTATCCTCATTATTCTTCTTCTCTGCGGATCCATTGTTGTCTCCCACAACTGTTCTGGATTCATCTCTCCAAGGCCTTTGTACCTTTGTATTTCATAATTTTTGTGATCTTGCTTTATCTTTTCAATGACACTTTTTAATTCTTCATCTGTATAGACATAGACATGGTTGTTTCCGTAACTTACCCTGTAAAGCGGGGGCATTGCAGCGTAAATTTTGCCATTTTCTATGAGAGGCCTCATGTATCTGTAAAACAATGTCAAAAGCAATGTCCTTATATGGGCTCCATCTACATCGGCATCTGTCATTATTATCACTCTGTCGTATCTTAACTTTGAAATATCGAAATCTTCTCCTATATTCGTTCCAAGCGCAACGATTATATCGTTAACCTGCTCGTTTTTCAGAAGTTTTTCCATTCCGGCCTTTTCAACGTTTAAAATCTTTCCCCTTATCGGCAAAATAGCCTGAATATTTCTGTCCCTTCCCTGTTTTGCAGAACCTCCTGCCGAATCACCCTCGACTATAAAAAGTTCAGAATTTTCAGTACCGCTAAGTGTACAGTCGGCCAGTTTTCCCGGCAAAGAGGTGTTATCGAGAGCGTTTTTCCGCCTTACGAGTTCTCTCGCTTTTCTTGAAGCAATTCTTGCCTCCGCGGCCTGCATAATCCTGTCCAGGATCTTTTTTAGACTCTTCTGATCGATCTCGAGAGCCTCTTTGAGTCTTTCCTGAATCATCGAGTTAAGTGCCGATCCAACATCCTCATTTCCGAGTTTTGCCTTTGTCTGGCCTTCAAATTGAGGCTCAGGCACTTTGACGCTCAGAATGCAAACGAGGCCTTCTTTTATATCGCTGCTTTTGAAATTTTCATCGTTTTTCTTCAAAACTCCAATCTTTCTTGCGAGATCGTTAAAGACTTTTGTGAATGCAGTATGAAGCGCATTCACGTGCGTTCCGCCTTCTATTGTATTTATGTTGTTTACGAATGCTTCTATCGTCTCATCGTAGTCGTCGGTGTAATTGAATGATAATTCAAAGGTTAAATCTCCCGATCTGTCCGACAAATAGATCGGTTTTTCCATTACGACTTTAGATCCGCGTGAGAGATAATCAAGGTACTCATTTATTCCACCTTCAAAGTGCAAAACTTTTCTGTAATTAGGCTCTTCCCTTGCATCTATGAATTCTATCGTTACATCTTTGTTCAGAAATGCAAGTTCCATTAACCTGTTTTCTATGATCTTCGAGTCGAATTCTGTAGTATGAAAAATAGTACTGTCTGGTTTGAAGACAGTTTTGGTACCTGTATGATCCGCATCGCCGATTATCTCAACAGGTGTAACGGGTACTCCCCTTTCGTATCTCTGATGATAAATGTGATTATTTCTTTTGACAAAAACTTCCATCCATTCACTCAAAGCGTTGACGACGCTCGCACCGACTCCGTGTAGGCCTCCGCTTGTTTTGTATATGGTATTTGAAAATTTGGCTCCAGCATGCAAATCGGTCATAACAACCTCAAGAGCGCTTTTATGCTCTTGTGGATGTTCATCAACGGGAATGCCTCGGCCATTGTCTTCGACAGTTACTATATTTCCCGGCGTTATCTCTACCCTTATCCAGTTGCAAAAACCTCCCATTACCTCGTCGATGCTATTGTCGACAATCTCGCTTATAAGATGATGAAGGCCCGCGGATCCGGTAGAACCTATGTACATTCCCGGCCTTTTCCTTACGGCCTCAAGGCCGTGAAGAACTTTTATGCTACTCGCATCGTAATTGCTTTCATTTTGTACTTCCACTTGTTCCACCTCTTAATCTTTTGACTGTAACTTTTTTGAATTTGAATCCTTTTTCCTCCATCTTTTTCAGAATTTCCGAAGACATAAATCTCAAGTCATTTCCCATTACCGGATTTTCTGTCCAAATCTCAAGTGTATTATCCTTTCCTTCACACACGTAGGTGGCATTCGAAATCTCTTCTCCCATCGCCATCTTCCATGCTGAATTCAGGATAACCCTTTTTTTCAGTTCCGAAAAAAATGGATTTACCCTCCCCAGATCATCCAAAATCCTCGCAAAATCTCGACTCATCTTGATTATTATACCATAACCCTATTTATTTCCATCTCCACTTTGTTCCATCTGGCGAATCCATAACCTCTATGCCGAGGTCTTCGAGTTGCCTTCTTATCTCGTCGGACTGCTTGTAATCCTTTCGAATCCTCGCGTCTTTTCTTAAATTTATGGCAAGATCAATAAAGGCATCTGCATTCTTTCGCTCCGGCTCAAAATCAAATCCCAAAAAGTAATTCCACTCGTCAAGAAGGTATCTTATTTTTTTCGTTTTTTCTGTGTCTTCTGCCGAGATCATCTCGCTTACGAGGTCGAATATCAAAGAAAGGGCCTGCGGGGTATTGAAGTCATCATCGAGCGCTTCGCACATTTTCGATCTTTGTTCTTTTACAAATTCGTCCTCGGTTATCTTGAAATCATGGCCTATTTTTTTGTCTACATCGCTTATGACCCTCGAGATTCTTGAAAAGGCCGATCTGGCCTCTTCCATTCTTTCTGGAGAAAACTCTATCGGGCTTCTGTAATGTTTGGACAGAAGGTACATCCTTATCGTATTTTTCCCATAAACTTTCAACGCTTCCCTCACGCTAAAGATATTTCCTATGGATTTTGACATTTTCTCTTCTTTGACTGAGATCATGCCATTGTGCATCCAGTAACTTACCCATTTTTTACCGGTCAAAGCCTCGCTTTGCGCCCTTTCATCTTCGTGATGCGGGAAGATGAGATCATTGCCTCCGGCGTGGATGTCGAAGGCATCTCCCAAAAGGGTTGTCGACATCGCAGAGCATTCTATATGCCAGCCGGGCCTGCCCTCTCCCCAGGGGCTTTCCCACTTTGGCTCTTCAGGTTTTGAGCCCTTCCACAAGACAAAATCGAGTGGATCATCTTTGTTCTCATTTATCTCGACCCTTGCTCCGGCCCTCATATCAACTGGATTCCTGTGAGAAAGCGCCCCGTAAGACGGGAAAGCGCTTACGTCAAAATAGACGTCATTTCCTCTTTGGTAGGCGAATTTCTTTTTTTCAAGAGTTGCGATGAATTCCTTTATATTTTCTACAAAATCCGTCGTTCGTGGATGGTGCGTCGCCGGTCTTATTCCGAGCGCGCAGGCATCTTTGAAATATTCATTTATGTATCTGTCTGCCAAAGACTTTGGAGAAATTCCTTCGGAATTTGCAGCCTTTATTATTTTGTCATCTATATCGGTGAAATTTTGAACGTAGATCACCGAAAATCCTCTGTATTCGAGATATCTTCTGAATGAATCAAAGATCACGGCAGGTCGTGCGTTCCCTATATGAATGAAACTGTAGACCGTGGGGCCGCACACGTACATCTTAACCGTGCCGGGTTTGAGTGGAACGAATTCTTCTTTTTGACTGCTTAACGTGTTGTAAATTCTCATAAAGCCTCCAAGAATTCTCTTAATCTTGATATTATATTCTCTCTTCCAACCAAAAAGATGAACGTGACAAGATCAGGGCCTGATTCGCTGCCGGTCAGAATTTTTCTTAAGGGATGGTAAAATTCCGATCCCTTTACTTTAGATTCTTTTACGGCCTTTCTTGTCGCTTCAGTTATCTTTTCCTCGCTCCATTCGTCCAAGGATTCGTAAAGATCGAGAAGCAATTTGTACGCGATTACAAGGCCGCTTTTTTTCACGCTTTCCAAAAACTCTTTGTCCCATGCGGGTTTTACGAAGAAGATCTGCATTTTTTCTGGAAGCAATGATAGTTCATCGAAATCATTTTTTAGGGCATTTATGGCCTTTTCAATCCACTTTTTACTCGAGGCGTATTCTTCCTCTGAAAAAAATTTTGGAACCATAAAGGGCTTTGCAAGTTCGTAAAGTTTCTCGTCCGAACTTTCTCTTATGTATTTTCCATTCATCCATGTGAGTTTCTTTTCATCGTAAACGGCGGGATTCTTTGATACCCTGTCGAGATCGAACAAACTCTCCATCTCTTCTATCGACATTATCTCTTTTTGCTGCGGATGAGACCATCCCAAAAGCGCGAGGTAATTGACAAGCGCTTCTGGTAAAAACCCTCTTCTTCTGTACTCTCCAACTGAGGTAGAGCCATGCCTTTTACTTAGCCTCGTTCTATCGGGTCCGAGTATCGTCGAAAGATGTCCAAATTGCGGCATATCGAAATTGAAAGCCTCGTAGAGTGCCATCTGCTTTACGGTATTCGAAAGGTGGTCATCTCCGCGAATTACGTGTGTGATCTTCATTAGCGCATCATCTACGACAACGGCGAAATTGTACGTTGGCAGTCCGCTCGATCTCATTATTGCAAAATCGCCAGTCGAATCTTCGGTAAATCGGATCTCGCCTTTAACGAGATCTGGCAAGATCCATTCCTTTCTTGGCATATCAAAATAAATGGCGGGTTTCTTTCCTGCCCTTTTGTACTCGTCCATCTTTTGCACGGAAAGTTTCTCAAGCATTTCTCTCGTGTAATGTGGTGCTTGAGACTTTGAAAGTATCTCCTCCCTTAACTTTTCGATCTCTTCCGGCTCTGCGTAGACCTCGTAAGCCTTTCCCTCATCGATAAGTTTTTGGGCAAATTTACGGTATATCTCGAGTCTGTCACTTTGCCTGTAAGGCCCGTAAGGCCCTCCAATATCCGGTCCTTCATTCCATGCTATGCCAAGCCATTTCAAATCATCTATGAGTTGATCCTCGAAGGTCCTTTCCGATCTTTCGAGATCTGTATCCTCGATTCTTAATATGAATTTCCCATCATGTTTTTTGGCGTAAAGAAAAGAAAAAAGCGCAGTTCTTGCTCCACCGACGTGGAGATAACCTGTAGGACTTGGTGCAAATCTCGTTCTAACTTCCATAAGAATTCCTCCATTCATTTTCCGACACAAAAATTAGAAAAGATTCTATCAAGCAAATCTTCAACGTAAACCCGACCTGTAAGAAGATCGATCTTTTCTATCGCGTTGCGGATATTTATGGCGATCACATCCGGGGTATATCCAATCTTTTTGTTTTGAGAAGCCTCTTTTATCTCTTCGAGGCACTCTCTCACGAGAGAATACTGCCTTTGAGCGATGATTACGCTATTTGAAGAATTCAATTTTTCGATGTATGTTCTTGATATCTTCTCTATTTCGGACTTAAGATTCTCTATTCCGTACCCGGTCATGGCTGATACTTTGATGAACCCTTCACGACTCCTGTCAACAAGATCAACTTTGTTGATAACCTTTATGTCCGGCTCTATCAACGGCGAATCTTCATAATCGGCGGTAGCATCGACGATGTAGACCTTAATGTCGGCATTTTTGACCGTTTCTATAGTCCTGTTTATGCCGATCTTTTCGACCTCGTCATTTGTCTCACGAATTCCCGCCGTGTCTATTATCTTAACTTTTAAGCCATTTATGAAGATCTCCTCTTCGACCGTGTCTCTCGTTGTGCCGGGTATAGGGGTTACTATTGCGCGATCAAAACCGACAAGAGCATTTAAGATCGATGATTTGCCGACATTTGCGGATCCAAAAAGTACAACCCTTATCCCATTTATAGCCGCCTTGGCTGGATTGTAGGTAGAAAGCATCCTTGCGAGTTCATCTATCACGTCATTGAGATCGAAATTGTATTCTGGCTCTCCTTCGAATTCTTCTGGATAATCTATTCTCACCTCTATTTCGGAAGCGATCTCGAGCAATCTTTCTCTTACCTTCAAAATCTCGGCATTAAGATTCCCATCTAAGACCTTTCTTGCATTCTCAACGCCTACCATACTTGTGGAATCGACCAGTTCTTCAACTGCCTCTGCCTGTGTCAGATCCATCTTTCCGTTGAGAAAAGCGCGCTTTGTGAACTCTCCATTTTGGGCGACTCTCGCTCCGGAATCTATAATGGCCTTCATTGCGCTTGACAGTATTAACCAATTTCCATGAAAGAAAATCTCAGCCATATCCTCTCCGGTGTAAGTATGCGGAGCCCTGTAAAAGATGAATATGACATCGTCAAGGACCTTTCCGTTGACCTCGAAGTTTGAATGTGTCGCCATTCTTGGCTTTATAGATGCCTTAAGATGTTTCTTCATTATCTCCGTGGTTTTCGGTCCGCTGATTCTGATCATTCCAACGGCAGATCTTCCGTAAGGTGTTGATATGGCAACTATCGTATCGTTGGCTACCATTTGTACTCAATCCCGAACTCGTTTATCCATTCATTCATCAATTGAAGGCCTGTAACCGGATTAAATCCGACGAACTGATAAGCAATCCCGGCGTAGAGTCCGACATGCTCGAAGAATAAAGATCCGCGCATTTCTGTCCAAAAGGTCAGGATATTGACATTTTTTGAGAAGATCAAAGAACTTCCGATTCCTCCCTTTGCGTCAAATTCAAAACCGTTGAAAGGAATTGAAAAATTCATTCCTTCAGATTGATCTAACGACATCAAAGGAATTGAAGGAGTGCCAACCCAACTGATCGAAAAATCCTGGGAAAGATAAAATGCATCAAAATTCTCGCTTATCCCGGCACCGTATCCGCCCGCATTTTTCCCGATGAAAAAGGTATTTTGAACTGCAAAGGTCGTAACCGGAAATATTAAAATAGCGAACAAGATTAATTTTTTCACGATATCACCGTATTAATTATACAATTTTTGCGTGTAAATCAACAGAGTCGATCTTCTCAACCGCGTCGAATCTGCACACCTCGTAACAACTTCCGCACTTTATGCACTTCTCCT
>CAYSSO010000014.1:0-44039 GCA_964433875.1 uncultured Mesoaciditoga sp.
TTAACAGGTTGGAAGGAAAGTATTTCAAATAACCCGAAAGGGAATTTTTAAGGAGATGTTTGAATTGTTAAGGCCGCAGATGAATTTTTGCAGATCGACAGTTGAACTTTCGAACATGTGGAAGATAAAATCTCACGGTAAGGAAAGGCCGATTGCGGTTTCTGCCAGTTGGAACGACCAATACGAAGACCTTTTCTTTGAAGAGGGTCCGGTTGAATATATCTACGATTTGGATGTGCCATCTGAATGGATCAAAAAGCGAGTAAGACTTTATTTTGGAGCCGTAAACACAAAGAGCAAAGTTTATCTCAACGATGAATTGATAGGCTCGAATGATATAGGGTACCTTCCGTTTGAATGCGATCCTGCCGACGCCCTAAAATACGGATCCACAAACAGAATCCGTGTCGAAGTCGAGAATAAACTGTCAAAAGATGATCTGCCATCCGGGCGAATGCCGGGCTTTGAAAGAGCCGGCAACTTTCCTCCTGCGAATTTCGACTTTTTCCCGTACGGCGGAATCATAAGAATGCCTTACATTGAACTTTCCTCAAAGGCATCTGTTTTGGACATTAATTTCAGATGCGATAAATCCGTTCCATCCCAAAAACTGGGTCTTGCAGACATCACAATCGAAATGACCGAAGAGTGCGTTGGAAAAGATGTCGAGGTATCGATTGGCGATCTGAAAAGTTCAAAAAAGATAACATCCACAAAAGAAAGTTTTCAATTCGAGATCAAGAATGCCCATTTTTGGAATTTGGACGATCCATATCTTTACGAGGTAAAGGCGAGGGTTCTTTCCGGAAATGAATTGATCGACGAGTACAGGATAAAGGTAGGAATAAGGACTGTATCGTTAGATGACAAACACATGCTTTTGAATGATACCCCTGTCAAATTGCTTGGCTTTGGAAAGCACGAAGAATTTTCTATCGAAGGACAGGGCACCTTCAAGCCTTTGATCGTCAAAGATTACGATCTGCTAAGGTGGATCGGCGCAAATTCATTCAGGACCTCGCATTATCCTTATTCCGAAGAATGGCTCGATATGGCAGACGAACTTGGCTTTCTTGTTATAGACGAAGCACCACATGTTGGCCTTGAAAAGTACCATTACGAAAATGAAAGAACCGTTGATCTGTGCGCGGAGGATATCAAAAGGCTCATCGACAGAGACAAAAATCATCCGTCCGTGATCATGTGGAGCGTTGCAAATGAGCCGGATTCTGCGCATCCTAAATCGGACGGATTTTTCAAAAAATTGTACGATACGGCAAAAATTGCCGATCCGACCAGGCCGGCAACGATGGTAAGTTGCGTGCCGTTTTGCGAAAAATCAGGAGGGTCGGATGTGGCGATGAAACATTTCGATGTCATAAGCGTAAACCGCTATTATGGATGGTACAACCACCAAGGAAAGATAGAGGAAGCCGAAAAGTTGCTCTCAGACGATTTAGACGCACTTTACAAAACATACAGAAGGCCTGTGATTTTGACTGAATTCGGTGCCGATGCGATATCCGGCTTTCACGCAAATCCGGCGCAGATGTTTTCGGAAGAGTACCAGTCCGAATACATCGAAAGATTGTTTAAAGTTGCAAATGAGAAAGATTTTGTAATCGGCATACACGTCTGGGCTTTTGCCGATTTCAAAACGGCCCAGAATGTTCACAGACCGCTTTTCAATTACAAAGGGGTCTTCACAAGGGACAGAAATCCCAAAATGGCCGCACATACTTTAAAAAGATTATGGAGGAGATGATGATATGAAAATCACATTTGTAGGAGCAGGAAGCGTAAGGTATACACTGAAATTGGTAGGTGATCTGGCAAAGACGAAAGAACTATCAGGGACAGTTGTTTCTTTAATGGATATTGACGAAAGGCGTTTAGATGCAATATACAGTCTTTCTCAAAGGTACACATCTGAAATAGGCGGAGACCTGAAATTCGAAAAGACGACGAATTTGGAAAGATCTCTCGACGGCGCTAACTTTGTCATAAACACGGCTCTTGCACGTGGAGAAGGTCACCAGGACGGATATGTCCAATACGAGATGATGAGAGATATCGGTCAAAAGCACGGATATTACCGCGGGATAGATTCGCAGGAATTCAACATGGTCTCTGATTATTACACGCTCTCGAACTACAATCAATTAAAACTCCATTTGGACATCGCAAAAGCCGTCGAGAGGATATGTCCGGATGCATACCTTATCCAGACTGCAAATCCTGTCTTTGAGATAACGCAACTTGTCTTGAGACAGACACGGGCAAAGATAATAGGATTTTGCCATGGATTCGGAGGTGTGCATGAGGTTTTCAAGACTTTGGGTCTTGATGAGAGAGATATAGACTGGCAGATAGCCGGAGTCAATCACGGGATATTCTTGAATAGATTCATATATAAAGGAAAGAATGGGTATCCGATTTTGGACGAATGGATAAAGGAGAAGTTGCCAAGATGGGAATCGACGAGTCCATGGGACATGCAGATGAGCCCTGCGACGATGGATATGTACGCGTTTTACGGGATGCTTCCGATAGGCGACACCGTAAGAAACGGGACATGGAAGTACCATTACGATCTCGAGACCAAGAAGAGATGGTTTGGGAAGTTCGGAGGGATAGACAACGAAGTCGAAAGGCCGAAATTTTACGAGGAGTTAAGACAGATAAGAGAGAAAATAATAGACATTTCGAAGAATCCATCCGTGAAGTTGACCGAATCATGGCCCGAAGAATTTCCGAAGGATAAATTAAGTGGCGAGCAACAGGTGCCGTTCATAAACGCGATTGCAAACGGAAAAGAGGCAAGGTTGTATCTTAACGTTTTGAACAAAGGCACGATAAAAGGAATTCCTGACGATGTGGTCGTTGAGGTGCCGGTTAAGGTAGACAAAAAAGGGATCCATCCGGAGAAGATAGAGCCGGATTTGACGGACAGGATAAAGAAGATGTATCTGACGCCGAGGATAATGAGGATGGAGATGGCGCTTGAGGCCTTTATAACCGGAGACAGGCGGGTACTCGAAGAGATTTTGATAAGGGATCCGAGGACAAAGTCAGAAAAACAGGTAAAAGAGGTTTTGGACGAGATAATGAATTTGCCTTTCAATTCTGAGATGAAAAAACATTACAGATCGTGATATACAAAATTCTTTCATACCTTGCAATAATAGCGATAGGGTATCTACTTAAATCGCTGAAATTTTTAGACGAGACAGAAGGGCGGGCCTTTTCGAAGATCGTCATATACATAACGCTTCCTGCAGTCATAATTCAGGCCGTCACAAGTGTCAAACTTACCTTTCCGCTCTTTTCACTGATGGCCTTCGGAATTTTGACGACGCTTACGCTTATGATTGTAGGCTTTTTGATCTTTCGAAGATCGAATGTGGCCCGCGGCACAAAAGGGTCTTTGATCTTGACTTTTAACGGACTGAATTTGGGTTTGTTTGCGTATCCTTTTGCCCAGTTATTGTGGGGAGGAAAAGGCCTTGCTTACATGTCGATATTTGACATGGGAAATGGCCTTATGATATACACGGTCGGATATGCGATAGCGATACTTTTTTCTTCAGACGCGTTCAGCACAAAGGAGGTTATCAAAAAGGTCTCGACCTTTCCACCTTTGATTGCGATATTTGCCGCCATAATATTGAACCTTTCTTTATCGGCTATGCCAGATATACTTTCTGAATTTCTTGGGATATTGGGCGGGGCAAATGCTTTTTTGTCTCTTTTGACGATAGGCATCTTTTTGAATTTCGAAAGATTAAAGGTCGAATTCAAAAACATGGCAAAGGCAATTTCTTTGAAATATCTCATCGGCGCCATGTTAGGCGTGACATTTTACTTTGTGCTAAGGACATTTGAGCCATCAGATGCGTTGATGGCAAATGTCGTGCTTTTGAGTGCTCTCATGCCGGCACCGCTTTTGACACTTTTGTACTCGATAGACAAAAAACTCGATCCCGAACTTGCCGGCGGGACTGTAACGACGACCGTTATCGTAAGTTCGATATTTCTTTTGATCTTTGGAGGTAGCGTATGAGTTTGTACGATAATGCGATTGATTGGGGAATCAAAAGGGCACGGGATTCGAAGATGATAGCCCTTGGCTTTCACTCGGTAATAGATGGCCTTGTGAGATTTGAGCCGAAAAAGATTGGCGATTTGGATATCGTGATCCCGCGTGAAATTTCAGAACTTCCCGATTCGATAAAATGTACCGATGATTTCTGGAAGGGATTAATTTTTTCTTTCGTCAATGGAAGTGCTCTTCAGTTGATGATCGATTCAAAAGAGGTTTACGAATGGATCATGAAAACTTTCGGAACGGGCACTTTAAGGCTTGGCGGGACTTCGGCAAATATGGCAAAAGGCCTTGTGCCCTTTCCCTTCGAAAAAATTCTTGTCTACGTTTATCCTTTAAAAAGGGAGATTGCAACCCTTTTCCCGGATTCCAAAAATCTTTTCGTTGTAGGGAAGAATGGCCTTGATCATCCAATCAATACCTATGATGGAGAGGGAGTCGATGCAATACACTGGATTTTTGAATTTTCTGAAGGCCAATCTATAGAAATTAACGGCCAGATTTATACCTGCCCGAGATCCAACAGATTCATAGCCTCATGGAATCCCGTCAATTCAAAATTAGAGGTAAGAGATCCATTCAAATCTTACGTCATAGATCATGCGGAAGAAATTTCTCACTTCCTTGTCTCGGGCTTCCATATCATGCAAGAGGTTTACCAAGACGGAGAGACGGCCGAGGACAGGATCGATGAACTTTTGAAGTTCATAAAAGCGGTAAAAGATAAAAATTCTAAAATGAAATTCCATCTCGAATTTGCCTCCATAAGAAGAGACAGGGTAAGAAAGGCCGTTGAAGAAAGGTTATTTTCAAGGTTTGATAGCCTCGGCCTTAACGAGGTTGAACTTTCATGGATTGCAAGAGATATGGGGTATGATGGAAAAGATATTTTAAATTTAGACGTTGAAGGGATATCTCGTGTGATATCCAAAATCATGAAAGGAAATCTTTCGAGGGTGCATTTTCATGCGCTTGGCTTTTATCTGCTTGCACTTAGAAATTACGATCTTGAGTCCCAGAAAAAGGCCCTCGCCTTTGCTTCTCTTGCGGCAGCTCAAAGAGCGATGGACGGGGAGATAAATTTGGAAAGATTCAAGTATATGATTGATATTCCAGAAAAGTACGATTATAAAGAATGGGAAGAGAAAGGAGTTCATTTCATTCTCTTTCCGACGAAGGTCGTCCCGTCTCCAAAAATAACGGTCGGCCTCGGTGATACAATATCTTCTTTGGGCTTTGTCTTGGGGTAAAATAATGGGCTTGTAGCAGGTGGCTTGTGGCAGGTAGCGGAATGCTCGTTGACTTTAAGCGAAGGGCAAAATGCCTCGATCGGTGAACAGCAACGAGTGAGTAGTGAAGAGTTTCTGGAAGATCACGTTAGCGTCACAAGTTTCTCTAATCTCTTTGCTACGTGCTATGAGCCCCAACCTACCCGCCATTAGCACCTGCCGGAGCAACAATTCAGAATTCGAATTTTGTTTATTATATACCGAGGTGATTTAAATTGAATTTTGAAGAACTTGAGATCATAAAAGATGTAACGGGCCAGTTGATAGATTTCACGCTAAACTTAAGACAGAGTGGCCATCCGGGAGGATCGAGGTCAAAGATGCACGCATTCTGGTCCATGGTCTTTTCAGATTATTCTCACTTTGATTTCATCCATCCCGAAAATCCACTTTCTGACAGATTCATTCTTTCTGCAGGCCATACGGTCCCTTTGATTTACGCTGCCCTGACTGTGATAGGAGAATCTTTCAAAAAAAGATTTGAGGAGACAAAAGATGAGAGATTTTTCATAGATCCGTCAAAAATCGTCCTTTTGGATGATCTTTTAAAGTTTAGGCACAGAGACGGGCTTTCCGGCCATGCAGAATTCTCTGGAAAGACTTTATTTTTGAAATTCAACACCGGCCCTGCCGGCCATGGTCTTCCAGCCTCTGTCGGAGAGGCCCTTGCTCTCAAACGTGCGGGATTAGATGTGAAAGTGTGGTTAATCGAAGGAGAAGGGGCGCTTAGCGCCGGCGCATCTTGCGAATCTAAAAATTCTGCCTACGGTTTAGGGCTCGATAATTTGTACTGGCTTATAGACTGGAATGATTTTGGAATAGACGATCATCCCATAAGCAAAGTCATACGCGGTACGCCTGATGACTGGTTTAAGCCTTACGGGTGGAATGTTGTCGGTTGCGAGGACGGACATAACTGGGAGAAGATCTTTGACGCTTTTAAAAAGATCGAATCTCAAAGACAAAAAAACCTTCCCAACGCGATGTGGTTTAAAACAAGAAAAGGATACGGATACGGCGTGTACGACAACAAATCTCACGGAAGCCCTCACAAGGCAAATTCGGAGATCTTCTGGCGTACAAGAGAAGAGTTCATGAAAAAATACGGCGTTGAATTTGAAGGATACGGCAAACCCGTACCGGACGGGGATGATTTTGTAAAACAGACACGACTAAATTTGAAAAAGGTTATCGATGTGATCTTGAAAGATGATGATCTCGTCGAAAAAATTACCGATGAAATCGTTCAGAAAAGAATCGAAATTTCGAAAAGATCCTTTCCGATTTTAGACTCGCAAATTTTTAATGATAATTCTCTTTTTGATTACTCTTCATATCCAAAAGAAATATTTTTCAAAGCCGGCTCGAAGGCCGCAAATAGGCAGGCACTTAAATCTTGGGGGGCATGGATAAATGCCGTAAGCGCAAAAAAGTATGGCCGTCCTTTATTTTTGGCGGCTTCTGCCGATCTGACCGAGTCTACCAATCTGTCGGGATTCGGAGAAGTGTTCGAAGATTTCAAAGGTTATGGCTGGTACGACAGGGACTCGAATTTAGACGGCGTACTTTTGCCACAAGAGATAACCGAATTTGCGAATGCCGGAATTTCCGCAGGCGTTGCGAGTGTGAATTTATCCGATAAGCCTTACGAAAAATTCAATGGATTCTGGATGGCAACGTCAACGTACGGAGCCTTTGCGTATTTGAAGTACGGACCTTACAGGTTGTTTTCCCAGATGGCTCAGGACTGTCCTGTAAAACTCGGGAAAATTTTGTGGGTTGTGGGCCATTCAGGCCCCGAGACCGCAGACGATTCGAGGACCCATTTTGGCATTTTTTCGACGGTTGTCACGCAATTGTTTCCAAAGGGTCATATAATCAATTTATATCCGTGGGAGGCCAACGAGGTGCCGGTTTTGTTAGGGGCGGCGCTTTCGAAAGATGTACCGATTGTCGCAATTCATCTGACAAGGCCTCCAATCGAGATACCCGATAGGGAAAAGATGAAGATCCCATCTCACTTAGAGGCCGCGAAGGGCGCTTATTTGATAAGAGATTTCAAGGCGGGAAAGCATGACGGAACGATCCTTGTAAGAGGCACGATGCCGACATACAACCTTTTAAAGATTTTAGATATTCTCGATAACAGATACAATTTGAAGATCGTCTCCATCCCTTCAAAAGAGCTCTTCGATATGCAGCCGAAAGAGTACAGAGAGAAGATATTGCCATGGGAGGATTGGGAAGAGTCGATGATCATAACGAATGAATCTTTGAAGGCCGTTGAAGACTGGATAGCGACAAAGAAATACATTCAATATTTCATGTCGTCCGATTGGGACAATCGCTGGCGTACCGGCGGGACTGTTGATGAGGTCATAGATGAGGCTCATCTTTCTGCCGAGTACATTCTCAAGGGCATAGAAAGGTTCGTCAAAAGATGATATAATTAACCCAATGAGGCGATAGATGTGTACGTTATAATAATTGGATGTGGATATTTCGGAGCGTCGCTGGCTTTAAAACTCGCAGATGAAGGCCATGACGTTGTCGTTGTTGATAAGGACAAGAGCGCGTTTTCCAAACTTGGAATGGCTTTCAACGGCCTTACGATCGTAGGAGTTGGCATTGACGAAGATATTCTCAAAAAAGCCGGCATTGAAAAAGCCGACGCTGTTATAGCGGCAACGCGTGACGACAACACGAATATCATGATAGCCGAAATTGCCAAAACGATTTACAAAATCCCAAAGGTCATGGCAAGGGTTTACCTTCAATCGAAAATTGGAACTTACAAAGATTTCAACGTTGATTTTGTATGCCCTACGACGATAGGCGTTGAAGAGATGTACAACATGATCTTCTCAGATGGTACAAGATTACGGGCGAATATAGGCGATGGCCTTTCCATTTTTGAAGTCGTCGTTTACAAAGACAAAAATTTCAAAGTTGAAGATGTAGAATCGAAATTTGGCATCAGAATTTGTGCGGTAAAAAGAAGGAATTTTGAGATTGCCTTCGAAGATCGAGATTTACAAAAAGACGATGTAGTAGTGATTTTATCCAATCTTGAAGAAGCAAAGAAAATTTCAAAATACTTTGGTGATGTGCAGTGAAGATAATAATCGTCGGCGGAGGAAAGGTAGGATATTATCTTCTCAAGACACTTTACGGGAAGAGACACAAGATATCGGTTGTGGAAAAAGATCCTGTCAAATGCACGGCGATCGCGGAAGAGATGGACGGCGTAAATGTTATAAACGGTGATGGAACGGAAATCGACGATCTTAAAGAGGCCGGCGTCGAAGATGCGGATGTTATCGCTGCAGTTACGGGAAAAGACGAGGTAAATCTCATTTCATGCCAGATAGCAAAGAAAAATTTCAACATTCCCAAAACGATTGCAAGGGTTAATAATCCCAAAAATGAAGGTGTGCTTAAGTCTTTAGGCGTTGATAACGTCGTTTGTTCAACGGCGTTCATTGCAAATGTAATCGAGCAGGAAGTCGTACTCGGAGCGATAAGATCACTTTTGACCTTTTACCATGGCGATCTAAATATTTTGGAGATAAAAATACCGCACAATTCTCCATCCGATGGCAAAAAAATAATGGAAATCAAATTGCCGAGAGACAGTATAATCATAACTGTTATAAAAGCAGATAAGCCCATAGTGCCAAGAGGAGATACGCAAATAGATGAAGGCGATCTCGTCATAATAATGTCGAGGAAGGACAAAATTGACGAGATAAAAGCCATTCTTATCGGGATAGGTGATGAAAATGAGGCAAAAAATTGAAAAGGTTAAAGACACCTCGATAGGAATTTTAATAGAAGTGGGATATTCTGCCGTCCTCATTGGAGCCGCTTTTCTAATAGGATATCTGCTCACTCGCTGATATGAGCAAAAAGACGGTTTATTCGGATTTAAAGATAATAAATTACTACACCGCAAAGATAGTCGAGACGATGGGATGGGTAATGGCCATCCCGCTTGCCATATCTTTGATTTTCGAAGAATGGAATACGGCCATAGATTTTGGAATAGGAATGGCCATCTCTTTTATTTTTGGATTCACACTTGAGATTTTGTGCCGAGATCATCAAAAAGAAATGGATTGGCTTCATGGAATGTTCATAGCGGCATACGCATGGATAATTCTCACTATCATCGACGCAATTCCGGGATACCTTTCTGGCCATTATCTTTCATTTTTGGACTCCGTCTTCGATGTCATGAGTGGCTTTACGACAACGGGGCTTGTGTTGATTCAGAGGATGTACGATCTTTCGATAGGAATGAACATGTGGAGGGCGCTTCTTACCTTTATCGGCGGTCAGGGCATGATCGTTCTGTCTTTGAGCTTTCTCATAGGCATGCGTGGCGGATATATGATGTACATAGGGGAAGGAAAAAGCGAAAAACTTCTTCCGAGCGTCACAAAAACTGCAAGGGCTATATGGAATATTAGTCTTATATATCTTGCCGTCGGAACTATCGCTCTTTTCATCGCGGGCCTTGTTATAGGACTAAAACCTGTAAGCGCACTTTTGAACGGCATATGGATCTTCATGTCGGCATGGAGTACAGGAGGCTTTGCCCCGCATTCACAAAACATTCTTTATTATCACAGTATGCTTTATATGCTTATAACTATGGTGATCTTCATAATAGGTTCTTTCAATTTCGCACTTCACTACGCTGTAATGAACAAAAACAGAAAAGAGATATATAAAAACATAGAAGCGCAGTCTTTTTTCATAACAGTCCTTGTAACCTTTACCATAGTTGCAGTTGGCCTTGTGAGGGATAACGTTTATCCGAATGCGGTAATTCTCTTTACGAAGGGATTTTATCAATTGATTTCTGCGCACACGACAACCGGCTTTATGAATATATACCCTTCGCAGTTTGGATCGTGGGGCACACTCGCCATGGTTGGTATAACCATTGCAATGCTTATAGGTGGGAGTACAAGTTCGACTGCTGGAGGAATAAAAGGAATGAGAATCGGCATAATCGCCAAATCATTTGTCTTCGAGACAAAAAAACTTTTTATGTCGTCGAAATCGGTCAAAGTGCAAAAATTCCATAATCAGGAAGATACAGATCTCGATAATGAGATCGTCAAAAATGCCATGATCATAACGATGATGTACATTCTCTCATTCGTTGTAGGTCTTATAATAACTCTCATTTACAAATATCCGATAGAAAAGGCTGCATTTGAAGTCGCATCGGCTCTTGGAAATGTCGGACTCTCGACCGGCATTACTTCTCCTTCGATGTCGGACGTGCTAAAGGTGCTTTTCATTATTTTGATGTGGGTTGGTAGGCTTGAATTCATGGCCGTTATAGCCTTTGTTGCTTATCCGTTCATGGGAGCAAAAAGAAGATGAAGCATATCATTTTTCTTACACTCATGATCTTTTTTGTGTCTGTGATCTTTGCCATGCCTACCATATCCGATATGATAGATAATCCGTCAATATACAATGGGAAATTTTTAACGGTCCAGGGTCGGGCCGTCGGAAGTATTATGAGAAGGGGAGACTACGCGTGGGTCAACATGACAGATGGTGCCCAGACTCTCGGATTTTGGATGCCTTATTCCCTTGCAAAAGAAATAAAATACACGGCAAGTTATAATTTCGAAGGCGATCTTTTGACAGTCGAGGGAACCTTTGTTGCCATGTCTTTGAAACACGACGGAGACATGGAATTTGACGTTTCAAAAATAATTGAAATCGTTCCGGGCGGAAGAGTCGTTCATAAAATAGATCTTAACGAAATAATCGCTTTGATTGTCTTGTCATTCATAGCGTTTTCTTTGTGGATTTTAAAAAGAATATTTTACCGTAAGGTGTGAAGGAAAGATTCGCAGTGATTTTTCATTATTAACGCGTATTTTCAAAAACAGTGCGAAGAAAATCTTCGCACTGTTTATTTTAACGGCGAGAAAATTTCTTTGAATTTGTTGAAAAGATCTATCTTTAGACTTTGGCACGTTTCTTGCTAATCAAAAGTGGAAGGAAAATTTGATGGAGGTGGTTTGTATGACATGGAGAGGCTGGATAACTTTGTTAATAGGAGGAATATGGCTTATCATAGCGTCATTTATTCCTCTGGGTGGAACGGGAAATCTTGTCAACGATCTGCTTGTCGGAATAATAGTCGCGATATTTGGATTTTTGATGATTCCAGAACACGCGGCGTGGCAGGGATGGATTATAGGTTTGATAGGCGGTGTGTGGATGATAATAGCGGCCTTTATTCCCGGGATCACCCATTCTTACGTTGCCAATCTTGTCAATGATTTAATCGTTGGTATCATAGTTCTTATTGTTTCTTTGTTCGAAAGGTCAAAGAAAACAGCGTGAATTCGATCTAAACTTTGAAGGGGACTGGCACGTGCCAGCCCCCTTTTATGTTAGGATCGATACGAGGGGATGAGAATATGCCCGCAGAACTTTACTTCGATTTTGCGAGTTTCATCGCTAATTTGATCTTATTCTTTGTATCTTTGAGATATTACTTTTATGCCAAGAAAACTTTGAATCCTTACCTTGTTTTGATGGTGGCAACATCTCTTCTTTGGAATGTGGCGCTTTTTTTTGATACGATTAATTTTTCGATTTCTACACTTCTGATCTCTATTTTCTTCATTCTTTTTGGAAGTATCCCTGTTCTTATGATATCTTATGCCTTTAGATTCAAAGTTCTTTATTTTTTTGAATTCGGAATACTTTTAACGAGTTCGGCACTTATCTATCTTTTTCTCCTTTCAAGAGACGATCTTGTCTCTTTAGGAATAATCTCAACTTTAAACGTTATCTTTTCGATATTTTTCATGATAAAGAAGTATACCGATATAATTTCTTTTTTCACAAGATCTAAAGTGCAAACTTATATTGTTTTTTACGGACTTTTCGAAGTGCTCGAGGTTATAATTTTCTGGCTGTGGATTTATCATAACGGTATGTGGCCATACATTTCGATAATGAATTCTATCCTTATTCCAATCTACCTTTACACGATAGTTGATCTCGTCTACGAGATAAGAATGGTTCAGATTTCGAAGGCCTTTTTAAAGAATGTCCTTTACGGATCGATGATTTCTCTTTTGATATCATTTATTTTGGTAGTAAGTTATTACACCAATTTTTATTTTTCAAAGACAGCAAGTTTGATACAGTTCTTTTCGATATCCTTTGTCGTAATCTTTTTGTCCTTTTTGGTATTCGGAGATTATCTGCAAAAGATCGACGAATTCTTTGAGAGAATTTTGCGCACAGGGCGCGGTTTCAAGAGAGAAAAGACTATAAATTTCGTCAGAAGAAGTCTTGAAATAGATTCTCTCGAGGAACTCGAGCCTCTTATAGTCGATTACGCGTCAAGCGTTTTAAACACGGAAGACATAGAGTTGTTCTTCAAAGATGACGATGGTAATTACAGATCTGTAAGGAGAAGTCTAAATCAAAAAGAAATTCCATGTGGAGATATATTGAAAGTTGTAGATCTTTACAGTCTTCCATCTGTGGGGATATTTTCTGGAAAAGAGTTGCTTGTATGGATGAAGAATGCCGGTAAAGTTGAAGGGTTTATGGTTTTGGGACACAAAAAGAGCGGAAGATACTCTTCAGAAGATCTTGAATGGATTGATACGCTATCGAACCACCTGACCTTTTTCCTTTCGAGGTACAGAAGCATTCAAAGGGTTATAAAGATGGAAAAACAGATGATCTTTCAAGAAAGGATGGCCGCGCTCGGGAAACTTTCCTCCGGAGTTACACATGAAATAAGAAATCCTCTTAACATAATTTCTACTTCTATTCAAATGTTGAGAAAGGGTACAGATCCGTACCAAAATGAAAAGTTATGGAAGTACATAGACGAGGAACTAAAAAGAATCAATTCGATTCTCGAGAACTTTCTTTATTTTGCCCGTCAGAAACCACCCGTAGTCGAAGAGGGAGATCCCGCCGAGGTAGTCAAAAAGATCGCTTTACTTTTAAGCGAAAGCGCTTCAAAAAGATCTATCGAGATAAGAACTGTTTTTCCTTCCCACTTTGTTGCAAAATTCGACAAGTCCATGCTTATGGAGATACTGCTTAATATAGGCACAAATGCACTTGATGCCGTCGATGAAGGAAAGTGGATATCCTTTGAGGTTGAAAAATTTGAAAATTATTTTAAGGTCTCCGTTTCCAACAATGGCAAAGTCATATCGCAATCCGATCTTCAGCGAATCTTCGAACCGTTTTACACTACAAAAGAAAATGGCACAGGTCTTGGGCTTTCGATAGTTTACAATTATGTGAATGCCATGGGAGGTAAGATCGACGTCAAAAGCGATGAAAATGAAACGAGATTCTCTATAACTCTTCCGATGGAGGTGAAGGCATGAACACGATACTTTTCGTTGACGATGAAAATTACATGTTAGAACTTATGAAGATGAACTTTTCAAGGAAATACAATGTTTTAACGGCGCAAAATGGAATTGAGGCCCTTGAAATAATCCGCGAAAATCGTGTAGACCTTGTGGTCACCGATATAAAGATGCCAAAGATGGATGGAATGGAACTTTTAAAAGTTGTAAAGGATCAATTCGATCTTCCCGTCATAATAATTACGGCCTTCGGAACGATAGAAAATGCCGTAGAGGCCATCAAAAAAGGAGCCTATGATTACATAACAAAGCCTATAAACTTAGAAGATCTCGAGACAAAAATAGATAGAAGCATAGAATACGTCAACATCAAAAGGGAGAATTCGATATTAAGGGAACGAATAAAGCGATCTTCGAATATCATCACGAAAAGCGAAAAGATCCTGAAAATTCTCGATAAGATCCCCCAGTATGCGAGTCTTGATCTTCCGATTCTCATTCTCGGAGAAAGCGGGACTGGAAAGGAACTTATTGCCCGTGCGATTCACGATCAAAGTTCAAGATGCACCGGTCCCTTTATAGCGGTTAACATGTCGGCAATCCCTGCTGAATTGTTTGAAAGCGAATTTTTCGGATATGAACAGGGAGCCTTTACCGGAGCGAATTCAAGAAAGATCGGGAAATTTGAGGCAGCCAGTGGTGGCACGCTTTTCCTTGACGAAATAGGGGATATGCCGTTTGAGGATCAGGCAAAGTTGCTCAGAGTACTTCAAGATTTCAAAATAACAAGGCTCGGAAGTGTTGAGGAGAGAAAAGTTGATTTTAGGCTCATAAGTGCAACGAATAAACCGCTTGAGAAGATGATAGATGAGAAAAAGTTCAGAGAAGACCTTTATTACAGGATAAACGTTATAAGAATAGAAATTCCACCGTTGAGGGAAAGGCCGGAAGACGTCGAACTTCTTGCGAATTATTACATGAACAAATACGCAGAACAGATGAAAAAGGATATAAGAATGATTACGCCAAAGACCATCGAGATGCTAAAGGCTTACAGATGGCCCGGAAATGTCAGGGAATTACAGAATGTGATCTTAAGGGCGGTGTTGAATGCGGAAGGCGAGATAACGGCAAAAGACTTGCCGCTGGAGGTATCCGGAGACGAGATCATCGATTACAAGGCCTTCCTTCTTAGGAAGCGTACCGAAAGAGACAAACTTTACCGCCAACTTGAAAATCAATTCGTCTCCTCGCTGCTTTTTAAGGCAGGCGGGAATATCTCGCAGGCTGCGGAAATGGCAAAGATGGACAGGCGCCTTCTTCAAAATATGATAAAACATCTTAAGAGTTGAATTTTTATTGTCCTTATGCTAAAATAAAATAGCATGCCGAGATGGCGGAACTGGCAGACGCGCTGGACTCAAAATCCAGTGAACCGGAAAGGTTCGTGTGGGTTCAATTCCCACTCTCGGCACCAGTAGCGGTCTTAAGACCGCTTTTAATTTTGCAATTCAAAGTGGTAAAATTGATTATCGAAGAATCCAAAAACGAGGGGGTCGCATTAATGTTTATTACAAATGTTAAGATCGTTACCAACGATCTTGAAACCGGAATGATAGAAGACGGTGCGTTGAAAATAGACGGAGACGAAATAGTAGATATCGGGAAAAAAGAGGATTTGGAGAAAAAATATCTTCACATTGAAAATGAAATCATAGATGGCGCAGGAAGAGTCGTTCTGCCGGGTTTCGTGGACGCTTACGTGAATTTTGAGTCTTTGATCTTTCCAGATTTTGGAATAGAAGAAAAGACCGGTATTTCTCACGAAGATTTGAAGAAGAAAATATACGATATTTTTCAGAATATCTTCAACGATGAAATTTTCTTTACAGTTGCCGAAAAGGTTGCATGGGAGGGATTAAGGCACGGTATAACCTGTGTTGCCGGATCCATAGAGAGATATTTGCACAAAATAGAGGTTGAAAAAACTCTTGAGGCTGTATCGAATATTTGGCCTTTTAAATTCGCCGTCGGTGAAAGCGTCCAGACTCCGGAAGACCTTCAAAGACTTTTGAAGTCCGGAGAGAAGCCTAAGTACATTCCGCTCAATTCAATTACGAATTTCGATGATAATTCGATGAGTTTGCTCAGAGATTTTGCAAGGTCGATAGGCGCATTTGTTGTTATACTGTTATCGGACGAAAAGAGAGAAGAACAGGAGGCTTTTGCCAAATACGGTATGTCTAACCTCGAAAGGTTGAGACATCTTAGTCTTCTTGATGATAAAATGCTTATAGTTAACGCAAGGCACTTCACGGAGACAGATCTCGATGTTATGGCGGCATCCGGTACTATGGCCATTTATTGCACAAGGCAGATGATGACTCATGGAAGTCAATTTCCAAATATAGATGGAATGATGGGAAGAAGCATAAATGTTTCCTTGGGTACTGGCACTATACCGGATCTATCTATTCTGATGGAGGCCCAGGTTACCTTCCTTTTAAGAAAGATGCTAAAAGAAGGTGAAGATTTCGATTCGATATACCAGACGAAAAAGATGCTGCTTGAAAACAGTTACAAATTGGGTACAAAACTCTTTGATAAACCGATGGGCAGATTGATACCCGGGTACGCAGCAGATATGGCAATATACGATTGCGATTGTTCTCTTGGGAATGGAAAAAGGCCTGTTTTGAGAAAGTTGATATTTGACTTTTTGAAAGACGCGAGAGTTTACATGACGATTGTAAATGGTAGGATCGCCTACGATTCAGGAAGAACCTACGAAAGCGATCTTGAGGATAGACTTGAAGAGATAAGAAGGAAAGTGATATCGAATCTAAGATGAATTTCAAAGACATTTGGTCAAAGGTAAAACAATTTTACAACGATCGTTTTAAACCTCTGAACACAAATCAAAAGATTTTGTGGATAAGCCTTTTTGTCGGCATTATAATCGTTTTTTCCATTTTGATCTACGTTAATTCCATTCCAAAATACGTCGTTCTGGTTTCAAACATTTCAGATACGAATGCCGGTAGCATAATAAACGATCTTCAAAAACTTGGCATTCCTTACAAAGCCGGTCCAAATGGCACTATATACATTCCAGCCTCCCAAAACGTTTACGAGGTTAGAATGAAACTTGCGACCGATGGCCTTCTCGGACCCACTGCCGGCGTTCAGGGATACAGTCTTCTCACGAATAATTCGCTCGCTTCGCTTGGAATGACAAGTTTTGACAGACAGGTTGAATACCAAATAGCCCTTGCCGGTGAACTCGAAGGTAGCATAGATATGCTTGCACCAGTTCAATACTCGAAGGTTTTTCTTTCTTTGCCAAAATACACCTATTATGTCCCGGGTCAGGAAGAAAAACCCACCGCTTCCGTTTTGGTCGTTTTAAAGCCCAATATGCAACTTTCCCAAAATCAGATCCTTGGCATTGCCAATCTCGTTGCCGGAGCGGTCGGTAATATGTCGATATCTGACGTTAAGATCGTCGATCAATATTCGAATGTTTTAAGTAACGAAATAGATCTTTCCCAAAATGCGATGGTTGCAACATCTAAACTTCAACTCCAGCAAATGGTTGAAAAATACTACGTTTCAAAGGTTCTTGGAATGCTTTACAATGTCTTTGGATATGGGAATGTTGCCGTCGCGGCCAACGTTCAACTTGACTGGCAGCAGATAACGGAGGAGAATAAAACTTATGTTCCCTATGATACCAAAAATAACACAGGTGTCATTTCGAACCAGCAACAGCAAACAAGCGTTTCATCAAATGGTGTGCCTTCCGGTCCTGTCGGTATGGCTTCAAATATACCGCCAACTTATGTAAGCACAAACCCCTCTTCGGCCGTATCGAGTTATTCG
This sequence comes from uncultured Mesoaciditoga sp., assembly GCA_964433875.1. Lineage (GTDB taxonomy): Bacteria > Thermotogota > Thermotogae > Mesoaciditogales > Mesoaciditogaceae > Athalassotoga. The sequence goes on from CAYSSO010000014.1 coordinate 17,670, forward strand.
AACACCATAACGAATTACGATGTTTCTCAGGTTTATCAAAAGATAATAAATGACAAATCCGGAGACATAAAGGATTTAACGATGACTGTCTTTTTGAATTCGACAAATACCTCTCTTATTCCAACGATTCAATCGGCCGTTGCCATGTCTGTGGGGGCTTCTACGTCCAATATAAAGGTTTTGGCAATGCCATTCAACAATAATGCAGAGGTAATTGCACAAAAAGCGCTTCAACAATCTGAAGAAGCGCAAAGATTTAGGCTCATAGTGATATACTCAATTTTGCTTTCAATACTTTTGACAATCGCTTTCTTTTACATGGCTGTCAGAATAAAAAAGAGAAGGAAGATAAAAGAAGTGGAAGAAAGAAGGAAGAGAATAGAGGCAGAGGCCGCAGAGATCGCCAAAAAGGCCCAGCAGACCGAGCCTCAAAATGGAGAGCTGTTGAAACTTGAAAACAACGTTACCATGTGGATAGATAAAGATCCCGAAGATGTTGCCCAGATAATAAAATTATGGATAAATAAGGAGTAATAAAATGGCCGATAACAAAAAGGAAAGTTCTAACAAGCGTAAAGCAGCCATTTTTCTCCTTACAATAGGACCTGAAAGGGCAGCCAAAATTTTGAAGAATTTAAGTGAAGAAGAGATAGAGTCCATCACACTCGAGATTGCAAATTTGAAAAACATCTCCGAGCAGGAGAGGCAGGAAGCATTGAAAGAATTTTCGGAAATGATGCAGGCAAAAGAGTACATAAACAAGGGAGGGATAGAGTACGCAAAAGAAGTGCTCGAAAAGGCCTTAGGCCCTCAAAAGGCTTATGAGATCATAGGGAAGTTGACTTCGAATTTACAGGTTAAACCTTTTGATTTCATGAAAAAATCTGATGTCGCCCAACTTGTGAATTTTTTGCAAAATGAGCATCCACAGACGATCGCGCTGGTACTTGCGTATCTTGAACCTAAACAGGCGGCACAGATAATCATTTCTTTTCCGGAAGAATTGCAAGCCGAGGTCGTGAAAAGACTTTCCCTTCTTGAAAGAGCCTCTCCAGAGGTCGTAAAGCAGATAGAGAAAAATATGGAAAAAAGGCTTTCTTCTTTTGTCACCCAGGATTTCAGCAATGTCGGTGGAATAGATGTCGCCGTTGAAATTGTCAATGCCCTCGACAGAACTGCCGAAAAAAGGATTTTGGACGACATTCAAAAGACAGATCCGGATCTTGCCGAGGAGATAAAGAAGAGGATGTTTGTCTTTGAGGATATACTCCAACTTGATGATAGATCTGTCCAGTTGATAATGAGGGAGGTCGACACGCACGATCTTGCCCTTGCGATAAAGGGAACGACCGAGGAAGTCAAGAACAAATTGATGTCTAACATGTCAAAAAGGGCCGCCGCTTTGCTTGAAGATGAACTCAAATATATGGGACCTGTCAGAGTCAAAGATGTTGAAGCGGCACAGCAAAAGATCGTTGCTATAGTGAGAAAACTCGAGGATGCCGGGGAAATAGTCATAAGCCATGGCGGGGGAGAGGATATAATTGTCTGAGATCATAAAAAAGCCACCTATTTTTGAGGACAAAATCAAGATCGGCTCTCAAGAACAAAGCAAGAAAGAAGAAAAAAATGATCCTTTAGAAGAAGCCGAAAAACGGTCAAGATTTATCCTTGAAAGCGCAAAAAAAGAATATGAGAAGATATTGAATTCGGCAATTACCAAATCGAAAGAGATCAAAGAAGATGCCTACAATCAAGGATACAAAGATGGATATGAAAAAGGCTTGGAGAAATGGAAAAAGAAATTTTTGGCTCTCGATCCCTTTATCGAGAGGCTAAAGAAAGAGGTAGATCGATCTTTAGACGATCTTACTCCTTATTTACTCGAACTTTCAATAAGTGTCATAAAGGAGGTAGTACTTTCAGATGTAGATCCATCTTTTATTTCGAAAAAGATAGAGAGAGTACTTGAAATGGTCAAATCCTCGAAAAATGTTAAGTTGTACGTCCCACCAAATTTATCTGAAGAGATTTTAGAGGATCTAAAGAACAGATCTATCGACGTGATCGTTGATTCCTCTTTCGGGCCCGATGATTTAAAGGTAGAGGTCGATTTTGGCGTAATGGATCTGAGAGTCAATTCACAGTTAAAGACCTTTGAGGAATTAATGAGAAAGAGTTTTGGAAACGGTGGAAGCAATGGCTGATTACTTTTTCTCTTACGGAAAAAAGGAATCGAAGGAGACACGTCTTGAAGATCTCGTTCACGAGTTAACCCGTCTTATCGCAATAGAAATAGCCAATGAAATAAGAAATCAGATGAAAATTTCCGATAAGAAGAATAAAGATAGCGTTGATTTAAAAAAAATACTTGAAGAGGAAATATCGAAATTCGATTCAATAGAAGAAGTTAAATATTTGGGAGAATACCTTGTTGATTTGTGGAGAAAAACACATGAATTTTAAATGGAGGTCTTTGAATGTCGAAGTATAACAAATTTTTGTGGATAATGGTTGGCGTGCTCGTTGTTGTTATGGTGATTCAATTTGTGATAACTTCCAATAGAAAGCCACCATATGAACAGATTGCTTATCAGGCCGAGTACATTTTCACCTATTCAACTCCTGTCGTCATAAATGATAGCGTCAAACTTTACTATCCAAATTCGAATGATCTTCAAAAGGCGCTTGATGAATACAACAAATTGAGCCCTCAGGACAAATTCAAATCTTACCAGCAGATGTTCGATAACCTTTCAAAATCGACCAAACTCAGCCTTGTTCCGGTAAGTTATGATTCGACGGCGATTGTTTTGAATCCAAACACGCTCCAGTTTACAGAGCACAGTGTTGTCGATGGAATAGTAACTCTGAATGGATCGAATTATTACGTCTCAATGGGCAAGGTTGGAATGAAACTCGACAAGAATTCCATTGTGACCTTTAAATTTCCACAGGGTGCAAAGATAATCTCTGTAAGTCCAACTCCAACGACGATTTCTAATTCTGCCCTTACGTGGGAAGGGCCCATGGATCTTTCTTTTCCGGAGGTGGTATTCACACGGTGAATTTGGTGTGGTTTTTGATAGGATCGTTGATGGGTGGAATTGCTGGAGGCATTGTTTATTTTCTGATCTCCAAGATTCATGATCGTGAGAAATACGATAATTTAGACATAACCGAAGATGTATCTCGCCTTATAGGAAAGATCCAGCACGTTACGAACACAAATGTCGATACTCTCGACAAAAAGATATCAGAATTGAGAAGCACGATCTATCACGCAAATGAGCTCTACATTAAGTTAAATGAGAGCATGGCAGACAGAATGAACAAAGTCTCCGAGATTCCAGATCTCATTAACGTTGAATTGAAAGAAGACAAAGAAGAGATCTTTAACGATTTAGGCAAAGAGGAAAAGGTGCTTGATCTTGCCAAAAAAGGATGGAATTCCAAAAAGATAGCAGAGAGTTTAGGGATAGGCGTCGGAGAGGTGGAATTGATACTTAACCTTAACTCCGACAAAATTCAAATTTAAAAGGAGGAATCTTTATGCCAAAAAAGCAGAATGACTATTCGAAAATTAAACAAGCGCTTGAGTTCGAGTACAAAAGTGCGTGGACAGATCTTGATGAAAAAAAGGTAGATGAATTTTCTAAAGAATACATACAGTTCATGTCCCGTGGTAAAACTGAGAGAACATTTGCAGAAGAAAGCGTCAAATTGCTTGAAAAAAGTAATTACAGGCCCATTGAGAAGGTCGATTTAAAAGAGGAGATAAGATCGTATTACCTTTACCGCGGGAAGGCGCTTGCGATCTTCAGAATACCAAAAAAATTCTCCGGTGGTCTTAACATAATAGCCTCTCACATAGATTCTCCGAGGATAGATCTCAAACCCAAGCCTGTTTACGAAGATTCCAATATGGTGCTCGCGAAGACCCACTATTACGGTGGTATAAAGAAATATCAGTGGTTCAACATACCTCTTGCCATCATTGGGGTAGTTGTAAAAAGAGATGGAAAGATCGTGAAGATAGATATCGGAAATGAACCGGGAGATCCGGTCTTTGTAATGAGCGATCTGCTTCCGCACCTTGATAGAAACGAAAATAAGAAGATCTCGGATATAACGGGAGAGATGCTTAACCTGATAATAGGATCGAAGCCGATAACTTTTGAAAAGATGGAAGGTGCTTTGAAATTAAATGTGCTCAAATTGCTCAACGACAAGTACGGAATCGTTGAGGCAGATCTTGTGAGTTCAGAACTCGAGATAGTGCCCGCCTTTGAGCCGAGAGAGATAGGCTTTGATAGAAGCATGATAGGTGCTTACGGCCATGATGATAAGATATGCGCTTTTGCAAGCCTCAAGGCTATTCTCGACAGTCCAAAGATTTCAAGGCCGACAGTTATTCTCTTCTTTGACAAAGAAGAGATAGGCAGTTACGGAAGTACAGGGGCATCCCATCAATTCTGGATGTCATGGATAAAGAAGATCTTGAAAGCGCGCAATATGGAAACGGATCTTACATTTGAAGAGATAATCGAAGATACGGCCGTGCTTTCTTCCGACGTCAACGCGGCCTTCGATCCTACCTTCAAGGAGGTCTTCGAGGCTAACAACACACCGTACCTTGGCAAGGGCGTTGTCATTACAAAGTATACCGGTGCACGTGGAAAGTCAGGATCGAGCGATGCCGATGCCGAATTCGTGGGACGGATAAGAAAGGTCTTGGACGATAACAAAGTGATATGGCAGACCGGTGAACTTGGAAAGGTTGATGTTGGAGGCGGCGGTACGATCGCACTTTTCTTTGCCGAATACGGCATGCACGTGCTTGATGTTGGACCGGCTTTGCTGGGTATGCACTCTCCCTTCGAGATAGTTTCAAAGGCCGACCTTTACCAGACGTATCTCGCGTACATTGCCTTTATAAAAGATTACGAATGAATTTGTTATGAGTTTTAACCTCTTTTGTTATATAATCTCTTCGAGAGAATAACAAGAGAGGTTTTTTCATTGAAAAGTGAATGGAGGATAGTAGATTCTGATAAAGATTTAGAGCAGATCTTAAGTAATAAGTTCGGTGTAAGTCCTTTTCTTGCCAGATTGCTTTCAAAAAGGGTAAAAAGTATTCAAGAGGCGGAGGAGTTGCTCTTTCCCAATCGTATAAAACTTGGTAATCCTTACGATATGTTTGGAATGTACGATGTTGTAAGGGAGTTGATTAGGATCAGGGAAAAAGAGGAGCCTCTTGTTATATACGGTGATTACGATGTCGACGGCGTTACGGGAACGGCGTTGTATTATTTGCTTTTGAAGAAATGGGGATGGGATGTCGAGTATCATATTCCAAGCAGGCTTGAGGAAGGGTACGGCCTTAGCAAGGAAAGCATAAAAAAATTTTCAGATGAAGGAAAGAAAAATTTTTTAACTGTCGACTGCGGAATAACCTCTATAGATGAGGTAGAATATGCAAATGATTTGGGATGCAGGATCATAATAACGGATCATCATGAGCCAAAGGATGTACTTCCGAAGGCCATAGCCATAGTGAACCCAAAATGCCCTCAGGATACCTACCCCTTTAAGTCTTTTTCCGGCGTCGGAGTTGCCTACAAGGTCGTTCAGGCCTTAAAGGAGTACCTTCAAGTTAGCGATGATCTCGAAAATTATCTCGATATAGTCGCTCTCGGGACAATAGCGGACATCGTTCCTTTGATGGGAGAAAACAGGTATTTTGTTCATAAAGGTATCCAACTTCTTTCTTCAAAAAACAGGGTAGGACTTTCTGCCCTTATGGAAGCATCAAATGTTGATTTTGAGAATATAAAAACCCACGATGTGGGTTTTAGAATAGCACCCAAAATAAATGCCGTTGGAAGAATAGACAATGCCGTTACAGCCCTTCAATTGATAATCGAGGAAGATTCGAAAGAGGCCGCAAAACTTGCCAATGAACTTGTGAAAAAGAACCAGGAAAGGCAGTTCATAGAAAATAAGATATATCAGGAAGCCATGGCAAGTCTCGACAATCTCGAAATTGATAATTTAAAGGCTCTCGTCATAGACCACAAAAACTGGCATCCCGGAGTTATAGGCATAGTTGCGTCGAGAATACTCTCGATATATCACAAGCCTACCTTCATGATAAGTGTGGATGGAGAGATGGCAAAGGGATCGGCGCGAAGTGTCGATAACGTTAACATCATCGATGTGCTAAGTAAGGCAAAGGATCTCCTTGAAGAATTTGGCGGCCATAAAATGGCGGCTGGATTTTCCCTTAAAAATGAGATGATAGGCGCTTTTAAAGAAAGAATAAACGAAATTATGGCCGATTACGATTCCGAATTGTTAAAGAGCGAATTGCTTATAGACGATGAGATTGCTTTAGAGGATATAAATGAAGAATTTGTAAATAGCATCGAAAGGCTAAAGCCATTTGGAAATGGGAATGCCGAACCTGTATTTCTCATAAGAAATCTTAAGATAGAACAGTTAAAGCCCGTTGGAAAGAATAGTTTTAAGGTATTGCTTAGATCGAAGGAAAACAGAATAGAAGGCGTTGGATTTGGACTTTTAGAACTGACAAATGATTTCAGATTTTCTACCGGTTACAAAACAGCCGATGTCGTTGCCAACGTGTGGATTAATCCATTAAATAACATAAAAAGATACCAGTTGAACATTATAGATTTTGACGTAAAGGATAATTTCATTCATCATGATCATCATTTTGATGAGATAGAAATAGAAAACATCGTAAATCAACACTCATTTGTGATCGGCTCAGCCGATGTCATTGAAAAGATGATCGTTGAAATGTCTGAAAAAGTTAAAAACCTTGTTATCGTTCTTCCAACCAATTCAATGCTCGCCGATCTATTCAATTCTGTTAAATCCTCTCTTTCGAATTTCAAACTCGGATATGTTGATGCACTTCATCCGCCATCTGGAGAAATGGATATCGTCTTTACGAATGCGCTATCGCTTGGCAGGATCAAAAATTCTCCCAATATTGTAATCTGCGAACCTCAGATGATGATGAAATCCTTTGCTTTTGATGAGATGGTGCATAACATTGAAAGGTTAAGCCCAAAAACGCTCGTCTTTTTTTCTTCTTTCTTAAATCGAGATGAAGAGGACAAAATAATCAACGCATTCAATTGCAAGGTAATAAAGATCTTCCAAAAACAAAATGTAGGAATAATAGACGATAGAAATCTCAAGAATAAGATTGAAATGATAATCGATCTCGTAGAAAACAGGATGAAAACTGCCGTTATTTTTTCCAATGTCCAAAGCCTTAGATCCTTTTACGCCAAACTTTGCAAGATTTACCCAGAGATGTGTTCGAATCAGGAGATAACCATTTACAACGGCTTGAAAAATGTCTTTTTGAAATACTCAAAGGTAAGCCTTTTGCTTGCCAGCGGAATGAATATTCCGAAAATGGAATTTGATAGGATAGTTTATTACGATTTTCCAAGAAATCACATGGAATTCCTTAAACCTCCCGCGATTTTAAAAGAGAGAGCCATTACCCTTCATATAGCCTTTGGGCACGAAGATTTTGAACAGAATCTTAGAGATCTCGACGAGATCTTTCCATCTCCCTACAGGGTTATTGAAGGCGCGAAGGTCATCTATAAATTTGAGGATGAAGATCCAATTGACGTGCTTGTCAGATCGGAGATAGCGTCATCGAGATCCATAGCGAAAATATACCTTTCAATACTTTCAGAAATATCGGTCTTTGACGGAAAGAGGATAACAAGGATACCATCCTTAAGCGAGATCGAGAGAAGTTCAAGAGAAAGAGAAGGAAAGATGGAAAGAATGAATTTGAGAGTTTTAGAAAGAGATCTTATGAATTCCCATGTCAAGAGTATAGCAAGAATTTTCCAGAATCCTTTTGAAGTCCATGAAAAAAGCGGCAATTGATATAGGAATAAAAAGAACCGGATTTGCCTTTACCGATCCTGAAGAAAAGATTATCTCCAAAGTCAAGACCGTCGAGACGAAGGACATAGATCAGGAAATAAACGAAAATATGCCGTTATCGGAGATCATCGTTGGTTTCCCCATCAATTTGCAAAATCGCTTCACTCCCTCTACATATATGGCAGTTAAGATGGCAATCGAAATTGCCAAAAATCATGCACCCGTCCCGGTATATTTGATGGATGAAAGATTTACCACTAAAATCGCGAGCGGGATGAAAAAGAAGCATATAGTGGATGGGATAAGCGCTTCTATTTTACTCGAAGAAAGATTAAATGGTTCAAATGGGAAAAGGGTTTTCTGGTCTTTACCATTTTTGTCAGATAAAGTAAAATTTCTTTTTTCTTTTGGAAATTTCAAAAATGTGTGTATGATAGGAGAGGATCTAAGAGGCATCGAATGCAAGGCCGATGGTATTGATTTTTTGATCTTTGAGGAAGATCCGACCTTCTTTGTGTTAAGATCGGAATGTAAAAATTGTACTTTACATTTTGGCATAGATTGGGATATAATTTTGCAAAGTGCGAATAATATTGATTTAGTTATATGTTCCCAAAGATATATCGAAAAAGTAAAGGGGATCTTTCCAGAGGGGACATTGATTGTAAGCGAAAGTTGTGAAAATGAGGGCTTATCGATAGGAGGCAGATGGATCAGGATAGAGACCGTAAAAAGAGATCGAGAGAACTTGTAAATCTTTTCAAAAGTACAAATATAGTAGTTTCTTTTAGCACAATTGTCATTGCCAACATAGCAGTAGGGGGATTTTTAGGTTATTACATAGACAAATGGACATTCAACAACAGAATAATCTTTATTCTTTTACTTTTTTTGGGAATCATTTCCGGTATATACAATGGAATAAAATATCTCCTAAAAGAGGTAGAAAAATTAGATGGAAAGAGCAAAAAAAATTGATTTTTCCTTTAATATTTTTTTGACCTATTTGTTTTTCCTTCCCATCTTTCTAATATGGGGAGGAAGGGCTGTTTTGGGTTTTTCTTTGGGATTTGTATTTTCGGAGATCGGATGGATTCTTCTTAACGAAGATGTAGAAAAGTTCAAAAACGGGAAGCGTGGATCTATTTTGATCGGATTTTTGAAAAGGTATTTGATTTTTTCTATTTTGCTTTTGATGTCATTTTTGATTATTTCGATAGAAGGTTTTTTTTCGGCCTTCCTGGGCCTTGAGATCCTGTCTTTGACACTTTTTGCCTCGCCAGATCTTATAGGGGATAAAGGAGGATAAATGGATGAAGTTGCATTTTTCGAGAGCAGAGAAGATCTTTTTGATTATTTTTTTGTCTTTTTATTTTGCTTTTGCCATATGGAATGCCGGATCGGTCGAATTTCCAGAAGGGGTAGGCCATGTATGGCAGGCAAACTCCCCGGTCTTGGGCGTGATAAATCCATTGACCGTTATCATGACAGTTGCCATAATCATTGTCCTGATCGCTATCGGAATAAAGTTCAAAAAGAGCCTTTCTTTTGTGCCATCGAGATTTCAAAGCGCCATTGAACTTTTGCTTTCCTTTCTTTACAACCTTGTCGAAGACACAATACCAATCGAAGAACTTGTAAGGCCGGTCTTTTATTTTGTCTCGACGCTTTTTCTCTTCATTGTTTTTTCAAATGTGCTTGGAGGCATTCCGGGCATATCTGTAAGTCCGACTAACGGTGGCCTTTCTATCAATTTCTTCAATGATACATGGTATTCTCCGACCGCCGATTTGAATACAAACCTTACCTACGCCTTGGTTGTATTAATTGCAAGTTATATTTTCGCGATAAAGCATAAAGGACTAAAAACATGGGCAAAAGGTCTTATATCTCCAAGCCCTTTTATGCTTCCCATGAATATTCTCGGAGAACTTTCAAGGCCTATTTCACATTCTTTCAGGCTTTTTGGCAATATAGGAGGTGGGGCCTTGATATCTTTAATGCTATGTTATCTCACAAAATACACAGTTGTTCCGGTCGTTGTTTGGGGATTTTTTGGGTTTTTCATAGGTGTTATACAGGCTTACGTTTTTACGATACTTGCGGTTGCTTACATAAATGCACAACTTGAATAAGGAGGGATTATCTTGACGGATTTTACAATGGCACAGGCCGTTGTACAGGCGGGGAAGTACATAGGAGCCGGAATAGTAATGGGGTTGGGAGCGCTTGGACCGGCTTTGGGAGAAGGAAATATAGGAAGTAAAGCAATGGAGGCGATGGCAAGACAGCCTGAGATGGTTGGGACTATAACCACAAGAATGATTCTTGCAGACGCTATAACTGAAACAACGGGACTTTATGCCTTGCTTATCGCTTTCATGATACTCCTCTTTTAGGAGAGGAATATGTCGGGGATCTTTTTGAATTTCAACGGAACCTCTATTCTTCAATTGATGAGTTTTTTCATCTTGATGTACTTCATGGTTAAATTGCTTTACAAACCATTCCTTTCTATGGTCGACAAAAGAAAAGAAAGTGTTAAATCCGAATACGAAAAGGCTACATCTGAAAGAATAGAGGCCGAGAATTTAAAAAAAGCCGCCCAGAAAGAATTAGAAGAGATAAAGCAAAAGATCGTAATCTACGAAGAAGAAGCGAAAGAAAGAGTCAAAGAATATGAATTAAAAGAGAAGGCACGCATCGATGGTGAAATAAAAGAGATGATGGAAAATGCCAAGATCCAGATAGAGAATGAAAAGGAAAGGGCGCGCAAGATCATCGAAAAGAGTGCCATAACTATTGCGATAGCGCTTGCGTCTAAGATCATCCAGCAAGAGATAGACGAGAAATCGAAAAAAGAGTTTTTGATGAAACAACTTTCAAAACTTGGCGATGATAAATGATAAGTTACTTATCTTACAAGTACGCAGTTGTTTTAAGAAAAATAGAGAACAAAAAACTTCTGATGGCGATCGACGCACTTGTGAATGCGCGAGATGAAAGTTTGAGATCGTTTTTTTACAATCCGACGATTTCTCCGCAGAGAAAAAGTGAGACTCTTGCCGGTGTTTTTGGCTTAGACGAAAGATCTAAGAAGTTTTTTGAACTTTTGTTTGTCCACAAGAGATTTCATCTTTTAAAGGAGATAAGAGAGATATTTCAGGATATATCTTTGCGTGAAAATGGCATGGAAAGGGTATATGTAAAAAGCGCGACAAAACTCGATGAAAATGATAAAGCGGCGATAATCGAGGCCATAAGAAGGATCAAAGATGTAAAGCCAGTTTTGGTAGTTCGCGAAGATCCTTCCATTATCGCAGGAATTGTGATCAATTTTGAGGATCTGATGGTGGATTTAAGTGTGCTTGGTGCTTTAAAGGATTTAGAATCCTTTATCTCTGGAGGTATGTAACGTGCGGATAAATCCGGATGAAATATCCAAAATATTGCTTGAGAAGATTGAAAGTTTTGAACGCATTCCAAACCTCAAAGAGGTTGGCCATGTTGTTCAAGTTGGAGATGGGATAGTCCATGTTTATGGACTTGAGAATGTAATGTATGGCGAACTTGTCAGATTTGACAAGGGACAAATGGGTATGGTAATGAGCCTTGAAATAGACAGCGTTGGTGTTGTCGTGCTTGGAGAATACAAAAACATAAAGGAAGGCGATCTCGTTGAAAGGACGGGAAGGGTCGTTGAAGTTCCGGTCGGCGATGAACTTATAGGAAGGGTTGTAGACCCACTTGGTAAACCACTTGACGGAGGACCCGCCGTAGATTCCAAAAAGACGATGCCAATAGAAAGAAAGGCTGTCGGAATTATAGAAAGGCAACCTGTTAAGGTTCCTTTGCATACAGGAATAAAGGCCATAGATGCCATGATACCGATAGGAAGGGGACAGAGGGAACTTATAATAGGAGACAGACAGACTGGCAAAACCGCGATAGCGATAGATACCATAATAAATCAAAAAGATCAAGGCGTTATTTGCGTTTACGTAGCCATAGGGCAGAAAAATTCTGAAGTCGCAAGAACTATTGAGAAACTTAGAAAGACCGGCGCCATGGATTACACAACCGTTGTTGTGGCAAATGCGAGCGACCCGGCCGCTCTAAGGTATATCTCCCCTTACGCGGGGGCAACTATGGCCGAAGAATGGATGTTTTCAGGGAAAGATACACTCGTTGTTTACGACGATTTAAGCAAACATGCAACCTCTTACAGAGAACTTGCCTTGCTTTTGAGAAGGCCTCCTGGAAGAGAGGCATACCCGGGCGACATATTTTACACACATTCGAGACTTTTAGAGAGATCCGCAAGGTTAAGCGATGAACTTGGAGGAGGATCGATGACGGCTCTGCCCATAATAGAAACTCAGGCAAATGATGTGAGTGCTTATATTCCGACTAATGTTATATCGATAACGGACGGCCAGATATACCTCGAATCTTCTCTATTTCACGGCGGTTTTAGACCGGCTATAAATGTGGGTCTTTCTGTTTCCCGTGTTGGTGGATCGGCACAGACAAAGGCCATTAAAAAGATAGCGGGCAACCTTAGAATAATGCTTGCCCAGTACAGAGAACTCGAAACCTTTGCCCAGTTCTCGACGGAACTCGATCCGTCGACGCAGGCCCAGATAAAAAGGGGGCAGCATCTTATGGAATTGCTCAAGCAAGATCAATTTGCGACGATGCCCTTTGAAGAGGAGACAGTCTCTATATATGCCGGAGTTAAAGGATATCTCGACGATCTTCCCATCGGAGAGGTTAGGAAATTCGAGAAGGGTATGATCGACAAGATGAAAAAAGAGACCAAAATCCTCGATAAGATACGCGAAAAAAAGGATATAGATCCCGAAACAGAGAATGAGTTGAGGAGATTTATCGAAGAGTTCAAAAAGCACTTCGGTGATAGATAATGGGACGCGGAATGCAACTTGAGATAAAAAGAAAGATATCTTCCGTAAAATCGACGATGCATATGACTCGAGCCATGGAAATGGTTGCAACGGCAAGATTGCAGTTCTTAAGAAAAAACCTTAAGAACTTTTACGAATATGAAAAGACACTTTCTTCCGTCTTTGAAAGGGTTGCTGGCTCGATCGAAGATCTTGACGAGATAAAGGATTTGATGTGGAAAGAGCCTTCAAGGGTAATGTTAGTTGTCATAACTGGCGACATGGGGCTTTGCGGGACTTACAACGATGAGATAATTCAAAAAGCCTACGAAAAAGAGGCGGACTTGGGCCAAAAATTCGATTCTTTTTACATCATCGGATCCAAGGCTTTACGCAGGATGAAATACGATGGAAAGAGGATAAAAAGGTCTATTGTTGAATCTTATTCAAGGCCTTTTTACGATGATGCCCAGAGCCTTTCAAATGAATTGTTAAGGATATACCAGAACAGAGAGGTCGACTGCATAGAGATAATTCATGGATATCCAAAAAGTTCTTTGATTCAGGAAGTTAAAGATGAGATCTTTTTGCCAATAAAGATAGAAAAGAAAGGAAATGGGAGATTTTACGATTTTGAGCCAAGGCCGGCAGAGATATTTAAAGTGATAGCGCCGCAGTATTTCGGATCTAAAATTTACAGAATATTGCTTGAATCTCGGATATCCGAGCAAAATGCGAGGCAGAATGCCATGAGAAATGCGACCGAAAATGCCAAAAAACTCATAGACGATCTGACCTTGCAGTACAACAAGATAAGACAGTTTTACATAACGCAGGAAGTCATAGAGATAACGAATAGCGCGGAAGTTCTAAAGGGAGAGAATCAAAATGGATAATGGGAAAATAGTCGGAGTTATTGGGCCGGTTGTTGATGTCAAATTTTCCGACGGCGATATTCCAAATATACGTGACGCTTTAAAGGTTAAAGTTAAAGATAAAGAAATATTGATGGAAGTCGAGCAACTCGTAGGAGATGATATCGTAAGGTGTATAGCGCTTGATTCAACGGAAGGTTTGAGCAGAGGCGTCGATGTAGAGAAGACGGGAGGACCTATAACCGTTCCAGTAGGAAATGAAAATATGGGAAGGATTTTTAACCTTATCGGAGAGCCGATCGATAAAAAGGGAGAGGTCAAATCGAAGGGAAGATGGCCCATATACAGGGATCCCCCATCTCTTGAAGAACAGAATACAAAGGTCGAGATCCTCGAAACGGGTATAAAGGTCGTCGACCTTATAGCGCCATTTCCTAAAGGCGGCAAGATAGGCTTTTTTGGAGGGGCTGGCGTCGGCAAGACGGTCCTTGTTATGGAAATGATAAGGAATATAGCCATCGAGCATGGAGGCTTTTCAATTTTTGCCGGAGTTGGCGAGAGGACGAGAGAGGGAAATGAACTTTGGAATGAGATGATAGAAAGTGGCGTTATGAATAACACCATTTTGGTCTTTGGACAGATGAATGAGCCACCCGGTGCGAGATTTCGTGTCGCGTTGAGCGCTTTGACAATGGCCGAATATTTTCGCGATGTCGAGGGAAGGGATGTTTTGCTTTTCATAGACAACATCTTCAGGTTTGTTCAGGCTGGATCAGAGGTTTCTGCATTGCTTGGAAGAATGCCATCTGCCGTTGGGTATCAGCCCACGCTTGCGACTGATATGGGAGAACTTCAGGAGAGAATCACCTCTACCAAGCGTGGTTCCATAACTTCCGTTCAGGCCATATACGTTCCGGCAGACGATATAACAGATCCTGCGCCAGCGACTACCTTTACACATCTCGATGCGACGATAGTACTTTCGAGACAGATCGCCGAACTCGGTCTTTATCCCGCGATGGATCCTCTCGAGTCGAATTCGAAGTTGCTCGATCCTTCAATAGTTGGAGAGGAACATTACAAAGTCGCGAGGGAAGTCCAGAAGGTTTTGCAAAGGTACAAAGATCTCCAAGACATAATAGCGATACTCGGAATGGAGGAACTTTCCGAAGAGGACAGACTTACAGTTCAAAGAGCGAGAAAAATTCAAAGATTTTTAAGCCAGCCTCTGTTTGTCGCAGAACACTTCAACAATGTAAAGGGAGAATATGTTCCGATATCCGAGAATATACGCGGTTTCAAAGAGATTCTTGAGGGAAAGTACGACGATCTTCCAGAACAAGCCTTTTTGATGGTCGGAACAGTGGAACAGGCCGTCGAGAAAGCAAAGAAACTTTACGGGAATTGATTATGTTCAGGTTAAAGATAATAACTCCGGAAAAGACGGCTTTTGACAAAAATGTGAGGTTTGTTGAATTTAGAACCATTGATGGTGCCATGGGCACCTTGCAAAACAGGCTTCCACTCTTTACCGCTTTGGCGATCGCCGAATTCGAGATAGAAGAGGAGAATGGAAGGAAGACTTTTTTTGCCGTTCACGGTGGAATCGGAGAATTTTTCAACAACACATTTACAGTCCTTTCCGATGCCGCCGAAAGGCCCGAAGAAATAGACGTTGAAAGGGCGAGAAGAAGTCTTGAACGCGCAAAAGTTGACATTGAGTCTGTTGAAGAGATAAGGAGAAAGGAATTTGAAATGAAGATTCAAAGAGCCCTTGTTAGGCTTAAGATTTCCGAAAAGAGGGAGAGGCGATCAGATTGAAAATCGCTATTTTAACAGGTGGAGGAGACTGTCCGGGTTTGAATGCCGTTATAAGAGGCATAGTAAAGGCAAAGAGAAATGAAGACGAGGTAATTGGATTCAAAAGAGGATGGGAAGGAGCCTTAAACAACGATTACGTAAATCTAACAGAGGACGATGTTGAAGGCATACATTTACTTGGTGGTACGATACTTGGCACCTCAAGGACCAATCCCTTTAGCGTCAAAGACGGTGAAAAGAGAATTTTAGAAAACTTTGAAAAGGACAAAGTAGATGCCCTCATAGCCATCGGTGGCGATGACACTTTGAGCGTTGCAACCAAATTTTGCGGACTTGGCTTAAAAATCGTCGGAGTTCCAAAGACGATAGACAACGATGTTTCTAATACCGATTACACTTTTGGATTTCATACCGCTGTCAATGTCGGAGCAGACGCAATAGATAGGCTTCAGTCAACTGCCAAGTCACATGGGCGTATAATGTTAGTGGAACTTATGGGAAGAGATGCCGGATGGATAACCCTTGAGGCAGGCCTTGCGGCAGGGGCCCATCTTATATTGATACCCGAATTTCCAAGGACCATAGACGAGATAATAGAAATACTTGTCAAAAGGATGAAGGCAAAAGGATATGCCGTTGTCGCCGTTGCGGAAGGATTTAAGCCTACCGATCTTGAAAGTGCCATTGGCGACAAGTCTACCATAGATCCATTCGGTCATATAAAACTTGGCGGTATAGCGCATTATCTGTCTGAAGTTATAGAGGAAAGGACAGGTTATGAAACAAGATCTGTTGTCCTTGGGCACCTTCTAAGAGGCGGCACACCGACTGCCTTTGACAGGATTCTCGGTACGAGGTACGGCGTTGAGGCGATGAAACTCGTTCAAAAGGAGGATTTTGGAAGGATGGTTGCCTTAAGTGGAAATAACATAATTTCCATTCCGATAGAATACGGGGTAACGACGAAGAAACTCGTTCCATTCGAATATTACAAACTTGCGGAGATGTTTTTTGGATGATTGGAAAGCACCCTTACGTTAAATGGGCGATAAAAGTTATAGAGTCCAAGATAAAAGAGGGAAAGGATATCGAGCCAGATCCCAAAATTACCCCTGCCGATCTGTTTCAAAGAAGGGCCGGGGCCTTTGTGACCCTTCATACGATCGATGGAGATCTGCGGGGATGTATAGGCACATTTTTGCCAACAACTGCCGATCTTGCGCATGAAATAGCTCAAAATGCCATCTCCGCGGCACTCGAAGATCCTAGATTTGAGCCTGTCAGCGCCGATGAACTCGATAAAATAGTCGTAAGCGTTGATATTCTATCGACTCCTGAAGAAGTTAAATCTGAAAGTGAGTTAGATCCTAAAAAATATGGTATTATCGTTGAAAGTGGATGGAGAAGGGGATTATTACTTCCAGACCTTGAGGGCGTTGACACGGTCGAGGAACAGATAAGAATAGCGATGGCCAAGGCTGGGATAAGGAAATACGATAAAATTTATAGATTCACCGTTCAAAGATATCATTGATCGGGGGCAAAAATATGGAAGCCAAGCAAGCGGAAGAATTATCAAAGATGCTTTCGACTCTTGATGGAGTTATGAAGGCAAAGGTTATTGTCGATCCGGAAAGCGGAGAACTGACAGAAGTCCATATTCTCGCTTACGGAGACAAGAATCCAAAGCAGATAGTGAGAGATGTCGAAACTGCCATACTGACAGTTGCCGGCGAAAGAATAGACAGAAGAATAATAAGCATAGCGCAGGTAGGTGGGAGTGAAAGCGGGGAAAATCCATCTTTTAAGGTTGAATCCGCGGGACTTTCGGAAGATGGTAGCGAAATCGAGGTCGGAGTTGGTATAAGTTTTGGTCTGTCTTCCAAAGAGTCAAAGAAGCGGGGTATAAAGTCTTTTAAAAATGTGCTTAAACTTGCCGGAGAAGCGGCCATGGAAGCGATGGAGAATGTTTCAGATTCCAAGTTGAAATTTTCTCTCGATGAGATAAGAGAAGTCACGATAGAGGACAGAAAATTCTTTATAGGTACCATGACAGTTATATCAGGTACCGGCATGACACGTGAACTTGTCTTCGCCGGCAAGATAGAGTTCAACTCGGTCAGAGACGTTGCAGAGGCGATTATCGAGAAGATAAATGCCTCTGGTTTAAAGTTTTAAAGAGGTGATTTGATTGGCAAAAGTTTACGTTATCACGTCCGGCAAAGGAGGGGTTGGTAAGACAACTCTTACAGCCAACCTCGGGACCATAATGGCCTCCAAAGGAGACAGGGTCGCTCTTATAGATGCCGACATAGGCATGAAGAATCTCGACGTTGTTTTAGGGCTTGAAAATAGAATTGTTTACACGAGCATGGATGTTGTCAATGGGAAGGTAGATGTATTCGATGCGCTCGTCAGACATAAGCAGTTAAAAAATTTAAGTCTTTTACCTGCCTCACAGGTTGCGACCAAAGAGATGATATCGCCGGACGATATGAAAAAAATAGTTTCCCAGATTTCAGAAAAATTTGATTACATTTTCATAGATTGCCCTGCCGGTATAGAAAGAGGCTTTAGAAATGCCGTCGCTCCAGCCGAGGAGGCAATAGTCGTTACTACGCCAGAACTGCCAGCGATAACGGATGCGGACAGGGTCATAGGTCTTCTCGAAAACATGAATTTTGAGGATTCGAAGATACACCTTATAATTAACAGATTCAAACCACATATGGTAAGGCATGGAGATATGTTAACGGTTGACGATATAAAGTCCGCCCTCTCGATCGATATAATAGGAATCGTTCCAGATTCTGAGGATGTTATAGTTGCAACCAACAAAGGAATCCCTCTCGCTTTGATGGATGGAAAGGATAAGATGGGAAAGATACTCGAAGGGATAGTCTTGAGACTTAAAGGAGAAGAGGTTCCAATCCCGACTCTTGAAGAACTTGAGGAAAAGCAAAGTTGGTGGAAAAATTTGAGAAATATTTTCAAGCGGGATTGAGGAGATGATCCGGTATGGGCTTTTTTGATTTCTTCAAAAAAAGAAAAGAAGAGACGAATAAGGAATCGGCGAGAGAATCCGCAAAGGAAAGGCTTGATACGCTTGTCGGGTCGGGAAGAAGATTTGTCTACAGAATAGACGAGTTTGAAGATAAAGCGGATCTTGAAAGAAAGACCGAAGAAATAAAGAAAAAGATCCAGCAGGAGGCGCTGGAACTCTTTAAAACGGATGCGGACAAGATCAAGATAGTTGTCGAGGAACACAATGGTTACGTTATAATAATAACGAATATAAACTTTGAATGAAATGATCGAGATAAGTATAAATAGTTCAAAACATTTTGAATTGATAGATATAACCGAAGAAGTTCGAAGAGTTATTCGAAATAGCGGGATAAAGGAAGGAATATGTTTCCTGTATGTGCCTCATACAACGGCGGGAATAACCGTTAATGAAGATAACGATCCTGCGGTCAAAAATGACTTAACTTCTTTTTTGCAAAAACTTGTCCCGTGGAATGGTGATTATACACATATGGAAGGAAATTCTGCCGCTCACATTCTCTCAACCCTTGTCGGAGTTGGAATCGAAATTCCTGTAAAAGAAGGAGATCTTAACCTTGGAAGGTGGCAGGGTATATTTTTTTGCGAATTCGATGGACCAAGAAGAAGAAAGGTTGAGATCACGATAATGGAGGTGAAGAAATGAAAAAAGCGCTTTCATTCCTTTTACTTTTTATCCCTGTTCTAACCTTTGCGATATCTTTTCCTTACGGATCGATAATGAATTTCAATCCGGCATATATGGTCTACAATAAAAACTGGTCCGTCTCTTATGAGATGTATTTTGGAGAGAATGAATCTGACCTTTTGATCTTTCAGCCATTTAAGGATGGTTTCGCGGGGAAGATAGGCCTTTACACGGCAGGCGCGACAAGTGGCGTTGCGTATTCTGTGGCGACGAGGGCCGGCAATTTGAATATAGGATCTGACTTTTTAATCTCCAATCACGGCACAGATCTGTCCATTACTTTGGGACTTGGAATAGTTGAGCAGGTTTCACAAAATCTTGACTTGTCCGTTAGAATGCCACAAATACTTACTTATGCCTATCAAAATGGTATATCAGTTTATCCAAATTTCGAGGCCGGAATCAATTTTCTTAACGCTTACTGGAGTACGGGAGCCTTTCTTTCGATAGGACAGATGGTCAGTGGCGGCGTGCTTGCGAATTTATCCCTTTTCAATTTTCAGGTTCTCGCGAGGTTAAGCGGCGGGTACATCCCGAAAACTCCATCTTTGTCTCAGAATGCTTTTGACCTTAACGTCGAAAGTTCGATAGGATCGGTAAGTTTTGCCTATTTGTATCGAAACGCATGGGGAACTTATAATCCAGAGCAAATAAATGGATTTAGAGTGTCAGCGCAATGGTGATATGAATGATAGATAGGGTTAAGATATACGTTTCCGCCGGAAAAGGTGGTAATGGAATTGTTAGTTTTAGAAGAGAAAAGTTCGTTCCAAAGGGCGGGCCAGATGGCGGAGACGGAGGAAATGGTGGCAGCGTCATCATCGAGGCAACCTCTTCAATGAGTACTTTGAGCGATTTCAAATATAAAAAACATTTTAAAGCCCAGTCCGGAGAAAATGGCAAGGGATCTAACATGACCGGAAAGTCCGGAGAAGATCTTGTCATAAAGGTGCCGGTAGGTACCATTTTGAAGATAGATGGCAGGATAGTCGCCGATCTTAGCGAGGACAAAAAGCGTTTTATTATCGCAAAGGGAGGAAGAGGAGGAAGGGGTAACGCACATTTCGCCACTCCAACAAGACAGGCACCCACCATAGCGGAAAATGGAGAAGATGGAGAGTCATACGATGTCGAACTGGAATTGAAATTGCTTGCCGATGTCGGGCTTGTTGGCCTTCCAAATGTTGGAAAATCTTCTTTAATTGCTGTGATGACAAATGCACGTCCAAAGATCGCTGATTATCCTTTCACAACTCTTGAGCCCGTTCTCGGTAAAGTTGAGATAGGTCGTGGAAAATCATACGTTATTGTCGATATTCCCGGCCTCATAGAAGGGGCTCACGAGGGAAGAGGACTTGGAGACGAATTCTTAAAACATGCGGAACGCACCAAAGTAATCGCACATGTGTTAAGCCTTACAAGCGATAGCATAGTCGATGACTACCAAAATATAAAAGAAGAAATGAGTCTTTACAGTCCAAATTTTGAGAAAAAAAGTGAGATCATAGTGCTTAACAAATCGGATCTCGTCGATGAAGATGTCGCAAAGAAAGCATATAGAGAATTCAAAGGCAAGAAAGTCTTCGTCGTCTCTGCCATGACAGGATCTGGCCTGGAAGAACTGAAAAAGGCTCTTTACTACGAAATACAAAAGGCTCCTGTGGCTGAATTTAGAGTTGAAGAAATGCCGAAAAAGCGTATAGAATTGCCATTTTTCATTGAAAAAGAAGGAGATGCCTTTGTCGTTAAAGGCGAAGCAGTTGATAGGCTTTTGAAAAGGTACCAGATAAATCAAAAAGATGGCATGGAAATGTTGATGAAAAAGCTCGAGGATCTCGGCCTTGAGAAAGAGTTGATAAAAGTCGGAGTAAGAGATGGCGATACCGTCGTCATAGGCGAGATGGAGTTTGAATTCTACAGATGATCGGAATTTACGGAGGCACTTTCGACCCGGTTCATAATGGCCACCTCATAATCGTGAATGGAATTCTCGAGATTACCGGAATAGAAAAGATAATCGTAATGCCGACAAGAATCCCTCCTCACAAAAAGGATAGGGTGTCGGCAGATTTTGAAAGACGTCTGAGATGGACAAAAATTGCCTTTGATGGAATAAAGAATGTGGAGATATCTGACTTCGAAAATAAACCGGATATTTCATATACTGTCGACACAATCAGGCATTTCAACGATCTTTACGGAAAGATCGCCTATATAATGGGAGAAGACAGTTTTGTGAATATAGATAAATGGTACATGTACGAAGAGATACTGAAATCCTCAAAGATTTACGTTTATCCCCGATACTGCGATAGAACAAAAACACTCTCGATGATCGGAAGGTTTAAGATGTACGATGTGAATTTTCTTGATTTGCCTATAATCGAGATTTCTTCCACAGTCATAAGAGAAAGGGCCGAAAAAGGACTGTCTTTGAAAGGATATGTTCCAGATAAAATTGAGAAGGAGATCTTCGAGTTTTATTCTACTCAAATTTGAGTTATTTTCCCATGCCCTCTCCTATTTCTCCGGCGTAAACTACAGCAAGAAGCGTCTGGATTAATTCATCGTAAAAATTGGTCTTAAAAGTTACGGCCGTGCCACTTATGCGTTTTACTCCCGGAATAAGTCCTGCCTCGTCTGCCATTGCGGTAGATTTGAAACTTATCTCAACCTGATACGGTGGAATTATCTTGTAGGGTTTTACTGACATCTTCGATGTTCGTAAGAGTGCTTCTTTTGTGCCTTCGATGATCTCTTTTTTTAAGAGGTTCTTTGGCTTCATTATGGCGGCAAATTTGCTTAGGCCACGCTTTGTCTCTATAAGTACGCTTTGAGGCATCTCTCCCTTTAACTCTTCAATTAGGGCGTGATCGCCTATGACCATCGACACGGGGACATCGTAATTTCCGGCAAACGCGGCGTTTATCGTTGATTCGCTCATATGTTTTCCATTTATCTTTATTTCATAAACGTCTGTCGAGTAGGTATGATCCATCATGCCTTTCATGGCTCCAACGCCGGCGTGGTATCCAACGAAGAAAACTGTCGAAAAACTCGCGTCGAGACCTGTCATCATGTAATAATCTCTCAGTCCACCGCTTATGAGATATATCCTGTCATCCTTTTCTGTGAAATCGTAGGAGAGGTTCTCTCCTTTTGAATGTGAATCGCAGATGAGGATCTCTTCGATTTTGAAATTAAAATCCGATGATTTTATTCCCTCGACGATCCATGTTAAGGTCTCGGCCATGTACTTGCCGAGGTACCTTGGATCTTTTTCCTCGACCTGATGCCATGAATTTATGCCCGGCAAACCTTCCATATCGGTAGAGATGAAAATTTTCATGTTCAGACCTCCTTTATATTATTTGAATCGCACCACCGATCAGTTCTTCTTCTTTGTAAAAGGCTATAACCTGACCGGCAACTGGAATCGCGCTTTCATAAAAGGAAACTGTTTTTTCTTCGGGATCGAGACGGCATCTTATTAGCTGGCCTGTGCTTCTCAATTTACATTTGCAATCGAATGGCTTGTGCATATCGTATAGAAGGTTAAGATCTTCGATCCTTATTTTTTCTTTTACCAGATCGTTCTTGTCTCCAACGATCACGGTATTTGTGGTCGGATCCACGCCTACAACGTAAATCCTTTTTCCTGCTACAACGCCTACTCCTTTTCTCTGTCCTCTCGCGTATATCTGATAACCTTCATGGGTGCCTATGATATTTCCGTGTATATCGGTTATCGGACCCGGTCTTACCGAGATTCCTTCATTTTCAAAAAAGTTTTTGAGATTTCCATCCGGAATAAAGCAAATATCCTGACTGTCAGGTTTTGTGCCAACTACAAGATCATTTTCTATCGCTATTTTTCTTACCTCTTCTTTTTTCATTTCTCCGACTGGCAATATGATTTTATTCAAAATACCTTTTTCAAGAAGTGAAAGGAAGTAGGATTGATCTTTTTTGGGATCCGATCCGATGTAGATTCTTCCATCTCTTACCAGCGCGTAGTGGCCTGTAGCGAATAATTCTATCCCGAGATCTTTGCCTATTCTTTCGAGGGCCCAAAATTTCATCTTTTTGTTACACCAGACGCATGGATTTGGAGTTATTCCCATCTGGTAACCCTTTATAAAGTCCTTTATTATCCTTTCTCTGAATTCATTTTTCAAATCTATTATCTTGATCGGTATATCTATTTTTTTTGCGATCTTGATCGCGTCAGAGGTATCGTCGGGACTGCAACATACCTTATGATTTAGAGGATATCTCGAAAAGAACAGATCATCTTCCATTTTGAAATGGACTCCTACGACTTCATACCCTTTCTTTTTCAAGAGAAAAGCGCTTACAGCGCTATCAACGCCTCCGCTCATCGCAATTAAAACTTTCAACCTTTCACCCCAAATCAGATCACGATCTTGATTTTCGATTTTTAATCATGATATAATTTATATGTAACAATTTTTAACTATGCTTTCTTTCATGTAAACTAATATATCGCTGTGGACCTTTCTATCCTATTTTACAATATCTGGAGTGAATAATTAAATGGGACATCTGATTAATCAAGGGCTGAAACTAAAAAATACGCTTTTTCTTAGCAACAAAATGTTGCTTTCTTTGAAATTGCTGAATATGAACATTCTTGATCTCGAAGAAGAGGTAGAAAAGATCGCGCAGGAGAATCCATTTATCGAATTTGAAGTATTTCCCAGTTTCAATTTTGTAAGAAAGAAAGAAAGCGATGAAGAATACGATATAGACAATTACGAGGTTGAAAATCGTTCTTTGAAGTCCCATTTGATCGATCAATTTTACCTTATGGATTTTACAAATGAGGAAGAGAGGATCTTTCTTTATTTGGTCGAGATGATAGACGATCGCGGCTTTATAAAAGTCGGGATCGATGAGATCGCAAAAGATTTAGGGGTTGATTCTCGGCAGATTGAGCGAATGATCGAAATTTTGAAATCCCTTGACCCTCCCGGTATTGGAAGCAGGGATGTCAAAGAGGCGCTCCTTGCACAAACCGATGATCCAAAATTGCGTATACTTATAGAAATGCTTGAACTGCTTGAAAAAGATCCTGCCGCGGCTCTGATAAAGTCCGGAATGAATAAAGAAGAATTTCAAGAAGCATTCGAGAAATTGAAAAAGTTAACCCCATATCCGGCAAATGGATTTTACGATTCTATGTACACGCAGTACGTTGAACCCGATATCTTTATCTCCAAAGGAGATAACGGATTTGACTCATACATCAATGAAAGGATCGATCTAAGGCTTGCAGATCTCGAACTTTACGAAAAGATGATCGAAAGCGGAGACAAAAAACAGATCGAATTTGCAAAATTGAAATACGAGCAGGCAAAAAACTTGATCGATGCTTTTTT
Source organism: uncultured Mesoaciditoga sp. (assembly GCA_964433875.1). Lineage (GTDB taxonomy): Bacteria > Thermotogota > Thermotogae > Mesoaciditogales > Mesoaciditogaceae > Athalassotoga. Next base: position 42,373 of record CAYSSO010000014.1, read on the forward strand.
CAAAAGAAAGGAGACATTGATCAAATTTGGCCAGATCATCGCGAAAAAGGAAGCGGCATTTTTTAACGGTGGGAAGTTAGTGCCTCTAAAGGTTGGATGGATTGCAAATGAAGTGGGAGTAAATCCTTCGACCATAACGAGAATTATATCTTCAAAATACGTTAAAACTCCAAAAGGAGTGTATCCTCTAAAGTATTTCTTCGAAAGGTTTATATACAAAAGTGAAGATAAAGAAGTATCGAGAGAAGAGGTTAAAGAAAAGATCGCTAAATACGTAGAGTCAGAAGACAGGGCCTCACCTTTATCTGACTTTGAAATTCAAAAAAAACTCAAAGAGGAAGGCATTGATCTAAGCAGAAGAGTTGTGGCAAAGTACAGGGAAGAACTTGGAATTCCAAATTCGTCGAGGAGAAAGTTAAAGTGAAGGCAGTCATCTTTGCCGGAGGAGATTACAAATTCCCACCTTTTTACAAAGAAATTTTGAAATTTTTCGATCTAAAGATAGCCGCCGATTCCGGTGCGAACTTTCTGGTCTCTCTTGGAATATTGCCAGATATCCTGATAGGAGACATGGATTCCATAGGAATAGACACGCTCGATCTGTGTCTGGATAAAGGTGTAAGGATTGTAAGATTCCCTCCAGAAAAAGATGAGATAGATACCGAACTTGCCCTTATTGAGGCAGAGAAAAATGGCGCAAAGGCATTTTTCATAGCAGGCGCTTTTGGCACAAGGCTCGATCAGACCCTTGGAGTTTTCAGACTGATGGAACGTTTCAAGGCAAGCGTCACCTTTAACGAGGATCTGTGTGCATTTGTGATAGATCGACCTCTTTACCTTAAAAGTTGTGCCGGAGAAAGATGGTCTGTAATTCCGCTTCAAAGAGATGCCGAAGGCGTCTCTTTGAAAGGATTCAAATACAATCTCGACAGAAAGAAAATGGAATATCTTAGACCTTATGGTATAAGCAATGAATCTCAAGGAAAAGAGGTTTTTATAGATCCCGGGACTGGAAGGTTACTCGTCTTCAGGTATCACTCGAGAAATGTTGGGTGGATAGATGAACTTTATTCTAAATTAAAATAGAGGTGAGGTAAGGTGAAGGAAGAGAAAACGATCCGTCAGTTGAAAAAAGAGGCTATGTCTCTGAAGATCAAGGGTTATTACAACATGACAAAGGCCGAACTTGCCGAGGCCATTTCTAAAAGAAAGATGGAACTCGCAAAAAAGGTACGCGAGATCGACAAGATGGAAATTGAAGAGTTGAGGAGTCTTTCTAAAGAGTTCAATCTTAAGATTCCGTGGAAGTCTACAAAGGCTAATTTTGTTAAAAAGTTAAAGGAATTTTTTGAGAGTTTAAAACTGGGCCAGGAAGTTGAAAAGGCGCCGTCTTCCATCTCCTCGTTATCGACATACGAAGAAAGGGTTGAGGTAGTTCCAAGGCAATCTCTTCCTTCTACTTATTACAAAGATAAATTCGTTGGCCTTGAAGTTAACCAGAACTGGATTCATTTTTACTGGGATTTTTCTCCTCAAACGTACGAAAATATCAAAAACCATCCCCATATCGTTTTAAGAGTTTACGATGTCACGTACATAGAATTCAACGGCACAAATGCCCATAGAACCTTTGAAATGGGAATAGATGAGAAGATGAGAAAGTATTA
>CAYSSO010000014.1:44049-45540 GCA_964433875.1 uncultured Mesoaciditoga sp.
CTACGTTCCACAGCCCGGGGCAGATTACCTTGCGGAGATTGGATATAAAGAGAATGAAAGATTCGTCCCGATCTTAAGATCCAACCTTGTCTCAACACCTCCTTCGATGCCGAAGATGGCGCAGATGGAATTGTGGATGGATCTCAGGACAAAACGGAAATTCACCGAAATAGGCCCATCGAGAAAGATGTTGAGAATAGAAAAACTTACAGGCTCGGCTTCTATGCCGACGAGCGGTGCAAGATCGGGAGGGTCATTCTTTTTCCTTAGCGGGAGGCGAGGATCTTGAAGGGAAAGATAATTTTAATGCTTCATGCTCATCTACCTTACGTTAATCATCCAGATCATCCTTATTTTCTCGAAGAAAACTGGCTTTTTGAAGCGATAACAGAAACTTACATACCGCTTTTGATGGTCTTCGAAAGATTAAGAAATGAAAAAGTCCCATTTGGTATAACGATATCAATAAGTCCTCCACTTATAGAGATGTTGTCAGATCGTACTTTGATGGAAAAATACAAAAGACATCTCCAATCTTTAACAGAACTCGCCCAAAAGGAAGTTTCTTTGACAAAAAATGAAGAACGTTTAAAACACAGTATGGCTTTGAAATACCTTGAGGATTTCGAATCGTACCTTTCTTTTTTCGAAAAATATGGGAATTTAATAAACGCATTCAAAGAATCTGCGAAAGATAAAAATGTCCAACTTATAACCTGCAATGCAACTCATGGATTCTTGCCACTTATGAAGATCAACTCGAGATCAGTCCACGCCCAGATTGCGATCGGTGTTAAAGCATTTGAAGAAAGATTTAAAATGCATCCGAATGGTATGTGGCTGGCGGAATCAGGTTACTACCCCGGCCTTGACAATGAACTTGCCGATCAAAATGTTAAATTCTTCTTTGTGGATTCCCACGGCCTCTGGTACGCCGATATCCCTCCGCATTACGATGTTTATAGACCCGTTATGACTCCATCGGGTGTTTTCGTTTTCGCGCGAGATCCAGAATCAAGCGAACAAATATGGTCTGCCCAGTTAGGATATCCTGGAGACTGGAATTACAGGGAATTTTACAGAGATATAGGGTTTGACAGGCCATTCGATTACGTAAGGCCTTACATAGATCCTTCTGGCGTCAGAACGAATACCGGCATAAAGTACCATAAAATAACTGGCAATGTCTCCCTTGGGGAAAAGGAATTGTACGATCCGGATGCCGGTATTCAAACTGCTCTAAGACATGCGAGAGATTTTGTTCAAAAAAAGGAATCGCAAATAAAAAGATTAAAAGATCAGATGGGAATAGATCCCGTTATAGTTGCCCCATTTGATGCTGAACTTTTTGGACATTGGTGGTACGAGGGACCTAAATTTATCGAATTTTTCCTTAAAGAGTCTGCCAATTCAGAACTTTTTGAGACTTCAACGCCGGACAGGGTTATAGATTCCATTGATGAGGTACAGATTTTAACGCCGGCCCAGTCA
>CAYSSO010000015.1:0-11374 GCA_964433875.1 uncultured Mesoaciditoga sp.
GATTAGAGATTAGGGAATAGTGATCAGTGATGAGTAACGCGTGATCGGTGATGAGTAATCAGCAAATGGCACATTGCCAATAGCAAATGGCAAGAGCAGGTGAAAAAACAAAGCAACGTCATCCCCCACGTGATGCGAGATCGCATTTGCGATCAATTAAGCCTTAGTGATACCCAAAAAGATATGAACAGGTATTATTTTGATTTTGCCTGAAAGATCCAATGTGTTTTTTGAAAGTATTATTCCTTTTTCAAATGTACTTTTTATAGGGGTAAGATCACTTTTGCTTATTGAGTATTGATATTTTACCTCTATTGGCACTTGGTTGACGATAAAGTCTATTTCTTTTCCTTCAGATGAGTACCAGTAACCGACATTTTGAATGTTGCAAAGTCCTTCTTCAAGATCGTTGGCAAACGCGAACACCAAATTTTGAGCGACTGCACTTTCTACTAAAGCAGGCATTTTTTGGGTAATACCAAATTTTCTTTCCATATTTTTCAGAATGATGTTGTCGTAGAAGTATACTTTTTTCTGCTTTTTCTCAAGTGGCATAAAAGAATTTCTGTCCAGTACTTTTAAAGTCATGGCCATGTAGTTGTATCCAAGAGTTTCAATGTAATTTTGAAAAGTTTTAGTGTCTATTTCAATTTCCGAAGATCCGGAATTCCACGAGAATCTATTCGAGATTCTTTCTGTTAGATATCTCAGTATTCTTAGTAAATTTGAATGGGACAACCCTTGCCTTTCAATATCTCCTATCATCATATCCCACAAGGTATCAAGAAATGGATTTACACCCTCTGTATAATTCAAACTTTCTATGACAGCAGGAATACCTCCAGATTCAAGGTATTTGAAGAAACTCTTTTCAAGATCGGGACTTATCAATTCCAGTTCAAATCTTTTCTTATCATCAAAAGACAGAATTTCATCGATGGAAAAGGTCTGTATCTCACGTACAGTTGTTTTGAAATATTCGCTAAATGTCAATGGAAGCAGTAAAATATCTGATTTAACTTTTCCTTTCCTGCCAGGCAATCTTTCGGAAGATCTCTTTATATCCCACGCAGATGAACCTGTCAAAACTACAAAATCATCCTTCAAAACAGTGTTGTCGCGTAGTTCTTTTATAGCCCTTTGCCAATCTTTTACCATGCTTATTTCATCTATGAATACGTATCTTTTTCTCTCTTCTGATGCAAATTGCAAATAGTTCAATAAAATATCGCGCAATTCCACATAATCGCCAACTGTATCGAGTGGCAAATAAAGAATTGAACGCCTTTCTCCTTTTTTCAAGAGTTCAAAAATTGTATACTTAATGAGCGTTGATTTACCGATCTGCCTCGGCCCTCTGAGAATATATAGTCCGTTGTTTTCAAAGTCAAAGAAATTTTTGTAAATTCTTTTGAAGTTGGCCCTTTCATATTGGCCAAGGAGTTCTTTTTCCAGTACATCAATTGAAATTACGTTTTGCCACCATTTGTTATATATACCAAGTACACGAAAATCCATAATTTTAATCTCGCCCTTAAAAATTATAACACAAATCTATTTTTGTGGAGTCATACTCCATAAAATTACAAATTTTTATGGAGTTAGAGGGAACAAAATTAACGATGCATACCAAAAAAGAGATTAATGTATTGATATTTCATTTCAAAAGATATATAATATGACGAAATGCAAAAAAGGCGATTTTTATTGCTACCAGGGCGAATTTTAGTGTATGCACTGATATCGAGAAAAGTTTCATTGAAAAATGTATAAGCACATTATTGAATTGACGTATCAATCTACACCATGATCTTCTTGTCTATCAACAATTCTTCGATTTTTTAAAAATTTACAAGTGGGGGATAACCATTTGAACAAGGTGGGGTGATTGGATGAAAAGGTACATCTTTCTGTTGTTTTTGGTCGTTTTGGTATCTTTGATCTTAAGTTCCTGCGCAATTAACGTATTTAAAGGATTAAATACGCCTGCAAATACACAAAATCTTTCTCAACTTGCAATAAGCGAAGCAAATAGTGGAAATTTCAAAGATGCCCTTTCTGCTTCTGCTCAGGTTTTGACCGCCGTAAGCAATGGCACGATCCCTTCAACCGATATCTATAACGCCGTCGTACTTTCCGATACGTCTACTTCCGCAAGAAATACACTCGCGACAATCACGAACTTTTTTAACACAACGAAGTCAACAAGTGTGGCCATTAAAAACACGGCCGAGGCAATGCTCAGTTCAATAAATGGTACTATGGGACTGAATGCGGTGACGCTTGCAAGTAGTTTTATCTCTCTTTACCAGAAAAGTCAGAATCTTTCTGTCTTGTCGAATACGACATCAACGTCAACCGCAGACGTACTTTCGGCCATAAGATTGATCGTCTCTTCCTCCCACAACCTTGAACTCATGCAACTTCTTGAGGCTTTGTCGGCCACCATTAACCGTTTCGAACCATCCAATCTAAACTGGATTATATCAAAGGGAATATATGCGGCTTTGCAAATTCCAATAATTCTTTTTGATTCTAACGGAAATAGCGTGCTTGATCCTCAGGATCAGATCTTTAAATATTTGCCCGCAGATTACAATGGCATTTTGTACAAGGTCCAACTTCAAACATATAACAATATTCAAAAGTCAAATGAATTTCTCGCGGATCTTTCAACGGCATTGAACGCTTTTGACTTGGGACTTAATGAAATGATAAATTCTTCGTCTAATCCGCAATTGATCCAGACAATGACAATGATAAGAAGTTACATTGTCCAGATGGAGACCGCATTGTATGTTGTAGATGCCCAGATGATATCGCAAATTCAATACCTTGGAGATATTCAAAATTACATAAGTTTGTGAGTGATAAATATGAAAAAGATCGTAATTGCAATCCTTATTGTGATTTTGTCAGTTTCAATCTTTGCGTTTGATACGAGTTTTTACAGATCGGTCCAGACTTTAGAGATGGGTGAAACCTTTGTCGGAATTGCAAATAACCAAAATGCTATCTTTTACAATCCAGCGGGGATTGGAAATTTAAAGGGATTCTTCTTTTCGCTTCCCGATATAAATATCGGAATGAGTGATGGACTTGTAAATGTTGGTCTAAAGACGGTATCTAACTGGAATCAGATCCAGCCTTTAATTCAGAGCGGAAATTCAACGGATCTGATGATCTACATTATTCAGAACTATGCTCCATATCTTCAAAACAGCAATTCTTTGCTAATAGGATCAGATGCTTTAATAGGATACGGATTTGGGAATTTTTCAATAGCGGGCGGTGCTTTTGGTCAATTGTGGGGACAATCCATTCTCACACAATACAACACTCTGTCTTTAAACGCGTCGGCCGGAGGTTATGCATTCGGAACGGCGGCATTTTCATTTAAAGTTGGAGATTTGAAATTAAATGCCGGTGGAACATACAGGTATGGATACATATTTCCCCAAATATACAACATAAACAACGAATTTTTACTTGTTGCCAATCTTAACCCAAATCTTACGTATGAGTCAACATCCAACGTTGATTTGGGCACGATGATCTCTTACGGTAATTTTTCTTTGGGTGCACTCTGGCATAACGTTCTGAACCATCCTACCCCCGATATAAGGATCGGGATCGGTTTTGAGAATAAACACTTCTCGGCAGGTGTGGATTTGGAAGACCTCCTCAATGGAAATTACACAATATACAGAAAACTTCATGCGGGCATCTCTTACAGGATCTTTGATTTTCTGACTCTTTACGGTGGATTGTCTGCTGGATGGCTTACAGGAGGGATTCAGGCAAATTTAGGACCTGTCTTTGTAAATTTGGGAACCTACGTGCTTAATTACGGAAATTATGCCGGATATAATTACCAGAGAATGTACTCCTTACAAATAAAAATTGGACAATAACAGGCCTCGAACGGGAAAATTTCTTAACATCTTCGCTTAAAATAAACAATCGTTAGAAAAGACTTCCGCGTTCAGAATTAATTTCTGATTGCGGGAGTTGTTATTTTGATCATGTATAAATTCAAGTAAAAATTGATCCACTGCGCCCATTAAAAGTGATCCGCTTCATTATTCCGATCAAAAAGAAGCCTTCTTCAACGCTTTTGAAATATTTCAGAAATGTAAAATATATAACAAGCGTATTGACATCAAAATTGTTAAGAGTTAATATATATATTAAGTTATAATTCTAATCGTGTAATTATCTATACATAACTACGTTAAATTATCCGGCATTTTAAATTTGAAAGGAGGTCTTTGGTAATGAAAAGAGTGCTTGTATTATTATTAATTGGTACCCTCTTCATTGGAGTAGCACTCGCAGGCGGAGTTGTGAATTTCGGAATGTATTCCGATATCACATCTCTGAATATCTGGTCCATGTTAGGACCAAATGCAACCTCGTGGAACTTCTATCCGGCAATCGACAAGTATGGTTCACTTTACAGTCTGTCGGATGTCACAAATCAGTTAGTTCCTTCTTTGGCAGACGGGTTCTGGTCAACATTCCAGGCAACTACCGTAGATGGAACATCAGCGTACGTTACAACCATCCATTTACTCAAGGGGGTAAAATGGTCTGATGGAACGCCATTTACGGCAAATGACGTGGTCTTCTCATACGAGGTGCCGTTCAAACTCAACATGCCCGGTAACTGGGGTGGAGACTATCCGCCAGCGCCTTACAACTTCATAAAGGCGACGAAAGTCAACGATTACACCGTTGATCTTTACGTCAAACAGCCGAGCGGAGAATTCATATACGATACGCTTATGGCTCCGATAGTCCAAGAAAAATTCTGGGAACCAGTTTATGAGGCGGCTTTAAAGACTTCCAATCCTGCCCAGTACATGATGAATTACGATAAAGATCTTTACAACGAGCCATCAATAGGACCTATAACGGTCTCCCAATGGCAACACGGTGCATTTATAAAAGATACGGCCATTAAAAATTATTCTTTCAAAGGCGAGCAAGAGATAGAATACGCCAACGGCGCCATTCAATACGTTGATCCAGCACTCGGCATAAATGCGACGTATTATGGTACGCCTGAAGGTACCGTGCTTCATAAGTTTGTAACGGGTCCTTACGTCGATTCTATAATTTACGATATTTATCAAAATCAAACTGCGGCCGTTGCAGCACTTATGAAGGGCACAATCGGTTACATGCTTAGCCCAAATGGCCTTGAGAAAGGCTTTGTTCAAGAATTGCAGACAAATCCACATGTCAAGATAGTCCAAAACCAGGATCTCGGCTTTGATTACATAGCCTTTAACATGAGAAGATATCCGATGAATATCAAAGCATTCAGGGTTGCAATAGCCTATTTGATAGACAGACACATGCTGGCAGACAAGATTTTGCCGGGTTCAATTGTACCTCTTGCCTCTTTAGTGCCTCCAGGCAACAAATTCTGGTACGATCCAAACCTTAAATACTACGGAGAGGGTATGGACACGGCGCAAAGATATGAAGCGGCCATAAACGAGCTCAAGAAAGCCGGATTTACATGGCTTATTCCACCAAAGATTGAAAATGGTCAACTTGTCCAGCGCGGAGAAGGGCTCATAGGCCCGAATGGGAAACTCATAAAGCAGATAACGATGCTTGCGCCATCGGCAGGTTACGACCCGATAAGGGCCACGATAGCCTTGTGGATAGAAAAATGGGCAAACGATATAGGCATTCCACTTTACGCCGATCTGACGAGTTTCAACAACATAGTCAATGCCGTATGGAATGAAAATTTCAACTTCGATATCTACATGCTTGGCTGGGGGATTACCATATATCCAAGTTACATCCACGACTTCTTTGCACAATCACAAAATGTGCCCGGCGGATTTAACTCTCCAGGATATGACAATCCACAATTCGAGCAGATTGCACGCGAGTTTATAGCGCAAACCGATATGAATAAGGCACGCCAGTACGCATTCCAACTTGAGCAGATGTTGGAAGACGATGTTCCTTACGTTGTGATATACTCATCCAATCTCATGGAAGCCTACAGACCTGATCAAGTACAATTTGCGTACACTCACACGCTCGGTGGAATTCAAAATGTTTACGGTGAGCAGGCATTTGTAAAAGCAGTTGACACCGCCCAATAGAAAAAAGAAGAATACTGCCAGACCTTATGGTCTGGCTTTTTATTACACAAAAGAGAAGAAGATCAACATTCCCAAAAATAACGGGATTGAGTAGAGATGAAAGTATTTAAGGTAATTTGATTTGAAATTTCTTTTGTATATTGAAAAGGCTATTATATTTGCCAAAGATCCTACCAAAGTCCCAAATCCACCAACACTCACTCCTAAAAGCAGTGGTTTCCAGAGATTTGTAAAGGCCGAGATAACGATGGCAGATGGAACGTTGCTTATTATTTGAGAGAGCAGAGCGGAGGTTAAGAAAACATTCCTTCCATTGTTCAAAAATTCGGGTAAGTTCCTAAGCCATGACATGGACGATATCTCTCCGGAAAGGATGAAGAAGGCCACAAATGTGCCAAGTAAAAAATAATCAACGCTTACAAGCAATTTTCTATCGGAAAGTATTGTGTACGCAAGTATAAAACCACCTATTACGAAGATATCCCCAAATCTCAAAATAGAGGCTATCATCAATAGAAGCAAAAGCAAATATACCCACCATTGCTTTTCAAGTTTTGTGATCCTCGAAACTTTCGTTATCAATTTATTCTTGACAAAAAAGATCGAAAAAATGGCGATGGCTAAAGAAAGCAAAGAAAAGAACGCGACGTATATCATAAACTCTAACGAAGGGGCATTGTAATGCGTGTAAATATAGATATTTTGAGGATTTCCAAAAGGCGTAAAAGAACTCATTCCATTGGCGACTACAGATTCAAGTATCACAAGCCACATTGGATCGAATTCCGATCTTTGAGCGACGCTCACAGTTAAAGGAACTATGACGATTAAAGTCACATCATTCGTGACAAGCGGCGCCAGTATAGCGGTAAGGATCAAAAGCATTATCGAAAGCACAAGCGTGTTTTTAGATCGAGAGATCAAATGAAAACTCCAGTAATCAAGGACTCCTTTTTGTTTGAGCCCTCCATTTATCATCATCATTATGAAGAGAATCCACAAAACCCTTATCTGATCGTATCCTATGAACTTCAAAGGGTTCTCTTTAACTAAGACGACAGTCAAAATTGCCGCGACAGAGGAGAGCAAAAAAAGCCATTCTTTGGATAATCTTTGGATTATCTTCATCTATTTTATTTTTTCTATCTCAACTTTCTTTACGAGTTCTTCAACTTCTGCCTTTTTGGCAAGCGTTGTTCCTTCATTCATGGCCGCCGATGCACCGCAAGCACTGGCAATTTTGAGCGCTTCCTCAACTGATTCATTTCTTTTGTGAACAAAACCGGCCAAAAAGGAATCTCCGGCACCAACGCCACTTTTTGCGACTATTTTAAGAGGCTTTATTCTGTAAATTTCGCCGTCTACAGATGCTATGGCACCATCTTTACCAAGCGTTACGAGAACATCAGTTATCCCGAACTCTTTAGAGATCTGAGAGGCTATATGTGGAACATCCTCTACTTTGATATCCCTTCCGACAAGGCGTGAAAGTTCATGGATATTAGGCTTTATACCGAATGGCTTTTCTTTTACAGCAGCCTGCAAATTCTCTCCGTCAGTGTCTACATAAACTCTTACACCTTTTGCCCTCGCAATTCTGACGATCTCGGCGTAAGATGAAGGTTTAAGTCCATGCGGAAGACTTCCAGAGGCAACAAGGATATCTCCCTTTCTTAAAACCGTTCTTAACATATCAAGAATGAGTTCATATTCGGTTTCATTCAAAGGTTTCCCCGGCAAATTCAATCTGTACTGATTTTTTGGTGTCTGAACTATTATATTCATTCTCGTCTCATGTCTGACTCTGACCGCTGCGTAGAGCACCTTTTCATTGTCTAACATGAACTCTATCCTTTCACCGTTGGAACCACCAAGCGGGCATATCGCAATTGATGTTCCGCCTATCTCTCTTATAACCCGGGAAACATCTATTCCCTTTCCGGCCGCATACTCCTGAGTATCCTTTACCCTGATAGAATCATCTGGTATAAGTTCATCCACATAAAGGTATCTATCGAGACTTGGATTCATCGTTAAGGTGAAGATCAATTCGCATTCCTCCTTTTGTACATGTAAAATCTTACCTCTATTCTACCATTAAACATTTTTCTATTTTCATCCGCTTTAAAGAATTTCCTTTCAAAGTCATTATCGGCAGTCAAAAAGAAAAAATTCCATCTTAGATTCATGTATTTTTCTTTCAATATTCGATAAAGTTCTTCACCTTTGTCCATCCTTTTGCCGTAGGGCAGATTCGAGATAAAATATCCTTTCTCCATGTGCGGAGAAAAATCTCTTACGTTGGCAATACGAAATTCGATGAAATTCTCTAATCCTATCCTTTTAGCATTCTTGACGGCCGCCTCGATCGAATTTTTATTTATATCTGTACCTATTATCTTTGCCTTTGACGATCTTACGCTCTCCTTTGCGATATTTCTCTCTTCGTAAAATATAGACAGTGGAAAATTTTTCCATGATTCAAAGGCGAATTTGCGCATCAAGCCCGGCGCAATGTTTTTTGCCATCATCGCGCCTTCTATCGGTATGGTCCCCGATCCACAAAACCCATCCCAAAGAGGCATCTCTCCATTCCAATTGCTTAAGAATATAAGAGAGGCGGCTATCGTTTCTTTTAAAGGAGCCTCAGTGATATCCCTCCTGTATCCCCTTCTGTTAAGGCTTTCGCCGGTCGTATCAAGGCCTATTATCACATGATCCTTTAAAATTTGGACCTTTATTTTGTAAAGGGGACCATCTTCCGGAAAATGTTCGATCCTGTAGCGCTTTTTCATCTTTTCGACTATCGCCTTTTTTACGATGGACTGGCATGCCGGAACACTTGAAAGTTTAGACTTAACCGATGAAAGTTCTACAGGGAAGGTCGCGTCCTTTGTTAAAAATTCTGCCCATTCAACTTCAAAGGTTTTATCGAACAAAGTGTCGAAATCGTACGCATCGAATTCAGCCATCTTTATCATGACTCTGTTGCCCGTCCTGATCCACAAATTGGCCCGTACGATGTCTTCGAGTCCGCCTTCAAAGATCACGCGGCCATCTTGTGCTTTTGCATCGTATCCCAATTTTTTCAATTCTTTCTTTGTAACGCTTTCAATCCCAAATGCTGTCGGGACTATGATGGTAAAAGTATCTTTCATACCAAAATTATACCCGTTATTCATTAATTTTGCATAGACTCCAGATTGATTTTACCAATCGTAATGTGGTATATTATTTAAGACCATTATTATCCACTTTAGGAGATGATTGCAAATATGGGGTGCACTTGTTTAAAGAAATTGGATTTACCTTTCATGCGATAAAAGAAGATTTCAAAGCCGGCAAGAGGCTTGATCCTTCCGTTAAATCCAGCAGAGATATTTTCCTCTTTTCCGCTTCTTTTCATGGTCTTATGCTTTACAGATTCTCCCATCTTTTTTGGAATTTGAAAATGAGATTTCTCGCCATGTCTTTAAGGTACATAAGTCGTGTGGTGTACAAAATGGATATTCATCCCGCAGCGAATATAGAGGCTGGAATCTTCATAGATCACGGCATAGGGGTGGTTATAGGCGAGACGGCTTCAGTTGGAAGTGGATCTTTGATCTATCACGGCGTAACGCTTGGCACTGCGAGGGTTATGCAAGGAAAGCGCCACCCAACCGTCGGAAGAAATGTTTTAATAGGGGCCAATGCGGTCATACTCGGCCCGGTAAAGATAGGAGATGGATCACGCATTGGCGCAAATGCAGTTGTACTTGAAGATGTGCCAGAATTTTCAACGGCAGTTGGAAATCCGGCAAGGATCGTTAAAAAGCAGGTGAGAAATTGTGAATTTAATCTCAATAATAGGGAAAACACCAATAGTACATTTGAAAACGATGAATCTCTGGTTAAAACTGGAAATGGCGAATCCGGGAGGTAGCATAAAAGACAGAACGGCTTTTTCGATGATCGACGATGCGATAAGGACCGGCCTTATAAACGTCGGTTCGACTATCGTCGAGCCAACATCTGGAAATACTGGGATAGGCCTTGCCATGGTAGGATCTTATTATGACCTTAGAGTTATTCTTACAATGCCGGAGAATCTGACGATCGAAAGAAGAAAACTTCTACAGATGTATGGAGCTGACCTCGTACTGACTCCGGCGAATCTTGGAATGAACGGATCCGTCCAAAGGGCTTATGAAATAGCCAAAGAGTCAAAGGGAATCGTGCTGAATCAATTTGAAAATCCCGCTAATCCGAGAATTCATTTCATGGCGACAGGCCCTGAAATCCTATCCCAGATGAATTACGAAATAGATGCCGTTGTTGCCGGCGTTGGTACGGGAGGGACGATAAGCGGGGTTGGAAATTTTATGAAAAGATTCTCAAAAAAAATCAGAGTAGTTGCCGTCGAACCTTCAGAATCTCCCGTACTCTCTGGAGGGAAACCATCGCCTCATGGAATTCAGGGCATAGGCGCCGGTTTCATCCCGAAAAATTATGACTCTACAGTTGTTGATGAGATAATCCAGATCTCAACGGACGAAGCGAGGGATATGGTCGATTATCTTTCAAAGAAGGAAGGTCTCTTCCTTGGAATTTCTTCGGGAGCAGTTGTTGCGGCCGGGCTTAAATTGATCGAAAGATTAGGAAAGAATTCAAGAATAGTCGTTATATCAGCCGATGGAGGTGGAAAATATCTCTCAATATGGTGATTTGATAGATTCTTTGATCGATGAGATCAGAAAGACGGCAGGAGATAAAGATCTCTACATAGCCTTTTCCGGAGGGCTTGATTCGAGCGTTGCGGCTATTCTTTCTAAACTTGCGCTCGGCCCATCGAGAGTAACCCTTGTGACGACAAAGTTTGATTTCACTTATCCTCAAACTATCGAGATAGTGAAGGACTTTGCGATCTCTAACGGATTAAAACACGTTTTTGTGGATGGATCCGAATGGCAAAGAAAGATATGGAAGGCCGGCCCGGCCTGTAACGCGTGCACGCGCGGACCAAAACTTGAGAGCGTCAAAAAATACGCAAATGGTATAGTGGTAACTGGCGCCGAACTCGAGGATACATGGGGCCAGCAAGGAATAAAGATGAACAATGGATTTTATTCTCCACTCTCCTCTTTGTCAAGAAATCAGATCGAAGAGATTGCAAAAACTCTCGGCATCAAGATAAACAAAATAGGAGAAAATGCAAAAAGGGAAGGATGCATCTTAAAACATCTTTTAAAGATGATGGC
>CAYSSO010000015.1:11415-41216 GCA_964433875.1 uncultured Mesoaciditoga sp.
GTGCAAATGTCACGCTTATGAAGATCGTAAATGAATCCAATCTAAAGTTTGAAATTGCAAATGTGAAGATCGTGGGCCCTCTCTCAAAAAATCTTGCCCTTGTGAATTTATTTCCTCTCCCACCTGAAGAAATGATTGATTTTGTGAAATCGGAGATCTCAAAGATACCGCAGATAGAAAGTGTGGATATCGTCGATAGACCGGTCAAATTGAAGATCATCGCAAATCCCAGCATCTACAACGATCCAAAGGCAAGGTATTGGATAGAAAAAGGCAGATTGCAACCAGATTTTGCAAATTCAATAACTGTCGATTGGAAGATCTCTGGAAATAACAGATTAAATACTTTCCATGTTGTCGATTACGAATTTGTGACATGCTCCCACTACAGAAGTGGAAGAATTCTTGCTTAAAAAACGTTAAAAGTCTTTTAATTTTTTTGATTTGTTATTCTCAAATAGAACCCTTGACATATTTTCATTTGTTTGATATTATATTCTTTGTGGCCGAGGTGGCGGAATTGGCAGACGCAACGGACTTAAAATCCGTCGAAGGGATTCCTTCATGTCGGTTCGAGTCCGATCCTCGGCACCAATTCTTACGATGCGGGGTGGAGCAGGCTGGTAGCTCGTTGGGCTCATAACCCAAAGGTCGATGGTTCAAATCCATCCCCCGCTACCAGATTGGCGGTGTAGCTCAGTTGGCTAGAGCATACGGTTCATACCCGTAGTGTCCTGGGTTCGAATCCCAGTGCCGCCACAGTAAATTTAAAGAATTTAAGACGCCAGTTTAGGCGTCTTAGTTGTATTGGAGAGGCAATTTTGTGATATACAAAAAGAATTTTGGTCAGAATTTTCTTGTTTTGCAAAATGTGGCAAAAAAGATAGTCGAAAGATCGAACATACTCCCAGGTGAAACCGTACTCGAGATAGGATCGGGAAAAGGAATCCTTACACAATTTCTTCTTGAAGCAGGGGCACATGTTATAGCCTTTGAAATAGATAGAGACTTATTCTCTTTTCTCGAAGAAAAATTTCAAGGAATGAGTATAGAGTTCTTTTTTGAAGATTTTCTAAAATCCTCCAGAAGCATAAAGGCTGACAAATGCGTCTCAAACATTCCATACAACATCTCGACTCCGATAATAAAAAAACTTTTAAACCTTGAAATACCTGTTTCAATATTGATGGTCCAGAAAGAATACGCACAAAGGTTATTTGCAAATCCTTCCACTGAGGAGTATGGATCTTTGAGTATCTTCGTTCAGGTAAGATCAAAGGTAGAATACCTTTTTGACGTCGAGCGATCCTCTTTTTACCCAAAACCAAAGGTCGATTCATCGGTGATAAAGATCACAAGAACGGATGAATTGCAAAAAAAGGTAAAGAACATGAAAAAATTCGAGGAAATAGTGAGAAGGAGTTTTTCTCAAAGAAGAAAGATGATAAAGAACAATCTCAAGGGTATGGAATCGCTTATCGAAAAAGCGGGGATCTCTTCTACTCAAAGAGCGGAAGAGATCCCTATCGATAAATTCATAGAACTTTCAAATCTTTTATCCGACAACACACTTTGACCAGTTGCAGTTCATGCAGGTAACGCAGCCTTCTTGATTGACAAGAGAATTCTTTGAAAGGCAGACTGGACAGTAAGTGTTTCCATCCTCGTCTATGTAATAATCATTGTACCATTTGAGATTATTTGCAACGACAAATTTTTCTATCTCTTCCTCACTCTTACGTGTGCCATCAAGGTGGATTATCTCCGATTTTTCTTCCGAGATGCTCGTGCCCCAAAGTTCGGCAAAATCATCTATTGCCTTTTTTATCTCTTCGGCGACGCCTCTTGCGTAATCTCCCTTGACCTTTTTGAGTTGTTCTAAAATCTCTTCCATTGAAACGCCCGCTCTAAGGGCTATGGAAGACAATCTTCCGATTATCTCTGCAGTCTCTCCACCATTCGATACGAATACCTCTATCGCTTCACCGCTATCGTCAAAACTTACAGTTATGTAAGTTGTTCCCGTATCGCTTTTGTACTTTCTTGTAACTGATCTGAGAGTCTTCTTTCTCGGTCTTGCCCTCAATTTGTGATGTTCATCGAGAACGAAAAAGTTAACCTTCGGAGCATCCTTCGTCTTGACGTTCTTGTTCGCATTTAAAACCTGAGTCTGAAGCGACCCGTCTCTGTAAATGGTTATACCACGTACATTTGATTTCAAAGACCTTATGTAGATATCGAGTATATCCTCAACTGTTGCCGAATTGGGCATATTTATGGTCTTGGATATATTGTTATCAACATAATTTTGAAATGCCTCCTGCATTCTCAAATGTGCCAAAGAGGATATATCATGACTTACGACAAAGACTTTCTTTATTTTTTCAGGAATGTTTTGTATGTTCTTCAAAGTTCCATTTTCAATTATTTCCTTTTTCATATTTTCATCGAGCGACTTTCCAAGCCTTTCTACAAGGACCCTGTTAACGTAAACAAGGGGCTCTTTTGTACCATCGCTTTTGTTCATGTATCTGGTATATGCAAGCAAGAAATTCGGTTCAAGGCCAGAGGAAGTATCGGCTATATTCGATATAGATCCAGTCGGGGCAACCGTCATGACGGCAACATTCCTGTGAAATTTCGAAAGTTCGACGAATGCTGTTCTCAATTCGGGATCAAGATCAGAACTTCCCATCGCAAATGGTATAAAACCGCCTTCCTGAGCATATTTGCTTTTTTCATAGAGTGGAAAGTTGCCCTTCTCCTTTCCGAGTTCGTAAGAGGCCCTGTGAGATTCAAGTGCGAGTTCTGCCATAAGGTTTGACGCAAATTTAAAGGCCTCCTCTGAATCGTAGGGAATATTCATCATGTAAAGTAGATCTGCAAATCCCATTATTCCAAGGCCAAGCCTTCTTGATTCTCTGACGGACCTGTCTATCTCTTCGAGAGGAAAGACATTTACATCTATCACATCGTCCAAAAACCGGATAGCGATCTTTGCAATCTGATCAAAGGATGCGCTATCAAATGAATTTTCGTAATAGAATTTTGCAACATCTATTGAGCCAAGATTGCATGCCTCGTAAGGAGGAAGGCCTATCTCTCCGCATGGATTTGTCGATTCTATGATCTTGTACGGATAAAGTGGATTGTATTTGTTCATTTCGCCCAATATGGCAAGACCCGGATCACCGCTTTTCCATGCATTCTCAGCTATCTTTCTGAGCAATTCCCGTATCTTTATCTTCTTGACCATACCAGATTTTGGATGAAAGAGTTCTATCTCTCCGTCTTCTTCGTAAGCCTTTAAAATCTTTTCCTTGTCCTTTATCCCAACGGAAATGTTGAAAAATTTGAGAATTGATTCACCTGTGTTGTCCCTTTTTGCCTCTATAAATTCTTCGATATCCGGGTGATCTATATCGAGTATGCCCATCAAAGCCCCTCTTCTTTTGTATCCCTGCTCGACTACGGCTATCGCCGAGTTGAAAACGTGCATAAAACTTACAGGTCCAGATGCCCTTCCTGAAGTACCGGCAACAAATGATCCCTTCGGCCTGAGAGAAGAAAAATTAGATCCAACCCCTCCACCAACCTTTGTTATCAAGGCATAATTCTTAACGGCATCAAAGATGCCTTCTATGCTGTCTTCAACAGGGACAACAAAGCAGGCACTTAACATATGAAGATGGTTTCTCGATTTATATATCTCCTCGTAATCTTCGAGCGTCATATCTTCGAGAGGCTTTCTTATTAATTCATTGCTCACACCACTTCCGGCATTGAAAAGCGTTGGGCTGTTTGGAATGAAAATTCTTGCATTTAGAATGGAATAAAACTGATCCTCCCAGAACTTTATTTTATCGAGATCCTTTGAATAAAGATACTCTGCAGATGCGATCACACGGGCAACTCTTCTTGATACGTTTGACCAATCATTTTCTATAAAAGCACCGTTTTGATCTTTCCAGAAATACCTCTCTCTCAAAATATTCTCGGCATTTTCTGTAGGGCGAATTTTGGAAAATCTTTCAATTATATCGGTTAACATAAAATCCCTCCTTGAGTATGATCATATATAGTTTACCCTTTAAAGGTTACATCCAAAATATCCGTTGTTTTGGGATTTGACTACAACTCGTTATATCTTTGAAAATGAAATCGCTTTACATTTTGATCCATCGAGTAAAAAGAGACTTTTGAATGAAAAAAGATCGATCTTAACATGAAATTACACAAATTTCGTGTACAATTATACTGAGCAAACTTTAAATTTCGAATCATCGCTGTGGCAGGTGCCCATAATGGCATGTGGCACGTGGCTCGTAGAAAAAGCAGTGACGCGTAATCGGTAATCATACTGCTCACTCTTCACTACTCACCGATCACCATTAGGGCATCATGCCCTTTGCCTACAGTGGACTATTCGATTTTTAATTTGAATTTTATTTGAAACCAGAAAGGGTGAGATGATGATCGATCTTGTTCTTTTACTTGGTCTGCCGGCATCTGGAAAGTCTGAAATAAGAAGGCTTATGTCTTTTATGGATGGAAAAGAAAAGAAAGAATTGTTTCACATCGGAGAAACGTTGGACATAGACGATTTTCCCTACGTTTTTTTGATGAGACGCATAGACGAAGAACTTGAGAAAATGGGGGAAAAAAGGATATTTTACGAATCTGATCTTAAACCTTTCAAAGATCCAAGAGACTGGCTTACCCTTACGAATTTGATAAATGAAGATTACACAGATCTTGTCCAAAAAAGAGATTTACCAAGATCGGAATTTGCCAAATTCATAATCAAAAGAATAGAAGACAGCGGCAATATCGCAGGAATCGGGCCAAGACTTTCAAATCTGCCAGACAAAATTGTCAAGAGTGTGGAAAATGCGATAGAAAAAGAATCGGAAAAACTTTTGAATGATAAGTTCTCAAATTATGGCAAAAAAGGAACAATTGTAATTGAATTTTCAAGAGGAGGATCGGCAGATTCAAAATTGCCCCTCGAATTTCCATTTGGATATAGGCATTCTCTTTCTTTTCTAAGCGAAGAGATACTTGAGAGATCCGTCATACTCTACGTCTGGGTAAGCCCTCAAGAGTCAAGAAGAAAAAATTTTCAGAGATCCGATCCCAACAATCCCGGTTCCATTCTCCACCACGGCGTACCAGAGGAAGTAATGATCAAAGAATATGGCACAGATGATATGATATGGCTCGAAGAAAATTCAGAAAAACAAGGCACCGTTACGGTCTTAAAGGGTAAAAAGAAGTTTTACCTTCCCGTTGCCAACTTCGATAACAGAGATGACAAAACGACGTTTTTGAGGTCTGAACCGCAGAAGTGGGATAAAAAAAGAGTTAATGAGATTAAATCGTCTTTGAAATCAGCCTTTGATAGGCTCGTAAGATGAATACGCTTTATCCATTATGATCTGGACCTCATGACCATCTTCAAATGTTGGAACCATTACATTCTCACTTAAAGATTTGAAAAAAGCGATCAGCGATGTCATATGGGCATCTATCATAAAGCCAGAAGAAAGTTTGGGAGAAGGATAATTTTGATCTACGAATCTGTAAAAATCATCCTTTAGAAGATCTGCTTTTGAAGGATAAATCATTCTCGAATATTCATCAAAGACCTTTGCTCTGTAAGGATCATCCGTGTCTATAAAAAGTGTTCCATTTGATGCGTATATTTCAAATCTCATCCCTTCTTTTCCGGCAGCAAGACGCGATGCCTCCAGGGTTCCATAAGGTCCGGATTTTAATTTGACGTACAGAAGGGCCCAGTCATCAACATCAACTGCGCTTTCTTCGGTTCCGTTTTTTCTTTTTTCGATTATTGTCTTGAAAGACGAATGAATCTCTTCAAAATCACCAAGTAAAAAACGGGTAAGATCTATTATGTGAGATCCGAGATCGACAAGTGCTCCACCGCCACTTTTACTTTTTTCAAGCCTCCATGACATGGCCTTTGATCTGTCGAGGTAACTCGAATGGAAAAATTCGCCTCTAAAGGCATAGACTTCCCCTATCATTCCCTGATTTATAATCGAGTGCGCCATGGCCACGGCGGGAATGAATCTAAGCATGAAAGCAATCTGGTTTTTCATTCGGTGCGACGAAAGAGTTTCTACAATCTCTGCCGTTTCTTTTGAGTTCATTGCCAATGGTTTTTCACAATAAACACCTTTTTCGGCTTTTAAAGATTTTATTATTTGATCTTTATGAAGAAAATTCGGAGTGCATATATCAACGACATCTACATGATCAAGCATAGATTCAAATCGATCTGTGACATTCTTGAATCCAAGATCGAATCCTTCTTTTCTATGTGACGGAGAGGTTGTGTATAGATCCTCAACTGCAACTTCGACATCCGATCCTGCAAGTTTCATATTTCTTATCGCCATAAGATGTATTCTTGCAATTCCGCCAAGTCCCGAAAGTCCGTATTTTATCATAAAAATTCTCCTTAATATCAAAAAAGCGGGCATATGCCCGCTTTTTGAGATTAATATTCAGGAGGCATAGGAGGCATTTCTTTTTTCTCTTCCGGCTTTTCAACTATTGCAACCTCAGTTGTAAGAAGCATCGAAGAGATCGAAGACGCATTCTGAAGAGCGCTTCTTGTAACCTTTGCCGGGTCTATTATACCTGCCTCGAACATATCAACGTATTTCCCTTTAAGTGCATCGTATCCATAAGATTTACTTGGGTTGGAAAGTACTTGATTTATAACAACGGCACCATCGATGCCCGCATTCTGGCAAATTATCTTTATAGGCTCGCTAA
This sequence comes from uncultured Mesoaciditoga sp., assembly GCA_964433875.1. GTDB lineage: Bacteria > Thermotogota > Thermotogae > Mesoaciditogales > Mesoaciditogaceae > Athalassotoga. The sequence continues at coordinate 18,220 of CAYSSO010000015.1, forward strand.
GTGCCTTTCTGACTATCATGGCACCGATCTTCTTTTCACCATCGAGTTTCTCTTCGAATTTCTTAAGTTCTTCAGAAACTCTTAAAAGTGTTACTCCACCACCGGCAACTATACCCTCTTCAACGGCAGATTTTGTAGCACTGAGTGCATCCTCGATTCTTTGTTTTTTCTCTTTGAGTTCTGTTTCTGTAGCGGCACCAACCTTTATAACGGCGACTCCTCCAGACAATTTTGCCATTCTTTCCTGCAATGTTTCTTTTTCGTATTCGCTCGTCGTGCTCTCAATCTGGGCCTTTATCTGGGCTATTCTGTCCTTTATATCCTTTTCTTTTCCGGCTCCATCAACGATAAGAGTATCATCTTTTCTTACCTTTATACTCTTTGCACGGCCAAGCATATCGAGAGTCACATTGTCGAAGTCAAGGCCTATTTCTTCGCTTATAACTGTACCGCCTGTCAGTATGGCAATATCTTGTAACATTGCCTTTCTTCTGTCTCCGAAGCCAGGAGCCTTTACAGCCACAACGTTCAGCGTGCCCTTCAATTTGTTAAGTACAAGCGTTGTAAGGGCTTCACCCTCGACATCTTCGGCTATTATAAGCAATGGCTTACCTGTCTGGGCAACTTTTTCAAGAATCGGTATTACCGGCTTTACAGCGCTTATTTTTTTGTCGGTTATCAAAATAAACGCATCTGAAAGATTAGCCTCCATCTTTTCAGCATCTGTCACGAAGTATGGAGAGATATAACCGCGATCGAATTGCATACCTTCCGTGAATTCAACGTGAGTTTCCATAGTCTTCGAATCTTCAACGGTTATAACTCCGTCCTGGCCGACCTTGTCCATTGCCTCGGCTATGAGTTCACCGATTTCTTCATTGTTGGCGCTTATCGCCGCGACATGGGCGATATCAGTTCTACCATTGAGTTTTTTGCTGAGTTTCTTTATCTCTTCAACTGCTTTCTCAGTCGCTTCCTGTATTCCAATCCTCATTATCATCGGATTGGTACCTGCAGTTATGTTCTTTATACCCTCTTTTATCATCGCCTCGGCCAAAACAGTCGCCGTTGTGGTTCCATCACCGGCAGCGTCATTGGTCTTGGTTGCAACTTCTTTTACAAGTTGAGCGCCGAGGTTTTCGAATTTATCCTCAAGATCTATTTCCTTGGCAATAGAAACTCCATCACTTGAAACTGTTGGAGATCCAAAACTTTTTTCAACAACAACATTTCTTCCCTTAGGACCAAGAGTTATCTTAACGGCACTTGCAAGTTTTTGGACACCGGTAAGTATAGACTGCCTTGCGTCTTGATCGAATTTGAGTAACTTTGGCATTATTCAATTACCTCCTTCATTTTTCAATCTTTGCGAGAACGTCATTCCAGTCGATAAGTATGTAGTCCTCGTCATCGATCTTGATTTCATTTCCAGAATACTTTGCGAAAATAACAACATCTCCCACCTTCACGCTGATATCATCGCCGGTTCCAATCTCGATGACTTCGGCTCTTTGTGGTTTTTCCTTCGCATTTTCAGGCAACACAATTCCTCCCGCGGATTTTGGCTCCTCCTTTATTGGCTTGATCAAGAGCCTTTCTCCGAGTGGTTTAACTCTCATCTTTGCACTCATTTCAAGAAGACCTCCTTCCAAATTAGCACTCTTATACTCTCTCTGCTAATTATGTTATCGCACTTGCACTTCTATTCAAAGACTCATTTAAGACGATTACAGTTAATTATACACATTTATAGGCGTTTATTCAAATATATTATAATTTATCTTTTAAAATCTCTTTATATCACATCGTTATAACTTTTCAACAATCAAAAAATTCAATGATGATAAGGTCTGAGATGAGTTTTCAACAATTTCAACAAAAGTTTTCAACAATCGAAAACCCAAATTGTTGAAAACTCAAAATTTTGCGGAAAAATATGGAAAAAATCACTGTTGAAAACTTTTGTGAGATTTGAATCGCATTTTTTCCAATAACCACAAGTATTTAGAACGTTTTTAATGGTCAGAACCGATTTGGACTTTTCAACAATTTATCCCCAAAATACTTTTCAACAAGTTTTCAACAAAGTTTTCAACAATCAAAAAATTCAATAATGGTAAGGCTCGAAATGAGTTTTCAACAATTTCAACAACGCATACTAATAAGAAAAGATCTTAAAATATATTATTATTATATAGAAAGGCAAGGTGATAAAATTGATATACGCAATAGGAGATATACATGGATCTTTAAACTCGCTCGAAAGGCTCATAGAGAAAGTAAATCCTTCCATTCAAGACACAGTGATCTTTCTTGGAGATTACATAGACAGAGGACCTAATTCAAAAGGAGTTGTTGAATTCCTTCTAAGGTTCTCATCAATACACAAAAATTCGATCTTTATAAAAGGAAACCACGAATGGATGATAACAAATTTCTACAAAACAAGAGATCCTAAAGATTGGGAGTTGTGGGAATACAATGGAGCAAGAAAGACGATCGAAAGTTATGGAGATATAGATAAGATTCCGCAATCGCACATTGAATTCTTCAAGAACACGAAACTCTTCCATCTACATGGCAAATATCTTTTTGTCCATGCAGGAGTAAGGCCGTGTGTAAAACTCGAAGAACAAAAAGAGGAAGATCTTTTATGGATAAGAGACGAATTCATATATTCAGAAGATCCGCTCAAGGGATACACAATCGTATTTGGACATACTCCTATGCTAGAACCTCTCATAAAAAGTGATAAGATAGGTATTGACACGGGATGTATCTATGGAGGATATTTAACCTGCGTAAGGATTGAAGACATGAAAATATTTCAAGTGAGGTGCACAAAGTGAAGGCTATCTATCCGGGATCTTTCGATCCGATAACCTATGGACACATAGACATAATAAAAAGAGCATCAAAGGTTTTCAGCGATTTTACCGTAGTACTTATGAACAATTTGAGAAAAAAGCCGCTCTTTTCCATCGAAGAAAGAATTTACATGATAAAAGAATCGTTAAAGGACATGAATGTGAATGTAGATATTCACGAAGGTTTGCTCGTCCAATACGTCGATCAAAATAATGTGAAAATAGCGATAAGAGGACTGAGGGCAGTCGGGGATTTCGAATACGAATTCGAAATGGCACTTGCAAACAGGGAGATGTGTCCTTCTCTTGAGATGATTTACTTCATGACCGATATAAAGTACCTCTTTCTTTCCTCTTCGATGGTGAAAGAAATAGCACAATTTGGAGGAGAATTAAAAGAATGGGTTCCACCAGTAGTCGAGAAAAAATTAAGGGAAAAATTTCAAAGGTCATAGTGCTTTGCGGAGGGACATCTCCTGAAAGGGAGGTCTCCATATCAAGTGGCAAAAACGTGCTAAAAGCACTCGAAAACCTTGGAATAAAATCTGAGATAATGGTATGGAATGGAGATTTTAAAGCACTCAACGCGATAGATTCGATGTGCCTTATAATGCTTCATGGATCTCCCGGAGAAGACGGAAGCGTACAGAGATTCTTTGAGGAGAGGAACATACCATACACAGGGTCCAGTTCGAAAAGTTGCGAAATAACAATTGATAAGATCAAAACAAAGGAATACTTTCAAAAATTGAATCTCAAAACGCCGAAATGGTCCAAAGCCCCAATTTCATTTCCATGCGTTTTCAAACCGAGGTACGGAGGCTCAAGTATAGGAGTCGAGATCATCTTTTCGGAGTCGAAAATGAATACTGTCGAAGACGGATTCTACGAAGAATACATAGATGGAAGAGAGATAACCGTGTCGATTCTCGATATAGACGGGAATCCAACCGTCTTGCCGATTTTGGAGATAATTCCGAGGGGAAGATTTTACGATTACGAGTCAAAATATTCTCCAGACGGATCTAAGTTGATAACACCGGCTCCGTTGAACTTTTGGGAAAAAAATGAAATCGAAAAAGAGGCATTAAGGGTTTATAAGGAGATTAAATGCAGGGGGTTTGCCAGAATAGATGGTATAATTTCAAATGGTGAGTTTTATTTTCTCGAAGTCAACGCAATACCCGGCATGACTCCAACAAGCGATCTTCCCGCTTCTGCCCGCGCCTTTGGACTTGAGATGGAAGATGTAGTGGCCGAATTGTTGGATTCAGCAATGAGGAGGTAATTAAATTGGAACTTCATGCGACGACCGTCATAGTTGTAAGAAAAGATGGAAAAACGGTAATGGCCGGTGATGGCCAGGTTACAACTGGCGATACGGTAATGAAGGCAACGGCCAAAAAAGTAAGAAGACTCGGAGATGGAAAGATAATAGCAGGCTTTGCAGGAGCCGTAGCCGATGCTTTTACACTTTTTGAGAGATTTGAAGTTAAACTTAGAGAATCTAACGGCGTACTTTCGAAGGCTGCCATAGAACTCGCAAAGGATTGGAGAATGGACAGAGCCTTGAGAAGGCTTGAGGCTCTTTTGATGGTTGCCGACGCGCAAAATATATTTCTCCTTTCCGGAAGCGGAGAGGTAATCCAGCCAGATGAGCCTATAATGGCAATAGGTTCTGGAGGAAATTACGCTCTTGCCGCTGCACGCGCGCTTTACAGAAATACAGATATGAGCGCACACGACATAGCCATCAAAGCGATGGAAATAGCGAGCGAGATATGTATTTACACAAACTCGAATATAACAATTGAAGAGTTGTAAGGAGGAATTTAATGAATATAGATGAGTTAACACCGAAAGAGATCGTTGAAGAACTTGATAAATACATAATAGGCCAAAAAGAGGCAAAAAGGGCTGTGTCGATTGCCTTGAGAAATAGAATTAGAAGGATGAAACTTTCCGAAGAAATGCAAAGAGATGTCCTTCCGAAGAATATCCTTATGGCTGGACCGACAGGTGTTGGGAAGACCGAAATAGCAAGGAGACTTGCCCAACTTTCTGGAGCGCCCTTTATAAAGGTTGAAGTTACAAGGTACACAGAGGTAGGTTACGTCGGTAAATCCGTTGACTCGATAATAAGAGATCTCGTTGAGGAAAGCATAAACAAGGTCAAATCAGAGATGGCCGTAACCGTTGAAGAGGGAGCCAAGCAGGCCGTAGAGGAAAGAATCTTAGACGCATTAGTTCCAGAAAGTGTAAAAAGGCCTGCGATGAGCGGAATAATGTCTTTTTTCCAAAGCGCGCAGCCTCAGGTATCTCCAGAAGTTCACAGGGCCGCCCTTTCGAAGCGCGAAGAGATGAGACAAAAGTTGAGAAACGGAGAGATCGAGGATTTAGAGATAGAAATAGAGGTTGAAGATACAACGCCAATTATGCCGATGATAGGAGGCATGAGCCCGGAGGATCTCGGAATAGATCTTCAGGATATGTTTGGAGGAATGATACCAAAGAAGATGAAAAAGAAACGTGTTAAAATAAAGGACGCAAGAAGAATTTTACTTCCGATTGAATCCGAAAAGTTGATAGACAAGGATCGCATGATTCAGGAAGCGCTCGAAAGAGCGCAATACAAGGGCATTGTATTTCTCGATGAATTCGACAAGATAGTTGGTTCTAACTCGAGATCGGGACCGGATGTATCAAGAGAGGGTGTTCAAAGAGACCTTCTTCCCATAGTTGAAGGAACAACGATTTCCACCAAATATGGTCCGGTCAAGACCGATTATATACTTTTTATAGCGGCTGGGGCATTTCACATGTCAAAACCTTCCGATCTTATCCCTGAAATTCAGGGGAGGTTCCCTATTAGGGTAGAACTTGAGGCGCTTACACAGAATGACTTCGAAAGGATACTTGTTGAGCCAAAAAATTCTTTAATTCATCAATATAAAGCGCTTTTAGAGACGGAGAATGTCGAGGTTATTTTCACGCCGGACGGGATATCTGAGATAGCGAGAATAGCCTATGAAGTCAACACGAGGCAGGAAAATATCGGAGCCAGAAGACTTTACACCGTTATGGAAAAGGTTATGGAGGATATCTCATTTAACGCGCCAAAAGTTGAGAGCCCTGTTAAGATCGATAAAGAATACGTAATAAGCAAGGTCGGTCATATTGCCACAGATGAAGATTTAAGTTCTTACATATTGTGAAAAGGAGAGAATTTTATGTTAGAAGTTGTGGAAGAAAATAAAAACGTTAAAGTTTTTAAGGTTTCTATGTCACATGATGTCATAGAGGAAGCAAGGGATGAGGTCTACGAAGAGATTTCAAAGGATATAAAGATCAAAGGTTTTAGACCCGGCATGGCACCAAGAAATCTAATAAATTCCATAATTGGGATGGACAGGATAAATGAAATGATAAAAGAAAAGGTTGCCGATGAAGCCTACGACGTGATCATAGAAGAATATCTCGAAACCCCTCAGGGTGAAGATGTGATACTTCCTCCGCGTTTGAAATCCGTTGAACTTGGAGGCAATGCGGAGGTAACATTTGAAATCCACTCATTTCCAAAAGTCGAGATCGAATCCATGGATAATGTCGAGATCGAAATTCCAAAATTACACGATGATAGAGAAAACATGGTCAGTGATTCTATCGAAGAATTAAGACAGGAAAAATCAATTCTTATTCCCAAAGATGGAAATATAGAGATAGGAGATCAGGTCGAGATAGAATATCAGGACCTAACCGGCAAAGATCCAGAAAAAAAGGAACTTGAACTTAGAGTTGCAAAATCGGAGGAGGGAAATATCTTTTCGCACCTTATCGGTAAAAAGGCCGGAGATGAATTTGATTTTTCAACTGTCGCCGAAAATAGCGGCAACACTACGCATTTGCATGTCAAAATCTTAAAGGTCTATTCTGTCAAATTGCCAGATCTTGACGACAACTTTGCAAAGATGGTCGATGATAAATACGAAACATTTGAGGATCTCAGAAACAGTTTAAAATCTCGTGTAGATAAAGTCATAGATGATTTTAACGAATCTTTAAAAGTGGATGGAGTACTGAATGAACTGGTCAAAAAGACTAAGTTAGATGTTCTCGATTCAACTATAGATTACTTTGTAGATTACGTCATAGGTAAAAAGAAAGAGGATAAAACCTACGATAAAGATTTGAAAGAGAAATTCAATGGAGATGAAAAGGCTTTCAAGGATTCGATAAGGAATGATGTAATAAATTATATGAAATTGGAGGGGGCCATAAAACTCATTGCAAAAGAAAAGTCTCTCGATGTCTCCGACGAAGAGATCTTTGAGGAAGCGAGAGAAATTTACGAGAAGTCAAAGATAAGCGATGAAAGGCTAAAGGTTATGTTAAAGAAGGATTCAGATCTTTACCAGTCGATAAAGCGAGAACTTATGTCTCACAAAGTTGCAAAAGAACTGCTCAAAAGCGCCATTGTCAAAGAAATAGATGTTGACGAAAACTCTGAAGATGAATTGAAAGAAGATGAAAGTGAGGGATCAAATTGAAAATAGGCGATCAAACTATTCCAATAGTCATAGAAACAACCGGAAGAACAGAACGCGCGTACGATATATACTCGAGACTTTTAAAAGATAGAATAGTTTTTCTCGAAGGTGCTATCGATGACATGACATCGAGTCTTGTGGTTGCCCAGTTACTCTTTCTTGAGGCCGAGAATCCTGACAAAGACATATACATGTACATAAATTCTCCCGGCGGATCCGTTACGGCTGGCCTTGCGATTTATGATACAATGCAATTTTTAAAGTGTGATGTTGTAACGACGGCGATAGGATCTGCCGCCTCTATGGCCGCAGTCCTTCTTGCCGCTGGAACGAAGGGAAAAAGGTATGCCCTTCCACACGCGACAGTTATGATCCACCAGCCACTCGGAGGGGCTGAAGGTCAGGCAAAAGACATAGAGATACGTGCAAAGGAAATAATGAGAATAAGAGACGAGTTAAACAATATCCTTTCAAAACACACCGGCCAGCCACTTGAAAAGATAGAAAAGGATACGGACAGAGATTTCTTTATGAATGCAAAGGAAGCGCTCGAATACGGTTTGGTGGACAAAATAATAGCGTCTAAAAGAGAAGTAGAAGGAGATTCAAAGTGAAGAATGAGAAATTTTGTTCTTTTTGTGGTAGAGGGGCCTCGGAAGTAAACAGGCTTATAGCGGGGCCCAATGATGTTTACATTTGTGACGAGTGTATCGAGTTATTTCACGACATCTTACACGATCATCAAGCCGAAACGCAAAAAAATTCAAGCAGGAAACTTCCAAGTCCTGTTGAAATAAAGGAAGAACTCGACAAGTATGTCATAGGCCAGGAACGCGCAAAAAAAGCGATAAGCGTCGCCGTTTACAATCATTACAAACGTGTCTTCATGAACAAAAAATTCGATGATGTGGAAATAGAAAAGTCAAATATAATGCTCATAGGGCCGACCGGATCTGGAAAGACGCTTATTGCCCGTGTACTTGCCAAAGTTCTGGATGTGCCCTTTGCTATAACTGATGCAACGCCGCTCACAGAGGCCGGATATGTCGGAGAAGATGTCGAAAATGTCATATTAAGGCTTTTACAGGTTGCCGATTTCGATATAGAAAAGGCCCAGCACGGGATAATTTACATAGATGAGATCGATAAGATAGCAAGAAAATCTGCCAATGTTTCTATAACCCGCGATGTTTCGGGCGAAGGAGTCCAGCAGGCACTTTTAAAAATAGTCGAGGGTACGGTTGCAAATGTACCACCTCAAGGAGGAAGAAAACACCCGTACCAGGAATTCATAAAGGTAGACACGACAAATATACTTTTCATAATCGGCGGGGCCTTTGATGGACTTGAAGAGATAATAAGATCGAGAGTTCAGCAAACGACTGTCGGCTTTGCGGCTAACATAAAATCAAAACGCGATGAGGATATAAATTCACTTCTTAGACAGGTAACTCCAGATGATCTTGTCAAATATGGATTGATGCCCGAATTTGTTGGAAGGTTCCCGATAATATCTACCCTCGATCAACTCAACGAAGAACAACTTGTAAGGATACTCGTAGATCCCAAAAATGCCGTTGTCAAGCAGTACAAAAAGCTCATGGAACTGGACGGGGTAGATCTTGAATTTGAAGATGATGCTCTCAAAGAAATAGCAACTATAGCAAGAAAACGCGGAACAGGGGCGAGAGGACTTAAAAGCGTTATAGATGAGGTAATGATGGAGGTAATGTTCAACATTCCGAGGCTTCAAAATGTCAAAAAAGTAATCGTCACTGCCGAATCTATAAGAGAAGGAAAAGAACCTCTCGTTGAAATGAGGGAAACTGCCTGATGGCTCTTATCCTTGGAATCGAAAGTTCGTGCGACGAAACTTCAGTCGCAATAGTTGAAAATGGAGAAAGAATCATTTCGGAAAAGACCGCCTCGCAGATAAATATACATGCCCTCTACGGAGGTGTTGTACCGGAGATCGCATCGAGATACCATCTCGAAAAGATCTCTATCCTTACGAAAATGGTCTTTGACGAGTCTAAAATAGATCCCAAAAAACTCTCGGCCGTTGCCGTGACATACGGTCCGGGGCTAGTTGGGCCTTTGCTTGTTGGATTATCTTATGCAAAGGGTCTTTCTTACGCTTTAAAGGTTCCACTTATAGGTGTAAATCACATGATAGGCCATCTTAACGCCGTCTTCCTTTTCGACAGGAGCATAGAATTTCCGTGCATGGTCTTGATGATTTCCGGCGCCCATACAGAGATAGTCTACATGAGATCTTTGAATGATTTCGAAGTAATAGGAAAATCCATAGATGACGCGGCGGGCGAGGCTTTTGACAAAGTCGCGAGAATGTTAGGACTTCCATATCCCGGAGGGCCTCAAATAGACAAAGTGGCCAAAGGAGGAAGGCCTTCCTACAACTTTACAAAGCCGAAGACAGAAGGTAAGTACGATTTCAGTTTTAGCGGTTTGAAGACGCATGTACTTTATTTTCTGAGAGACAACAGGGATTTCAAACTGGAAGATGTAGCCTCTTCATTTCAAGAAACAGTCGCTTCTATTCTCGTTGACAAGGTTGTAGAGGCAGCGCTTGAATACAACGTCAAAGATGTCATTGTGGCCGGGGGAGTTGCGGCCAATTCAGCGGTAAGGAAGAAGACAGAAGAGGCGTCTTTGAAAAACAATCTTGCCTTTCACTTTCCTCCTTTGAAATATTGCACAGATAATGCTTCTATGATAGCGGCGGCCGGCTGGCACGAGTACAAAGAAGGAAGATTTGCCAGTTTGGATCTGGAAGCCGTTCCTAATCTGGAGGTTTAAATGCGCCTTTCTTACGGGAGTGCTCGTTTGCTTGGCCTTATAAATTCGGGGCCTCTTTTGAAGATGGAAACGATTTACACAATGTTTGGCGAAAGATGTGTTTTCAACTGCGCTTATTGTACTCAGGCAAGAGAGAGCAAATCCTCTGGAAAATTTCTATCGAGAATTTCATGGCCTAAATTTGAGATGGGAGAAATAATTTCTGCCATAGAAAGATCTAATGGGATAAGAAGAATATGTCTTCAGATCGTCTCTTCTTTGCACGTTAAAGAGGAAGCCTTTGGATTTATAGACAAAATAAGGGATCGCGGCATACCTATCTCGGCAAGCGTCAGAATTTCTCGGTTTGAAGAGGCAAAAGAGTGGTTTGATCATGGAATAGATAGAATTGGAATGGCAACAGATGTCGTCAATGAAAGGCTTTTTGAACTTTACCGCGGTGGAAATTTAAAAAGGCATTTGAAGTTGATCAAAGAAGTCGCAGAAAAGTATCCGTCCAAAGTTACAACGCATCTTATAGTGGGTCTTGGAGAAAGCGAAAGGGAGGCGGTTGAATTTCTTCAAGAAATGCATGATTTAAAAGTAGGCGTCGGCTTATTTGCTTTTACTCCCATGAAAGGTACAAAACTTGAAAATTTTAAAAGTCCTGATATGGATTCTTACAGGCGCGTTCAAATTGCGGCATATCTTGTAAAAAACGATCTTTCGAACCTTTCACTTTTCGAGTTCGAGAACGGAAGGATAATTTCCTTTGGATACGATATTTCAAATATCCCGTTTTCTGCTTTTAAAACCTCTGGATGTCCGAATTGCACAAGACCTTACTACAATGAAAGACCAGGAAAAGAGATGTATAACTTCTTTGAGGTGAGTTAATGAAAAACGCTCTTTTTTCGTTCATTTTGATTTTGGTATTTGCGTCTTTGGCCTTCGGAATTCAGGTTACGCTTTTTACAGTTCCTCCCCAGTCCATGGTTTATGTGAATGGAACCCTTATAGGTCAGACGAGTTTGAATGGAACCATTGTCGTGAATTTGAATTCCGTATCAAATGTAAGTGTCCAAAACGTTGGATATCTCCCTTTCAATTTCGTCTACGATCCTTCTTCCGGATCGACCATCGTCAGGATAAATCTTCAGCCGCTCTCTTACATTTCTGTCTTCACACAGCCTTCTGGTGCCAATATATCGATCGATAAAGATACCTTCGTAAGTCCGGCAACGATCACGGTGAGCCCGGGCCTTCACGAGATCTCGATTCAAAAAAATGGATATATATCCCAAACTCTCGCCGTTTCTGCGGTTCCATTCCAGGTTACAAGGGCGAATGTTCAATTGGTTCCGTCGGGCCAAATAAATGTAGATAGCGATCCAGCACGTGCCGCGATCTTTTTGAATGGGCAGTATGCCGGAATAACCCCCTTCTCGACCGTGCTAAAGCCTGGAATTTATTCGATGACTTTGAAGGCCACTGATTTTTCAGAAATTTCGACATACGTCAATATCTCTCAAAATTCCACGCCTCAAAATTTATTTTTTAGAATGAAAAAAATTGTCAGCGTGACTATAGATTCTTCTCCTTCTGGAGCCTTTGTGAATTTAAATGGAATGAACTTTAAAACGCCTGCATCGATGAAAATACCAGTTGGCACCTATACCTATACGGCAAGCCGGATATACTTTCAAAGTAAAAGCGGGACTCTTTCTATATCCTCAAGCGGGACCTACACGATCTCTTTAAGTCCGATGCTCTCTCTTGTTGTGTTTTCTTCGAATCCCCCAGGTGCGGCCGTTGAGGTCAATGGAAAACTCCTCGGGCAAACCCAATTGTCAAAGCAATTGCCTTACGGCACCTACAGTGTTAAGATGATAGGCAACAATTCGAAGATATGGTTCGGAAGGGTAAGGGTTGATCAGCAGGTTGTCAACGTTTACGGAGACATGATAAATGCCGGTATGATAACCGTTGATGCTACACCTTCTCAGAATACCCTTGTTCATATTGGATCGATCTGGTCTACCCTTCCGGCAACTCTTAACGCTTCCGTTGGGGTATATCCCGTTGAATTTTACAATCCTCAATTTCCTCCAAAGACCATCTACGTCAGAGTGAATGGCGGGAGAATCACGAATATTTACGAATATTTGCAACCTATGGGGATGCTCTTTGTTGGAAGCACGCCACCTGCCAGCGTAAATTTAAACGGTAAATTCATAGGAAGAACGCCGATTTTTGACTTCAAATTGCTTCCCGGCACCTACCAGATCGATGTTTCATGGCAGGATGGGAGTTTAAGCAGAACTCTAAATGTTCAAAGCGATGGAATTTACAATCTTTACTTTACCGATCCTTCATTTGTAGAGGTTAAATTCATCTCATTTCCAGATCCGGTAAAGGTGGTATTGGATAACGGAAGTGAAGGCTATACACCATTTTCCGTTAAAATATCGAGAGGGATACATACATACAAAGTTTACGATCTTTTTGGAAATCAAATAAGTGCCGGTACGATAGACACGAAATACATGAACGCGAAATCTTACTTCTTTATAGGAGGATAGTAATATGAAAAGATTTTTGATTTTCTCGATCGTTTTACTTATGCCCCTTATCATGATGGGGAGCATGGTGATAAATGATGTCTCTCCTTCTTCCGATCTGTACCCTTACGTTGTTGAAATGGTTCAAGACAATATAATGTCACTCGATTCAAATAATGACTTTAACGGATCTCTTGTTGTTACTCGATCTTGCACGGATTCTCTCGAATCTTTTGAATTACCTTCAGGGAAGAATCCAGCCTGCTGCCCAAATCTCACAGCCAACCGTTCAGGGAACATCTGTCTCACCTGAACTTTTGATGAAGATCCAGCAGATAGAAAATACCGTCAACAAGTATCCCAACATTCAGGCCTACATAACAAATCAGGCAAGTACTATCAGCGAACTTTCATCAGAGGTCAACCAGATATATTCTCAGGTCGCGATCATGCAGAATATTCTTTCATCTCTTTCTTCCGTTCAAAATGTGCCATCGGCCGGCATCTTATCTAAGGTGATAGAAAGAGTTTCAAATGTTGAAAGCAATTTTAACACGCTTTCGGCCAACTACGCATCTCTTTCTGCAACCGTTTCGAATATTCAGCAGGAGATAAACAGCATGAATGTAAGTTCTTCTTTGATTTCTCAAATAAAAAATCTTCAAAACGAAAATGAAACTTTGAAATCAAAAGTTTCCTCTCTCGAATCCACACTAGGGAGTGTATATTTCTTTCAAGCCGTTGAGATAATAGCCGTTATAGGTGCGCTGGCCTACATACTTTTTGTCAAATGAGGGGAAAATGAAGGTCATTGATCTTGTAAAAAAACAAAAGATTCTTTCTATAGAGGTAATCCCTCCAGACAGAGGGAAAGACATAGACGAGATCTTTTCGGCCATAGACGAGATAATGGAATTTTCTCCTTCATTCATAAATGTAACACGCCATGCTCCGGAAATAGATTATATCGAATTTGAAGGCAAAATAATAAGGGTACCAAAGATAAAAAGACCCGGTACGGTTGGAGTCGGCGCCGCTATAAAGAACAGGTACAATGTAGATGTTGTTCCCCACGTGCTCTGTCTCGGAATGAACAAATTCGAAATAGAGGACATGCTTATAGATTTGAAATATCTTGAGATAGAAAATCTCTTTGTAATAAGGGGAGAACTGGACAATAGAAAGATAACCTTCGAAAAAGACGGATACAACCACGCAGACGAACTCGTTGATCAGATATCCAAAATGAATAAGGGAATATACCTTTATCCAGTTGAAAATCCAAAGCCAACCAACTTTTGTGTGGGCGTTGCCGGCTATCCGGAAAAACATTACGAAGCGCTTAACATGGAAGAAGATTTGAAATATCTCAAAAAGAAGATCAACGCCGGCGCTGATTACGTTATAACCCAGATGTTTTTCGACTTTGAAATTTACAAAAATTTCGTTGAAAGGGCAAGAGAGATCGGCATAAATGTGCCTATAATTCCAGGGATAAAGCCAATAGTCCAATTTAAATCGATGATCAAAATCCCGAGTACCTTCTTCGTCAGCATCCCCAAAGAGTTCGTTTGTGCAATGCAGGAAGCAAAGACGCCCCAAGAGGAGTTTAAAATTGGCACGCGCTATATGTCAAAACTCGTCGATAAACTTTTGAATTACGGTGTGCCGGGCATTCATATATTCACAATGGGTAAGGGAAGGTCTACAAGGGCACTTCTTGAGGCAGTCTACAAATAAGGATCAAATTAAATTTACATTTCTTTCACACAACTAACCTTGACATAAAAGGTCGTGATAAAATATACTGTATACAGGTATTGATTTAAATTCAAATTTATATAAAAATGGAATGAGGAGATGGTTTTAAGTGGCTTTAAAAGTAAAGATCTATTCTACGCCAACATGCCCACATTGCAAAGCGGCAAAAAACTATTTTAAGTCTCTTGGCATCCCGTTTGAAGACGTAGATGTTTCAAGGGATCAGAGAGAAGCCGAACTTATGGTGAAGAAGACACACCAGTATGGCGTGCCGGTTATAGAACTTGGAAACCAGATCGTCATAGGCTTTGATAGGAACAAGATCGATAGAATTTTAGGGGTGAGGTAAAGGGCAGAGGAGTTTAGAATTCGCATATCTCTTCTTGACAGATACCTTTACATAAGATCACACGCACTCCAAAGAAGTATAGAAAGAGAAATAGGCCTCGACAATTTAAAATCGTTGCTTGAGTCTAAAGAATCGCGGGCAACGTTTCAGAGAAATGGAAGAATAAGAATTGAAAATGATGAGATCGTCGCCATAATTCAAGTTGAAGGTGACGATCTTGTTTTGGTTACGGCATTTAACGTTTTTTAAGCAAGAATTCTCCCACTTCTGTAGTGGGAGCATGTCACGACAAAAATTTAGACATGATTCTCCATGCCTCTCCTTCCATCAAAAAAACAGATTCTTTAGAATATCTGTAATCACTTTTCCTTACAAATTCTTTCAGAGAGTTTATGACCCTTTCCATTTTAGATATTTGGACTCTTTTGAAATTTGGATTTATCTCTGCTTTGATCAATTCATTTGTATGCTTGAGACATACCATCGAAATCGAATTCTCGTATCTTTTGAGCCTCTCTTCATTTGAAATGTATTGCTCGAAAAGACCTAAATATCTTTTTTCTGCGTCTTTTTCTATCGCGCACATCTGGCAATTCTCTCCAAACTTTATCGCTTCTCCATTTAAAGCGCGCATTATTTCATCAGATATCGTCCCGTACAGTACCGAGACACCGAGTATGCCGAGTTCTGGATGGGCTCTCAGATGATCTTCGACCATTTTAAGATGCTTTGGACAAAAACCGGGCCCGAATGAAAATTTTTTTCTCTCCGACGGATCGTTGACATTTTCGTAAAATAACGCATCTATGTTATCATCTACACTTTCTGAAGTAAGTTCGCATATTGGACATCCGACCTTGTTAAGAAGTTCATCTATTTTTCCAAGCAGATATCCGGACTCTGTTTCTTTTTTCATACCTCACCTCACAATTAAAAAGATCACGACTAACACGGCAAAGATGTACGCGACGTACGCGTTTATATTTCCATTCATGAGTACATTCGAAAGCACCTTTTCTACCTTTAAAACCGCATATTTTAAGGCATCGTAGAAAGCGCTTACGAAATCGACGATCTCTATGTGTGCCTCATTTTCCGAAATCTTCTCTTTTGTCATGTACACCTTTTTAAGCACGATCTCGAGTATTGCCGAATAGGCCGGTGCGCTGAAATATTCTCCCCCTTCAATGGGCAATCCGCCGTTCCACGAATCGACACGCCTGACCTTTTGCCTTCTTTTAAGGTAAAAGGCCAAGGGAAAGATGAAAAGAACGGCTGTGACTATCGCGAAAAATGCCGGCGAGACGACTCCGAAAATGGGCACGGATGAAATCATCAAAAACGGAGAGGGCACACCCAAAAGTCCCGACGTGAACTGAGAATACCCAAGATATCTTAAAACAAAAGTGACAAAAATTCCAAATCCAAATACAAGGATCACAAGAAAAAGTTCGGAGATTCTCATCATTGTGGATGGTATGTGTCTGGCTTTCTTTCCATGATCATATCCCAAAGCCGTGTAGCCTGCAAGTTTGACCATCGAAAAGGCTGACATACCTATTGCCAGCGCGATGAATACGCCTCCGAAGGTCGTCACAATGCGGGCAAGTGTATCTGAAAATTTGTAAGACTGGAAAAACGATTCGAGTAGCATCCATTCACCGACAAATCCAACCAATGGAGGAAAAGCGCTGAAAGAAAGTCCCGAGATCAAAATTCCGAGAGCCGGAATCTTACCGACAGCGCTCCAGGCGCCTCTTAAATCGTCTATGTTATCCTCGTCAAGCGCTTCTTTCGCATGACCGACTGAAAGGAAGAGCAAAGATTTCGAAAGTGTATGGGAAACTGCGATCAAAATTGCCGTTGCCGAGGCGAAGGCCGACATGATGGCAAGATTCGGATCACCGCTCGATACCACGGATATACCTATTGCGGCAAGTATCATTCCGTTATTTTCAATCGTAGAATAAGCCGGAAGAGTTTTGAGTTGTTTTACCGCAACTGCATGGAGGGCGCCCCAAAAAGCAGAGGTCGAGCCAAAGGCGATGGCAAGAATTCCCCACCATTCAAAGTTGTAAAGGTGCAAATTTGGCATCAGAGAAAGTGCCATGAATATGCCGTAGACTCCCATCAGGGTAAGAGGCGCGCTCAAAAGTGCTGAAACGTTTGACGGCGCCTTCGCATGTGCTCCTATAAGCCACGTGTGGAAAGGGAATATGCCCATTTTAACGATGAACGCAAAGGTTGACATGATCAAAAAGATCACGGTGCCTGAATTTTGAGCGAATGAAAAATTACCGTTTTTTAAAAACAAAGATGCGAAGGCCACTATTAAACTGACCGTTGAAAGTTCTCCGAAGGCCAAAAATTCAAAGGCTTCTTTGAAGGAACCTTTATGTTTGAGAATTAACAGGTAAGACGAGATCGTCATCATCTCCCAGCCGGTTATGAAGGTAAGGCCATCTTTTGCCATGAATATGATCATCATGCCAAAAACAGAAAGGTTTAACCACAGCGCCATATCTTTGGGGTAAAACTTTCCGTAATCTATTGAATAGATCGATATTGCTATCCATGATATCGCCGCTATGGTCATAAAAACTCCTGAGGTATGGTTCATTCCAAGTTCCATGTACACTTTGGGCAATATTTCTACTTTGCCGAGGGTGAATGGATAAAATGTTCCGATTATACCCTCTGTCAGCGCAAAGACGGAACCTATTGCCGACAGAGTGTAAGAAATCTCTTTTTTGAACGCGAAGGCGATTCCGGCAAAATAAAGTCCGAGCGCAATGTACGCCATCATATCGATCAATTCCTTTCCATGATCTTCAAAAGTGTGCTCAAAATATCTGAAGGTTCGGGATTTTTAAGCCTTCCGACGACATTTGGAAGATCAAGATCCATCTCATCGTCTTCTTCAACGATTAAAATTCCGAAAGGCTCAGGCATTTGTGCTATCGTGTTCATCAAAGGGGTAATCATCTTTTCTGTCGGTGTCCCGAGCACGATAAGCAGATCTGCATGCCGTGGGGAATCCGAAAAATATATCCCGAACCTGTGCGTGTTGTATTGAGCACTTTGGAGTGCTTTTATCTCGAAATTCAAAAGATTTGAATTTCCCACATCTATTGTGTAGATATGCATCGATCTCTTGAAAATCTTCATCGTTCTGACCGTTTCTTTCGATGGTTGAAACGTTTTTTCCGTTAAAGATCTCTTCAATCCTCTTGTTGGCCACCATATCATACCAATCACCTCAAAGCGCTCCATCCGCAAAGTTCATTCCGAAGGATTCAACGGCAAATTGAAAGTCCGTAAAGATATTTCCTCTCAAAGCGTTCGCAATTCCTTTGAAGGCAAAAAAGGACGGCGTTACGATGTAGATATCCGATATCTTTGAATCTTTGACGTCTACCCTGTACGCGACGGTCCCGCTCGGAGATTCGCAATATCCTAACCCTTTTTCGTAACCGGTCTCGTTATTTTCATCCGAACTTTCGATCTGCTCTAAAATTACCCTCTGACTTTCAAAGATCTCTTCTGCCCTTACTTCCATCCTCGCAAGACTATCCCCTTCGTTCTTTGTGGGGATCTTTAAATTCTTGTATTTGGGATCGTTGAGCCTTAGGTCCTCCTTTATACCTGTTGCTCTCAATGTGGGACCTGTTATCCCGATATTTATCGCTTCCGAAGAGTTTAAAACGGCCGTCGAATAAAGCCTGTCCAAAAAGTTTCCGCTCTCGAGCACCCCTTTGTAAAGTTCGCCGAACTCGGACGTTATTCTTTGAAGATCGGATTTTAGATTTTCAAATCTTCTTTCGTCAAAATTTTTTATTCCTCCTATATCGTTAAAACCCTTTAGATATCTCGATCCGCTGAAATTCTTGTTCATTCTCAAACTCTCCTCGAAAAGATAACTCATGTGAGACGTCAAAACTTTTTGTGCTGCTGCCTGTGCGAGTTGGTAAATGACGTAAAGATGATTGTAAATCCGTTCGAGTTCAAGCGCTGTTGTTCTTAGTTTTTCGCTTTTGGAATCCACGTTGATGCCATTTGCTGATTCCACTGCCCTTGTGAACGCCAAGGAGTGTGAAAAAGTAAAATTGCCGCAGACCTTTTCGACCATTTTCAGAGCGGACTTGAAATCGAGGCCTATAATCCTTTTTGAGATATTCCTATGCTTGTAGGAAAGATCGACATCGACAGAGAGAATTCTTTCTCCGTAGGTGTAAAGGTGATAAATGCCCGCTTCCCCGACTCCGGATGTAACGGGACCATATCTGAAATCAAAGACTCCCTCGCCGGTTCTTACCGGGTCATCGGAGCCTATTATCAAATCGCGAGATTTTACAAAAGCATAATTCGGCGTGTACATGTTTTCTGGATCGATCTCGATCGAGATGACCCCGTCTTCCTGGACGATGTAATAATCGACGTCCTTGCGAAACGTCCCGAGCAATATCTTCATTTTATCACCTTGCTTATAAACGGTATGAAAAAGATAACAAGTATAGAAAAGACAGTATCGATTATCGGAACAAGAGTTCCTATTCTTTTTCGATCCATCTTTTCTCCTTCAGAGTCGGAGAAGATCATTTTGCCGACTTTGAAGTTCATCGAAATGAATGCAAGCGCCAGAAAACCGACTAACAATAAAGTCCACCCTATATTTAATACGGAGAGCAAAACAAGGATTATCATGATCTCTCCGAAGAAGGTTCCGAATGGCGGCATTCCCGTTATCGCCATCGCATCGAAAAGCAGAGTGTAAGCGGTGGACGGCATACGTTTAGCGACGCCTTTAATTTCATCAATCTTCAAAGTTTTATACCTCGATAAAAGATTTCCGCTCAGGAAAAAGGTTGAAGATTTCGCAAAGGCATGCGAAATTATCAACACAAAAACGCCAATAAGAGCATATCCTCCTAAAGATATCCCGATCAATGCCATTCCCATGTTTTCCATTGTGGAATAGGCGAATAACCTTTTGTAATTCGTCTGAACTGCCATAAGGCTCGCGGAAATGACGACGGTCAAAAATCCGAGCACAAGCGCAAAGGTTTTAACGTACGCAACGGGTGTGAACTGTATGACTCTGATTATCGCGTAAAGTGCGACAGGCAGTAAGACGCCGGAAAAAATCGCGCTAACCGGCGCCGGCGCTTTTCCGTGAACGTCCGGAAGCCACGTGTGCATCGGGAAGATTCCTGCCTTTGTGCCGTACCCTATTATGGCCATCATGCTGCCGAGGGGAAGGAGCGTTGAAAATGCATTCATCGTCAGCAATTTGGATATATCAAGTGTGCCTGTCGCAGCGTATATCAAGATATTTGATATGAAAGAGATGACTAACCCGCTTGAGACTATTATTATGTATCTCCACGTCGCCTCTATCGATGATTCGTCGTTCTCCACCGCAACCAAAAGCGCACTCGTGACGGTTGTTGCCTCTATACCGACCCAGACGAGGCCGAGGTTGTTTACCGAAACTGAAAAGAACATTGAAAATGCGAAGAGATTAAGCAAAAGATAGTAAAACCTTTTTTGAAAAAGCGGTTCATCGATGTATTTTAAAAAAGTCGTCGAAAAGATGACCGTCATCGTGTAAACAATGGAGATTGTCAAAATCATGATCTTCGAAATTCCGTCCAAAAACAGGAAAGCATCCGATACGTCTGGCAGGAAAAGAATCACGATCGAAAAGGCAACGGTAGATATAGATGTGATCACGGAGATAATCTCTTCGAATTTTTCGATCTTTGCAAGACACAACAAAGCGCCTATCAAACTTGCGACCATTGGAAAAATGTAGAATACATTCATTTCCTATCCCCTCAATTCATCAAAATCGTCTGATTTTTTTGGAGTGCTTTCCCTCATCCTCATTATGATTCCCGAAATCATGACAACTCCTATGAGATCGAGAACAGTTCCAGCCTCAATGCTGAATGGAAGGTCCGGAAAGAGGTAGCCTGTGAACAAGAAGGCGGCATTCTCCATGACCATGTATCCGATCAATTGGATGAAAGCATTTTTCCTCGATATTATGAGGAAGGCCCCCTGGAAGATGAGCGCGACGGGGATCGCACCCGACAGAACTCCGACGAAATTCAACATCGTAACGTCGTAAAGCACGTAAGCGAAGATCGCTATCACAAGAGAAATTATTATCGAAAATGCGGTTCCCATCGCAGGCTTTGATTCTCTTTCTCTCCGCGGATCTTTTGAAAGCCTTCTGAGAATGAAGGTCGGGATGAAAAACCCTCTTATCGCCGCAGTCAGGATGGCAAGAATGAGCACAAGGTAGGAATGCTGAATGAAACTGAGGTAAAACAAAAAGGTCGAGATGATGTACGATCCGATCGAAAAGGTTTTGACGATCTTTGTGACATATACCTCCCATTGCATGAAGATCACAAGCAGTACTTCCGAAAAGCCTATAAGCATGAAGAAATCCTTCATATTATCACCTCGATACGCTGAAGGCAAGAAAACTTAAAAATGCCAGCGAAAAGGCTATTGAAATGTAGTCAAAATTTTTCAAAAGTCTGAACTTTGAGACGCTCTCTTCGAAAAAAGCAAAAACTATCGCAAGGCCCATTAATTTTAAAAGTTGAATTCCCATGTATATCAAAATGGCATTCCAGTCCATTTTCATCGGAACCCAGAAAGGTATGGTGTAGACGTTTAAAAAGACACTCATCAAAAGGAATTGTTTTGCATATCCTCCCCATTTGAAGAACGCGAGATCTGGTCCGGAATACTCGATCTCCATCGATTGATCTATAGATCCGAGTTCGGCGGTCGAATGCGATTCGATGGGAAGTTTTCCAGTCTCAACGAGTAAAACCATGAAGAAAGCCGCAGCGACAAACCAGTGAACGAGAGACAGATACCACGTCGTTGAAGTCTGGAGCACGTTGTTTATGACGTAAGGGTTGTTAGTCCTCGAAATCACACCAAGCATTATGAAGATCAAAACGGTTATAGGCTCGGACAGTGCGCCAATGCTTGCCGATCTTGATGTGCCGAGATGGGCATAGTTGCTTCTGCTGTCCAGAGCCATGAGTTTTTTGAATGTTGCGGCAGCACCGAAGGTAAGACCGCCTCCTATGAAGTCCACAACGGGACCAAATTGCAACGGGAAGGCAGTTATTATCGGGAGAACGAGTGTCAGCAACATGTAAAGCGCAAAGGTAACGTAAGGTCCTATCCTGAAGATCGGAGAGGACTTTGCGGGAACAACATTTTCCTTTTTGAAAAGTTTTATAAGGTCATAATAGGGTTGAAAGATACTTGGTCCCTTTTTGGATTCGATTTTTTCTTCTGTCGTAGAGATTATTCCGACAATAAGCGGGGCAAGCGCTAATACATATATAAGCTGGATTACACTTAGAATTACCACAATACACCTCCTACCTGAAAAATGGTAGGAGTCATTGGCTTGTAAGCGGTTTCGGCAGACTCCACTGCCGTTTGACCGATTATACAACATTCATTGTTTAAAAGAAGTTAATTGCTTTTTTCTAAAATGCGATGAAAATGTGGTATGATTTATCCTTTTAGAACATTTCGAGAAATTCGGCTGGTGTGACGATCTTCAAACCTAATTTTGAACACTCATTAACTACTTTCTCACAGGTTAAGTCTTTGTCTCCGGTTATCAAAATTTTGGCATCGTTCTCTATCGCTGCTGAAATGTAGTGATTATCGGCATCATGATTGAAAATAACGATCATATTTTTTACTTCAACAACATCGATCAGTCCCGCTTTTTCAAGTTCTGCAATCATCACCACAAAATCATCAGGATTTATCTTCACTTTCTTTTTCTTGGCTTGTTTTGCAAAGGAATAAATGTCATTCACGAACTGTTGAGGAACTTTGTTTTCTTGAAAGCGTCCTTTGTTTTTTGAATGAGAAGATCCAATTTTTCTATGGGACTCAAAGGCAAAACTCTTGCAATAGGGATGAGCATTTATTTTGAGTCAATTCGGGGTATTGACAGGGACATTTGTTTTATGCTAATATAATCTCTGCATTAAGGCAGTTTAAAAAGTTCTTTTTAAATTAGGTCATTGAAAAACGGGCAGCAAAGAAGGTAAGGTTT
>CAYSSO010000016.1:0-40284 GCA_964433875.1 uncultured Mesoaciditoga sp.
CCAACGACTGTTTTGTAGGCCTTAAGATTAACACTGCTAAGACTACCATTGCTTAAAGATGCGTTAACTTCAACGTTGTTTCCAAGGTCAAACCATCCAAGAACACTGCCTCCCATCGAGTATTCCACACCAAGTTGGTTTGAACCTAAACTTGCAGCGGCACCAACGGTATAAGAGGAAAGTGCGCCAGAAGCGTAATTAAGTGAACCAAAGAGAGTAGCCGGTCCTACAGATGCACTTACTC
The DNA here is from genome assembly GCA_964433875.1 of uncultured Mesoaciditoga sp. GTDB lineage: Bacteria > Thermotogota > Thermotogae > Mesoaciditogales > Mesoaciditogaceae > Athalassotoga. The sequence goes on from CAYSSO010000016.1 coordinate 245, forward strand.
CACCATAAAGAGAAGTATAGTTCGGATACGCTCCAACGTAAAGATGTGCAGGACCAAGAGGCATATCTGCAAATGCGCTAACAGATGTTGCTTTTAAACCGGTTGTTTGAACATACGCGTTGAATGCTGATGATGTGTACTGAAGACCTGCGTAATTTGCAGAGGAATAACCAAATCCAACCCAACCCACGCTACCAGAAGGACCATTGTACTGAGAACCACCGAAAACTGATTCTCCAAAGTTGCTTTCATAACCAGTTACAAGAGAAAGGTTGGTTACCAAAGGAATAGTGAAATAAAATGAAGAAATACCGAATGGATTGAGATTTGCCGTGTAAGAGTAACCAGTTCCTGAACCGGTAGCCTGTAACCACCAAGTAGAATTGCTGATGCTAAGAGTGTTAGGAGTATATGTCCATTGCACAACTCCACCACCAGAAAGACTCAACGACGCAAATGACGCAACCGCGAGAATTGCGATCGCAACTACCGACAACACTAATACCTTTTTCATGCTTTAAAGCCCCCTTCTAAAAGAATTTTGAAATTTGATAAAATTGAAATTCCGATTAAACTACTATACTTATGCACTTTCTCTACCACCTCCCGTTAATCTGATGCTCGCCCGTCAGAAAGGAGATTGTATAACAATTTACATTTATCTATTTGGATACCAGTAATACCATACAAAATAAAGCAATAATCCAAGCGTCGCAGTTCCAATGGCCACTCCGGCAGCGCCTATCCATGTCGCGGTTGTAGCCTTGTCGTTAACTGTCTTTATCTCGCTTTCAAGAGTTGCTTTGGTATTGCTTATCTGGTTTGTGAGTTCTGTCCTTGTGTTGTTAAGATCGTTTCTCAGAAAACTTATCTGATTGTCGAGATAATTTCTTGTCGTTTCAAGTTGCATTGTAAGAGTCTGAATGTCATTTGCCTCTTTTGCACTGAGATTGTTGAGAGCGGTTGTCAAAGAAGCGATATCGGTGGTATTTTTGATAACCTGCTGGTTGACAAGATCTATCTTTTTGTAAAGGAACATCGCATTGTCATTTATCATCTGTGTCAATCTATTCGTCGTGGAAGCGACCTCTGTTTTGAACGCTGCCAAAGAATTTTGCAGACCGTTGACACTTTGTGTTAAGCCCGCTATTTCTTTGTTCATATTTGCAATCATCTGATTATTGACATTTGCAAGAACCAACGCTTTGTTTGCAGTTGCAGAGGCTGCTGCTGTCACCTGTTTTAACTGTTCGACGACCGTCGTCAAGATGGCAACTTGATTTTCAAGGGTTACGACGATAGAATTGGTAGATGTGAGGTTTTGCTTGAGAGTGTTGACAACATCCTGAAGCGCTTTAAGATCGCTTTCCTTTGCCAGAGATGGATTTTGTTCGATGTAGTTGATAAGGTTATACGCAACCTGCGCGAGCGTGTACCTGTTCACCGTTTGCGTACCTTCGAAAAGGCCATTGATTCCACTCATGATGTTATCGTTGGTTACAACATTCACGGCTGTTGCGTAGACACTCGTGGCCGGGACATCGGAAAAAGTTGTGGCCGTAACCAATGAAGCCATCAAAATAACAGCAACGATTGCTATACTTACGATCACGGTCTTTCGCATTTTTGACCATCCTCCTTTTCTTTTTCAAACCTTTATATCTTATCACGGGGCAAAGCAAAAATCCCCCTTACTTCAAAAAGATACAATTTTTTAAAATTATACCACTCGATTATGAAGAATTCAAGATCTTAAAATGATTTTGTATATCTTCCTCTTTCCAACCTTAAGGATGTCTCCATCTTTAAAATTAGTTAAACTCATCTCGTCTTCAACGATTTCTTCGTTTATTTTAACACCATTTTGAGATATAAGTCGCTTTGCCTCGCTCGAAGAACTGACGGCGCCAATCTCTTTCAAAAATTGGGTTAGCCTTATGCCATTAACTCCATTTATGACGGGCACATCTTCGGGAATTTCTTTTTTTGAAAAGGTTGTTATGAATTTTTCCTGGGCCAATTCCGCGTCTTTTTCGGAATAAAGCCATTTAACTATTTCAAATGCGAGTCTTTTTTTAAACTCCATTGGGTGCAACTTTCCTGACTCTATCTCTGATTTTGCCTTTTCTGCGTCGAGATCTGTCAATAATCTAGCGTATTTGAACATTAACGCATCGGGTATCGACATGATCTTTCCGTAAATCTCATCGGGCGGATCGGTAAGGCCCACGTAATTTCCATAACTTTTTGACATTTTCAGAGTGCCGTCTGTGCCCTCTATTATAGGCATCGTAATCACTATTTGAGGAATTTGACCGAACTCTTCCTGATACTTTCTTCCAACGAGAAGATTGAATTTTTGATCCGTTCCTCCAATTTCAACATCGCATTTCACGGCCACAGAATCGTAAGCCTGAGCAATCGGATAGAGAAATTCAACTATGCTTATTGGCTCTCCGGATTTGTATCTTTTCTCAAAATCGTCTCTTTCAAGCATTCTCGCGACGGTGTACTTTGATGCCAGTCTTATCACGTCTTCAAATTTAAGAGGATCGAGCCATTCCGAGTTGAACCTGAGTTCCGTCTTGCTTTTATCGAGAATTTTAAAGGCCTGTTCCTGATAACTTATGGCATTTTGTTTTGTTTCTTCCGCAGAAAGCATTGGCCTTGTCTTTGAACGACCGGAAGGGTCGCCAATTCTTGCGGTGAAATCTCCTATTATAAGCACGACCGTATGACCAAGATCTTGAAATTGCCTTAACTTTCTCAAAACAACGGCATGGCCCAAATGAAGATCTGGCCTTGATGGATCAACTCCAAGTTTAACTCTTAAAGGTCGGTCAGTTTTCAATCTTTCGAGAAGTTCTGACTCTTCTATCAAATCTTCGGTATTCAATTTTAAGATCTTTAGTTGATCTTCTGGAGACAATCTTAATTCTCCTTTATCTCAACGTTAGAACATAAGCCGTTACTATACTCATCACCATGAATGCCACGGCAAGTGCTATCGTTACCTTTGCGAGCGTATCGAGCCCTTTTTCACGGCCAAAAACCGTATACAATGAACCAGATCCGAACGCGCCTCCAAGGCCTCCGTGTTTTGACATCTTCATCATGACAACCCATATCAGCGCAACGGATATAACGACATCAATTATCATAACAAAAAGCACGAGAAAGCTCAATTCTATCCCTTCCTTTCGATCATGTCTTCATTATTATACTAACAAATCCACAAAAATACAATATCTTCAGGAAAATTTTTTTGCCGGTCCTTTATCCTCTTTCCATTCTGGTTTCTTTCCGCGCATGTACGAAAGAAAAGCCGCTGCAATGCTTATAAACAAGGATATGTAAAACGCAACACTTAGATCATGAATAAACGTATCTATGAATATGCCCTTGGAGCCAACCTGAATTCCGGCAAATAAAGCCTGCATCGCCTGAGGTGTCATTCCAGAAGATGTGACTGCAAATGCTATGGCTATACTGACGACAGAACCGGCATTATTCATCATTACACGAGTGCCGGAAGCCGTTCCTCTTTTGTTCGGGGGAACAGCGCTCATTATGGCGTTGTTGTTGGGAGAATTGAACATTCCGGATCCGAATCCCATTATCATCTGCCACAATATTATTTCAAACAATGATGTGTTTACATTTATGAATGTGAATCCTAAAAGTCCGACTGCCATAACGACCAGTCCGATTGAACTCAATTCTCGAGATCCGTATTTGTCAGACAGTGCCCCGCTTATTGGCGCCGCTACCATCATCGCAACGGCAAATGGAGTCAATAGCAAACCGGCCTGAAAAGGGCTCATTGATTTTATGCCCTGAAGATAAAATATAAGAAGAAAGGTAAGCGATCCATTCGCTATACCGTTAAAAAGGGTTGATGTGTAGGCAAAGCCCATAAGCCTATTTTTGAAAAAGGTCAGATCCAAAAGCGGATCCTTTGTCTTTGACTCGATGTAGACAAACGCCAACATCAAAATAGCGCCGAACACGAAACCCAATACCGTCGTCAGAGATTCCCAACCGTAAAGACCACCAAAACTCATAGCCATCAATATTCCAAAGAGACCTCCCGTTAGAGTGAGAGCACCCAACCAATCGAATTTTTGATTCGATGGCATCTTCTCTGTCTCTTTGATCTGGAGCCATGCCCATACCGTTCCTATTACTCCAAGCGGAACGTTGAAAAAGAAGACCCATCTCCATCCAAGCGCGACCGTCAAAAGCCCGCCTATGACAGGTCCGAGGGTAAAGCCAACGGCAACGACCATCGCATTTATTCCGAGGGCCCTTCCAAGTTCTTTTTTCGGGAAAGCATCCGTTACTATGGCCGCGCTGTTTGCAACCATAAGGGCACCCCCAACAGATTGAACAATTCTAAGTATGAGAAGTTCAGGTCCATTTTTAGAAAGACCGGCAAAAAACGACGCCAGTGTGAAGAGGGCAAAGCCCCCAACGTAAAGGTGCTTTCTTCCAAATATATCTGCAACTCTCCCTATTGCGGGCACGAGGATCGTTACAGAGAGCATATAACTCATTATTACCCATATAACGAGTATCATGGAGGCATTCAGTTCTTTTGCTATATTGGGAAGTGCTATTAGCAAGGCGCTGCTGTTCATGACGGAAACAAATGCCCCAAGACTCGTTGCAGACAAAGCCTTCCATTTGTATTGAACCATGTTTCATCCCTTCTTGTATCTCAATGTCTTAGACAATTTTAGAATTTTAATGCTACATATAAATTTCTGTTGTTTTTCAAATTCTGTATCTTCTTCTGCCGGAAAAAACGAGTTCTATACCGTTTTCTTCCAACTTCTTCCTTACATTTTTGTCCTCTTTGACTCCGCCTGGTTCTATGACGGTTTTTATTCCGCTTCCTATTATGAGTTCGGGGATTTTTAGATCCTTTATCGGACCATCAAAAGCGCAAATTGCGCCATCTAAACTTGATGGGTACTTTCGAGCCTTCATCAGGGCAACTTCGAATGCTTCTATTTGTTCGGCCTGACCGGATCCGAGAGAGATCATTTCGTAATCTTTGAATATGCAGCAGGCCATACTTTTGGAAAGGGCGACTATGAGGTTTGCAAATTTGTATTGTATATCGAATTCGTTGGATAAAAACCTCATATTCAAAAGGTCGTCTGGCGTCTGGACGAGGAAATTACCTTCGAGGAATCTGTACTCCTTTTCTATTTCTAAGTGGGGTATTTCCTTTACCCTTATGAATTTCTTTATTTTGAGATCGGGATAATCTGGAAAATCGGGCAGGATGACTATATCAAGATCATTTCCATCAAGGCCTTTTAAGAGTTCTTTGCTTAAAAAATTCGCTGCAAGCACGCCCCTCGAATCTTTAAAGTTAAAATTACTCCTTTTTACCTCCGCTATAACACCGTGATGAACTCTTACGGCAAATCTGTAATCTAAATACCTCAAAAGTGAAAGAGCCGTATATATATCTACCATGTTATTGTAACTAAGCGTAAAGAGCGTGTCTTCATCGAAGATATCAAAAAATGCCTTTGTTTTTGCTATTTTTGAAAGGTAGGAAAGTTGCTGTGGATTTTCTCCATATCTTAAAGGCGTTTTTTCTTCTAAGATAAGCGTTTCAAATTTTTCAGAGGCAAAAAGTTCACTCATTTCTTTGTGAATTAAAGATGTGTATCTTAAGATCCTGTAGAGTGCCTTAAGAGAAAGCATTCTTCTGTCTTGAAGTGTTATGTCTCCACAATCTTCGAGCGATTCAATTATTTTGTCAAAGTCGTCTGGATCGAGAACTATTACTGAGTTTCTATAGTTTTTGACGCACGAGTAAATCGCCGAGATTTTCCACTCCTCTATCGAATTGAGAATGTAACTCTCCTCTAACCTTCGATTTGCGGTGTTAAGTTCAAGCACGACAAGATCTATGCCCTGAAAATCCGCGCCTCCGGATTTTTTTATCTCGGCGTTAAGGTCGAAGATATTTTTGAAATCATCGGGGGTATAGATCTTTACTCCAAACTGGATCAATTTGTCTTTAAAAGCACTGTAGGGGCCATCGACCCTTTCAAAAAAAGCGTAATTTATATTCAATCCATCACCTCATCGCGTTTGCAAGTTGAACCGATTCTTTGTTCGTTAAAATCTTGTCTATATCCAGTACAATTATCATTCTTCCATTCATGTTCGAAATTGCGCCTATGTATTTGTTGGAACTGTTAGATATTTCCTGCGGAGGCTCTTCAAGTTGATTTTGGGAAAGGGTTATGACTTCTTTAACCTCGTCCACTATTATCGCGACCTTTTTGTTTCCAACGTTGACAACGATAGCCTTTTGATTATCCTTTTTTGAGGTCTCGCTGACGAGAAATTTCTTCCTTCCATTTATGACCGGAATCGCTATTCCTCTGAAATCCATAAGCCCTTCAACAAAATCAGGGGCATTTGGGATTCTGACGATCTTCCCAACTGGCACTATGCTGTCTATTTTCATTATGTCTATCGCGTATTCTTCCTCTCCTATCATAAAATTAACCACTTTCATCTCGCTCATTGAAATCCCTCCTTTCCGGAATTCTTAATATGCCGTAAAAACTTCCCTTTGTCTCTCCATCGATTTTGTTGCCGCTTAAATCTTTAACCTCGCCAGAATTGTAAATTCCAATAAAGTAATCTTCGCCTTTCTTTAAAAGCACAAGTCCATCCTGAATCTCATTGTTAAAAATGATGTAATCTCCGTTTATGATTTTATACTGAACAATGTTTATTGCCGATTTAACCGCGACAAGGTATCTTTCATTTGATGGAATAGGCAAATGAACTTTTTTGTTGCTTTTAATGATTTTACCACTTTTTCCGACCCATCCTATCAATTCGGCAAAGGTAATATCGAAAGGACTCTGAGAAAGTACTTTTATCCCGCGCGATGCTTTATCTCTTTTTATGTATCCCTTTTTTTCTATCGCTTCTACGTGCGCAAGCGCCCCACTGGGAGATGAAAAGCCGAAATGCTCAGATATCTCCCTTATGGTGGGAGGATATCCATTTTTGTTCAAAAATTCTTTTATGAAGTCGTAAATTTCACGCTGACGTTGTGTTAATTCTTTTATTCACAACACCCCTTAAAACGTGTGGAGGACAAGACCGCTCCTTAATTTTGGTTCAAACCACGTTGATTTTGGAGGCATTATCATGCCACTGTCCGCAACGCTTATCACGCTTTCAACGCTTGTAGGATACATGTAAAATGCTATTTTCGCCTTTCCATTATCGACGATCTTTTGAAGTTCTTTTGGTCCTGCCATTCCTATGAACTCTATGTCAGGGTCAGTTCTTGGATTTTTTATTCCAAATAAAGGATCAAGCACCCTCTCTTGAAGAATCGAGACATCGAGAGATTTAACAGGATCCGACTCATCGATATCTTTTGCTTTTAACTCGTACCATTCTCCGTTGTACATGCCTATAGTGTGTAAAGCAACAGATGGTATCGTGTTCCCTTTCGTTATCTCAAAATTTGCTTCTTTTAGAAATTTTATTAATTTTGACGCCTCTATATCCTTTTTTATTATTCTATGATATCCAAGTATTTCAAGTTCATCGTGAGGAAAGATTGTGGCCATGAAATAGTTCCATTCTCCCGCTCCGCCTAATTCCTTCGCCACTCTGACTGAGGCCGCTGTCCTGTGATGGCCATCCGCTATGTAAAAGGCATTGACTGATTTGAATGCCTCGATTATATCATCGATAAGCGCCGGGTCTTCTATCCTGTAGAAATCGTGAACCGTTGCCGGTTTATCAGTTTCGAAATTGTAAAGGTGGACGGCGAGATCGGATCTCATCAATTTTTTTATCTCTTTTTTCGATTTGTACATCAAAAATACATGTTCTGTGTGCGCCCGGGTTGCGAGGATATGCTTCATCCTCTCTTCTTCTTTTTCTTTTCTTGTCAGTTCATGCCTTTTTATCTTTTGAGGATAGTCAGATGCCTGAACGCATCCAACGATTCCCGTCTGGGTATGCGATGAGGTCTTTTGAACGTAAATATAAAGCGCAGGTTTTTCATTTCTTACGAGAAGCCCCTCATTTATGAACCTTTTTAACTCCCTCGAGGCAAGATCGTAGATATTCTCTCCCTCTTTCGCAATCGCGTCAGATCTTACAATGCGCATAAAAGAATACGGATCCTGTGCGAAATTTTTTGCCTCTTCGAGATCTACGACATCATATGGAGGACAGTTTATTCTTTTTATTTCTGTGCTTTTTGCTTCCAACCCACCAAAAGGCCTTACGATCATCTTATCTCTTCCCTTCTATCCTAATTTTTTCATGATGATCTCAACGGACTTCTCAAAATTCAATCTCATCTCTCCCTCGCTTCTTGTCAAAAACAATTTTGCCATTCCATTTTGAGATATCTCTTCGAGCAAAGGTGTTCGCGCTATTATTTCAACGCCTGTCTTTCTCGAAAGTTCGTCTGTGCCCTGTCCGAAAAGGTAATGCTTCTTTCCGCAATACTTGCAGGTGTAATAGGACATGTTTTCCCATATGCCTATTATTGGCACATTCATCTTTTTGAGAAAATTTATAACTTTTTCCACATCTCCCAGTGCGACCTTCTGCGGTGTTGTCACAACGACTGCACCGTCTATTTTGTTATCGTAAACTTTCAAAACTTCGAGAGGCTCGTCTCCGCTTCCGGGGGGAAAGTCCATTATCATGTAATCGAGATCTCCCCATTCGGTATCCTGAACGAACTGATCTATCAACTTTGCCTTCAGAGGGCCTCTCCATATTATCGCCTTGTCCTCGCCAACGCCGGACGCTATCGTCATGAATTTAAGATTTCCTATTTCCATGGGTATGAAATGCTTTCCGTCGGTCAAAATCTCCGGCTCAACGTCGAGTATTATGTGATCGGTCGGGCCATGAATGTCCACATCTATCAACCCAACTTTATATCCGCTTAAAGATATGTCAACTGCCAAATTGACGGCAACCGTTGATTTGCCGACGCCTCCTTTTCCACTCGTCACCATTAAAGTCTTCATGATAACTCCTCCAATCTTTGAGGGAACAATTTTACAATTCCGTTCAACGTTTCCATCTTTATTTCTATGGAATCTGAAGTTTTGAATATATTGATAAGTTCATCTGAATCGATGTCTTTTGATGCTATAAGTGATTTGAGAGCCTGTATCTTTATCCGCTTTGGCCCGTCGAGAAGGTGCTTTATTCTTTCGTCCTTTATTTTCAACCTCGCGAGCACCTTAAGAGATTTTTCCGTCAATTCTTCGTCTTCGCCTTCTATTATCTCTAAAAGGGCTTCTATATTCGCCCTTGAAGGAAATTTTTCCACAAACGGGATGACGGATATCTTCAAATTCCTGTCATTTCCTTCAAGTATTTCTTCTATTATTCCACTAACACGCTGGCTTTCAAGGCTTATCAACGTTTTTAAGGTCGCGACTTTTAAAGATTTTGATGGATAATCGATGTATTTAACGATCATATCTTCGAGTTCCTTTTTGTCTTTGCAAGTCGATGCGCTCTTTATGGCCGCCTCTAAATTTTCAATGGACGTGCTGTCGTTTATTATCTCTTTGAGGCTGTCCCATATCTCATTGCACGGAAACCTTCCCATAAGCGTTATGGCCGTAGAACTTATCTTTGAATAGGTAGATTTTGAGAGTCTTTTGATAACTGGCAAGGAACCTTGAAAATAATTTGCGAAGACCTTCATCGCAGATGACCTTACACCGAATGGCAACTTTGTATCTTCTATAAGACCGACAACGATCTTCGGGTCGACCTCTTCACCGATTGTCGCAAGCGCTCTTACGGCCTCTATTTTGACCTGCGCATCGGGATCATCTGTTAATTTTTTGGCTTTTTCTATCGCCTCTTCACACTCTATTTTCTCAATGGCCCTTAAAGATTTTATTTTTACGTCCGGAGAAGTATCCTCGAGGGTGAGAGAGAGCATTTCGCATCCGTCTCGCATTGACATATGAGGAAAAAGATTTACAGATTCTTTTTTTACTCTTTCTCCTCTTTTTAAAAGAGGCCTGACGTCTTTTGACTCAAGAGGGTACGAAATCGATGCCAGGTATTTTATCGCCGATATGACGAGAAACTCTTCCGAATGGGAAAGAGCCTTTATTGCCTCCTGAGTGTGCCATCTGTCCTTTAATTTTCTTAATTCGTTAAAGGCCACGGCGACGATGATGGAATTTGCAGAGTTAAGATCGGCTGATATATTCTTTATTCTTTCCTGAATAAGTCTTTCTTTTATGCTAATAAAGGCCTGTTTTGCGCTTTTCATGAATTCCTCTCTGCCATCTTCTGGGCGACGGGTTTTTGAAGGTAATAAGGTTTCACGTTTATGTGATCGTACATGTTATTGTTGTTTTGGAATGATCTTAGGACGCTCTCGAGAAGGTCCTGTCCCGAAAAGATCGGTCCATTCACGATAGAGGCATTTATGCCGGGTACCTTCTCTTCAGAGATTACCTCCCCCTTCAAATCGAGAGAGTCATAAGGCTGGATCTGGCAAGACCACTCTTTTCCGTCAAATGAGGATACGTACCACCATCCCTTTCTCGCATTTCTCAAGAGTGTAATGGGTTTTTCGGATTTGAAGGCTTCGTAATATTTTAAGCCTACAATTGGAATAGAAAGTGAAAATCCAAGTGATTTTGCCACCGCTATTCCGCTTCTGAGGCCTGTAAAGTTTCCGGGGCCTATCACGCATCCTATCAAATTTATTTCAGATATATCGATCTGTTTAATTCTTAGGATCATATCGATCTTTTTGACCAAAAGATCAGATCCTCTTTTGTTCGATGAGAATGACTGAAGGGCCTCGATGTCATCTCCTATCATTATCGCGACGGTCATCCAGCGGCCTGATGTGTCAAATGCTATGATATTCAAAAAGATCACCTCTTAAAAAGTATACCATAAATGAAAGGGGATCATCGTAAGGTGGCCTAACGTTGACGAAAGGTAAAAATCAGTGTATAATAATTATGAAAGAATAATTAAGAATTAAATTTTTTGACATGGAGGAGGCGTGACCTGTTATGAATGAGATTTTGATTTTAGAGATAGGAGACCAAAAGTACGGGATCGATTTTCACGATCCGTTTTTCTTTTTAATAAGGGATTTACTCTACGAAGGTACTTGGGAAGTTTTTGCGGCGGATGTTAACGATAAGATGCATTTAGAAAGAATTCACAAACTCCAGGAGATAGAAGATAAGACGGGAAAAATTTCAGGGTCTCTTTTCCTTCCGATTTCTACTTCAGAGATAAAATCTTACTTTGAAGAGTTGAATCTCAATCCTCAAAAATTGAAAAATGCCACTCCTGAAGGCTTTTACGAACTCGCTCAAGATGAGGCTGAATCTGAAGAAATCGATGAAGCGTTGAATTTAATGGATTTTGTCATAGAGACATGGCCGTCATATGCAAAGGCCTACGAACTTAAGGGTACCTTTTTGATAGAAAAGGGCGCTCAGGAAGAAGGGATAGCCCTTTTGAAAAAGGCTATCGAAATAGATCCCGCCCTCGCCGAGGCTTATTCAGAACTCGGTCAGGCTTATTACAATCTCGAAGATTACGACAGCGCGATCGAATACTGGAAAAAGGAACTTGAATACACTCCTTACGATAAATTCGCTTATTTCATGATAGCCAACGCTTACAGAAAGCAGGGAAAGATAGGAAGCGCTATAGAGATCTTAAGAAAGTTCGTAAGCGAGGATAAAAAAAGCATTCTCGCGCGTTACGAACTTATGGATCTTTACAATCAGGCCGAGGAATATGAACTCGCAAAGGAGTACGAAAATCAGATACTCAAGATGACGCCGTATTATCCCGGCGATATAGAGCCGTGGGCAAAGGTGCTTTTCAAAAATGAAAGGTACGATGACGTTATAAGGGTAGTCGAGGATCACATACAAAAGTATCCCATAGATGCCCATTTCAAAATATTGCTCGTTGTTCCATACGCAAAGACTGGGAGGTACAGCGAGGCAAGAGAGATACTCAACGAATTTAAAGATCAAAGAGACTGGTATTATTACGGGAAAAAGGAACTTTTTGAAACGAATCTGAGCAAAGAGGAACTCGATCTGTGTGGTATACGCTGATCGTCAGCGTTGTCAGCGTTGTTTTTGGCCTTGTTCTGGGAAGTTTCTACAACGTTCTGATCTACAGGATTCCAAGGCATATTTCTCTTGTAAATCCTAAAAGATCTTTTTGCCCTGTCTGCGGACACCAGTTAAAATGGTCCGACAATATTCCCGTTTTGAGTTATTTGCTTTTGGGCGGAAGATGCAGATATTGTCACGCGAAGATCTCCCCTGTTTATCCTCTCGTTGAAGGAATAACTGCCATTCTCTTTTTGATTTCTGCTTTATTTACGAAAGACATTTTAAGCATGGTGTCTTTGTGGTTGCTTTTCTCGGGTGGTATAATTATAACCGTAATAGATCTTCAAACGATGATGATTCCAGACTTCGCAGTTGTGATGACCGCTGTAGGAGGCCTTCTGTGGGCCTTTGTGAATGGACACATTGTTTTATCTTTGATCAGCGCAACTATAGGGTTTGGAATATTTTTGATTATATATTTAGTTTCTAAAGGTATGGGATTTGGAGATGTCGAATATTTTGGCGCTCTGGGATTGTACCTTTTGCCGTACGATCTTATATGGGCCGTTTTGTTTGCCTCGATCTCCGCTATAATCTTTACCATTCCAATGCTTTTGAGAAAAAAGGCGAACAGAAAAACGCGCGTGCCTTTTGGCCCATTTCTCCTTTTGGGGGTTTCAATAGCGATTTTCTTGGGAGGTAGAATATGATCGATTTTGACGTAGTTGATCTTAAAATTCCTAAAGACGCGAATATCGTGGTAGGACAGACGCACTTCATAAAGACCGTTGAGGATCTTTACGAAGTAATGGCCACCGCTTCTCCTAACGCGAAATTCGGTTTGGCCTTTAACGAGGCTTCCGGTCCATGCCTTATAAGACACGATGGAAACGATCAGGAACTTGAAAGCGCCGCGATAGAAAATGCCCAGGCCATAGGGGCTGGCCACATTTTTGTACTTTTGATGAGGGAGATATATCCAATAAGCGTTTTGAACGCGGTTAAATCTCTTCAGGAGGTTTGCAACATTTACGCGGCAACTGCAAATCCACTTCAAATCGTTGTCGGGATAACAAATCAAGGGCGCGGGATTATGGGAGTTATAGACGGATTTCCGCCAAAGGGCGTTGAAAAGGACGAAGACATATCAAAAAGAAAGGTGCTTTTGAGACAGATTATAAAATACAAAAGGTAAGGTGGAAAGATGGAGATAAGAGTTAGATTTGCCCCCAGTCCAACCGGTTTTTTACACGTGGGAGGGGCGCGCACGGCGCTGTTCGACTGGCTTTTTGCGAAAAAATCTAAGGGCAAGTTCATCTTGAGGATCGAAGACACGGACACCGAAAGGTCTTCTAAAGAATCTGAGAAATCTATAATCGACGATCTGAGATGGTGTGGCCTTTTGTGGGATGAAGGGCCTGACATAGGAGGTCCTTACGGTCCTTACAGGCAGACAGAGAGAATCGAGAAGGGCATATACGATCCATACGCCAAATCTTTAATAGACAGTAAGAATGCCTATTATGCGCTTTATTCGGATGATTCGAAAGAGATAATAAAGAAGTTTTATTCTCATGAGGAGGCTGAGGAATACAAGGCGCAAGGCAAGAGCGTTACGGTGATCTTCAAGTTTCCAGAAGGTAAAACTGTCTTTCACGATATAGCAAAGGGCGAGATGGAATTTGATAACTCAACCTTTGAAGATATGGTCATCGTGAAGTCAAATGGCTTTCCGACTTACAATTTTGCGGTCGTAATAGACGATCACCTTATGAAGATTTCTCACGTTGTCAGAGGCGAGGACCACCTTACAAATACTCCAAAACAAATAATGATCTATAAGGCCCTCGGATGGGAATTGCCCGAGTTCATGCATATACCGCTCATTCTCGGCGCGGACAAAACGCCTCTTAGCAAAAGACACGGTGCAACATCTGTAAGTTATTTCAGATCTTACGGGATACTCAATGTCGCTTTCGTGAATTATCTTGCGCTCCTCGGATGGAGTGCAAAGGAAGAGGTCTTTAATCCTTTCGAGAAGATAGATGAATTCGATCTTTATTCACTTTCAAATAAGCCGGCCATCTTCGATTACAAAAAGATAGAATGGGTAAATGGCCAGCACATGAGAAAAATAGAGATTGAAAAGTTGATAGAAAATTTCAAAGGATGGGCTTCGTCGGAATTTCCAGACGCATTGAATTGGTTTGATAATTTGGAATATTCGAAAAGTGTCTTTGAAATATGCAGACAAAAGGTGAATACCCTTAAGGTGCTTGGAGATTTCGCAAAGCCGTTTTTTGAGGACGTGGATCTCACAAATGCGCGAAAGTACTTAGAAGTAGATAAGGCCGGCGAGGTTATCTCAAGTTTTGAACAGAAAATCTCATCTTTGAGCGTATGGAGTGTTGATAATATAGAAAAAGCCGTGCGTGAAATATCCGTAGACGGTCTTTCTACGAAAGAGGTCTTTCAGATCTTAAGGGTCGTCTTGCTCGGCCAGACCGTTACACCGGGCCTTTTTGAGTCTGTATACGTGCTTGGGAAGGAAAGAGTTGTCGAGAGAGTGAAGAAGGCGGAGAAAATTTTTAGATGAAAAAGGCTGATTTTAACTATAAAATTCGCTCTGAAAGGGATTTGCCAGTCGAGTGCTTGGAAGGCCTCGATGAAGAGCAAAGGGCCGCCGTCCTTGATGATGGGGGCGAATCCATTGTCATAGCGGGACCCGGATCGGGAAAGACCAAGGTCATAACTCACAAGATCGCATATTTGATCTCGAGCGGGGTACCTGCCGGAAGGATCTTGCTTGTTACATTTACGAAGGCGGCCGCGAATGAGATGATTCACAGGGCTCAGCAGGTCTCAAAAAGCCCTCTAAATGGCATGTTAGCAGGCACCTTCCACCATGTGTGCAATTACCTTCTGAGAAAGTATTCGAATGTGTTGAAGTTAGATCCTAATTTTTCTATACTTGACGAAGAGGACTCAAAGACGATTGTAAAACAGGCCATCGGCGAATACGTTGAAAGAAATGAAAAATTTCCTTCTCCTTCCGTTGTTTTAAGCGTCATTTCTCTTGCGGCCAATACTTCAAGAAATGTAGAAGACGTGATCGACGAGGATTTTGATTATCTTTACACCTTTTCGAGTAAATTGAAAAAAATAAAAGAGAGATACGAAGAATTGAAGATCGACCAGTCAGCCCTCGATTACGATGATTTGCTCGTTTACACAAATAATTTGCTTGATATAGAATCCGTCCGCGAGAAAGAGAGTTTCAATTACCTGTGGGTCCTTGTCGATGAATTTCAAGACACGAACAAGATCCAGTATGAGATAGTAAAAAAACTCTCTTCAGTTCATGGAAATCTTATGGTTGTTGGGGATGATGCGCAGAGCATCTATTCTTTCAGAGGCGCAAGGTATGAAAATATAATCGAGATGGCTAATAGAAAAGATGTCAAAATATACAAAATCCAGACGAATTACAGGAGTTCTCCCCAGATAGTTGAACTTATAAACTCGATGATCCCCAACAACATATTCGCAAAGACTCTAAAACCGGTAAAGCCTGATTTTAAAAGGCCCGTTGTCGTTAGCACGTGGGATTCGATAGAGGAAGCGGAATTCGTCTGCGCGAAGATAAATGAACTCGTAAATGAAGGAGTATTGCCTTCAGAAATAGCCGTACTTTACAGAAATCACAGCCAGTCGATGGATCTTCAACTTGAACTTTCAAAATCGAGAATCCCTTTTAAGGTGAGATCCGGCGTTAGATTCACAGATTCAAAACATGTAAAGGATGTTTTGGCCTTTTTAAGGGTACTTGCCAATCCAAAGGATATGATCTCGTGGATGAGAATCTTTCAGTTGTTCTCTGGCGTGGGCAAAAGAAGTACGGAAAAGGTTATATCGGATGAAGATTTCAGAAATGATCCCATCAATTTCGCACGGCATCTCTCAAAGATCGGTCAGAAATATGAGAAAATAGAAGAGATATTCAGATCAATTTCAAGAGATGATACTCCATCTGAAATCATCGATCGTATTTTCGAAAACTTTTATTCTGACTACATAGCGCTGAATTTCGAAGACAGAATCGAAAGACAGATGGACATAAAGAGAATTATAGAGATAGCGCAAAGATATGAAAATATAAATGATTTTCTGTCTGACCTTGCGATAACTGAAAATATCGATCTTGACAGGAAAGAGGGTGAGAAAGAAGAGAGCGTGACTTTGACCACAGTTCACAGGGCAAAAGGCCTTGAATGGGACGTTGTATTCATAATTTCCGTAAATCCCGGCGATTTTCCGTCTTCCTTTGCCATATCCGAAGGAAAGATAGAAGAAGAAGAGCGTGTTTTCTACGTTGCGATAACGAGGGCAAAAAGGTACCTCTTTATCTCAAGGCAGATGACAGGCTCAAGAATTCCTTATTATGGAAATAGAATAGAAATAAATGGAAATAAGTACGATTTTGTTGAAAGGATACCGCCTTCTTTGTACGAGCACTGGAGAGTAAATTGAAAAGAGAGAGATAAAATGGGGATACTGAAAATAAAAGACACGACTTATCATAGAGACCTTCTTCCGAAGTTGTCTTTTTGTTCTATTTTACCTAAAATTGAGGGGTTTAAATTTTGCGATGATTGTTTGGAACTCTCCTTTGAGGACCTTTCCGAAAGGCCTCTTCACATAACTGAAAATGAATTTTTGCGTTTTGTGAAGGAACTCTACCGTTGTTATTCGAATGGCATTCCGGTGGGAATCATTAGAAAGGAAAATGTTTTTGTCAAAAGAGGAAAGATCGTCATCATCCCATCTTTCGATGATGATCCAAGCGTTGTGAATGGAAGAATAGAAAATCCATTTTCTTTTTTCACCACCGTTAGAACTTTTGCCCATTCTTTTAAAGGTTCTTCGCCATTTCTTATGAAGATCTTCAAAGAAGGACTTCCTGCGATAATCAATTTAATGGAACACCTCGGTCTCGAAATCCAGCCAAAGATGGCCTTTATGCCATCTCTTGGAGTTTGGAGACACGATATATTCGTTGAAAAAATAAATTCAGAAAAGGGGCTCGTTGAAATACCGATAGATGATGATGGAATTTTTTCTAAATTTCTTCACGGCGAGATCTTTTCCTCTTTAGAGGAAGTCAAAGATCACATCGAAAATTCAAAATACAAAATAGATCTCGACAACGCGGATCCAAGCGCTTTAGGTTTCCTCTTTAAAGCGGAGGAAGGGAAAAGGTACATCTTCAATTGCGGCAGATCTGCCGAGATGGTAACATTTGTCAAATTCCTTCACAAATTCAGACCAGATCTCGACATCGTTGCCATTCATGATCCCGTGTTTGAATTCGAAGACGGAAAAAGAGTAGAATTTCCAGTTATTTCTCGAAAAGAATTTGACTGGTTTTTGAATACATTTTTCAACTACGAGTACGAATTCGAAGGAGACATGGATTTGCTCTTTGAAGTTACGGGCGGAGAAAATTTCGCGATTTCTAAATCTATAAGAGAGGGAGAATGGAACTTTAAAGATGGAAAGTGGCGCATAAGGCCAAAACTTTCGAAACCCTCCGCCGTCCCATATTTAATGGGTGCAAGGAAACTTGCGCGCACCGGCAGCAAGCCTTATCTGGGCCTTGAACTTGTGAATGTTGCGTCGAAGATCGCAGATAAAAATTTGGAATCCTTCGAATCTTTGAGGGCATTTTTCCACAAAATTCTCGGTGAATACGAATTCATGGTAAATGATTTAAAGAGGGCGGATGTCTTCGGAAAGAGGAATTTCAGAAATGCCTATTTTTCTATAGTTATGGCGATGAATGGATTTGATCCTGTTATAGAGGAGAATGAGGCGTCCGATCTCGTAAAGATATGCAGAACGTACGCGAGGATCGTTAAAGACGGGGATGTTGTGAAGATATACGACGAAGTCATTCGTCCTATTGAAAATGTAAAGGGACGCGAGGCAAGACGGATAGAGGTCATGGCAAGAAATTACGCCGGCATTGTCCATCTCCAAAGGGGAGATTACGAAGAGGCGATAGACGCGCTTGAGACGGCACTTTCAATGGCGCGGGAAGAAGGTTTTAAAGACCTTGTCCCTCTTGTTGAGACGAATGTGGGGTACACATTCCTCAACATATCTCCAAATGCCGCCAAAGAAAGGCTTGAGATAGCCATGGGCGAATCCATAGAAGAAGGATTGTGGAAAACCTTCCAGATTGTTAATATCACGATGGCCCAGGATTTCATCGAGATGGGAAATTTCGATAAGGCAAAAGAAAGCCTCGAGACGATCAAAAGGGCTGGGGATGGATGGGAGGAAGATATTGAATATTTGAATCACAAAATGCGAGTTGAAAATCTTGAAGATGTCGAATTAAAAGATGGCGATCTCAAATTAATGAGATTTATTTATACCGATGACGAAAAAAACGTAATGGCTCTTTTGAAGTCGGAAGAGGTCACGGACGGAAAGTACCTTCTTGAGGTTGCTAAAAATCCGATAAATGCCATTGAAACTATATCCCTTCCGAAAAATCCTCATGCTATCTACTTTGTCTCGAAATTGAAGTCTTTTCGTGCCGTTAGAATGATGAGAAGGTATGGTGAAAAACTTTATAGGGACGGCTTTTTCACAAGAAGTATCTTTTACGAAGAGCAACTTGCGAAACTTTACAGGCAGATGGGATGGAATGATAGCGCGAACGTGCATCTTAAAATGGCGGCGAGTATGGCCGAAAGTGTGGGCCTTCAAAATCGCGCGAAATTCATAGTTTCAAAGATTAACGGGGACGTCTTTGGTTTTTTAAAGATTTTGGAATTTTGCTTTTACTCTGTCAATCTTGATTCCGTCAAGGCTGTGATGGAGTCTTTAGCCTACGATCTCTTCAGATATCTCAAAAAAAGGATATTATGTAGAATAACAGGCGTTGAAAATATCGGTTATGTCTGTGAAGATGGTCATGCGTATCAGACAGAGGAAGAGATAACACTTTCTCCGTGGACAGTAGACGATAAAAAATTTGTTTACGATTTTCCCATAAGAGGTGGGGAAATTTTAATTGAAATCGATAAAGATGGTCTCGATCTCGATAAGGCCATCGCCATACTCGATTCTATCGTTCCGATTTACAAATTGAAGTTTGAAAGGGTCATAGCCTCAAAACTTTCTGATATCGATCAACTCACAAATGTTTACACGCGCCGATATATCTTCGAAAGGCTTTATGAAGAGGTAGAAAGATCAAGAAGATACAAAGAATTTTTAAGCGTGGCAATGGTAGACATAGATGATTTCAAAAAGGTCAACGATACCTATGGCCACGATGTTGGAGATGAGGTTTTAAGAAAAATAGCCGAAACGTTGAAATCAAGCGTCAGAAAGATAGACATAATAGGAAGGTACGGAGGAGAGGAGTTTTTGATCCTCTTTCCACACACCCAACTCGAGCAATCGATCAAAAGCGCTCAGAGAATACTTAAAAGTGTGAGGGAAAATTTCAAATGGATGAAACTCACACTTTCCATAGGCATGGCAGAGATGACGCCTTCGTGCGACAATGTTGAAAAACTTGTAAAATGTGCCGACATAGCCCTTTACAGGGCGAAATCTGCCGGAAAGAACAGAATTTCAAAATACACTGAATCGGAGGTATAGTTATGCATTTGGTTGTGGATCATCCTTTAATACTTCACAAACTTACCATTTTAAGAGACAAATCCACAGGGCCGAAAGAATTCAGGGAACTCATAAGAGAAATAGCAACACTTATGACCTATGAGGCGATGCGCCATCTTGCGCTCAGAAAAAAGGTGGTTCAAACGCCACTTGAAGAATGCGAAGGGTACGAGATAAATGACAAGAACATAGTCGTTGTTCCCATATTGAGAGCAGGTCTTGGAATGCTTGACGGAGTTCTTCAACTCGTTCCAAATGCCTCTGTCGGATATGCCGGCATGTACAGAGATCCCGAAACGAAGATGCCGGTCGAGTATTACGTGAAGTTTCCAGCCTTTTACGATGATACAGAAGTTTTCATACTCGATCCTATGCTCGCAACCGGTAATTCGGCCGTCAAAGCAATAGATCTTGTAAAAGAGAAGGGGGGAAAGCATATAACGCTTCTTTCGGTCGTTGCTGCTCCGGAGGGATTAAAGATCGTCGAATCAAAGCATCCGGATGTCAGAATTCTCACCTGTGCTATAGACAGAGGACTTAACGATCATGCCTATATTCTGCCAGGGCTTGGAGATGCGGGGGATAGACTTTACAGAACTAAATGAATTTGTGATATAATTTTCTACTAAATTTGGTGAGGGTGAAGTGATCTTATGCATAACAGGATGCGTTTTTGGGAAAGTTTAAGCGGGTATCTCTTCATTCTTCCGGCTTTGGTAATCATGTCTATCTTTGTATTTTGGCCGGTTGGATATTCCTTCTATCTCTCCTTCTTTAACTGGGATTATGCCCATCTTAAAAATCCAAGTTTTATAGGGTTGCAAAATTACATCCAACTTTTCGAGTTAAACACGCCTCCGCCTTATTCATTTATCAAAGCGCTTGTTTTCGATGGTTTCTACATATCCGTAACATTTCTTGTCCTCTTCTCCTTGTATATCTTCGTTAACTGGATGATATCAAAAAAGATCAAAATTCTCGAGGCCATCTACCTGATCGTAACAATCCTTTCTCTTATCTTCTTTGACGAAATATTAAAGTCTCTGCATTTCCCTTATCTTGTTTTGATCTTTTTGAGTCTGGCATTAGGACTTGTGGCTTTCAGAAAAAGCGAATTCATTTCAAGAATGGCAGGCCATCTTTTCACTCTTTTTTTGATAAGCGGAGCAATTTATCTGGCCTTGAGGTTCGCCTTTCCGAGCAATTACGGAATATACCAGTGGCTTAACGCTGTAAAGGAAAGCAGTGATTTCATCAAATCCATATGGAATACCGCGTATTACGTTATTCTCTACGTTCCGGCAGATATAATACTCGCATTGCTTGTGGCCTTGCTTTTGAACAGGCTTAAATTTTTCAAAGCCATTTTGAGAACCTCCTACTTTATGCCGTTTGTTACCTCTATCGTTGCGATAAGCCTTGTCTGGCAATGGCTTTATAACGATCAGTACGGTCTCATAAATTATTTGCTTTCTTTGATAGGCATCTCTCCCGTTGCATGGCTTAAAAGCGATGTGTGGACGATTCCGACGATAGCCATAATGTCTGTATGGAAAACTATCGGATACAATGCCATAATCTTTCTTGCCGGCCTTCAATCAATAGATAGATCGTATTACGAAGCCGCGGACATAGATGGAGCAACAACCTCTCAAAAATTGTGGTACATAACATGGCCTCTCCTTTCTCCCATGACCTTTTTTGTTTTGATTGTCTCCGTCATAGGCGCATTTAAGGTATTCACCGAAGTATACGTCCTTTATCAGGCCGTCCCTGGGCCTTACAACAACTCAGGATTGACGATAGTTTATTACATCTTCCAGACCTTCTACACGAATCAGCAAATGGGCCTCGCATCGGCCGCGGCATACATATTGTTTGCCATAATCCTGGTCTTTACTCTTATTCAGTTTAGAGTCGGCCAGAAAAGAGTTGAGTACTTATGAAGATCAAGGGTACAGTTATCGAAATAATCCTCTACATAATAGCCTTTGCAGGTGCGGCGATAATGCTTATGCCCTTCATATGGATGATCGTTACATCCTTAAAATTGCCCGAGGAGGTTCAGGTATTTCCGCCCACCTGGGGAACGGTCAATGCCCTGCCGGTTAGACACATAAATGCCTCGATAGATCATTCGAGTTATTCGTCTATCAATTATTCTGCCCTTAGTCTCCAGCAATTTTTGAATGTGAGCCAGGCAAACACTTCGAGTGCTTCCAATGTCTTGACCGTGAATTTTGCCGGCACACCCCCGTTAAGAGGCACGATATATCTAACTTTGGGGAAAGGAGGGCCGGTCAAATATGCAACGAGCATAAATTTCCAGAGCGCGGAAAGCGTTATCAACGATGTGAATTCGAGGGTCTATCCGTCAAATTACCAAAATCAAATAAACGAATTGAAATCCCTTTCTGCAAATCCCGAGGAGTACATCAAGGCATTTTTCAACATTTTCAGGTACGGATCAAAACCCGTTTTCTCAAGGATAGATTTTATAGATAACGCCGAAAAGGCCATAGAGTCGGCGACATCAACGGCCAAAATCTTTATACCTGCCCTTCTTCGAAATCCATCTTTGGCCTCTTCGGGGACAGAACAACAATTCGTGAAAGATTTTCTTTCTTCAAACGAATTTTTCTCCCAAGCCGAAATCCTTGCTTCAGCCCTTCTTCCTTACAAAAAGGGTACAGGCACTCTGGCGTCCGATTTGCCTTCAGTAGAA
This sequence comes from uncultured Mesoaciditoga sp., assembly GCA_964433875.1. Classification (GTDB taxonomy): domain Bacteria; phylum Thermotogota; class Thermotogae; order Mesoaciditogales; family Mesoaciditogaceae; genus Athalassotoga. The sequence continues at coordinate 22,835 of CAYSSO010000016.1, forward strand.
AGATTATTCGACAATTTTTTTGGCAATGTTGACCTGAAACGAATTTTAATTCAAAAGTTCGGAAAGATCGATCCTTCTTTGAATAACATTGTCAATTTTTACGAGCAAAGAATGATAGACCCGATCGAAGGGTACTTTAACTTGATGAAATCCTACGATGATATCATGAATTTTTACCAGAATTCAATGAACTTAACCGTTGAGCCGGAGATGATCTTTACCTTCTTTACAAAGAAGGAACAGATCCAAAGACTTGAAAGCGCGATAAAAGACTCAACGCTTCCATCGACCTACACGAATATAGCCCTTGGAATAGTCCGATCCGGAGAACTTTCACATTTTATAGATAGTTTTATAAATTCGACCAATGAGATGTTAAAATCCGATCTTGCATCGATCGGACTGAATAAAGATCAAGTTGATAACGCTTTCAGAGGGATATCCAGCATCATCACAAACATGAAGATACTTTACGGTCTTCTAAGTCCTGAAGAAAAGACCGAATTTAATGGAATAATAAGTGAATATTCTGGAAACTGGAATGAACTCTCACAAAAACTTTCAGAAGCCTTCGGTGCAGAACATCCAAATAGCACCGGAGTGTTAATCGGAAGTTCGGGCCAACTCTCCTACATTTCAGGTGGCTTTTCTTCGTACGAAAATCCATCTGCAGTTGAGAAAATGCTTGAAGTTGCATGGATGAATTACAGAATGGTTGCTCAAATTACCGACATTTACAATAACACTTATTACACGATGAAGATCATAAAAGCGCCATCTATAGTCTCAAACATTCAATATTTTCCTTCCAACGGAAGCGTTAAGATCTTTTTGAAAAATATAAATAGCGTCTGGTTTATAACCCTTCCTGTCAAAGTGTCTGTGCATTTTACGATTTCAGAGATCTTTGAGAATCTTTTTGAGGCTTACGTTCAGGCGTGGAATGCCGCTCCATTTGCGAGGTATTACATAAATACCGTCTTTGTTGCCGTGGTAACGACCTTTTTGAACATTATCTTTGGGGTCATGGCCGCTTTTGCCTTTTCTAAATTACATTTTGCTGGAAGGAACTTTTTCTTCATGCTTTTTATAGCGACGATGATGATTCCCGGAGAGGTATTGCTTGTTCCGAATTTCATAACGATCGTGCACTTCGGCTGGCTCAACACTTACTATGCTCTTATAATCCCGTGGGCCGTCAGCGCTTTTACGATATTTTTGATAAGGCAAAATTTCATGACCATCCCGGATGAATTGTTCGATGCCGCCAAAATAGATGGCGCTTCGAGATGGAGATTTTTGTGGACTATAATGGTTCCGCTCTCGAGGCCCGTCATAATAACCGGCGCGCTTTTGAACTTCGTTGGCAGTTGGAATGCCTTTTTGTGGGTGCTTATAGTCACGAATGAGCCTTCTATGAGGACATTGCCTGTCGGCCTTCAGAATTTCAGCAGCAATGCCGGGACGATTTACAATCAATTGATGGCTGCCTCGACCTTTACAATGCTCCCGATCGTTATATTGTTCTTGTTTGCCCAGAGATATTTCATAGAAGGTATTGCAAGGACCGGAATAAAATAGTAGTGTACGGATAGAACTATGGATTGCCTAATAGGGACGGATATTGGAACAACCTCAACCAAAACGGTGGCTTACGATTTGAATGGCAGGGCGATATTCAAATCCGAAGTTTTTTACAATCTTTTGATGCCAAAAATTGGAATGATAGAACAGGATCCAGACGAGATCCTTGATTCAGTACTCGATTCTATCAAAAAAGTTGTAAGTCAAATCGGCAAAGGCAAAGTCGCCGGCATAACTTTCAGTGGCGCCATGCATAGCGTTATTCCCGTTGATAAAAATGGCAATAAACTTATGAACGCCATGATTTGGGCAGATACTCGAAGTTCGCAAGTGGCGAAAGAACTTAAAGAAAGCGGCGAAGGTTTTGCGATATACAAAAGCACCGGCACGCCGATCCATCCAATGCTTCCGCTCTGTAAAATAATATGGCTAAAGTCCAGCAAGAGCATTTTTAAAAAGGCATCAAAATTCATCTCAATAAAAGAATACGTATTTTACAAACTTTTTGGTCTGTATGTGATAGATCATTCTATGGCTTCGGGAACAGGTTTTTTGAATTTGAAAAGTCTTAAATGGGATGAGACGGCCTTAAGGATTGCCGGAATAGGTGAAAATATGCTCTCGGAGATTGTACCTGTGGATCATGTTTTAAAAGTTAAAGATCTTTACGCCGCTAAAATCGGCGTCGATCCTGAAGTGCCATTTATAATCGGCGGTGCAGACGGCCCTCTTTCCAATCTTGGATCGGGCGCGGTGAAAAAGGGTATTTCTTGCGTAAGCGTTGGCACAAGTGGAGCAATGAGAGTCATCTCTGATACTCCCTTTGTGGATAAAAAGATGAGAACATTTACCTATGTTCTCGATGAGTCCCATTTTACCATTGGCGGCGCTGTAAACAATGCCGGCATGGCCTTTAAATGGTTTATGGATAATTTTGGAGGCAAGATCGGCTCGGCAATGGCGAAGGCTTCGAAGGTGAGGGCCGGATCAGATGGCCTCATTTTTATTCCTCATCTAACGGGTGAAAGAAGCCCGTACTGGGATGCCAGTTTAAGAGGAGCTTTTTTCGGAATAAATATTTACCATAAAAGGTTTCACTTTTTAAGGGCAGTGCTCGAGGGCATAGGATACAGCCTTTACGATGTTGATCTTGCTCTTGAAGAAATATCTGGAAAGATAGATGAAGTTCATCTAAGCGGAGGAATGACGAGATCTAAATTGTGGATAAAGATACTTGCAGATGTACTGGGCAAAAAAGTGCTAACGATGAAAAATAACGACAGTTCCGCTTTTGGCGCGGCGATCGTTGGGATGAAAGCGCTAAAAATCATAGATAGTCTCGATGAAGTTAAGAATTTTTCTCTTACCTCCAAAACTTACTTTCCAGATGAGGAAAATCATGATATTTATATGAAGATCTTCGAAATTTACAAAACGCTTCATGATGATCTCAAGAAGGATTTTAAGAATATCGTTGAATTTCAAGAAAAAGGTGATAAAGGTGGTAGAACTTTTACTTGATGCGGGCGCAATTGTTGCGGAAAGTCCATCATGGGACGCCAAAAACAAATTGCTTTACTGGGTTGACATAGACGGGAAAAAGGTTCATATCTACGATCCGTTGAAAAATGAAGATAAAGCCATAAATACAGATCAGTACGTAGGATGCATCGCGCCAAAAAAATCAGGCGGTGCAATTCTTGGGATGCACCACGGCATCTACTTTCTTGACATTGAAAGGGAAGAGTTCACATTCGTACACGATCCAGAAAGCGACAAGATGGGCACCAGATTTAATGACGGAAAATGCGATGCATATGGAAGATTTTGGGCAGGCACGATGGACTTAAAAGAGAGTGAACCTTTAGGTGCGCTTTATAAAATGGATAAAGATCGTAGCGTTACAAAAATGATCGATAAGGTTACGATATCAAACGGAATCGCATGGAGCCCCGATAATTCGATCATGTATTACATAGATACAAAGACAAAAAGCGTTTTTTCATTTGATTACGATCTCAAAACGGGATCGATTTCGAACAGACGTGTGGCAGTAGAAATTCCTGACGGCCAAGGATCTCCAGACGGTATGACATCAGACTCAGAAGGCATGATATGGGTAGCTCACTGGGGCGGATGGCGTATTTCAAGATGGGATCCACGAAACGGCAAATTGATAGAAGTTGTAAATGTCCCGGTTGAAAGGGTGACTTCATGCGTTTTTGGCGGAGACGATCTTGACGAACTTTACATAACAACGGCAAGTCGTGGAAGTGTGAATGAATTAAAAAATCAACCCCACGCGGGTGGAATCTTCAAATACAAAACGCATGTCAAAGGTATGTCCACTTACGCATACGGCGAATGAATTTGCCTCTTTAGACTGTGGGAGAATATCATAAAACGCTCCCTCTTGTTTTGTTGCACAATGTTTTTAAAATCTTATTTGATTTTTAATTAATGCTAAACAGGAGTATTTTAGAATAAATTATGAGCATAGGTTCAAAATAATAGGAGGTTAAGATGAAGATATTCAAAATCGAAGAAAAACTTGTTGAAGATGGAATTGCACTTGCAAATGCACGGGGTATAAAGGTTATCTCAGATGTGCGTGACGATGGTACACACCCTTATGGATTTTCACCGGCAGAGATTGTAGGCAACGCACTCGGATCTTGCCTTTTGATAAACGCACAAAGAATAGCAAAAAAGATGAGAATGAATTTTTCAGATCTAAGTATCGATTTGCAGGTCTACAGACAGGAAGATCCGCCAAAAGTTGTCAAAATAGAATACACAATTCATATAAAAACAGACGGAAGTGAAGAACAACTTGAAAAACTTTTCGATTATACCTCTAAATACAGCACGACTTACAACACTCTGAAAGATTCAGTTGAAATTATTGGAAAGATCGAAAGAGTGAGAATGGAAAATATTGAAGAAAAAGAAGGTGATTTCATTGTTTGAATCCTTTGCTAAAAATCTTAAAAAATATCTTATTGTATATTCGATCATAGCGTTAGCCATTGGATGGGGACTAGGCATAATGTATGCCCCTGTCGCTAAAGACAACACGCTGATATTCAAAAATCTTGTTACCGTTTTTGTTTTCTTCATGATATACCCAATGATGGTCAATCTTGATTTAAAAGAAATACCAAAGATGATAAAAAAGCCTAAAGCCGTCGGTCTAAGTCTTATATACAATTACGCAATTACTCCGGTTATCGCATTTGTTTTGTCTTACCTTTTCCTTCACGATGCGATGCTTTCGTTAGGCTTCATGCTTGTGATGCTTATGCCAGTTGGATCTTCGAGCGTTGGTTATACCGGCATCGTCAAAGGAAGCGTTGAGACCGCAACGATAGCCCAGACGATAAGTTTTTTGCTGATCCCTGTCTTAACGCCTCTTTATCTTTCTTTCATGACAAAGGGCGTTGACATACCGATGATGCTTATTTTGAAAAGTATTCTTTTACTCATAATTCTTCCAATGATTTTGGGAATACTGACAAGATTTGCCGTCATAAAATTCATGGGGAATAATGGCTTAAAAAAGATAAATTCTTTGCTTTCGACGAGCACAATGCTTTTCATGTTTGGAGTCATAGGCCTTATCTTTTTCATGAAAGGTGAACTACTGATTCAAAGATGGAATATTCTTGTGGATCTATCGCTTGTGACACTTTTGTATCTTGGAATAATGCTTCCACTGACAACTTTTGTCGATAAGAAAGCCGGTTTATCTTACAAAGATCATATGGGCATAGTTTTTCTAAGCACAAGCAAGAACAACAGCACGGCAGTTGCTATAGCCACGATGGCCTTTGATCCGCTGGTGGCAATTCCAGCGGCAGTGTTGCCAATCTTCCAGATGATAATACTCGTTGTGTACATACATCTTGAAAAGCCAATAGAGAAGTATTTCAGTGCAAAATCGAAAAACGAAGTTTTACAATCGAAAGATGAGGTTCTGACGCCAAAGAGAAACGAAGATTAAAATAAAAGCCCCCGACAGGGGGTTGTTTTCACAAATAAGTGATTATACTTTTTCTGTCTTTGATACTTTTTTCCCAAGCAAACTTAAAGCGCTTTCTGCCGCTTCAAGGATAATTTCGCTCAAAGTCGGATGGGTGTAGACACAAGATGTTATGTCTTCAAGTGTACCGTTCATCTTTATCACCTGTGTAGGTCCTGCTATCAATTCAGAGGCTTCCTTTCCGACTATCTGGGTGCCCATGAGTCTATGATTTTGAGGATCTACAACAAATTGAACAAATCCTTTTTTGTCTCCCATTATAAGTGCTTTAGCATCCTCTGAATAGGGAAATCTAAAAACTTCGTATCCAAGTTCTTTTCCCTTCGTCGAATCCATCCCGACACTTGCACTTTCCGGATCGCTAAAAATTGCGTGCGGTATAGCGGTATAATTGATCTCCATATCCTTCCCGAGGATCTTGTACGCTGCCGTTAAAGATTCGACTGTTGCAGCGTGGGCAAGCATAAGTTTTCCATTTACATCACCTGGGGCATAAACATTCTCATTCACGGTTTGCATGTAATCATTGACGGGGATCTCACCACGTTTGCCTTTTTCTATTCCAAGTATTCCAAGATCTATACCGTTTGTTCTTGGCTTTCTGCCTGCTGCCATCAAGACCTTTTGACCATAGGCAACTTTTTCTTCTCCATTTTCAGAATATTTTACCGCAAATCCAGATGATGATTTTTCTACCGAGATCACTTTTGAGTTGATGTGAATATCGATTCCTGAATTTTGAAGTCCTTCCGCCACGGCCATACTCACGTTTACATCTTCAGTTGACAAAAGTCTTGGCAAAAGTTCTATTATGGTAACCTTTGTATCCAATCTTCTAAACATGGAGGCCATTTCCACACCTATGTATCCACCGCCAATTACCACGATTGATTCAGGCTTTTCTTCAAGTTCAAAGATATCTTCAACAGACAAACACAATTCATTTCCCAGAATGGGTATTTTTACTCCTTCAGATCCGGTTGCTATGATGAGTTTTTTAAACTTAAACCTTATATCTCCGTCTTTTCCTTCAACGTCAACCGTATTTGAGCCCGATATCTTGGCCAGACCGTAAAAAACATTCAAATGATTTTTGGAGGCTCCTTTACTCGCTCTTTCCGTTCTTACTTTTAAAATCTCTTCTTTTCTGCTTTTTATCTTGCGAAAATCAATTTTAAAATCAAAAGTGCCATCGATTCCAAAGTCTTTCATCTCACGCAGTGTGTTGTACTTTGAGGCACTTTCGATGTAGATCTTCGAAGGAATGCATCCTTCAAAAAGGCATGTGCCACCAAGGCCCTTTCCTTTTTCCACAAGAGCCACTTTAAGACCGTTCTTCGCAAGTAAATTCGCGCCAGGTGTTCCTCCAGAACCACCACCGATGACTACAACATCAAATTCCATTTCTTTCACTGACTTCACCTTCTTTAGAATATAATAATGAACTTATGACCACAACTATTCTACCACTTTTACAACAAAAAAGCCCCACAAGGGGGCTAATTTTATGTTTTTGAAACTTTTTCCAAGTTCGGAAATCTTGACTTTGACCATTGCCGGATATATCATGAAAAACAATCCGACAGGTATACCATATGTCGACATTTCCTCATTGCCTTTAGTGTATCTTCCAAGCAAAAGGCCGATGATTATTGCAACTACGACAAAAACCGGAAAAAGGATGTTTTTCAATCCAAGTTGTCTTACAAGACTTTTGTTATTCGCTTTATCCATTTTACCCTTCTATTTTAAAAGATGATGCATCTTTAGAATCGATCATACCCTTACCGAAATTTTCCTCTATCCATGCTCTTATCTCATCGCGCACTTTTCTAAACACTTTAAGTTTTTCTTCATCAGAGCCGGTGGCAAGGGCTGGGTCTTCAAAATTTCTGTGGATATGAATCTTACCCGGGAAAAACGGACATGTCTCATTTGCCCTATCGCAGACGGTGATAACATAATCGAAAGATCTTCCCCTAAACTCTTCTATGCTTTTGGATCTGTGATTTGATATGTCAATTCCGATCTCTTTCATAACCTCTATGGCGTACGGATTAACATAAGAGGCTATCGTTCCGGCACTTGCGACTTCATATCTGTCTGGATACATAGACCTTAAAAATCCTTCTGCCATTTGTGATCTTGCAGAGTTATGGGTACATATAAAAAGCACACTTTTTTTCATAATTCCTCCTTAATCGCATTTTTGAGAATTGAATTTTACGTTGTAGAGATCGTATTCTTCCATTGCAATTTTCAGAATTTCTTCTGCAAAAGAAGGAATTTCTTTGATAGCGTAGTAATGCCATTTTCCATCCTGCCTTACGGTTACAAGATTTACGTTCATCAATTCCTTCAGATGCCTTGAAACATTCGGCTGATTTGTAGAGAGAAAATTTTGGAGATCGCAAACGCAAAGTTCTCCTCTTAACTTTAAAAATGAAAGCATTTTTAAGTTTGTCTCGTCTGCCAGAACCTTTAAAATATCAGTAATACCAATGTTTTTTGTGATCATCTCTCACCTCATATTCTTATATTTATATATAGTTATATAATACGAATTTTAAAACTCTATTAAAAGCCCGTGAGTATACTTTGAACCTTTTTAAATTCATATAGTCTAAATTATGGTATTGACATTTTGACTATATAGTGAGAAAAGGAGGTTAAAAGCATGATCAAATCAAGTAAGTTTGAAAATATTGGCATGAAGATGAATCCAACTTTTACCGTTGCTTTGCTTTTGATCGATCAAAAACCATCTCATGGGTATGAACTTGTCGAAAGAATGGAAGAGTTTGGAATTTTGGCAAAAGATCAAACTTTCATCTACAGAATTCTCAGAATGCTTGAAATGAACGGCCTTGTTGAATCGAAATGGGACACATCTGATCCCGGCCCTGCAAAACATGTTTACAGCATAACGGAAGATGGTAAAAAAACTTTGAAAAATCTCATACAAGAATTGAAAAGTAGCGTGGAAATGTACCAAAAATTAATAAGTATCTATGAGAAAGATGAAAAAGGAGGAGATGTGAAATGAAAAATTGTGAAGAAAATAAAAATCAAGAAAGGAATGCGAGGAAAATGGATGAAAATCCTGAAGAGAAATTTCACGATGAAATAGCAAAGGTGGCTTATCATTTGTGGGAAATAAGCGGAAAAGTGCCCGGAAGAGATCTTGAAAACTGGGAAAACGCCAAGAAAATAGTGTTAGCACTTCACGAAAACGACGAAAAGAAAAGGGACAAAGAACACATGGGAAATGCAAACATGAAAGGCATGATGGGCAGATCGGAAATGATGAAGAAAAGACACATGAAGAATTTCGGAGGAAAAGAAAACTCTGAAGAATAAATTCATGCCTTATAAAAGGATAGGGGACTTGTTAAAATTTTTTTACTGTATCATCGTAGTTGCGTTTCTTGGGAGGATATTGCGTTTGCACTATTCGGAGTGGCCTTCGGTCTTGCCGCCTTCATCGTGCATAAAATTTAACGTCCTTTTAAGCAAGAATTCTCCCACTTTTATAAGTGGTGGGAGCATGTCACCTCTCGTGGAAGAGTATCACGGTGAAAACTTTTTTATGAATTCGAATATTTGTCTGATACTTGTGTTATGAAAGGCCCCATGGTATGCCCTAACTGCGAGAACAGAAGATTGTGATTGTTCAAAGATGAGATCTGTCTTTAATCCTAACAAACTGTCCCCTATGTTCCAATCGGTCGAGATCCCGATGACTACAAGATCACAATCTTTTGAAAGTTCGACTATCTTCTGCCATGCAGAAGGGCTATATTCTACCAAAATATCACCATTTATCTTCAACGAATCAAGTACGTCAGAAAGCACTTTTTTGTATTCTTCGATTTCTTTATCATCGTCTTCGGAAGTTATTTTAAGGATCGTGATCTTTGCATCAGGATAAGCGTTTGAGATCCTCTTAAGCGTGGTGGCGGCCATCTGAGAGTATACGCTTCCGCTGTATGGAAAGAGGATGCGCTTGAATCGATTGCCCGCAAATTTGATTATACCGACATCGATGGGAGATCTTTCCAAGATCTTCCTTTCCCACTTGCTGAAGGTCTTCCCATTTTCTTCCTTCCATTCCATCAAGATCATGTTGATTTTGTTTTCAACGGCAAATTTGTCAACTATCTTTTCTCTGTCTTTTGACAAAATGACATGTAGATCGATCTTTGCGTCTTTCCCATTTCCAAAATCAGAGACATGTTTTCTTATTATTTCAAATTTTTCAACTGATCTCCTTAAAGTTTCGTAACTGTCTTCATCATTTACGATATCCGGTACGTCTACTATCCCTATTGGGATAAAATTCCCGTTGGAGATATCGAAAGAAAAATTCAACAAAGATTCACCCGATTTTTCATCTTCCAACACAGAGAGTACTTTGAAATTGTCGCTAACGTTTTTGACCTTCAAAAATGGCAAAGGCTCATTTGAGATACCCTTTGGAGCCGTTTTTAACTTTGGACTGAGAAGATAATAGACAATTCCAATTGTCGATATCGCAATTACAAAGCCCAAAGCAAGTCTATCTGTGTAAAGCAAAATTAAGATCATCACAACGTTAAACGCTATGGCAAAGATCGGAATATAAGGATAAAATGGCACTTTAAATCCTTTTTGAGTATTCAAATTTCTTTTTCTTGAATACAAAAGAGAGAGATTTATGAAAGCATATCCTGTAAGCGTTAAAGAACTTGCTATTATTGAAATCTCTTCGACATTTTGTGTTATCGTCGCCACAAGAACGATAACCGATGCCACCACGATGCTAAAGATCGGAGACTGGGTTTTCGGATTTATCGATTGGAAGAAATATGGAAGCCTTTTGTCTCTCGATAGCGCAAAAGAAGTTCTCGATGATGCAAGTAAAGAGGTGTTCATACAAGATAAGGTGGCTAAAATACCCGCTCCGGCAAAGATGTATCCTCCCAGTGGTCCTCCGATTATTTTGGCCGTATTTATCATGAAATTGCCGGCATTTTGTGCCGTGATGGTGTTAACATTTAAGACGGCACTTCCTATAAAGAAAGCCAGAGTTTTAACTACAAGCACAACAACCATGGAGATCATTATGGCAAGAGGAATAGTTCTCTTTGGGTTTTTGACCTCTTCTCCGAGCGTCGTCACGGCGTCAAATCCTATGTAAGTCATGTAAAGGATACTCATCGTCTGAAACATCGGAACAAATCCGTTAGAAAAAAACGGAGTTACATTTTTCACGTCGGCAAATTTAAATCCGTAGATTATGTACCCTATTAGAATACCCACAAAAATCGTCACTATCGTATTTTGAAGCAAAGCGGAATTTTTAATGCCACTTATCTGATTCGATGCTACATAGACTATCAAAATCAAAGATCCTATGATTCCGGGCAAAAATGGAATGAAGTAGTGAAGAAAATTTCCAAATCCTATCGCAAACAAAGATGCAGATAAAGCATATCCAATCCACAGAATCCAGCCGGTGAAAAAACCTGTAAAGTTATTTCCGAAGGTTGCTCTCACGTAAGAATATCCTCCGCCGGCTTCGGGTACAAAGGTAGAAAATTCCGCAAAAGAAAAGGAAGTCAGAAATGTTGCCATACCTGCGAGAAAAATCGCGAGAGTCGCCGAGGGACCTGCCATTTTAAAGACCGTGCCCGCGAGAACAAAGATGGCCCCGCCTATCATAGAGCCAACGCTTACCATCGTTGCGGAATACAGTCCAAGTGTTCTGTTAAGTTTTTTGGGCACTTTCAGCCTCCTTGCTTTTGGCTTTGAATTCAAAGAACATTGTCACAATTCCAAGCAAAATAGGAAGATAATATGTCGATATTCTCCATATCAAAATTCCAGCCATAACAGCCGGTGGACTTCCATACATTGAAAAGACAAGGTAAAAAGCCCCTTCTATGCCACCGGAAGATCCAGGAGTTGGAAAATAATAAACAACGAAAGACAACAGGATAAAGATAGCGCTCAATGACCAGAATGAAAGAAAAAATTGGGCTCCATTTTCGTAAGAGGCTGCCATTATGGATCTGTAAAGTATGTAGTAAAGAATGCCAAGATCCAAAATTCCTGTTATAGCATCGAAAATTATCAAAAACGGCTTTTTCATCCAGATCATGTGCATTGCATCGTAAAATTGCCTGACATTACTTTCGAACTTTGTTAAAACCTCAACGTCGTCTTTTTTGAACAATTTGAAGATCCATTTCAGAATGCGTGATCTTTTGACGAGATTCACAAGCCCAACGCCAGCATGCGGTACAAGAAGCATCAAAACTATGGCAAAAGAGATTATCACTCCAAATAAAAGGATCGCCCACAAGATCTGGCTTAAGACGGGTATGCCTATTTGAATGTAGAAAAGATATCTTTTCAACAACAAAATAGACGAGATCGAAAGAAAGACAATCATCGTACTCCAGCGGGTTAAAATAATGGCCGATGAAATTTCTGGCCTTACCTTCCATTTTGAGAGGTGATATATCTGAAATGGCTGGCCTCCGGCAGAAGAAGGCGTTATGTATGTGTAAAAATATCCCAAAATTGAATTTGAAAGCGCTACCCGCCATTTCACACGTTCTCCGAGAAAATAAGTCATTACCATCGTTCTAATGGTATCTATTAATATTATACCCATGAAAAGGCCAAAGCCTATAAGTATATCGATCGGGGATAAGAATAAAATCTTCAGTATTTGTGTACTGTCTTTTGCAAAGATCAAAAACACCGCAAAGACCGAAGCGGTTGAAAGCAAGGCTATAAAAAGGCTTTTGTAAAGTTTCTTTCTTTCATTTTTAGATTCGGCGCTAACTTCTAATCTCCCCTTTAAAAAGCATATTCGAAGATCAACCTAACATATTTATCATAACATGAATGATCGATCTCAAATCACTGCGCCGGTTATCTTTTGATCCATTTACCGAAGCGAAAGGCAGACATCGAGTGGGATACCTGTCGGAGCCAAAATGGTATTTTACACATGATCAGGAGCAAAGGCTTTTCACAACAATCATCAAAAAACAAAGATAATCAATTTAATTTTATGATTTTGAGATTAAATTCAAAATAATTTGAATATTTCACCAAAATTGACAGAAAAAGGCCAGATTTTACATTTGCATTTATCTACTTTTATATGTTTTCATTTAATTGTATTTGGTTTTATTTGGAGGCGAAAAAATGAATATAAAGAAAGAAGAAGTAAGTAAGATCGTCAAGAATGCTGTCGATGAGGCTCAAATAGTCGATCTTCATACCCATATCTTCGATTTGAGATTCAAAGATTTATTGTTGTGGGGAATCGACGATCTTCTGACTTACCATTATTTAATAGCCGAAGTTATGAGATTGTCCGACATGCCTTACGATGAATTCTGGACGATGACGAAGACAGAACAGGCAAATCTTGTATGGAAAACGTTGTTCATCGAGAATTCTCCAATAAGCGAGGCGGCAAGGGGAGTTATAACTGTTTTGAAATCCGTCGGCCTTGATCCGTCGACGCGGAATCTTGAAGAGTACAGAAAATTCTTCGCGTCTAAGAAAGTAGACAAATACATCGATCTCGTTTTCAAGACGGCCCACATAAAATACGTCATCATGACAAATGATCCGTTCGTCGAAGACGAAAGAAAAATCTGGATCAAGAATGAAAAAGGAGATACCCGGTTCAAAAGCGCTCTGAGAATCGATCCACTCCTTGTGAAGTGGCCATCTTCTTACATTAAACTCAGAGAATGGGGATACGATGTCGAAGAGAAGTTGACGGAAAAGACCTTCTCTGAGATCAAAAGATTTCTTTCCGACTGGATAGAACGGATGAATCCGGTCTACATGGCCGCGTCGCTTCCGCCTGAGTTCGAAGTTCCTTCAGACACCGAAACGGCCTTGATAATAGAGAATGCCATAATTCCCATCTCTTACGAAAAAGATGTGCCATTTGCGATGATGATAGGCGCAAAAAAACTCACAAATCCTCAATTGAAACTTGCCGGAGACTCTGTCGGTAAGGCAGATATAAAGGCCGTTGAATATCTGGCGAGAATGTACCCTCACAACAAATTTTTGCTAACGATGCTCTCGAGAGAAAACCAACACGAACTCGTTGTTGCCGCAAGGAAGTTCAGAAATATTCACGTCTTTGGTTGCTGGTGGTTTTTGAACAATCCATCAATAGTCGATGAGATAACGCGAGAGAGAATAGAGATGCTTGGTTTGAGTTTCACACCTCAGCATTCAGATGCACGGGTGCTCGATCAACTCATATACAAATGGGATCATTCAAAGAAGGTTATAGAGAAGGTTTTGATAGACAAATATCTCGATATTTTGGAAGATGGATGGGTTGTAACCGAAGAGGAAGTAAAAAGAGACGTCGAAAAACTCTTCGGTGGAGAATTCGAAGCGTTTTTGAAGAGGAGATTTTAATGTTAGAGGAAACACGAAAGGCCCGCCTTATAGACATAATAAAGGAAAAGGGAGAGGTTACGGTAAAGGAACTTTCTGAGATTTTGGGTGTGACCGGAACGACTATAAGAAAGGATCTTTCAGATCTTGAAAATCTTGGCATGGTGGTTCGTACTCACGGAGGAGCATTGCTCCCGTCTCATACAAAAGTAGAGTGGAGTTTCATTCAAAAATCGCAGCAGCACGTTGAAGAAAAGTATGCCATAGCAAAAAAAGCGCTCGAGTTTGTAAAGCCCGGAGACAGCATAATTTTGGACAGCGGCACGACGACTTTGGCGATGGCAAGAGAGATAAAAAGAATAAAATTGCTTCCGTTGACGATCGTCACGAACAATTTCTTTATAGCAACTGAACTGGTCGGCACGGGTATCGACCTTATAGTTATAGGCGGGATTGTAAGGGAGAATAGTTTCTCTTTGATAGGCGCATTTGCAGAAGAGAACATAAAAAAAATATACGCGGACAAGGCCTTTGTCGGTGCGACGGGATTTTCGAAAGATGGCTTTATGACTCCAAATATAAATGAGGCAAAGATAAAGTCTTTGATGATCTCGCAATCGAGCGAATCTTTTGTCATCGTTGATTCTTCGAAATTTGAAAGACCATCATTTGCAATTTATGCGAATTTGAATCAAGTAGATCACGTTATAACTGATTGGAAGGTGTCAGAAAGTGCAAAAGCGATACTGCTAAATGCCGGCGTGGATTTGATCGTTGCGAATAAGGAGGACGAAAATGATCTTAAAAGATAACATTGTAACTGTTGTCCAGCCAATGGCCTTCCCGGGGCGGCAGAACACGAATTCCATGCAAAGAGGAGAGCCAAGCGAGAAATATTTGATGGAATCGCTCAAAACAATTGCTTCAGATAATTATTTCGGCGGAATAGAGATAACGCGCATAAAAGATCCCGTTTTGAGAAAAAAAGCGATAGATTTTCTCAAAACGACAAAACTTCACATCTTCTTCGGCGCCCAGTTTGTCCAGTCTCTGAACGAAGAAGGGTATGCGCCTACCGATATCTCTTCGATAAACGAACTTGACAGGGTAAACGGTGTAAACCGTCTCAAGGAATTGATCGATCAGGCGTACGAATTCGACGCCGAAGGATTTACATTCAGGTCGGGACGCGATCCAGGAATAGAATTGCGCGATGTTGCAAAACTTTCTTTGGTAAGATCCATTCACGAACTTTGCGAATATTCAGATAACGTGGCAAAGAAACTTAAAAGAAAGCCGATGAAGTTGATCTTGGTCATGTTCGATAGAATCAACGATCCGCGAGGGCGCTTTCACGATCAGTTAATAGGGCCTACCCTTGAGGCAATAGAGATAGCAAGGCGTGTAAGAGATGAGTACCATCACGATGAATTCGGACTTTTGTACGATCTGACCCACATGTTGCTCATAAGAAATACAAAATCGATAATCGAGCATATAAACCTTGAAATACAATCGGGAGACCAAACGGAAAAATACGAGAACTTGGTAAGGGAAGAAGAGGTCGAGGAGCCCGAATTTTCGGAGGTCTTACAGTATCTAAAGCCTTACCTTTTCCATGTACACATAGGAAATTGCGTGCTCGATCCCAACGATCCCAACTACGGGGACGCGCACATATCCTTTGCATATCCAAACGGAGCCATAAAGTTAAGAGAGGTTGCCGACTTCGTCAAGGCGCTTCACGAGATGGATTACACAGGGCCGATCGGATTTGAAGTCATGCCGCGCGGACGTGAGGGAAGTGTGCCCGTATTGCAACATTCTAAGTCTTTCTACGACGATGCGAGAACCTGGCAGGACGTCATATACGGAGTTGGAAAGTACAGATTTGTAACGCGCGAATACTTTCCCGAATGGGCATTCTACAAATTGACAGATCTCAGGGTTAAAAATCCCGAAATAATAGAGGAAACTTTAAAATCAAGAAAAAGAAGAAAATCCCTGACCGAGGACGGTTACCTCGTCATCCTCGCGGCCGATCATCCGGCCCGCCGCGTTACCGGCGTGGGCGATAATCCCACGTTAATAGGTGACAGGCTCGAATATTTAGGAAGAATTGTAAGAGTTTTAACGTACGGCTACGTTGACGGCGTTATGGCCACACCGGATTTGATAGATGAACTTGCAATGATAGATTACCTTTACAAAAAATCTGGAAGAAAGAGTTTTTTGGATAACAAGATAATAATGGGCAGCATGAACAGATCTGGTCTTGCGGGAATTGAATATGAAATGGAAGACGTCATAACCTCTTACTGGCCGAAAGATCTCGTGAGATTTAACCTCGATGCCGGAAAGTTGCTCTTCAGACTCGACACCGGAAAATACTCGAGATGGTCTTTGAAAACGCTTGAAGAATGCGCGGCAGCCGTCAGAGAATGCAACGAGTTAGGCCTTCCTGTCTTTTTGGAGCCGTTGCCGGTAACAAGAAAGGATGAGAATTCATCGTATGAAGTCATAGCAGATGCGAATGAACTGATCAAAATCGTCGGCGTAGTTTCGGCAATAGGTGGAAGCAGTGCCAAGATGTGGATAAAGATTCCTTACGTTCCGAATTTCGAAAGAGTCGCAAGATCGACGACATTGCCGATTCTTATTCTTGGCGGAGAATCAAAAGAAGATCCGACCTACACGATGGAAAATCTCTCGAAAGCACTCGAAAGCGGTCCGAACGTGAGAGGTGCGCTCATCGGACGAAATGTGCTCTTTCCCGGTGACGACGATCCGGCGGCTGTATCTTACGGAGTCTTCAGAACCGTTCATGACGGGCTGAGCGCGGCGGAGGCTTTGGAAGATTTGATAAAGCACAGAAATGACAATTTTGACGAATTGAAGAAAGTATTCGAAGAGACTTTAGAATGAGGTGATTTGGGATGATATTCGACATGAAAGAGGAAAATTTGATCTTCGTAAGATTCGACACGAATGATGATTTTTTTGAGTCTTTGTATTCGGTCGTTGAAAAGTATTCGATGAATGCCGGAGTAATTCTTTCCGGGATGGGCATGTTCAAAGATTTTGAAATAGGATGGTTCAACATGGAAAAGGATCAGTACGAAAAGATAAAGATAGAGACACCCCACGAACTTGTCGCATTGACGGGCAACATAGCAAGAAAAGACGGGAAGCCCTTTGCACATATTCATGTCGCCCTCGCAGGGCCCGACAAAAAACTTGTCGGCGGTCATCTGTTTTCCGCGAAGGTAAACATAACAAACGAGATCTTCATCTACAAGATAGATTCAATGAAATTCGAAAGAGTTGCGTATGGGTCATTTAACAGGTTGGAAGGAAAGTATTTCAAATAACCCGAAAGGGAATTTTTAAGGAG
>CAYSSO010000017.1:0-3584 GCA_964433875.1 uncultured Mesoaciditoga sp.
ATGGTAAAGTCCGGCATCTTCCCGTTTCACACGTGGGTTCCCTACACCTACGGCGAGGCTCCTGATGGTTTTGTGCCGTACCTTTCTTCTGTGATGAGCAAATACGGAGTTTACGGGTTTTTGATCTTTTTGCCTTTGACTGCCGGCGCGCATGTGCCTTCGGTTTTAGGACTTCCATGGCCAAATTACGTGCTTTTGTGGTTTGGAAGTATTACGGCCGTCGTTGGAAGCGTTTTAGCCTTCATGCAGGACGATGTCAAAAAACTTTTTGCGTATTCGTCTTTCAGCAATCTTGGCTTTATCCTCGCCGCGATGGCGCTCTTTACCCCGATAGGTCTTACCGCAGGATTGTTCCATGCTTTCAACCATCTGCTTTTCAACGGTGCGATCTTCATAACAGTTATAGCGGTAATATCAAAGGTCGGAACGACACGTATGAGTGAAATGGGAGGAATCTGGCAAAAGATGCCGCTTACCTTTTTGACCTTTTTCGTCGGCATAGCGGCGGCCGCCGGAATTCCGCCTTTTGCAGGCTTTGGATCGAAATGGATGATCTTTCAGGCGATGATAAGTCGTGGCTTCATCTTTGCCACGGTTTTGCTCTTCTTCGCCTCAATAGCATCTTTCCTTTATCTGATGCGCGCATTTCATGCCATCTTTCTCGGTCAACTCTCTCACAGGTACGATAACGTAAAAGAAGTTTCGGCGATAGGAAAGATAACTGAAGTATTCTTGCTGGGTGCTTTGATCTTTTTCGGAATCTTACCCGGGTTCGTTCTTGATCCTATAAGCTCAATAGTCAGTGCTTTCGGACTCAAACCACTTCCCACGTTTGGATACGAGTACATAAACGGTTTCTTCTCTTCGATAAACATGGTCTCGATCTTCATTGTTGTGATAGTTGCCTTCATCTTTGGCTTTGCCCTTTTTGCCGTTGTGGCAAAGCACAAAAAGGTTCCTCAAGAGGACAATTACACGGCCGGACAGATTCCTCAAGACTGGAATTTAACGCCTGAGATGTACCAGTTCAGTTATGACTTTTACGAGCCTATGGATAAAGAACTTGCACCCTTTTTAAAGATAAAGATAGATGGATTCTTCAAAGGATTTGGAGAGTCCGTCGAATACATAGGCGAAGCCGTCAAAGAGATCTTTACGGGCAATGTTCAGATATACACCTATCTTGCGATAGGTGGTCTTGTGATCTTCATAATAGCGGGGTGGGTTGTATGGTAATTGAATTTTTGATAAAACTTGCTCAGGGTGTCGGGATAGGGGCACTGGCGCTTGCAACAGGATTGCTTTTCGGAGGAATAGGTAGAAAGATAATGGCGAGAATTCAAAGAAGGTACGGCCCTCCATTCACGCAAAATTACATGGATCTTTTCAAATTACTCTCTAAAGGATCTGTAAGCCACGGATGGGCATTTGATTTAGGCCTTGTGGCAGGTTTTGCGCCGATGCTTGCAGCGTTGATGTTTCTGCCGATAGGCCCATTTACACTTTTGCCGTCCGATTCAAGTCTGATAATGATCGTTTACCTTATGATGATGGCATATCTGGGAATGGCGATGGGGGTACTTGCGAGCGGAAACCCGAACTCTGCCATAGGCATGTCAAGGGCTTTGATGTTGATGGCCGGATACGAAGTGCCATTTGCCGCCGTGATCTTTTCGGTATATCTCTTTTCAAAGACGGGATATTTAACACAAATCGTTGCCCAGCAAGCAGGCGGCTTTATGAACTGGAATATAGTCAAAATGCCACTTGGTTTTTTAGCAGCAGAAATAGCGCTTCAGGGTATGCTTGGAGAAAAACCATTCGATCAGGCCATAGCGCCTGCCGAGATCGCGTCCGGCCCTATGGTTGAACTTGGCGGAAAGTACCTTGGATTTGGCATGATCCAGCATTCGGTGGGTTTGTTTTTGGAAACGGGCATAGTAGTTGACCTTTTTTTGGGAGGTGCACCGAACTTTTGGATCTTCATCGCAAAGCAATTCGTTTTGTATTTCATAGTCATACTCGTAGACGCAATTTTGCCGAGGTTAAGAATTCATGAATCTACAAGTTTCTTCTGGAAATTGCCCTTGTTTTTGGGCATTCTCCAGGCCGTGATAGTTATAATTCAGGGAGGCGTTTTGAATGTCTGAATGGACAGAGATAGTCGATTATTTCAGAGGCAGATCGATGTGGATGCTCCACTATTGCACAGGCTGTGGCGCCATAGAATTACCACCGACTATGACATCGAGATGGGACATGGAAAGGTTCGGAATAACTCCTATGGCCACACCCCGTCAGGCCGATATATTGCTTATAACTGGATATCTTGCCATAAAAACTTTAAAGAGAGTTATCTATACTTATGAACAGATGCAGGCGCCAAAGTGGGTTTTGGGCTTTGGCTCTTGCACGATAAATGGTGGGATTTACTGGGATTCTTATAACGTCATAGAAAGGCTCGACAAATACATACCCGTCGATATATACATAGCGGGATGCATGCCGAGGCCTGAGGCCATTTTGGACGCTTTCGTCAAACTCAAGGAAATGGTTCAGAAGGGAGAAGCAAAAGGATACGAAAAGTACGTCAAAAATTACGATTGGTACAAAGCCAATCAGGACAAAGTTTTGAAAAGGACATCTCCTGTTTTGAAAGAGATCGAGCGGGTGACCAAAATTGGCTGACATCCTTGATGAGATAAAATCGATGGATCTAAAGGCATCATGGCTTGGAGAATGGGAATTCGAGGTTTTTACACCAAAAGACAGGCTTGCCTCCACACTTTCATACCTTAAAGCGAAGGGATTCAAAGCCTTCATGGGTTTATCCTGCGTCGATTGGATAGAGGAAGGAAATTTTGAACTTGTCTACATACTCCAATCCTACGATCTGGCGCTTGAAGCCATTGTAAAAACGAAGATACCACGTCAAAGGCCAGTTATAGAGTCGATGGGGTCTCTTTGGAAGTTGTGCGAGGTTTACGAAAGAGAAATGCATGAATTCTTCGGCATAGAATTCAGTGGAAATCCAAACCTAAAGCCATTCTTTTTGGAAAACTGGCTCGACATACCTCCTTTGAGAAAGGACTTCGATACGCTTGCCTTCTCCGAGGAACTTTTTGAATTCAGAGAGGATGAGACTCATGGAATTGAATCTCCTAAAAGAATCGAATGATTACAAGTACTACGAACTTTTCATAGGGCCAAATCATCCAGGAATAGAGGGAAACTTTTCATACGTTTTGAAAATGAAAGGCCACAGCGTCGAAGAGGTAACGCCCGATCCCGGATTGTTGCACAGAGGATTTGAAAAATTGATGGAAAGAAGGCTTTGGACTCAAAACCTTGCCTTAATTCCGCGAATATGCGTGCCTGAGCCGGACGTCAACGAAGTTGCTTACTGCCTTGGGGTCGAGCACATGATGGGCATAGAAGTGCCAAAGCGCGCGCAATACATAAGGGTCATCGTCTTGGAACTTGCAAGGATAGCATCTTTTCTCTTTGGCATGAGCGGCCTCGGAGGCACGACGGGCCATTACACTTCCGTCCAGTGGCTTGTCGGCGACAGGGACTACATCCTC
>CAYSSO010000017.1:3661-40057 GCA_964433875.1 uncultured Mesoaciditoga sp.
AAAATGATCTGCCAGATGGATGGCTCGATAAACTTTCCGATTTTCTCGATTATCTCGAGAAAAGATTGCCCGAATACGATAAGTTCATCTTCAAAAATCCGATAATCCAGAAAAGAACAGTCGGGCTTGGATACATCTCTGCCGAAGACGCGATAGAAAACGGACTTACAGGTCCGAATCTTAGGGCTTCGGGTGTTATGTATGACATAAGAAAGGCCCAACCTTATTTAGTCTACAACGAGTTAGATTTTGAAATTCCAAAGACTGGAGACGGAGATGCCTTCTCTCGGGTATTGCAAAGAAGGCTTGAACTTGGAGAATCGATAAAGATATTAAGGCAGTGCATAAAGCAAATACCTGACGGTCCTCATAAGACAAAGGTTCCGAATCCATTCCAGTTCAGAGTACCGAAGGGATCATACTATTCAAAGGTTGAAAGTTCAAGGGGAGAGTTCGGATACTACATAGTCTCGGATGGGGATGTCAAGCCCTACAGAGTCTACGTCAGAGGCCCGTCTTACTCGATAGGACTTTATTATGCGACGAAGGCTCTTGTTGGGATGAGAATAGAGGACGTTCCGGTCTGGATTCACACGACGGACATGTGCCCGCCGGATTTTGACAGGTAGGTGAATGAGATGAGCAGTCAGGATATCGAAAAAAAGAATGGATTTGCGCCAATCGTTGGCCTTAAATACCTTTTCAAAAAGCCGCATACCGTAAGATATCCAAAAGAGGATCTCGAAGTTTTCCCGATTTCTGGGAATTCTCCGAATTACCGTGGCTTTCACACGAATGACCTTGAAAAATGTATAGGTTGCGGTAACTGCGCAAGAATATGCCCAACCGACGCCGTGACTATGGTAGAGTCCACCGACGTTAAGGTGGCAAACAAATTTGCAAAAACGGTAAGGCCTGTTTTCGATTATGGAAGATGCTGCTTTTGTGCCCAATGTGTAGATGTATGTCCAACAGGATCTTTGCAGATGTCGAGAGATTACATACACACATTTCATCCAGACCTTTCAGTACCGGTAGAGGAAGAGCCAGAAATCGTTTCAAAGGATTTCATATGGCGTGCAGACATGAGTCGTTCTCAGAATCCGGGCTATGTCAGAAATGAATCTAACAAATTCGACAAAGTCATAAATTTTGAAAGGATAGAGCCAAAAAAGGCCGAACCTGACAAAAGAAGGATCTCATTTTCCAAATACGTCCAGATATATTCTAAAGAAGAAGCGTCCAAGGAGGCTTCAAGATGTCTCGGATGCGGTGCATGTGTGGAAGCCTGTCCAAATGAACTCCACATTCCCGAATACATAAGTGCGATATCAAGGCAAGATCCTCAAGAATCTTTGGAATGGATATACAAAAGAAATCCATTGCCACTTATCTGCGGTGAGGTCTGTACCCACCAATGCGAGGAGGCATGCGTTGTCGGAATTCAGGGTGAACCACTTGCCATAAGATGGCTTAAAGCATTCTCGGCATCCAATGTGGATGACTACCTCAAGGCATCGAAGATAACGCTTCCCAAATTTAACGGCAAAAAGTTGGCTGCCATAGGAGGAGGTCCTGCGTCTTTATCTTTTGGTTATTACGCAAGACTACTTGGATATGACGTTACAATATACGAGGCCGAAGAAAAGTTGGGCGGTGCCATGATGTGGGGCATACCTGTGTACAGGCTTCCTAAAGACGAGATGATGAAAGATATAAATGCCGTTCTCTCGACTGGCATAAATGTGCGTCTTAAGACAAAAGTTGGAAAAGATGTAAAATTCGAAGATCTCATGAATTCTTACGATGCCATTTTTATCGGGGTCGGGAACTCAAAGCCTATGACACTTAGGATAAAAGGTGAAGAACTCGAGGGCGTAATGCAAGGACTTACCTTTATGCACATGGTAAATGACGGGTCTTTAAAAGAACTTACAGGCAAAAAGGTTGTCGTAGTCGGTGGAGGAAACGTCGCGATGGATGTCGCAAGATCTTCTGTAAGGTTGGGTGCTGAAGTAACCATAGTCTATAGAAGAAGGATAGAGGATATGCCGGCCGATCCCGAAGAGATTGAAGAGGCTCAGGAGGAAGGTGTTAAAATAGTTGAGATGGGAGTGCCAGTTGAGATAAGGGGTAAAAAGTCAGTAGAAACATTTGAATACGCCGTTGCCTCTCTTGTACCGGATCCATCCGGCGGAAGGCCAAAACCGGTTGTTGACGAAAAATCTCCACATGTCACGCTTTCAGTCGATTATGTCGTCGCTGCGATAGGACAAACACCATCGTTAGATTTTGTTCCGACTGAAATCCAGCAAAAAATGGGATTCGATGGAAGATCAGTTCCAGTAGACGAATATGGCCGTACAAAGATCAAAGGAATCTTTTGTGGTGGAGACGCCTCAAATTCAAGGCAGGACATAATAAGTGCTATAGGATCCGGATTGAGAGCTGCAAAGGGTGTAGATTTGTATCTGGCTAAGGAGGAAAAACATGTTTGAAATAACTTCGAAAGAGAGGATCGCGACTAAAGAATACGAAATATGGGTCAGGGCGCCCAAAGTGGCATCGCACGCAAAACCTGGACAATTCGTCGTCATAAGAACATCTCCGAATGGAGAAAGAATCCCGCTTACTATTGCAGATTTTAACGCTGAAAAAGGTGAGATAAGACTTATCTTTCAGGCGGTAGGAAAGACAACATATGAAATGGCGGCGATGAAAGTTGGGGACACACTTGAGGACGTTGCCGGACCTTTAGGTCATCCAAGCGAGATAAAAAAATACGGAACTGTCATGATGATAGGTGGAGGCGTTGGAATAGCGGCCATATTGCCTATTCTGAAAGAATTAAAAAGGGCCGGCAACAAGGTAATAACGATTCTTGGTGGAAGATCTGCAGATCTTGTCATACTGAAAGACGAGTGCGAAAGATTCTCAGACGAACTTTTGGTGACCACGGACGACGGATCGATGGGAATGAAGGGCGTTGTCACAGACGGAATGAAAGAAATAGTCAAACGTGGAGAAAAGATCGATCAGGCCTGGTCAATAGGCCCTACGGTGATGATGAAGTTTTCCGCTTACACGGCAAAAGAACTGGGTATTCCAATCTTTGTCTCTCTTAACCCCATAATGGTCGACGGCACTGGCATGTGTGGCGCGTGCAGGGTAACGGTCGGCAAAAACATAAGGTTTGCATGTGTCGATGGGCCTGAATTCGACGGGTATGAGGTTAACTGGGACGAGTTGATGAATAGATTGAGACAGTACAAAGATCAGGAAAAGATTTCTTTGGAAAATTACATTGCAAGGGTTGGTGATTTATCGTGGCTGTAATAAAGATTCCAAACAACAAGACACCAATAAAAGAACAGGAGCCAAAAGAACGCATTCATAATTTCGGAGAGGTAGTGCTCGGCTACACTCTCGAAGAGGCCGTCGCCGAGGCGAACAGGTGTTTGCAGTGCGTAAATCAACCATGCGTTGCAGGATGCCCGGTCAATATTGATATACCGGGATTCATCCTTGCCTTAAGAAACAAAGATCTGCCAAAATCGGTCGAAATTTTGAAAAGTTATAACAATCTTCCAGCCGTTTGTGGAAGGGTATGCCCTCAGGAGAGTCAGTGCGAAGGAAGATGTACTGTCGCAAAGATGAAGGATCACGAACCTGTGGCAATAGGAAAATTGGAAAGATTCGTCGCAGACTGGGAAGCAAGCCAGGGAAGTGTCAAAATTCCCGAAATTCCATCTAAAAAGTTGGGAAAGGTGGCAATAATAGGTGCAGGGCCTGCGGGCCTTACCGCGGCCGCAGATCTGGCAAAGATGGGATACGAGGTTAAAATCTTTGAGGCATTACACGCGCCCGGTGGTGTTTTGATGTACGGTATACCCGAATTCCGTCTTCCAAAGTCTATAGTCGAAAGAGAGGTAAATTTCATAAAATCCCTCGGAGTCGAGATAGACACAGACTCGATTGTGGGAAGAAGCGTGACTATTTCGGAACTTAAAAATGAATTTGACGCAATCTTCATAGGAACGGGAGCGGGAACGCCGAGTTTCATGAATATACCCGGCACCAATCTGAACGGTGTTTACTCGGCAAGCGAGTTTTTGACAAGGATAAATCTCATGCATGCCTACAAATTCCCAGAAAGCGATACTCCAGTAAGACTCGGCAAACACGTCGTCGTAGTTGGGGCCGGAAATGTCGCCATGGACGCTTCAAGATCGGCGCTTAGACTTGGGGCTGAAAGTGTAAAGATCGTCTACAGAAGAAGTGAAGAAGAAATGCCGGCAAGAATAGAGGAATACCATCACGCCATAGAGGAAGGAATAGAATTTAACTGGCTTACAAATCCGATAGAGTACATAGGAGACGATAAAGGAAATCTTACGGCCGTCAAATGTATAAAGATGAAACTTGGAGAGCCCGACGCATCTGGAAGAAGAAGGCCGATTCCCATAGAAGGAAGTGAGTTTTTAATAGAGGCCGACATGGCCATAGAGGCAATAGGCCAAACTTCAAATAAAGTCCTTTTGAGTGCTTTCCCAGAACTTAAATTAACCTCTCACGGATACATTGAAGCCGATCCAGAGACGGGTCAAACTTCCGTCGAGGGTGTTTTTGCCGGGGGAGATATAGTAACCGGCGCGGCGACGGTTATCCTCGCCATGGGTGCTGGCAAAAAGTCGGCAAAAGCGATAGACGAATACATAAAATCAAAAAAGGCTGTATCGTAAATTCAACCGTAAAGATGGCAGGCAACTGTCCTGCCATTTACTTCTTTTAATTCCGGCTCGACTTTGGTGCAAATTTCCATCGCATAAGGGCATCTTGGATGAAATCTGCATCCTGAAGGGATATTTATGGGAGAGGGGATCTCACCAGAAGGAACAAATTTCTTTTTTTTCATCTTTGGATCGGGTATTGGAACACTTGCCATGAGTATCTTTGTGTAAGGATGCAAGGGCTCTTTGAATATATCGTATGTTTTTGCAACCTCAACGATTTTTCCAAGGTACATAACGGCTATTCTATCGCAGATGTATTTTGCGCTTGCGAGATCATGGGTTATGAATAAATAGGTAAGGCCAAGTTCATTTTTCATGTCTATGAGGAGTTTAAGGATCTGAGATCTTATCGACACGTCTAACATGGCCGTGACTTCATCTGCCACGATGAATTTGGGGTTCGTTACCATTGCGCGCGCGATCACAACTCTCTGCCTTTGACCTCCGGAGAGATGCCTTGGAAAACGGTTGTAAAACTCTTCAGGCGGAAGACCTACCTTTTCAAGAATTTCGTAAACGCGCACTTTTCTATCTTCTTTCTTTCCCATTTTGTGTATCTTCAAAGGATGCTCGATTGCATTTCCAATTCTCATGTAAGGATTCAAAGATGCCATTGGGTCTTGAAAGATCATCTGAAAATCCTTCCTTTTAACTCTTAAAGATTCCCCGGAAAGTTTTGCCAGATCGACATCTTCGAAAATTATTTGACCTTCTGTTGGATCTTCAAGCCTTATTAGGGTTCTACCAACTGTGGTTTTACCACTTCCAGATTCGCCGACGAGGCCGAGAGTTTCTCCGTATTTTATTTCAAAAGAAAGATCATCGACTGCTCTAACGTAAGGCCTTTCTTTGAAAGCCTTTAGCCATGAGATCTTAAGCGGAAAGTACTTTTTCAAATTTCTAACAGATATGATTTGTTCTTGTTCCATTTTTGTCTCCTTTGTAAAGCCAGCACTTTACCTTTCTTTCATTTATCTCAAAGGTTGGAGGGTCTTCCCTTGCACAAATATCCATGGCAAAGGGACATCGTGGATGAAATTTGCACCCGTCCGGAGGGGATTTGAGACTTGGCAAATTTCCCTTTATGTACTTGAGTTCCATATCATCGAGTTTAACATTTGGTATTGAAACAAGTAAAAGTTGGGTGTAAGGATGCAAGGGCTTTTCGTAGATCGAATTCACCTCTCCAAATTCAACGAGACTACCCGCATACATTATTCCAACTTTATCGACTATCTCGGCAACAAGGCCAAGATCGTGCGTTATCAAAACCATCGACATATCCATTTTGTCTTTTAAATCTTTAAGAACCTCCATTATCTGTAACTGGACGACAACGTCGAGCGATGTTGTCGGTTCATCTGCGATAAGCAAAGAAGGATTTAAAACTATGGCAAGCGCTATCATGACTCTCTGGCGCATGCCTCCGCTGAATTCAAAGGGGTAATTTTCAAGTCGTGATGGATCTATGCCTATTGATTTTAAAACATCGGATGATCTTTTGATCATCTCATCTTCTTTCATCTTTGGAAAGTGTGCACGGAAGGTTTCAAAAAATTGGTTTTTTATCCTCATTATCGGATCAAGGGATGTCATTGGATCCTGAAAGATCATAGAGATTTCTTTTCCCCGTAACGATCTTATATCATCTTCGGCAAGAGTCACTATGTCCTTCCCTTTGTAGAGTATATTCCCTTTCATCCTCGCATTGACGGGTAAAATTCTCAAAAGCGAAAGCCCTATAGTGGATTTTCCGCATCCCGATTCTCCGACAAGGCCGAGGGTTTCGTGAAGCCCAAGAGAGAATGAAACCCTATCAACTGCTTTGAGATTCCCGTCCCTTGTCAGATATTCAATGCTAAGGTCTCTTACCTCGAGTAAATTCATCTTTTCTCACCTATATTCGGGTTGAAATATTCATCAAGGCCTTCGGCAAACATGCTAAAGCCCAAAACTATGGTTATTATGGCAAGCCCTGGAAAGAGTACCATCCACCAGTCGTTGTTCAGGATGAATTGTTGACCTTTGGCAAGATCGTAGCCCCAATCAGGCGTAGGCGGAGCGATTCCGAGACCCAAAAAACTCAGTCCAGCCTCTGTCATTATCGAATCTGCAAGATTCATAGAGAATATAACTATTGTGGAAGGTAAGACATTCGGAAAAACGTACGATCCTATAATTGTAAAATTCCTTGCACCGATCGCGCGCGCCCCATCAACGTAGAGTTCGGACTTTACCGTGCTAACCTGACTTCTTATAACCCTGTAATAGGTTGGAATGTAGACAACGGCTATAGAAAAGGCTATATTCAAAAGGCCCGGTCCTAACATTGCCGCTATCGCTATCGCAAGAATAAGCCCTGGAAATGCGTAAATCGAGTCCATTATCATAGTTACAACGCGATCCGTCCTTCCACCGACGTATCCAACAAGAAGTCCTACGGGAATTCCAACTGTTGCCGCTATGGCGGTCGCTATAAGCGCTATCGCAAAGGCCATTCTCGTTCCCCAGACAAGTCTACTGAAGATATCGTATCCCAAATTGTCCGTTCCCATGATATGCGATATCGTTGGAGGCAAAAGAGATGGTCCGGATGGTTGCGTTGGATTGTAAGGAGATATAAAAGGGGCAAATATCGCTACT
The DNA here is from genome assembly GCA_964433875.1 of uncultured Mesoaciditoga sp. Lineage (GTDB taxonomy): Bacteria > Thermotogota > Thermotogae > Mesoaciditogales > Mesoaciditogaceae > Athalassotoga. The sequence goes on from CAYSSO010000017.1 coordinate 11,098, forward strand.
ATGACATAAAAGATAAGTATCAAAAACCCTATCACGGCCATAAGACCCGAAGAATCTTTGAAAAGACCTCTTAGGCCCTTTCTTATCTGTTGGCTTATCATCAGTACCTCACCCGCGGATCCATCCATGCGTTGATAATATCTATCAATATACTTACGACAACGACAAAGAGCGCAAAGAACACGACGGCTCCTTGAATTGCAGGAAAATCTCTGTACCTTATCCTTTCAACGAGATAACTTCCTATTCCCGGCCATGAAAAGGTTGTCTCTGTTAAAACGGCCCCTCCAAGCAACAAAGCAAATTGGAGACCCATTATTGTAAGAATTGGAATCATGGCATTTTTAAGAGCGTGCGCGTAAAGAATTCTGCTTTCTTTTATCCCTCTCGATCTTGCAGAGATAACATATTGACTTGAGAGAGAAAGCAAAACATTCGATCTTACCATCCTTACGAAAATGCTCGATATCACGACACCAAGAGTTATAGATGGAAGTATAAGATGTAAAATTGCATCGTAAAGAACGTTCCACTGGCCATTTAAAATCGCATCAATTGTGTAAAGGCCGGTGTAAAGATTGTCAGGCGTCATAAATGGAGACGCACGTCCTGAGACTGGCAGAATTTTTAACCACACTCCGAAAATGAGTTGAAGCATAATTCCAAACCAGAAAACAGGCATCGAATAAACGAAGATTGAATAAATTCTTGCCAGTACATCGACAATTTTTCCGTAATGTGATGCCGCAAAACTGCCGAAAAATATGCCTACCGCAACGGCTATAATCATAGAAAATATCGTAAGTTCGAGTGTCGCCGGAAATCTATCTTCCAACTCTTGGATGACTGGAAGAGTTGTCACTGTTGAATTTCCAAAATTTCCTCTTAGAACATTCATTATGTAATCACCAAACTGGACTATTATCGGCTTATCGAGACCGAGTTGGGCTTCCATATATTTTACGACTTCGGGTGGTGCCTTTGGCCCAAGCATGGCTGTAACTGGATTTCCCGGCAAAATTCTTAAAATAACAAAGACCAATGTCAAAAGTATAAAAATCATAGGTATGGAAAGTATAACCCGTGTAAGAATATATGCCTTCAAAGGTTCTCTCTCCTTTTGATTCAAATTCGGGCGGAGATCATCCGCCCGCAAAGATTACTTTTTGTAAAGCAGGTAATACCTGAAAATCTGAACCGGATCGAGAACAACTCCTCCAATTTCTGGTTTTGCGGCGATTTGCTGTTCTCCCTGAAAGAGAGGAATGTACGGAACATCTTTAGCCATGAGTTTTTGGACGGCTTCGTAAAGTGCTGTGCGTCCGGCCTCATCACTTATAAGCCTTGCGTCGGTTAGAAGTTGATCCATTGTAGGATTCGAATAATTGGATCCCATAAGAGGACTTGCAGAAGATTGTAGGAATGGCCATACGAAATCGTCTGGATCAAAGTAGTCTGGATACCATCCGAGCAAAAACATGCCCATGACGCCTTTATTCCAGTAATCTATGTATGTGGCCCATTCGGCGTAATTGACGTTGCATTTTATAAGGCCCGTTGATTCAAATTGATTCTTTAATGTAAGCGCAAGGTCCGCCTCAGTCGATCCGTAGTGGCTTGGTGTGTACCAAAGCGTTATGTTCAAAGGCTTATCTTTTGAATATCCGAGAGACTGAAGGATCGAAACTGATTTTGCTATATCCTGTGATGGCATAACATTCATGCTCCCCCATATCCCAACAGGTATCATCGTGTAAAGAGGTTTGACCTGACCGGCAAAGATCTTATTTTCAATTTCATGCCTGTTCACGGCATACGCAAGGGCTTCTCTCACCTTGACATTTCCAAATGGATCTTGCTTTACGTTGAAGACTATAAATCTCATGAAAGGACTTTGACCAACGTAAGTTACAAATTTGTTGTTCTGCTGCAACTGCGCGAATTGCTGGGGAAGTAATGTTCTGTAAGCAAGATCTATCTCGCCGCTAAGAAGCGCAAGATACAAACTGTTGGCATCCTGATAGAGTTTTATCAAGATCGTTGGGGTCTTGGCAGGCTCTCCGTAATAATTCGGATTAGGGGCGAGTTCCATCTCAACGTCTCTTACCCATCTTTTGACTATGTAAGGTCCACTTGATACAGGCATTCCATTGTAGACTTGATCGGAAGGATAAACCTTTGGATCAACGGGATATGCAACTGTGAAGGCAAGGATATTTATAAAAGGTGCAAATGGGTATTTAAGATCGATTTCAAAAGTCGTATCGTTTATTACCTTCGTGTCCTTGACAACGTCTGAAAGTAAAAATGAAGGATCCTGTCCGAGTTTTATAACCCTGTCAAAGGCATACTTGAAAGCCTGAGCATTGATGGGATCCCCGTTAGAGAATTTAAGACCTTTTTTAAGGTAGAAGGTATATGTAAGGCCATCTTGGGAAATATCCCATTTTTCTGCCAAGGCCGGAACTATTTGTGTCGTTCCCGGTACGTAAGTGACAAGGCCTGTCATGATGTTTTGAATCAGGTTAACAGAAAGGTATTCGTAAGCCTTTGCAGGGTCTAAAGATGTGAACTTATCAGTCGTACCAACAATCACGTAATCCTTGCTGCTTGCCGCAAAAACCATCACGCTCATTAGAATCAAAAGCATGAGAACAAAAGCCTTAGAAATACTCCTCATTGCAAAAACGCCCCCTTTTATGTTAATTTAGGATATATTTTATTTGTATATTTAATCATTTAGAAATTTTACTTGAAGATATTTTATCATGAAGTTATTTCAAAGTCAAATTTGGTGTATATTTATCTATGAGCGACTTATTTTCGTTTATGTACATCGACGAGGAGGTATATCATGGGAAAAATAGGCATTGTCACCGACAGCACATGTGATCTCAGCGATGAGATTGTAGTTAAATACGGAATTCATATCCTGCCATTGCTCATCGTTTACCGCAATAAAACCTACAGAGACAGAATCGAGATAAAGCCAGAGGAAGTCTACGATTCTCTCGAAAAGGAGATACCAACAACATCGATGCCATTGATCGATGATGCCAAAAAACTTTTTGACAGATTAAAAGCGGAGAGATACACCCATGTAATCGCAATCACCATCTCGAGTACCTTTAGCGGAACCTTTGGAATGCTTAACGCCGTCGCTAAAGAATACAAAGAGATGAATGTAAAGATCGTAGACTCAAAAAGTCTTTCGATGGGGCTCGGATTTATAGTATACGAAGTTGCAAAGGCTGTAAAGGACGGCAAATCATTTGAAGATGCGTGCAGAATCGCCGAAAACGTAAAAGATAAAATAAAAATTTTCTTTACCCTAAAGACTCTCAAATACCTCAAGGCCGGTGGAAGGATAGGTAAGGTCGAGGCGAATATGGGTGATTTTCTCAACGTCAAGCCAATAATATCTGTAAACGATGATGGATTCCTTTATTCTTACGCAAAGATTCTTGGATGGAGAAGGGCAATCGATAGGATGTTTTCTCTCTTTTTGAAAGAATCCAAGGGCAAAAAAATGAATGTGGCAGTTATGAATGGCTCAGATGAAGAGGATGCAAAGGAATTGGCAATGAAAATAAAAGGCACAGGAAATGTGAATGAACTTTTTACAGGTCAGATAAGCCCTGTACTTGTCGTTCATACAGGCCCTGGACTTGTTGGAATAGGATTTTATGAAAGTTAAGACTTGAATCTTTGAATCATGAGAAAAACTTAACTTGATCATAACCCAAGTATAATAAGCATATGCTAATATATTTATAGACTTAAGTACTTTGGGAGATGATCAAAATGGCAGAAAAAATTTGGCATGGAGTTCCAAGATCTGAAATTGAATGGGCGCCGGTTATCGATTATTCGAAGTGTACAGATTGTGGGTTGTGTTTGTTAAGTTGCGGCAATGCGGTATTTGGATTTTCAAAATCGAAGCAAAAATATATAGTGGCAAATGGTGGCAACTGTGTCGTTGGGTGTACGACTTGCGGAAAGGTTTGTCCCGAACATGCGATATCCTTTCCCGCAGATGCTTCTAAATTCGTGAAATCTGTTATCGTTAAGTACAAGATCTTCCCGACTGTAAAGAAGGAATTAGAGGCAAGGCTTAACAAGTTCCCCGATCACGTTGTTTCCACAGAGGCAAAGAAAGAAGGTAGTTTCAATGGCTGAAGATATCTTTGCAAAATGGCACGGGCTTGATAGAAAAAAGATAAAGTGGGGTCCTGTGATAGATCCAAATAAATGCACAGGATGTGGATTGTGTGTTGTAACCTGTGGTGAAAAGCGTAATGTATTCGGATACGATCCTGTAAATAAAAAGGCAGTTGTGCTTTTCCAAGATCGCTGCATGGTCGGATGTAACAACTGTCAGGTTGGATGTTTGTGGAATGCGATAACTTTTGAAACGGACGAAGAGTACATAAGAAGCCTTGCAAAGACAATTTCCACCGAACAGATACAAAAAGAGTTAAAGGCAAAATTGGAAGCAAATCCGGATCTCGTCATCGAATAAAAAATAATTTGTATATACTGAACCAATTTCAAATTCCGAATCATCGCTGCGGCAGGTGCCCCCCTCGATGTCTGGTCCTCGCGCTGCTGCGGAGGCCATCTCGGAGGCATCTTGCCCTCCGCTTAAAGTAAATGAGTATTCGGCTTTTAAAGTTAATTAGGTATAAAAATAAATAGCCTCTCGAGAGGCTATTTATTTTACGAATCTAAATGTAGACAATCGGTAAGATATAAACCGATTCATTGTATGATAGAATTAAGTTAATATCCTTTTCAGATTTAGGAGACGATTGGATGGAATCGAGAAAATTTGAGAAACTCTTTAGCGCTCTTTCGAGCCCATTGAGATTTCAGATGGTATTACTTATGGCCAAAAGGCCTTTTTGCGTTTGTGAACTCGAAAATCTCTTTGATGTAACTCAGCCTGCGATTTCTCAAAACATAAGAATTCTCAAAGATGCAGGTTTGTTGAATGAGAAAAGAGAGAAACAATGGATCTTCTATTCGACTAATAAAGAGATTTTAAAGTCATTGTTAGAAGAGATCCTTCAACTTTTGGAAAAAGAAGAAACCTTTATCGAGATTGTCGGTCTAAAACTTTCAGATCTTCCAGATGATCCTCAAAAATCGTGCGAAATACTATCAAAAATAAAATTTAAAGGGTGAATGTACGGCTGAATATACCTTAAAAAGGCTTTATCGAAAAAATTGTTAATTTGGGAGGGAATATGAAAAACGAAAAACGAAGAAGATTTAGGCTAACTCTCATCTCTTTGATTCTAACTATCGGTATCGTTCCGGCAATTGTTATAGGTTTATTTGCTTATTACTATTCTGGGAATGATATTCATTCAACGATAATGAATTCCCAGAAAGTAGCCTTGAATTTGGACATTATGTATCTAAACAGCACATTTTCACAATACGAACAGGTTATTTCGACTTTAGCACAGGATGTACAAAATTACACTCAAGACAAAACAATATTATTTTCAAAATTCGATCAGTTTCTAAAGACGTATCCTTTTATTTCAAATGCATATCTTGGAACGGTAAATGGTCAAATGTATTTAAGGCCTGAACAAACCCTTCCTGCCGGATTTGATCCGCGAGCGAGACCGTGGTACATCGAAGCGTTAAATTCTAGCGGTCCTATTCTGACAAAGCCTTATCATAATGCCACAGACAACTCATGGACGTTTACGGCAGCACAAAAAGTGTACGATCAAAATGGGAATTTAGCGGGCGTTGTCGGGATAGACATAGAACTGAGCGAAATGAACCAGATAATGAAAAATTCTGAAGTGACAAAAAATTCTTATTTAGCCGTACTTTCATCTGGAGGAACTGTAATAATAGATCCCTATCCGAATCTTATAGGCATTGATCTTGCCAAGTACGATTGGGGTAAGAAAATAGTCTCCGAGAAGAATGGCACTATAAACTACGTACTCGAAGGAATCAACAAGGTTGCCACCTTTGGTGCTCTTGACAACGGATGGATAGCGATGGTTATAACTCCTGTGTCAGATATAACTGCCCAAGTTGATGCGATGAGAAACATCTTTATAATCATCATTATAATAATAGCTGGAATCGGCGCTTTAATTTCATACTTTATAATCAAAATGATAACCCAACCTATGAATTATTTAGAAATTCTCGGTGAACATTTCTCCAAAAGAGATTTAACATATTCTGTAGATGTTAAACGGAATGATGAGATAGGAGTATTGTTTAACAACTTTAGCAACGGTTTGCAAAATATACGTCTTGGATTAAGAGAGGTGGATAATGCCTCAAAAGATGTCGGGAAAACGGCAGAGTTTCTCGTAAGGGAAGAAGAAGCGCTTGGCGGCAGCATAAGTTTACTTTCAGAATCGACAAGATCAGTTCACGATGATATAACCAACGTCGCCGCAAATTTAGAAGAAATAAATGCAAGTATAGAAGAGATAGCATCATCTTCGCAAACTCTTGCAAAATCATCGCAAGAAGCGAGTGATTCTTCAAACAAGATAGCGTCGAGTCTTTCGGATCTGAACAAAATGGCCGACAAAACAAAGCGTTTTATACTCGATATGAAAGATTCTGCAATTAAAAGTTCCAACATAGCCCATGAACTCGCAGAATCTTCAGGTAAGATCGGAGATATAGCCGAGACAATAAACAAGATAGCAGAACAAACAAACCTGCTTGCGCTCAACGCCGCAATAGAGGCCGCACGCGCGGGAGATGCCGGGAAGGGATTTGCGGTAGTCGCAGATGAGATAAGAAAACTCGCAGAGGAGACAAAGAAGTCAACGGCCAACATTTCCAAGATTACGGAAGAATTCAAATCGAAGTCTGAAGAGTCTTTGAAAACGAGAGAAGAGTTGAATAAGTCCATACTCGACAGTGTCGACCAGGTCGATATGATGATAAACAAATTTAAAGACATTTCTCAGAATATAGATCTTATAGTCTCGACAATAGAAAATATAGCTGCAGCGGCGCAGGAGCAAAGTGCTTCTATAGAAGAAGTAACGTCTGGAACTACAGACATAACAAAAAGAGTTTCGAACATAGACGAAGAAATGGGTAAACTTACCAAGGTACTCGCAGATCAGGAAGGTCTCGCGAAAGAGTTGAAAAAAGCGGTAGAAAATTTAAGGGAGGCCTATTCAAAGTACGAAAAGGTTCTTTCGACGATGAAATATTAAAAATGTGATTTTCGCTTGAGAATTGAACGGTAATGAAGATTCTGCTCTTAGGAGCAGAATCTTTTTCGATAAACCCATCGCCAAAAATAATCTGTCAGTTAGGTTTACTTTTATACAATTGATATTTGTGGTATACCTAATATAATTGTTATTTATCAATTACAAATAAAGTTTACCATATCAAGCAAATGAATATATAACCTACACGACCTTTTGATGGTATAATTTTCTAAATTTCGAATTTAACACAAGAGGCTTTTGTTAAATTCAACACGCAGGAGGTAGGAAATGCGCTACAACTTTGATGAAGAGATCGATAGACATGGCACCAATTCTCGAAAATGGGAAGACATGCGGGAAATGTTTGGAAGGAATGATCTTTTCCCGATGTGGATAGCCGATATGGATTTCAGAACGCCACCTGAGATCGTAGAGGCCATTAAAAAGAGGGCAGACCACGGAATCTTCGGGTATACTTTCAGGCCGGAAAGCTTTTACGATTCCATAATCAAATGGATGAAGACAAGGCACGGAATTGATGTGGAGAGAGAATGGATAGTTGACGGCGCCGGTGTTGTATCAACGCTTACAGTTGCGGTACTTTCTTACACCAATCCGGGAGATGAGATAATCGTCCAGCCTCCGGTTTACTACCCCTTCTTTAGGATAATCCAGAACAACGGAAGGATAATCGTGAATAATCCATTAAAATTGGAAAATAGAAAATATACCATGGACTTTGAAGACCTTGAGCGAAAGATCACGAAGAGAACGAAGATGCTGATCCTTTGCAGCCCTCACAATCCCGTTGGCAGGGTGTGGAAAATGGAAGAACTCGAAATGCTTGGCAAAATATGTCAAAAGCACGGCATAATAATAGCCTCAGATGAAATACACTCTGATTTCGTTTACAGTCCAAATGTTCATACTTCGATCCTTTCAACAAGTTTTAAGGATTCAACGCTTACCTTTATAGCGCCGAATAAGACCTTCAATCTCGCCGGTATACCCTCCTCTGTCGTTATCATTCCGAATAAAAGAATAAGAGATCGCTTTGCGGTTACCTCCGAAAATTTTGAACTTGAAACATCGAACATTTTTTCCATAGTGGCAACTGAGACGGCCTACACCTATGGCTCTGAATGGCTCGATGAACTTTTGATTTACTTGAAAGGGAACTTCGATCTTGTCGAAACTTTTTTAAAAGAAAGAATCCCGCAGGCAAGGCTCATAACTCCCGAAGGGACTTACCTTGGATGGATAGACTTCAGAAATCTTGGCCTTTCGGACGGTGAACTTTACAATCTCATAACTGAAAGGGCGAAGGTTGCACTCGACGATGGAAATCTTTTTGGAATCGGGGGCAGTGGATTTCAAAGGATGAATGTGGCAATGCCTCGTAACATGCTCTTGAAAGGTTTAGAAAGATTAGAAAAAGCCTTAAGGAGATGAAAGAATGAAAGAAGTCAGCCCGATAAAGGATATAGAAAAGATAAGAACTGTCAAGCGTTTAATGAAGGAAAATCAAGATTTCAGAGATCTTCTCATCTTTACGCTCGGTATAAATGCGGGCTTGAGAATATCCGATATCCTCAAATTAAGATGGGGAGATCTGCTTTACAAGAATGGAAAGATAAGAGAAGAGGTACTTGTAAAAGAAAAGAAAACGGGAAAAACAAAGAAATTTCCACTCAACGATGCCGTCATTGAAAGTATAAATTTGTACATTCAACAGGTTAAACCTTCGGATATGGAAATATGGGTATTTCCAAGCAGAAAGAAAAATGGAGGTATAAGGCCTATAAGCAGGATCGCCGCGTGGCAGATGATAAACAAGTACTGTAAGGCCGCAGGAATAAAGGAAAATGTTGGAACGCACACACTTAGAAAGACCTTCGGGTACCACCAGTATAAAAACGGAACGGACATAGCGATGCTCCAGAAGATGCTTAATCATTCAAGCCCAAAGATAACTCTAAGATACATAGGAATAGAAAGAGAAGAAATTAACGAGAGATATAAGTCTGTTAATCTGTAGGTAAACTCATTTATGCCTTTTAAACTCTACATTTTTTTGGTATACTAAATTTAAAATCTCTTCTATGGAGGCGCGACGTGGACACAACTTATTCGGTTAAAATAGATGAAGAGTTAAAGGACAGAATAACGAATGCCATCAAAAATTCTGGCGTAACCGGTAAAGAATTTTTTTCAAAACTTATCGAGATATATGAATCACAAAATGCATTTGAAGGCCATATTAAGGAACTCTCCGAACTTGAGGGCCATCTTTCGAGAATTAAGGGCATCTTTTCTTCCATCCTTGAGAATCACAAACTCGATATCGAGGCGTTAAGGTCTGACTTTGAAAAGCGCCTCGGAGAAAAGGATAGCACCATAGAATCTCTCAAGGAAAAAATTGGAGAATTTGAAAATGAAAATTCAAAACTCAAAAGTTCAAATAACGAAATGGAAAAAGAGATAAATGCCCTCAAAAAAGGTTTAAAAGACCTTGGAGAGAAGGCCTCTACCAATATTGAACTTGTAAAAGAATACAAAGAAAAGATAAAGAAACTGGAATCTGAGATCTCATCTTACGAAGACATAAAAAAAGAAAACGAGAGTCTAAAATCACAAATTACAGTGCTGACTTCTCAGGTGAAAGACTTGGAAAGAGAAAAGAAAGTCCTTGAAGAAGAGATTGGGAATTTAAACGATGAGATAAAAAGAATGAATTCCGATCATCAAAAGGAGATCGAAAACATCACCGTAAGGTACAAAATGGAGCATCAAACGGAGATCATGAAGGAAAAGCAAGAATGCCAAGAAAGAGTGAAAACAATAATGGATGATCAAAGAAAGCAATTTGAAGAGTACAACTCAACGATAAAAAAACTTTACGCACAGATAGATGAAATGAGAGAGACTATACTCTCGCTGAAGTTAAAAGAAAGGGAAGAAAGAGGCGATAAAAATTGAAAAAATTTGTATTCATACTTATAGGCCTTACGGTCGCAATTGTCATTATGGGTCAGAGTATAGATGATCTTCTTAAAATCGCAGACAACATATCAAGCATTAATTACGTAAGGGATATCTCTTCATTTTCGGGAATAACGTCTTTTGGCCTTTCCGGGATAGCCGGAGGATCGGCGATCGGCAACGGAATGTCTTACTCGGCAACGGGAATTGTCAGCATCGGAATATACAAGAATTTGAATTTGAACATTGGCATCTCTTCGAACAGCGCACTTTTTGCCTCTTTGATCTTTGATCCGACTCTTTACCAGAGATCGGAAGAAAAGGCCTTTTCAAGTTATCAAAGCGAGAGACTTAATTTAAAAGTTGATGTGATAAATTACTTCTTCGATGCGATGAAGATGAATACGATGATAAATTATCAAACTGGAAAATCAACCTCTCTTCAGAATCTCGCAAATATAGATCTTATGAAGTCTCAATACGCTTACGATCTCAAAATGTTAGGGGCTCTTTTGAATGTAAAAATTGACAAACTCTCCTTTCCACCTCTTAGCGTTCCTCAAATCCCATCCAACTTTACTCCATACAACAAGTACACGCCACAGCCACAAAATACCGATCTTTACTTCACTCTGAATGGATCAATAGAGCAAAATCAAAGTGCGAATTTTTCTTTTTCTGTGAATTACGCGTGGAACAGGGTTTCAAATAACCCTTCTCAAAATCTTGAAAACATCCAAAAGCAAAAGTACTTCGATGATATTCATATACTCGCAAGTTATGTAAAACTTTACGACGCGAAGATAAATGATCTTTTGCAATCTTATTCGACCATTTACGGAAATTACCTTGCCGGAAAGGCAAGCGCAAGTGATGTCAATGCAATTTCAGATAAGATAAACAGGTATGGCTATGAAAGAGATCTTTTATGCATAGAACTTTTAAGAGAATACTATCTTTATGAGGTGATGAATTGAAAAAACTCATAGCACTTTTCCTTGTTATTGGAATCTCTTATACCATTTTCGCCTCTGAAAGCCTTGAGATACAAAGGGACAAAATTCTCGAAGGCCTTATTACCGATCCATCTTCCTTGACGCTTCTAAATCAGGCAAGAGTCGTATATTCAAAATTGTCGATACTCAGCGCGTCATCTACCTTAGATATAGATGTCGCAAATGCGATAATTTCAAACAACCTCGATGGTTTTTACAATGCCTTAAAGAATCCCGAAATCCAAACTCTTCCGAAGAACTTTAATCTTGTCTTCAACATCTTACCAATCCAAAACGATTACAACGCGCTTTTTACCTATATATCTCAGGGAGATTACATCGATGCGTTAGGGGTTTTTGACAGAATAAAGTACCTTTACAAAATCCCCGAACTTTACAAATTCCTTCCACCTCAAAATGTCGTGTCTTTGTGGAATCTTTTTGCCCAGATGATAAACACCAATCCACGATCTTTTGACATTAACGCCGCGAAATTCGTTGCGGCCATATCCACCTCTTACGATATAAAGAATATTTACGTGAAGACCTATGTGTGGTTAAGTGGATTGAGCGTCTCGCAGGCCCAGATGGGATTTAACATCATCGATTTTGAGTCTCAGATAGCGTCTGCCTCTTCAGTCCAGATGGATCCAAACCTTCTTCAATGGAAATTCACAGTTTCAAATTATCTGGCACTTTATTCTTCCATAAATGATGCGATAAGAGAGATATCGAGCGCAAAAGATCTAACCCCATACATCAAAAACATGATAATCTTTTACAGATCGCTTCAAAATTTACCGGTTCAATACAGGGCGCCTCTCGACAATTTGATGTCAACATACCTTGATCTCGTCTTTCAGGCAATAAACGCAAATCCAACTTTGGTTTCTTCTTCAATATCGCAAGACATAAAAAGTCTAATCGCGAATTTTCCGTCCGATCCAAATACTTCCAAATTGCTCTCGATATCGATGTTAACCCAGCATAGCGCTAAGGCCCGGAATTCTAACGATTATATATGGGTGTTTTACACGATCATAGTTGCCGGCGCAATTTTTTTGCTACTCACATTTCCATCCGTTAGAGCAGGAATTTACAAACTTCTCGGGATGCATAAGTACGAGATAAGGATATACATGAAGACATTGTCCAGACATCCAGAGGATCCTTCTCTTCACATAAAGATAGCCTCTGCGTACGAAAAGATGGGTAAATACGTCGAGGCCCAAAGAGAGTATTCCCTTGCGATGAAATTGACAAATGTGAATGGAGGAAAAGATGAAAATAGCAAGTATCGATGAGATGAGAAAGTTAGAAAAAAGGGCAATTGAGGTTTACGATGACGAGTCGATAATGATGGAACACGCTGCATTTTCCATTTATCTCGCCATAGAAGAAGAGATCGGCACTTTTGAAGGCAAGAGTGCTTTGATCTTTGCGGGAAAGGGAAATAACGGTTCAGATGCGATGGCACTGGCAAGAAACTTGCATGAAGTCGGAATGGATGTAAAGGTATGCCCCGTCTTTGGGAGTGTGTCTTCCCCTCTTGCAATCAAAAATCTTTCTATAATCAAAAAGATGGGAATTCCCGTCGTCGATTCGATAAATAAGGATGAAATAAGGTCGGCCGACATCGTTATCGATGGAATCTTTGGAATAGGTTTCAAGTCAAAGATTGACGAGGGTATTTCTCAAATCATAGATATGATAAATTCAAATTCAAAGTTTACCGTGTCAATAGATATACCAAGCGGAATAGATGCGGACACCGGAAATGTGAGTGAAAAAGCCGTAATTGCGAATATGACCGTAACGCTTGGCATGATAAAGCGCGGCATGCTTTTTTATCCGGCAAGGTCTCTTTGCGGAAAGATAAAGGTTGGAAAGATAGGAATACCTCCTGAAATAATAGAAAAAGAAAGTTTAAAAGGTGAGGTTATAACCTTCATGGACGCGAAATCATTGCTTCCTAACCGGCCATCATACTCTAACAAGGGAACCTTTGGAAAGGTCTTGATAATCTCCGGCTCAAAAAATTACACAGGCACGCCCGCAATGGTAGCACTTGGCGCGTTAAGAACCGGTGCGGGCCTTGTAAGAGTCGCCTCAACATCGATTGCATCATTCCTTCCCGAGTCAATATCGATACCTCTCGAGATGGAAGATTCAGAGATCTCTTTGAAGAACTTGCCGGTGATCGATGATCTGGCAGATAAGTCAGATGTTATAGCAATAGGGCCGGGTATTGGAACCGGAAAGCATGCGGCCGGAATCGTACGCCATATCTTGACAAGGTGGAAAGATAAGATTATCGTGATAGATGCGGATGGTATAAATGTGCTTTCGACATTTGATTACGAACTTTTGCCAAATATGATAATTACACCACACCCTGGAGAGTTTTCACGCCTTACCTCAAAGCCAATCGACGAAATACTTGTCGATCCTCTCGCAAATGCTTTGAAATTTGCGAGCGAAAAACACGTCTTAACCTTACTTAAAGGGCCGACAACGGTTATTTCCAGGCCAGATGGCCGGTATGCGATCAACATAACTGGAAATAGCGCTCTTGCAAAAGGTGGAAGCGGGGATATACTGACAGGAATGATAGCCGGTTTTGCGGCCCAAGGAATGGACCTTTTCGATGCGGCTAAATTAGCCGCGTACATTCACGGTAGAACTGCCGAACTTTACGCGCGGGAAAATGGCGAATATTCCATGATCGCAAGAGAAATAGGAGATTTGATACCACGAATTATCAAAGAACTCATACAATGAGTTTACGATCTTGAAAAAACTCAATATAAAATGTCATAATATCTTTTGTAGTTGTATAAAGGTGACGATGTAAAGCGCAAAGAAAAGAGGAGGAAGCATATGGAAGGAAGGATTTTAGAACATCCTATCCTTAACTTTCAACGCAAAGCGCGTGTCAAAATCTTCTTTGAAGGACGGGAAATAGAGGCTTACGAAGGGGAAAGTGTTGCCGCCGCCCTTCACGCTGCCGGCATAAGGGTCTTAAGGTATACTCCTATAGATGGAAGGCCCGCGGGATTTTTCTGCGCTGTAGGGAAATGTTCGGCCTGCCTTATGGAAATAGACGGCATTCCAAACGTTAGATCCTGCATGACTAAGGTAAGAGATGGAATGCAAGTAAAAAAGCAGAACAAAAACGGTGACCTTTTATGATTTACGATGCCGTGATCATTGGAGGCGGACCGGCGGGCATGAGCGCGGCCACATTTTTGGGCGATAAGGTAAAGACTCTCATTATAGATGAAAATGACAGACTCGGCGGCCAACTTGTCAAACAAACACACAAATTCTTTGGAGATCGTCAACATTACGCCTCAGTTAGAGGATTCGAGATAGCAGATAAACTCCTAAAGGAGATCCAAAAAAAGCCTATCGAGATCTCCCTTTCTTCGACCGTTATAGGGATTTATCCTCAAAATACAGTGGTTTACGTAAAGGATGGACAGATCCAAAAAGTTCAATACAAAAAATTGATCCTGGCAACAGGAGCGATGGAGAGGCAACTTCCATTTGTGAATTCAGATCTTCCCGGTGTCTACGGCGCAGGTGCCATTCAGACACTCATGAACCAGTACGGCATCTTTCCGGGAAAAAGATTTTTAATAGTTGGCTCGGGCAACATAGGGCTTATTTTAGCCTACCAACTTGCCCAGACGGGTGTTGAGGTCAAGATGATCCTTGAAGCACTCGATAAAGTTGGAGGGTATGAAGTCCATGCGAACAAAGTAAGGCGCCTCGGAATACCTATTATGACCGGCCATACCATAGTAAAGGCCATAGGCGATGAAAAGGTAGAAGGAGCGGTCATCGCTCAAGTTGACAAAAATCTCAACACTATCAAGGGGACTGAAAGAGAGGTCGTCGTTGATACGATCTGCGTAGCCGTGGGACTTACGCCACTTGTTGAACTCGCCGAACAATCTGGAGCGAAAGTTTCCTATATTCCAGAACTCGGTGGATACGTGCCTCTAAGAGATGATAGAATGCGCACTACAAATGCAGATGTCTTTGTGGCCGGAGATCTTTCTTCGATAGAGGAAGCCACCACTGCCATGATGGAAGGAAAGATTGCCGCCATGCAGATCATAGAAGATCTTACAGGCGAGAACCTCGAAGATAAAATTTTAGGAGATCTTAATTCCCTTGCCATTTTCAGAAGCGGACCAAAATCTGCAAAGATACGCTCTGGCCTTGAAAAGATGGGGATAATTGTTCCAAAAATAGACCTTCCAAAACCTCAACAATTCGAAAAATACGACAGTGCCAAACTTCACGCCGTTATAGAATGTACGGAAGAGATACCTTGCAATTCGTGTGAGTATGCATGCAAATTCGATGCCATAAAGATTGGAGAGAATATAAACTCAGTTCCATCTTTTGATCCTTCAAAATGCACCGGATGCGCACAATGCGTGACGGCCTGCCCGGGCCTTGCCATCTTCATGGAAAAAGTAGAAGGCAAAAATGCCACTCTTGGCATTCCGTATGAATTTTTGCCTCTTCCGAAGATGGACGATAAGATGTGGGGACTCGATAGAGAAGGAAATTACGTCTGCGATGTAAAGATCAAAAGAGTCGTCAAGAATGTCAACAAAACGAATATCGTTTACGTAGAATTGCCTGCCGAATTCGTTGAAATGGTAAGACATATAAAGTACCCATCAAAAGAAAGTCCTTACGTTTGTAGATGCGAAGAAGTTACCCTTGATGAGATCGAAAAAGTGATAGATTCAGGTATAACTGATTTTGAAGAATTAAAAAGACTTACAAGAGTTACGATGGGACCGTGCAATGGAAAGAATTGCAAGATGGTAATACTCGGGATACTTTCTAAAAAAACAGGAATTCCAATCTCCTCGCTTTCACATGGAACCTCAAGGCCTCCAACAAAGCCTGTCGAGTTCAAAGTCTTTTTAAAGGAGGGGGAAAAATGAAAGAATCCTACGAAGTTGTCATAATAGGCGGAGGAATAATAGGAAGCGCGATAGGTTTTAATCTACTTAAGATGGGAGTCAAAGATGTATGCGTCGTCGAAAAATCATACATTTCTTCTGGCTCAACGGGCAGGTGCGCCGGAGGAATACGCCAGCAATGGTCCTCTCCTATGAATGTCAGGCTTGCAATGAGGAGTGTCGAATTGTTTAAGAATTTTGAACGGGACGTGGGAATGGATATAGAATACAAACAGGGAGGATACCTTTTACTTGCCTACACGCAGGAAGAAGAGGAGGACTTTACAAAGAATGTGAAGATGCAAAGAGATCAAGGCCTTGACGTCGAAATACTTTCTAAATCGCAGATAAAACGCAAATTTGGATTTATGAACTTGGAGGGCGTTAGAATTGGAAGTTGGTGCCAGAGTGACGGCCATGCAAATCCACAAATCGCCAACATCGCCTATGCCATGGCAATAAGGCGGATGGGCGGAGATTTTATTACCCATACAAAGGTCGAAGGCATTGATGTTGCAAACAAAAAAATAATAGGAGTTCAAACTAACAGGGGATATATAAGAACAGGCACAGTTGTAAACGCCGCGGGATTTGAATCTTCAAAGATAGGTGGGATGATAAAGGTCGATATTCCCGTCTACGGTGAAAGGCATCAGATACTTGTAACCGAACCCGTTAATCACTTTCTCGATCCTCTCGTGATAAATTTCAACCACAATTATTACGTAAGACAGACAAAGCATGGTTCTCTTTTAATGGGTCAGGGAGATGCCAATCCGATGCCGGGAGAGGATCTTGGAAATTCGATAGAATTTCTCGAAGAAATGGCTCAAAAAATGGTCAGGGACTTTCCACTTCTTAGAAATGTCCATATAGTAAGGCAATGGTCTGGAGCTTACGATATGTCTCCAGATGCCCAGCCGATAATAGACGAATCGAGGAATATTTCCAATTTCATATACGCGACAGGCTTTAGCGGTCATGGCTTTATGCTGGCTCCCGCAGTTGGAGAGGCTGTCGCAGAGATAATCGTTCATGGGAAGACCATTACCATGGATATAAGCAATTTAAAGATTGATAGATTCAAAGATCACATTGAAATGGAAAAAAATGTAGTTTGAGGAGGTTGTCATGAAGATCGAAAAATTCAAAAACATGGAAGTTCTCGATTTCAAATCCCAGTCTAACAAATCGAGAATGGAAGAAGCGCTTAAATCGGTAAAAGGGGAGTTTGGTAAGACCTACAAAGCCTTTATAGGAGGGAAATGGATAGATACAAAGGATAAAATCACCTCGATCAATCCTTCAAATCCATCCGAAATCGTTGGGTACGTTGCGAGTTGTACACAAAATGAGGCAGAAATGGCCTTTGACGCGGCATGGAAAGCCTTTGAATCGTGGAAAAATACAAAGGCCACCGAAAGGGCCTCATACCTTTTCAAAGTCGCAAAGTTAATGGAAGAGAAGAGGTATGAATTGGACAGTTGGATGGTATACGAGGTTGGAAAGAACTGGACCGAAGCGGATGGAGACGTGGCCGAGGCAATAGACGCGCTAAATTATTATGCTCGAGAGGCGATAAGATACGCCAAAGGATACAAACCTTATCAGGTACCCGGAGAGCGAAATAATGTAAAATATATCCCGCTCGGCGCAGGAGTTGTAATTCCACCTTGGAACTTTCCGGTCGCAATTCTCACGGCCATGACTGCCGCCGCAATAGCATCTGGAAACACGGTCTTACTTAAGCCTGCTTCCATTGCCTCCGTTATAGGTGCAAAGGTTGCCGAGATCTTCTGCGAAGCGGGATTCCCGGACGGCGTTTTCAATTTTGTTCCTGGTTCAGGGGCAAAACTTGGCGATTATCTTGTTGAGAATCCAAAGACAAGGTTTATAGCCTTTACAGGCTCAAAGGAAGTCGGACTTAGAATAAACGAACTTGCCGCTAAACCAAATGGGCAGAAATGGATAAAGCGCGTGATTTTAGAGATGGGAGGAAAGGACGCTATAGTCGTCGATGAAACGGCCGATCTCGACGCGGCCGCCGATGGTATCGTTGTAAGCGCCTTTGGAAATCAGGGACAAAAGTGCTCAGCGTGCTCGAGGGTGATCGCAGTTGATTCCATTTACGATGAATTGCTAAATAAAGTCATCGAAAGGTCTAAAAAGATAAAGGTTGGAGATCCATCGAATTTCGAAAACTGGATGGGTCCCGTCTCAAGCAATGAGGCAATGAACAAAATAATGAATTACATAGAGATAGGGGAAAATGAGGGCAAACTCGTGCTTGGCGGAAAGAGAATCGGAAATACCGGATTCTTCATAGAGCCAACGATCTTCTCAGAAGTGAAAGGAAACGCAAGAATTGCCCAGGAGGAAATCTTTGGTCCAGTGCTCGCATTCATAAGGGCAAGAGATTTTGACGAAGCAGTTGAAATCTTTAATGGGACCGAATATGGCCTAACAGGTGGCGCATATACAAAGAGAAAGGATAGGATAAAGAGAGTAAGAAATGAATTTCATGTTGGGAACCTCTACATAAACAGAAAGATAACGGGAGCCCTTATAGGTGTCCAGCCATTTGGAGGATTTAACATGTCCGGTACCGACTCGAAGGCTGGAGGCAAAGATTACCTGCTGCTTTTCCTTCAGGCAAAATCTATATCCGAAAGAATTTAAAAACAGCGCTTTCGCGCTGTTTTTAAATCCCAAAGTAGAGATCGTATTCTCCAGGATGGGGGATCGAATTTATGAACCTGATCTCTTTACGCTTCTTTTCAATCCACATCTCTATAAAATCGGAGGTAAAGGCGGGAGACAGAAATTCATGATCTTCTTCAAGAGCGATTAAGGCCTCATCGAGCGTGGATGGCAAACTCTTCGAATTGGGCATCTCCTCTCCTTCAAATGGCCCAAAACCTTCTTTTGTAGGATCGAGATCCCGCTTTATCCCGTCAATTCCCGCAAGAAGCATTGCAGATATCGCGTAGTGGACATTCGCAGTTGCATCTGGCGTTCTGAACTCTATTCTTCTCACATTTCCATTGCTGACATATGCAGGTACTCTTATGGCAGAGTTTCTATTTCCAAGGGCGAATGAAGGCGCTGTTGGCGCTTCAAAACCGGGCACAAGCCTTTTGTAAGAATTTGTCGATGGGTTTGTAAAAGCCATAACTGCCGGGGCATGTTTAAGGAGGCCTGCGATGTAAGAGAGGGCCTTTTTTGAAAGTGAGTAAAGGCCTTTCGGATCGTTGAAGATATTCTTCGAATCATTGACAAGATATTGATGAATGTGCATTCCATTTCCGGCTTGATCTTTAATAGGCTTGGGGAGAAAACTCACAACATAACCATATTCGTGCGCGACATTTCTTACTACATATTTCAAAAGTGGTATCCAATCGGCCGCCTCCAGCGCATCAAGCAACTGGAATTCTATTTCAAATTGAGATATGCCGACCTCGTGATGATGGTACTTTATCGGCATGCCTATACCGGTGAGGATAGAAACCATTTCATTTCTCATCTCATAGGTGGAATCGAATGGCGGCAATCTATGATATCCTTCTTCTATTTCTACGTTCGGTTCATGCTTTAGAGGCCATTCGGTTTCACTCTTTATCTTTACGGATATAGATCTTTGAGAAACCTCATGTGAGATTCTTTTGAAGATGTTAAACTCCATCTCAGGTCCTACCATCATCTTCGTCGCTATTCCAAGTTCTTTGAGATGATCGATGGCCTTCTTTAAGATATTTCTTGGGTACCATCCAAAGGATGTCCTGTCCGGGAGCATAACATCGCAAAGGATCGAAAGAGTCGATTCCGCAAAGGGCTCATCGATCGCCGTGGATATCAAAGGAATGGCTATCATATCGCTAAAAGAGGTATTCATGTAACCGAAGTTTGAGGCATCAAACCCAACTCCTTCTGTAAGGACCGAATGACTGAAATATCCAGATGGGAGAGTAACATGTCTTAGAGTACCGTTAACGTCGTAAATTTTAAGATCGACATAATCGTAACGCTTAACTTTTTTTATAAATTCTTCCTCATTCATCGTTCTTCCTCCTCTTTAGATGAATTCACAAAATTTATTGAAATCACTGCCCGTACTTTGGAATTACACAGATAAACTCTATTCCCTCATCGCCGGCAAGAAACTGGTGCCGTTCATCGGCAGGCACAAAAACGTAATCACCGGATTTTATCTGTATCAATCTTTCCTCACTTTTCAAAAAACCGCCGCCTTTTAAGATGTAAACTTCATGTTCCCATGGATGAGAATGATCCGGAGTGTAACCTCCGGCCTTTATTCTGAAATGCCTCATTATGTAATTTGGAGCACCCTGCGCGGGCCCTATCAGCACGCGCTTTTCGACGGCCTTCGCGCCTTTTCCATCTATTATTTCCGGACTTACCTCGGTATGATTTCCAACTAATGCCATTTCATTCGCCTACCTTCCAGCAATCTTTACACCTCGGTTCGTATTTGATCTTAACGTCTGATCCTTCGACTTTAAAGACCGGATCCTTTGACGAGGCCGGTACCCATTCGCCATCTTTGAATATAAGTCTTTGCGTTAGCGTTGCATCTTTACCGCAAACAACGCAGACCGCCTTAAGAAGGACGATCTCATCGGCCATAGCCGCTATCTTCATCACATTTTCAAAAACCTCACCACGAAAATCCAGATTCAGACCTGAGACTATAACATCTGTACCGGCATCTATGAATTCTTTGACAACCCGAATTAAATCTTCTCTGAAAAACTGCGCTTCATCGAAGGCGACATAATCGAGGTTTGAATTCAGATACTTTCGTGCATCCGATGCGTCCCTTACGAACTCGGCTTCAAAATGCGTTCCGGCCCTTGATACAACGATAGGGTCTCTGTTTCGCGTGTCAGATAAAATCTTGAATATAACGCCACTTTGCCTTGCTATCTTTCTTCTTACTACCCTTCTTATCAATTCTTCCGTCTTTCCCGCGTACATCGGCCCTATTACAACCTCTAATGTTCCTTTCAAAAAACCACCTCCTAGTCTTTCGAAATCTTTTCAATTATTCTCATGGCTATCTTTTCTCCAACGACTTTTTTAATCTCTTCAAAGGAAGCGCGCTTTATTCCGTTTATGTTTTTGAAGGTCTTTAAAAGCAACTTTTTTCTTTTCTCGCCAATCCCAGAAATAGAGTCAAGGCCGGATTTTATCATCTCTTTATCCCTTAGTGAATAATGATAAGAGGTGGCAAATCTGTGCGCTTCATCCCTTACACTTATGAGAATTCTAAGGGCGCCATCATCTCTTCTGAGGTGAAGATCGGGCTTTTCATCGGGAAAGACGATCCTTTCATCTTCCTTTGCAAGACCTATGATCTTTCCTTTTAATTTTAATTCTTCAAGAATTCCCCTGACTGCGTCCACCTGTCCCTTTCCCCCGTCTATGAGTAAAAGATCGGGCAGTGGATGCTTTGAATATCTTCTCTTTACAACCTGCCTCATCGATTCAAAATCATCTATCTTCGTAAGATTTGAAAGTCTATATTTCCTGTAGAGGTTTTTGTTCGGCTTTCCATCTTCAAATGTAACGACCGACGCAACGGTCAAATTCCCGTGTGTGTGGGAAATATCTATACCTTCTATGAACTTTGGAGGCGCGGGAAGATCCAGAAGTTCCTTTAGCCTGTTCAAAGATTTTTTAATCGTTTCGGAACTTTTTATTCTGTTTTGAAGGTTTTTGCACGCTATCGATACAAGGCGCTTTTCATTCTCATCGGCGGGTAAATCTATTCGGACGGATAAAATCTTTGACATCTCATTCATCTTTTTAAATCTCTTTTTGACGACTATTTTATCTGGTAATTCTTCATTTCTTCCTATGTAATACCATTTTATGAAGTCTTCATATCCGCCGTTGATCTCGAAATCAAGTTTTGCAAGCATCATCCCGTTTCTTATATTTAGCATCACGACAATGCTGCTTTCTATCGTTAAAACGTCTAAATTCATATTTCCATCTAATTCCACACTCTGGACTTCCAAAAACTCCTCAAGCCTATCGTATAATTTTCTTAACCTAAGCGCCGACTCGAACATTTCCATCTTCGAATAGTTATTTATCTTTTCCTTTATCCATTCTTTTAATTTTTTGGCATCGCCGGAAAGAAAAGACTTTGCAAGTTCAATCCGCCTCGCGTACTCTTCTTTTGTTATTAAATTTGCACATGGCGCCGAGCACCTTTTCATTCCATACTCTATGCACGGCCTTTTCACCTTTGAAAGATCGTAATTGCAATTTCTTATCTGGAGAATCGGATCGATTATCTCAATTAAAGTCCTCAGGAAACTCACGCTCGTGAACGGGCCATAGGCGCCCGGCACTTTCTGGTGCGTGATTTCAATGTAAGGAAATTCGTCATCCGTAAAAACGGCGTAAGGATAAACGCGTGTGTCTTTAAGCAAAACGTTGTATTTGGGCTTATTCGCGTATATTAAATTCGCCTCTAAAAGCAGCGCCTCTTTCTCGTTAGAAACTATGGTGTACTCAAATCCATCCGCTTCTTCGACGATTTTTTTTGCTTTTTCTGAAGCGTTGGATAGAAAATAAGATGAAACCCTCCGCTTTAGATTCTTAGCCTTGCCAACGTATATTATCTTTCCATTTGATTTAAATATGTAAACTCCGGGATTGTCGGGAATTTCCTTTATTTTCTCGATCATTCTCTATATCTTAAAGCCTCAACGGGCGGTATCCTCGTTGCATTCCTTGTGGGTATGAATGTTGTAAGAATCGATATGAGGTAAAAGACAATTCCAAGGATCGCAAACTGCCACAATGGAATGTAAATCGTTCCGAGATTTAAAGTCGAATAAATAAGATAAGAAGTTACAACACCTGTTATAAATCCTATCAAGATGCCTATAATGACAACAAAATTTATCTCGAGAAAGAAACTCGTAAAGATAAGATTTTTGCTGAAGCCGATGGCCTTAAGTATTCCGACCGTCTTCTTCCTCTCATGAAGCGATTTGACTATGAGTATCGCAAGTCCAATTATTCCAACTGAAAGGCCAAAGTAAAGAAAGACATTGACTATGTTGACAAAACCATTGAGTATATTCGTGAATATCTCAACAGTTTGTTTTGAAAAGAGCGCGAAGATAAACCTCGTCTTTAGAAAGGCCGTTAATTTTTTGAAATTTTCGTACTGTGCTTCTTCAGTTGTACCGGCAAGTTTGGTAAGCAAAAATTCTGTCGGCGAAATATTATCAAAAACAGAGGCCGACTTCATCGTTGTGTAAAATCCGGCGGGAATTGCGTTGTAGTTGTTATCGCTTTGAAGTATTCCGACAACGGTGAACTCCTTTGGATTCTTAAGTACTGTAGCCGAAGATGTTGTATTCTGTGATTGAGAAGACTGGGAAAAATTGAAATTCGATGATCCTTCGTTGGATATAAAAATCTTCTGGCCTAATTTTATACCATTAATACCGAAGACGGCAACGCTTCTAGGATGGGAATCAAGGTAATCGTAAAGGCTCTTGAGATCCCTTATGCCGTTTACAGCACTGCTTACCAGAAGATCAAGTCCGTCTACGAGGCGTTTATTCAAGATCACCATCTGATAATCGGAAGAGACCTTACCGTTTAACATATACTTTGCAGAGATCATCGACATAGTAGCGTAATAGGTTATATAATCGAGATTTGAAAGTTGTGATGGAGAAACATTTAATTTTCCGATTATCGGTATGCCAACGGTATCGTAACCACCAAAGATCGTTGACTTTGCAGAGTTTATCTGAAGAGTTTCAGAATAAGGAATGACTGTCATAAGAGAAATAACGAATATGACTATCGAATACATTGCTATGGTTAAACCTGTTCTTCTTTTGTGATGGGCTGTCTCTGCAACTGCGAGTTTGACCGCCGCGCGGTACTTTTTCAAGGAAAAGATACCGAGAAATTTATCAAAGATTTCAAAATTGTAAGACAGAAGAAATAAAGCGGCAAGAAGAATTGAAAAACTTCTTAGGCCAAGCAACCACAAAGATTTGCCGCTTTGTTCAGAGATAAAGGGTATCAAATTAGAGGCAAAGGCGAAAACTATAACGACAAATGAAAAAAAGTTTCCAACGATTCTTCTAAGATTGTCTGTAAAGAAGAATGGAAAGATAAGGGCAGCGGCCATTATCGCGCCGTAGGTTAGAATTGCATTCGAGGAAAGTACAGCCCAAATAGAAAGAAGGACGGAGATAAAAAAGAACACAAAGGTTAGGATCAAACTTCTGTGTCTGTTTTCCTTTTGGGTATCCTCGATTTCTCTTATGGCCTTTACTATGTTAAGGCGCCCTATTCTGAAGGCCATATAAATTAACACAATGATTGGAACTATCAAACCAACAAGAAAACCGTAGATTAAAGAAAGAGGGTCGAAATGAAGGGAGAAGTTAAATGTTCCGGTATTAATAAGCGGCGTGAATTCGCGACTCACATTTGTTGCAAGGCTCGAAAATTCGTTTATCATGAACCACGCTATTCCAAGGCCGACGAAAATACCCAGGAATGAAGAGATCAAAGAATAAAAAAACCCTTCAAAGTAGAGTATAAATCCGACTTTGAACCTCGAAAATCCTATGGCTCTCAAAGTCCCAAGATCACTTTTTCTTTCATCTGAAAGCATTGTGTAAACATTTATAAGCAATAGAACTCCAGCCGCTATTGAAAAACCGCTTAAAATAAGGAAAAGCCATCCTATCTGACCTTGATTGAGATTTTTTATCTGCTCCTCTTTGACGTTGTAAATTTTGACCGGAACATCTAAAGTCTTTATCAACGAATCAACGTCTGATGTGTATCTGGCACCACTTATGTAATCGCCTTTATTTGCAACGAGGACTTCATTGTAATTATCGATTGAAAATATTTCTTTCATTTGATTTATCGTCATAAAGATGGGAGAAGTAATTCCCTGAATATCTTGATAACCCAGGACACCCTCTTCGGGAACTATGCCCGCTATTTTGAATTTTTGCGGGGCTCCAAAAACGATTTGAAATGGATTTATTATCGCCTCAAAGGAATCTCCAACCTTCAAATTCAAAGAATTGGCAAATCTTTCAGAAACAACGACTGAATTTCCAGAAAGAGAAAGATCGGGAAAGAGTTTGCCGGTATCAAAATTTCTCAGTTGATCCAAATTCACGCCTATGAAATTGACCTGCGCTATTTTGGAAGGATCGAGAGACCTTATCTGGCCGACGGGAGCGGCCACAGTGCTTTTGGTCATTA
The DNA here is from genome assembly GCA_964433875.1 of uncultured Mesoaciditoga sp. Taxonomy (GTDB): domain Bacteria; phylum Thermotogota; class Thermotogae; order Mesoaciditogales; family Mesoaciditogaceae; genus Athalassotoga. The sequence continues at coordinate 36,583 of CAYSSO010000017.1, forward strand.
TCGGAAGAACTGATTCTACGTATTGTGAATTGGAGAGGGCTTCCACTAATTTTGATACCTCTGCATCGGAAAAATAAGAACTTTTGTTCGGCACTAACACTTCATCGATAGTACCAAGATTTTTTCTTATGCCAGAATACATAAAGTACTGGAATGAATCATTTATGACAAAAGATCCAACGACAAATGCCGTGCCGGTTAAAGATCCGGCTATTATAAGCATCATCGTCACCTTACGTCGTAAAGCATTTCTCATTCCCATTTTTGCAAGGATTTTCCACTTCAGGGCCAAAAGCAAGGTGATGACAATTATTACAATCGCACCAATAGACAGAACAAAAAAGGGAAAAGTCACCGACATCCTCCATTTCGATCTCTGCGAAAATTATATCACTTTCTGAGGTTAGTCAGTAAAAATTCACCTTATTTTAATATCAATTAACACTTGAAATGTTCATTTTCATGTGTTAGAATATAGATCGTCATTGCGCGGTTGTGTAATGGTAGCACACGGGACTTTGGATCCCGGCGTGGAGGTTCGAATCCTCCCCGCGCAACCATCTTATCGATTTGCAAGAATTGTATCGAGGGTTATGAAAACATTCACCACGTTTAATGGTCCTCTGACGATCTCGCACGTGGCATTGTAGACTTCTTTTATCATTTCACGTGTTATTACATCTTCTGGCTCCCCAATGCTGTATATTTTTCCATCCTTCATAACGATAATCCTGTCTGCAAAAGCGGAAGCCTGATTTATATCGTGAAAGGTTGCTATAACAGTTGATCCTTCGTTCGCCCTTTCTTTCATTTTCAAAAGCAGGTGCTGGGCATTTCCTATGTCAAGATGAACGGTTGATTCATCGAGCAAAAAGATCTCCGGATTTTGCGCGAAGACCTTTGCCGCGTAAACGATTTGTCTTTCTCCGCCGCTTAAAGAATAAAACATTCTTTCTTTAAGGTGCGTAATGTTAAGGGATTTGAATGCAAAATCAACGTATCTTTTATCCCGATCGCTTAAATCTCCAAAAAGGTTTGTGTACGGAGTTCTCCCCATCTCCACTATATCTATTGCCTTTGCATCGTATATCGGAGAAAACTCTTGGGCAACGACGCCAACCTTTTTCGCGAGTTCTATTCTTGGAATAGATTTTATCTCTTTTCCATAAAGTCTTATGCTTCCTTCGTATTCTACAAGACCCGATATCGCCTTTATAAGCGTCGTTTTTCCCGATCCATTTGGCCCTATTATGCCTATTATTTCTCCGTTTTCCACAGAAAAATTCAAAGAATCGAGGGCTTTTTTCGAAGATTTAGGATACACGTAAGAAAGGTTTTTGATCTTCAAAATTTCAGACATTTTGTACCCGCCTCCTAAGGATATATATAAAAATAGGAGCACCTATAAGTGCGGTTATAGTTCCTATAGGCATCTCGGCAGGAGTAAAGGCGCTTCTTGCAACCGTATCACACGCAACAAGAAAGATTCCCCCAAATATTGCCGAGGCCGGAGTTGAGATTCTATGATCGGATCCAAATAGCCTTCTTGAAATATGAGGTATGATAAGCCCTACAAATCCTATAATTCCAGAGGTCGAAACCGCTATAGCCGTTATCAAAGTTCCGATAACGAATATCAACAATTTCATCATCTCGACGTTAACGCCTAAATACATCGCTTCCTCTTCTCCGGCAACCATCGCGTTAAGATATTTACTTATAGCCATGAAAAAAACGACCGCTGCAGTTGAAGAAATTCCCACAAGCAAAACATCGTTCCATCCTGCGCCTGAAAGGCTTCCGAGCAGCCAGAAAGATGTTATCTGAACATCTCTCCACCCGTAAACTATCAAAAAAGTTACCCCGGCGCCGAACATTAAATTGACTATGACGCCACTTAATATTAGTTCTGTTGGTGGTAATTTTCCATGTCTTCTTGAAACAAAATAAGTTATTGCCGTGGCAAGAAGTCCAAAAACGAATGCAAAGATCCACATATAAAAAACAAAATAAGGATAATAAAGTTGCGCTATGACATTTGCAAGAATCGCACCAAAGGCGGCACCGGAAGAAACGCCGAGTATGTAAGGATCTGCAAGAGGATTCTTTAGCATTGCTTGAAAAGCATTGCCCGTAATTGAGAGAGCGGCTCCTACGCCCAATCCCAATAAAACCCTTGGTAATCTTAATTGAAGTATGATTATCTTATCAGTGTACGGAACTTTCATTCCAAACAAAGATTTGAAAACATCGATAAGAGGCACGTAAACAGGACCTATGGCTATATTTGCAAGAACAAAGATCAAAATCAAAGGCAGGGTCAGGAAAAAGACCCTGCTTTTTGAAAATCTTACCATTTCTGGAAAATATCGTATAGTTGCTGGAGAAGATCTATAAGTTGTGTATTTGGTTGAGAGGCTATATTTCCGTTTATTGCGTAAACGTGGCCTTCTTTCACGGCCTTAAGATTTGCGAAGGGAGGGTAGGTTTCAAATTGTTTTATCGCGGCCTCCTCGCCTCCAGGCGCGTAATACGGCACAAGGATTATATCGGGATTTTTAGAGACTACAAATTCGGGACTTACAGGTAACCACCCATTTGGTCCGGCATAGTTACCGGTTATATTAACTCCCCCTGCAAGTGATATTAATTCATTAAGGTATGAACCCATTCCGGCAGTCCATATTTCTTTGCTTGGTGAACCATAAAAGACCGTGGGCCTTTGATCGAGAGGTATTTTATAGGCGCTATTTTCTATTTTTGATTCTATACCTTTTAACTTGTTGACAAGTGCCGTTCCCTTTTGAGGATCTCCCATTATTGTGGCAACATCCATCACATCACGGTAAACACCGTTAAGACTGTTTGCGTTAAGCACAAATGCAGTTATTCCTACCTGTTTAAGCCTTTGATACTGCGGAAGTTGAAAGCCTCCAAACAAAAATACTATATCTGGCTTTAGAGACAAAATCTTTTCAAGATCTAAAGGATAGAGAAGTCCTATATTCTCAGCCTTTGTGTAAGAATCATATTGAGTTACACCGACGATTCTATTCGCGTATCCTAATTGCAAAAGAAAGTCAGTGACAGAAGGGGCGGCGTCTATAACACGCATCGGAGTACTTGTTATCGTCACAACGTTGCCCGCGTCATCAACCAATGTAATTGGATAATAAGCGGCAAAGGCGAATGCGACTGCAAAAATCACGAGAAGAACAGTCAGCGCTATTTTCTTCAATTTAATCCCTCCTTAAAAAAATTAAAGCCGACAAAGTCGGCTGGTTTCCCCATTTTTTACCATGCTCAACACTTCGCGCGAGTGTTTGCGAACTTTTCGAAACAGGTAGGTCTCCTGACTTCCGGGTCATTCTCCATCTGCGCCTTCCCGGTTTCCCAGTGGCATCTGCAGATTTCGTCGCCGGTTACAGTGGCGGGACCATGTCGGATTCTCACCGAACTTCCCTGTTAAAACCTG
>CAYSSO010000018.1:0-34190 GCA_964433875.1 uncultured Mesoaciditoga sp.
TGATGTCATAATTCACCTCCCGCAGCCGTACGCTCCATTCCTTTACATACTCGCAGGCCCCGTCTCGAACTGGTCTGCAATTCTTGATCAAAAATGGGCCGCTGATCACAACGCGTGGGACGGATCGGCAAATGACTGGTGGTACTACCACAATCCTGAGCAGAGCAATGATCCTCTTGGAAATATAGAAAATGGTACGGGCCCGTACATGGTTCAATATATAACGCCCGGACGTGAGGTCGCGCTGACAAGGTTTGACGAATATTGGCAGGGACCTGCAAAGATCAAATACGCGGTTGTGAAATATGTAAATGAATTCACGACAAGTCTTCTCGATCTTCAGGCCGGACAGGCAGACGCGATAAGCGTTCCATTGCAAAACCTCTCCGAAGTTCAAGGCGTAAATGGAGTTAACGTCGTTACTGACCTTCCAACACTTGGGGTCTACGGTATAGCCTTTCAATGGAATATAGCCTCTCAGGGTAATCCCTATATAGGATCGGGCAAATTAGATGGCAACGGAATTCCACCCGATTTCTTCTCCAATTTGGATGTCAGAAAGGCATTCGAATATCTCTTCCCGTATAAATTGTTTATTCAGCAAGCCTTAAATGGTATGGCCCTTCAGCCTAACAGCGCCATAATAAAAGGATTGTTAGGATACGATCCTTCTCTTCCAACCTATGAGCAAGATCTTTCAAAAGCCGTCGAATATTTCAAAAAAGCCTACAATGGTCAACTGTGGGAGAAGGGCTTCAAATTCACCGCCGTTTACGATACCGGAGACACAACGCATCAACTTGCCCTTCAGGCCTTGAGTGATGCGGCAAGGAGATTAAATCCAAAATTCCAGATAAATGTCGTTGGAGAATTGTGGTCGAATTATCTTGCAGATGAGATTTCGCAGAAACTCCCGATGTTTATAGCGATATGGTTTGCGGACTATCCAGATCCTTACGACTTTGCAGATGCATTTTACGCCTCGACCGGCGCTTACAGTGCGAATTTTGGACAAAATTACATAGATTTTGCCCAGAAAAATATGGATCCACTTGTAAGCCAACTTATAAATACCATCGAACCTTCTCAGAGAGCCAAAATAGCACAAAAATTAACACAACTCGACCATGATAATGCGCTCTATATATGGACAGATCAGCCCGAGGGATACTGGGTTGCGAGATCGTGGGTTAAGGGATGGTATTATAACGCCGAGATTGCCGAAATGGGACCTTATTTCTACGTCCTTTCAAAGTAAGATTTTGAAATTCAAAGGGTGGGAAACCACCCTTTTTGTTTTTGAAAATTTAAATTGTATAATATTTCAAAAATGGAGGAAGTATGAACAATATTTCTCATCTTGTCAAAAGTGAAGATTTGAACCATCATGGGACATTATTCGCTGGGAAAGTTGCCGAATGGTTTGTGGAAGCGACGTACATAGAAGCAAATCTTGCCTACAAACATCCCGAAAATCTTGTCTGTCTGAAGATACACGGTCTGAAATTCGTCAAGCCCATAAAAAATGGGAGCATAGTTAACATTAAGACATCTCTCGCCTATACGGGCAGGACAAGCATAATGGTTTACGGAAAGATATACAATGCCCTAAAGCCTGAGGATGTTATGGCCGAAGGATTTGTTACCTTTATTTCTGTAGATGAAGAAGGTAAAAAGCAACCTCACAACATAAATTTCATTCCACAAACTGAAGAAGAAAAGGAAATCCATCAAAAAGCGCTTGAATTAAGAAAAAGTGAGATCCAAAGTTAATAAATATAGTCAAGATAGAGATGTGAAAATAGAGGAGAAAATAAACCAAATTTCTTCAAAACTCGACGAACTTGTCTCGAATACTTGAGAAATACAAAAAGTCGTTGGAGTGCCTACGACTTACACGATTTATTCAAAAGATGAATTTGTCAATCAACTTCAGGAAGCCATAAATGCCCACAAAAATTGGCTTAGCAAACTCGAAGCCGAAGTTCAAAATGAAATCGTTGTCGATAGAGATTTAAGTCTTAAAAGTCCATCCACTTTTGAAGACTCTACCGCATGCTTTAACGACATTTGCATCGTAAAGAATGCCGCCATTCCTGTCTATCTCATCAAGGCCGCCTCTATTCCAAGTGCCGTTCTGTAAGATCTGTGTGATGATATCGTCTCGACTATATCTGCAACGGCCAGGATCTTGCCACCTATTACCATTTCGTCTTCGGATATTCCAAATGGTCTTTTATGAGTTCGAATTTTGTCTTTTTAAGTTTAGAAGGCTTTGTGAGTATATCGAGAGAAATACTTATCTTTCCGATATCATGAAGAAAACCTGCAATCTCTATCGATTTCATCTCGCTAACTTTTAGTCTCATTTCTTTTGCGATAGTATCATTCTCGGGCACAGCATGTCAATTTGGATCTTGAAAATACATGCTTTATATTCATTTTACATTTATGAGGTAGATAATCTATAATTCGTGTGTAAGGAGATGATCCTATGATAAAGTTAAAGCGCGTGTACGATGAGGTTGAGAATGATGATGGAAAGCGTTTTTTGGTTGAGAGATTGTGGCCGAGAGGGATCAAGCGCGAATCGATAAAACTCGACGGCTGGCTCAAAGAGGTGGCACCAAGCACAGAACTACGCAAATGGTTTGGTCATGAGCCTGAGAAGTGGGAGGAATTCAAAAAGCGATACCTTGCAGAACTCGCAAATAAAGGGGATTATATGGAACCAATTTTGAGTGCCGCAAAAGATGGAAATGTTACTTTGCTTTACAGCGCAAAGGACAGGACACACAATGGCGCTATCGTTTTAAAGGATTACATCGAAAAATTTGTGATAGGTAAGTAACCTCAGACATCAAAATGTCCTCTATCAGAAAAAAACCTGCTTGGCTGTTTTTACAGTAAATTCTGATCGGACTTTTCCAAAGAATATCACGTCATGAATTTTTTGTACTGCTTTTTAAGGCAGTCCCATTTGGTGATAGAATAAAAAAGAAAAAAATTAAGGATCAATGACGATACTCTCAAACTTAAAGGAGGTTAAAATTGGCGAACGCAAGTAACTTGAATATTGCACTTGACTTACTTGAATTTGGAGTTTTCTTTGTCATTTTAACATTGCTTGTTAAACCTATTGGAAAATACATGGCAAAAGTTTACACTGGAGAGAAGGTTTTTTTAAGTTCTTTAATTTCTCCAGTTGAAAAATGGATTTATTGGCTAACAGGTGTTGAAGCCGATCATGATATGAACTGGAAAGAGTACGCTCTTTCCATGTTGTGGTTTAACTTTATAGGTTTTGCTGTGCTATTTTTGATACTCGTCTTTCAAGGTTACCTACCTCTAAATCCCGAACATTTCAAGGGATTTTCTTTATCTTTGGCTCTCAACACAGCAATCAGTTTCGTCACGAACACAAACTGGCAAGCGTATTCCGGAGAATCGATGGCAAGTTATTTCACACAAATGGCAGGACTTGCCGTACAGAATTTCTTATCGGCCGCCACCGGTATGGCGATTCTCATTGCATTAATACGTGGAATCTCGCGAAAAAATGCCAAAGCAATTGGAAACTTTTGGGTTGATTTAACAAGAAGCACACTTTACATCTTACTCCCATTGTCAGTGATAGCAGCCATTTTTTTCTTGTCTCAGGGTGTTATACAAAACTTCGATTCTTACAAAGTAGTCGATTTTCTCCAGCCTGTTGTGACGCAAAGTGGAACCGTGACACATCAAGTCCTTCCAATGGGGCCTGTGGCTTCTCAAGAGGCAATAAAACTGCTCGGTACAAATGGAGGAGGATTCTTTGACGCAAATTCGGCTCATCCTTACGAAAATCCAAATCCTCTGACGAATTTTATCGAAGCATTCTTGATAATTTTGATTCCTGCCGCGTTGACATATACGTTTGGGAAAATGGTGGGTGATACAAGGCAGGGATGGGCCATATACATTGTTATGCTTTCGATATTGATCATCTTTTTGGGCGTGCAATATTACTCCCAAATAAGAGGTGATCCGCTGATAACAAATATGGGAGTTTCAGGACCTTACATGGAGGGGATGGAAGCAAGATTCGGAGTAGGTGGAAGTGTGCTATTTTCGACCATTACAACAGGTACATCCGGCGGGGCTGTCAATACGTCTATGGATTCGTTAACACCAATAGGCGGTATGAGTTCGATGTTATTAATGCTTTTAAGTGAGGTTGCTTTTGGAGGAGTCGGAACAGGTCTTTATACAATGCTCGCTTTTGTAATTATAGCCGTATTTATAGCGGGACTTATGATAGGTAGAACTCCGGAATATATGGGTAAAAAGATAGAAGTGAAGGAAATGTGGATGGCTATTATAACGGCCTTAACTTCAGGAATCGTAATACTTATATTTACATCTATAGCGCTGGTAACAAAAAACGGAACGTCTTCCATTTTAAATCCCGGAGCGCACGGGTTAAGCGAGATTCTTTACGCGTTTGCTTCGACTGCGAATAACAACGGAAGCGCCTTTGCGGGATTAAATGCCAATACGCTCTTTTACAACTTAACGACTGGCTTTGCAATGCTTATCGGTAGATATATTCCTGCCATAGCTACGCTTGTCATGGCCGGATCTCTGGCAGAAAAAAAATATACGCCACCTAACGTCGGCACATTGCCGACTCACAAACCGGCATTTATGGTGTGGCTCTTTGCCGTCATTATAATAGTCGGCGCCTTGACATTTTTTGCAGCCCTCTCAATGGGTCCGGTTGTGGAAAACCTCATCATGTGGGGAGGAATTTGAAATGCGAATGAAAGATAATTCCATCTTCGACTTAAAATTGATAAAAAGCGCTCTAAAAGGATCTTTCAAAAAACTAAATCCGCTTGCTTTATATTCAAATCCAGTCATGTTGGCAGTTGAGATAGGCAGTATCGTAACAACGCTTGAATTCATATTCGCATTTTTTATACATCGTGGAAGTCCTATATGGTTTTCGGGCATGATCTCTTTATGGCTTTGGTTAACGGTACTTTTTTCGAATTTTGCCGAATCCATAGCTGAGAGTCGCGGGAAGGCAAGGGCAGAATCGATGAGAAAAACAAGAACTGAGATAATGGCAAAGAAACTCAAAAGCCCTTCCTTCGATAGCGCATATGATATGGTGCCTTCTACGAAATTGCAAAAAGGAGATTACATACTCGTCGAAGCGAATGATCTTATAGCCAGTGATGGAGAGGTAGTAGAAGGAGCAGCCCTTGTAAATGAAGCGGCAGTCACCGGAGAATCGGCTCCAGTTGTAAGAGAGGCCGGAGGAGATAGAAGCGCCGTAACCGGTGGGACAAAGGTTGTATCGAATAAGATCATAGTGAAAGTAACGGCAGATCCGGGCGAAACCTTTCTTGACAAAATGATTTCACTGGTAGAAGGGGCAAAAAGAAGAAAGACACCAAATGAGGTGGCTCTTGAGGTATTACTCATAGCGTTAACCGTGACTTTCATACTCGTTGTTATAAACTTGAGTGCACTTTCCATTTACAGCGTTCAATCAGTTGGAAAGGGAACGTCGGTATCATTGACTATACTTGTTGCCCTCTTTGTTTGTCTTGCTCCGACGACGATAGCCGCTCTGCTTCCAGCCATTGGAATTGCCGGTATGGATAGATTGTTCAGAAAAAATGTCATAGCTCTTTCGGGAAAGGCAATAGAAGCAGCCGGAGATGTAAACGTTTTGCTTTTGGATAAGACAGGTACGATAACACTCGGCAACAGAGAAGCGGCCGAGTTCATACCGGTTGGGAACCATACGGAACAAGAATGCGCGGAGGTTGCACTAATGTCTTCATTGACGGACGAAACTCCCGAAGGAAGGAGTATTGTTGTCTTTGCAAAAACAAAGTATAAATTGCGCGCGACGGAACTTCCGAAGAATGCAAAAACTATAAGTTTTAGCGCAAAAACAAGAATGAGCGGTATAGATGTGGAAAACCATCGTTACCGTAAAGGATCTGCAGATTCGATGATTGAATACATAAAGAGTTTAGGTGGAAAGATTCCGGACGATCTTCAACAAAAAGTCGAAAGAGTCGCCAAAGCGGGAGGTACACCGCTTGTCATAAGCAAAGACGCGGAAATAATAGGCGTTATAAATCTGAAGGATATTTTAAAGAAAGGAATTCAGGAACGTTTTCAGCAGTTAAGACGCATGGGAATAAAAACCATCATGATAACAGGAGATAATCCTCTTACGGCCGCAACTATCGCAGCCGAGGCCCAGGTTGATGACTTTGTAGCGGAAGCGAAACCAGAAGATAAATTGAAACTCATCAGAAAATATCAAGAGCAGGGATACATGGTTGCCATGACTGGAGATGGCACAAATGACGCCCCTGCCCTTGCTCAGGCCGACGTCGCTGTGGCCATGAATACAGGAACACAGCCTGCGCGCGAGGCCGCGAATGTCATAGATCTTGACAGTAATCCGACAAAACTACTCGATATAGTGGAGATAGGAAAACACATGTTAATGACAAGAGGAGCATTGACAACTTTCAGCATCGCAAATGATATAGCAAAATACTTTGTCATTATTCCGGCAGCAGTGGCGTCCATATACCCACAATTGCAGGTTTTGAATGTCATGCATCTTACAAATCCATATCTCGCTATTTTATCGGCCGTAATATTCAACGCGATAATAATTCCGATCTTAATCCCGCTCGCTCTAAAGGGAACGTGGTACAAACCCATGCCGGCGGATAAATTGTTAACTTACAATTTGCTCATTTACGGGGGCGGCGGTTTGATAGTACCATTTATCGGTATAAAGTTGATCTACATGCTTATAAGTCTGATATGAGGTGAACGGCATGCTAAAACAATTGAAAATATCCATTTTGATTTTCTTGATTTTTTTCGTGATAGTTGGCTTTTTATACCCTTTGCTGATAACGGCCATCGGGAATATCTTTTTCCCATGGCAGGCGAATGGAAGTATAATTTACAAAAACGATAAGCCGATAGGATCTGAACTGATAGGGCAACCATTTTCAAATCCTGGTCTTTTCTGGCCGAGACCTTCTTCAACTGCTGATTTTCCCTACAATGCGCTCGATTCAGGTGGATCCAATCTTGGCCCAACAAACAAGGTGCTTATAAACCGTGTTGAAGAAAGGATAAAGATACTTAGAAATTCCGGCATAACTGGCGATATACCTTCTGAACTTGTCCTTGGATCGGGAAGTGGTTTAGATCCGGATATCAATTTAGAATCTGCGCTTGTACAAATTCCAAGAATATCTAAAGTTACCGGTATACCACAGAATATTTTGAGAAATCTCGTCTTTGATCATTTAAGCAATAGAACCTTTGGATTCATGGGCTCAAGGGTTATAAATGTTTTGGAATTAAACCTTGCATTGATGAATCTGGAGAAAGCATATGGTAAATGAAGAAATTAGACCATCTCCGGAGGAATTACTTGAAATAGCAAATAAAGAAGAAAAGCCTGAACGAGGGAAATTGACGATTTATTTTGGAGCGGCTCCGGGCGTTGGAAAAACTTACGCTATGCTTAGCGATGCTCGCGCACGAAAAAACGAAGGTATAGATGTCGTTATAGGTTACGTTGAAACGCATGGTAGGCCTGAAACAGAGGCTTTACTTGACGGCTTGGAAATAATACCTCCTCTGATTATAGATTACAAGGGAATGAAACTCAAAGAAGTGCCGATCGAAAAGATCAAAGAAAGGAAACCACAACTTGTAATTATAGATGAACTTGCTCATTCTAACGCTCCCGGGTCTAAGAATATGAAAAGGTATCAGGATATCGAAGAAATTCTTAATTACGGAATAGATGTATACACGGCAATGAATGTGCAGCACCTTGAAAGTTTAAAGGAGATCGTCTTTCAAATAACTAATGTGAAAGTTCATGAAACCGTTCCGGACAAATTCATAACGGAAGCAAATGAAATAAAATTGGTAGATTTACCTCCTGAAGAACTTTTAAAGCGGCTTAAAGAAGGAAAAGTATATGTCAAAGATATGGCTGAACAGGCAGTGCATAAATTCTTTAGAGCCGGTAATTTGCTTGCCCTTCGTCAATTGGCCCTCAGGGTTTTAGCGGATAATGTTGATGAAAAAATGCGAGATTATATGAAGGCTCACGCCATAGCGGGCCCTTGGATTACGAAAGAAAGGGTACTCGTTGGAATATTTGCAAGCCCTTACGCGGAAAAACTTGTGAGAGCGACTTACAGATTGGCAAATGAACTGGGCGCTGAGTGGATTGCTTTGCATATTGAGACGGAAAAAAATAAAGATTTTTCGGCACAAGAAAACAAATGGCTAAATGACGCTCTCGAACTTGCGAGAAGTTTAGGCGGACTCGTTGCGTGGGTAAAAGGCAATGATGTGACACGTGAAATGATAAATTATGCAAAAAGTCATAATGTGAATAAGATAATAATAGGTAAGCCTAAAAAAACCGGACTTTTTCATGCAATTTCCGATAGATTCATATTCGAAGCCAAAGGAATAGACATCTATATGATAGAAACTCAGGTTGATGCAACTCCATCTGAAAGGCCGAAGTACCATTTCAGAGTACATGGATTTTTGAATTATCTATTAAGCGTTGCCGGGGTCACGTCGGCTACCGGTATATCATTGATTTTAAAAGATCAACTGACCGGCTTTGACATGATGTTTATCTTCTTAATTCCTCTGATGTTGACGGCGCTTTACCTTGGAATAGGGCCATCTATATTTGCGATTTTTTTGAGCATTTTGACGTATGATTATTTCTTTACGCGCCCGTATTTCAGTTTCAATATCTCTGATTTCAATCGTCTAATATCATTTGTTGCGTACACAAGCATAGTTGTTGTCATAAGCGTTCTCGCTTCCCAATCAAGAAAAAGGGTACTTTTATTAAAAGAAAGCGAATCGAGAAGCAACGCTCTTTATGAATTTAGCAGAGATCTTGCCACCGTCGAAAGTGTAGATAATGTGCTTTCTCTTATGGTAAATCATATAAAGAGGCTATTTAACTGCGAGATAGCCATTTTTCTTTTTGAAGGTGAAGAACTTTCAGTTGTAGCAAAGACAGAAAATTTTGAGATAAATACCGAATCTTCCGGCATAGCGTCGTGGGTGTCGATAAACAAAAAACCGGCAGGTTTTGGAACGGAAACTATATCAAATGCAAAGGTCTTCTGTTTGCCTTTGATGACCTCTAAAGACGAAGTCATAGGCGTTATAGAATTCGATTTCATGGGAAATAAGCAAATTCTCACAATGGAAAACATAGTTGCGCTTGAAACTATAAGCCACATTGGGGCCATGGCAATAGAGAGGATAAAAAATAACGATAAGACGGGTTCTTAACGTTAAAGCGAGTGCGTACCAAAAATTTCAGTTAGAGTGGTAAAATAGAATTATGATAACAAAGATTATGAATAGATAGATTGCAAAAAGAATTGGGATGAGGTGCTATTTTGATCCCGAAATTCATTGAATTATCTGAAGAAGAAAATGAAATTATCAAAAAATACTCGCCTTTTCTTGAAAAAAGATCAGAAGCTTTTTCAGACAAGTTTATCGAATGGCTAAAGGCGAATAAAAAGTTCTCCCATATCCTCGAAAAGTATCATTATGACAAGATCAAAAATGGCATATCTATGGGCTACAAAAGTGTAATTTTCCCTTCAAGGGGCTGGGAAGAGAATTTTCAGCATTTAAGCGAAATGCATTACAAGATAGGACTTTCTGTAGATGATCTAATAGAAGTATACGATATGTACTTTGATGACATTGTCAAGGGAATAGAAGCGCTCGAAATAGATCCATACGAGAAGATGGCCTTGAGGTGCGCAATAAGAAAACGCTTGGAAAAAGAGATGCTTGATCACGTAAATACCTTTCAGGAAGTTCAGAAGAGAATTCTCGAGGATCGGGAGAGATTTTACAAAGCCATAACGGACGTGAGCAAGATAATAAACGAATACGAGGAAAATATCTCTTTGGAGAATATGTTGCGCGAGATAACGACGATTATTGTGCTTGACATAGATCTTGACCTTGTGTGGATAGGAAATGCAAAGCCTCAAGACAAGTGGATGAATATCATATCCTCTGCGGGAAAGGCGACAGGATATTTGGAAGGCATAAAGATCTCGCTTGATCCTTCAATTCCAGAAGGAAGAGGGCCGGCAGGCATTGCCCTTATGACCGGGAAGCCTTACGTTTTGAATGATTTTAACGATCCGATCTTCAAGCCGTGGAAGGACAGGGCAGATGCCTATAACCTTGGAGGAAGCGCAAATGTTTCATTTAAAACCCGCGATGGGACTGTATGGAATATCTCAATGTACAACGAAAGAGGAAAGAACTTTCCGGAAAAGATAGAGGATCTTCTGAGAGATCTCTCGATCGAGATAAAATTTCTCATAGAACACAGCAAAAAGGAACGGGAATTAAGGAAACTCAGAGATTACGAGAAGGCCCTTGTAAAGATCCAGAGGTTGCTGATAAAAAATCCTCCTCCTGAGATGATTTACAACTCTGTTGTGAGGATAATAAATGCATACACCGAAAATTCCCACACAGTCCATATAACCGTGCCAGACCCTAATTCTGAGTGGATGAAGACAGTTGCGGCGGCAGGGGAAGGCGCGAATATATTTCTAAATGCCAGGCTTATCTCTACAGATCCGCAAAGATTTCCACAAGGCCAATTTTCAACATCTAAATGTTTCAGAGAAGGAAGGGTCGTGATAATGAATCCGCAAAATCAGCCGCAATTTGAAAAGTTTTGGGAGATCCATCCAGAGTTGAGCGTAAGATCTGTAGGTAGTTGGCCGATATTCGAGAAGGGAGTCAAGACTCCCGTTGCAGTTCTGACAATAGGAAGTTGCGATTCAGATTATTTTTCGGAGGACCTTATAACTCTCATAGATCAGACGGTATCGAGTATAGAGATGGCGATAGATCAGTACAGATCGAAAGAGAAGATAGAATGGATGGGTCTTCACGATCCTCTTACAGACCTTCCCAACAGAAGTTTCTTCGAACAGTCATTCCAAAACGCAACAAAAAGGGCAGATCGAGAAAAGAGATATCTTGGAATAGGTCTTATGGATATTGACAATTTCAAAGAATACAATGATACCTTTGGCCATATAGCCGGTGACGATCTCCTCAAAAGGATAGGGCATTATCTTAACATGATGCTCAGAGGCGGGGATGTCGTTGCAAGGCTTGGAGGAGATGAATTTATATTTCACGTGATCTTCGATGATCCTAAAGAACTTGAATCGGTAACTGCGAGAATAAGGGAAAAATTGTCTTCGATAGACGATAAGATGATCATTTATTTTAGCATTGGTTGGGCGTTTTATCCGGTAGAGTCAAAAGAACTTTACGAACTTATAAATATCGCGGATAGAAGAATGTATGAACAAAAGCGTACCGCGAAGAAAGGCCTTTAAAAGGAGGTTTAAAATGGAAATAACGGATGAACTTGTCGAACATCTCGAAAAACTTTCGAAGTTAAAATTGAAAGTCAAAGAGATCGAAAAGATGAAAAAGGATATGAAAGAAATACTCGAGTATATGAAATTGCTCGATGAGGTAGACGTTCAGGGATACAGCCCGCTCTTTACACCGATAGAGAATCCTATGAAACTGAGAAAAGACGAATTTGTGGCAGAAGATCCGTCAAAGATCCTGGAACTTGTCCCAAGGTTGAAAGGAGATTTTGTCTCCGTTCCTTCCATATATGCAAAATAAGGGAAAAATCGGAGAAGATTTAGCAGTCGAATATTTAAAGTCGATTAAATACAGGATAGTACGTAGGAATTTCAGAACCAAACTTGGAGAGATCGATATAGTGGCCGTCGATAAAGATTCTTTGGTTTTCGTCGAAGTTAAGTATGGAAAAGAGGCTTATTTGAGAGTGAATAAAAGAAAGATTGAAAATATCTCCCATGCGGCAGATACGTTTTTGAAATATTTCGGAGATCTTGGAAAGTCGAGGTACAGAATAGATATTGTCTCGATTTCAGATAATGGAAAGGTCAGCCATTTTAAGGATGTATCGATGGATTTTTCGTAAGGAGGTTTTATGCATTTCACAAGACCGGAAATAAAATTGACAAAAGTAAAAAACTATTTTCAAAGAGATGGCCGGTATTTTGTTGAACTTGAAGAAAATCCATTCTACGAAGATGGTGCCGGAGGCCAGATAGGCGATCGTGGATTCATAGATAACGCGAGAGTTTTGTACGTGTCAGATCTCATTGAGGTTGACAGACCTTTAAATGTTGGAGAAAGAGTTGAGATAAAGATAGATATCGAAAGAAGGAAAGAGATAGCGCGCCAGCATACGGCACAGCACATAATTTCGGCCATAATAGAAAAAAATTACGGCGCAAAGACAGTAGGTTTTCACATGGGAGAGGAAGATACGACGATTGACTTGGATGGAACCTTCAACATCGAGGAAGCAGAAAATGCGTCCAACGGGATTGTATTTTCAAATTTGAAGGTTGAAGAGATCATCTTAACACCTGAAGAGGCATCGAAATATGAACTGAGAAAGGACCTTTCCGAAAAGGCAATTAAAAGTGGAAATGTAAGGCTCATAAAGATAGAAGATTTCGATCTCAATGCGTGCGGGGGATTCCATGTAGGATCGACATCCGAGATCGGAATAATAAAGATAACCCATTCCGAAAGAGTAAAGGGCGGGTTGACAAGGATATGGTTCGTGGCCGGGAAAAGGTCTTTAAAAGATTATCAAATGAAATCTTTGGTGCTTTACGAAAGCGCTAAAATCTTTGATGCATCATGGGTAGATCTAAAAGCAAGAATACAAAAATCTCTCGATGATTTGAAAGAAAAAAATTCAACGCTCAAGAAAATGTCAGAAGGACTTGCAAATTACATATCGAAAGAAATTCATCCATTTGAAATTTTGGAACTGGATGAATCCGTCGCTTCATTTCTCACAAGGATAAGGCAGGATATACCTTACGCCGTCAAGATAACAGGAACGAATAACGTTTCATTTTCTCTTCCCGGCTATGACAGAACAAAGGTAATAGATACGGCAAGGATCTTAGGTATAAAAGGCGGTGGAAATGGGCCGATCTATAGATTTGCGACTGAAAATCCAGATCTGTTCATGGAAAAAATCAGAGAAGGGTAAAAGCCAATTCAGATATTGAGAGAGTTTTGATTGTTAAATAAAGAAAAAAGTGATATAATTTTTTGTATTTTATTTTTGGAGGCCATAATGATTGGATTTGTAAAGTATGGCGGAATATCGGCAAAATTATATGCGCTCTCTGGGGATCTTTTGACCGAGGAAGATTATAAAAACCTTTTGAATCAAAAGAGCGTTCCGGATATAGTGAGATACCTCCAAAGTACAAAAATGTATGGAGATACTCTTGGGACTTTAAATGCCGATCAAATCCATAGAAGAGATCTTGAAAATCTCCTTGAAGAAGATCTTCTAAAAGATATGAAAAAGATCTTTTCGTTCTTTGTTACATTCGACAAAAATTTCATGCACTTGCTTTTCTACAGATATGAGATAGAAAATTTGAAGATCGCCATAAGAGGGGCTTTGAACAGAGAAGAATCTAACATTGAAGAAATAAAGAAAAGATTTTTTGATCTTGGAGAAAGGGCGACAGTTGATCCTGTAAAGGTACTTGGTGCAAAAAATCAGGACGAGATATTAGATGCCCTTTCGGGAACTCCTTATCAGGAAGTCGTAAGAAATGCCTTTTCAAGTTATAAGCAAGCCTCGCCGATAAATTTAATAGCGATAGTTGAAAATGCCTTCGATAGTTGGTTGATTGCGAAGATGATAAGCGCTTCCAAAAATCTTGGGACATCGGATCAGGCAATTGTAAAAGAAATCGAAGGAGAAAGGGCAGACATAATCGATATTGAATGGCTTGTCCGTGTCAAGTCCTTTTACGATTTAAAGCCTGAAGAGGTTTACAACACGCTTTTACCTTTCCACTTCAGGCTGAAGCCGGATCATTTGCATGCGATGTGCGATTCAAAGGGGTTGAAAGAACTTGTAGACGTGATAAAAGAGGGGCCTTATGCCGATGTTTACAAAGAATTGACAGAGGAGAACGCTCTAAGTAAAATAACGCTTCTTGGAAGAAGATATTTAAGATCGAAGGCAAAAGAAGCGATAACAAAACTCGGCAATTTTTCGATAGCAACATATTTTCATTATTTCCTTCTAAAAGAATTCGAAATAATGGATATATCGACAATTACAGAAGGTGTAAGGTACGGAATAAAGCCAGACGAGATAAAAGAAAGGCTTGTAATAAGACTGTAAGGTGATAATATGGCAGTATCAAGGATGGACAATGTAACCTTTGTCGTCACGCGTGAACGAGTAGAAGATAACAATCTTAAAATCATAGAATCGGCCGCTTTCGAGCCACATTATGCGGAGGAAATTTTGGACGATGAAATAACCTCTTCACTTTCAAGGGTTCAATCTGAAAATCCGTACAGACAGGTTTACACGGAAATGATGAACTTTTTGAAGATGAGCGAATATAAGCCTCCTTTTGATGAAAAAGAAATAGACTTATACGAACCAATAGATATCGACTCGATAGAAAACAAGTTCAAATTAATGAATGAAGGGATAAGGAATTTTTTCAACAGAAAAAGCGAACTTACAAAACAATTGAAAGACTACGAAAATGTACTCTTTCACGTTAATATACTGGCGAATTTGAAAATAGATCTTGGAGATCTTTCACAGATAAACAGAATAAAATTGATCTTTGGGAGGGTTCCGATCAGAAATTACGAGAACTTAATAGAATCTTCTTTGAAAGATCCGATTCTTATTCTCGAAGTGAATAGAGATAAAGACAATTCATGGCTTTTTGTCTTCACATCTCCAGACTTTGAAGAAACGGCAAGAAAGATCCTTCAATCTGCCTATTTTGAAGAGGACGTCCTTCCAATAGATTACTCCGGTACGCCCAAAGAGGTTAAATCGAGGATTGAATCTCTGATAGAAATAACGAAAATATCCATAAATGAAAATGATTTTGCGATAAAAAAGGTACTTTATTCAAATAAGGAATTCATAGACAAGTATTACCCTATAATTTTTGGCCATAAAAGAATTTACGATCTTCATGCTTTTTCAAGTTCTACAGGGACGCTTTACTTTCTTAACGGCTGGATGCCTTCTAAAGAAGCAAAAAAATTTTCCGAAGAGGCCGAAGAAGATATTTTGATGTTGAACGAGCCTGCCGAGAAAGTATCTAAACAAAGGAAGATCGAAGTTCCCGTAAAAGTCGAAAATAGAGGTGGATGGCTAAAGGGGTTTGAATTCGTGACAAAGATGTTTGGAATACCTTCTTACGGTGAGATAGACCCTACTCCTTTTGTCGCGGCTTTTTTCACCTTCATGTTTGGATTCATGCTTGGAGATGTTGGTCATGGCTCGATTCTTTTCCTTTTTGGGTATCTTATGTACAAAAGAGGATCGAAGCAATTTGGTACTGTTATGATGAGCGCCGCTTCCGCGTCTATTTTCTTTGGCTTTATGTACGGATCAGTCTTTGGGTTTGAATGGTTGCCCGCCATTTGGCTAAGGCCGATAATCCAGATAAATCAGTTAATGATCGTTGGTATATATTACGGAATCGGAATGATAAGTTTTGGAATGATCTTAAACATAATTAATGGTTTTAGGCAAAGAAACTGGGAAAAGGCTCTCTTCTCTCCAGAAGGCATAGCGGGACTTGTCTTTTACTGGCCGACGGTTGCGGCAGTGTCTTTTTACCTGTTCGAAGGTAAAGTGCCTTACATGAATTTGATCATCATCCTAATAATAGTTAGTCTCATTGCCATGTTGCTCAAAAAACCATTAGGTCAGATCGTGGCCAGAGAGAAGATAAACCTCGGCGAAGGCTTCTGGGTTGAAACTGGATTCGGTATGTTCGATACTTTGATATCTTTTTTAAGTAACGCGATCTCTTATGTCAGGTTGGCTGCCTTTGCTCTAACACATGAAGCCCTATTTGAAGCCTTTTGGATAATGACACTTATGGTTCTTCCGGCAAGAGGTGGGGATGTCTGGGCTATTCTTATCTTTTTGATGGGACAGTTAATACTCGTAGGGCTTGAAGGGCTCGTTGTTTTCATTCAGAGTTTGAGGTTAACTTACTACGAGTTCTTCACTAAGTTCTTCGAAGCAGGTGGAAGAGAGTTTCATCCATTCACATTTTCTGAAGAAAAAAGAGTTTGATACATTTGAAAGGAGGATGTTTTAATGTCAATATCCGTTGCATTGATGACCGTAGTTATAGCAACAACGATCGTACTGGGAATAATTTTGACGAGCAAAAGAATCATGAAAAAAATTTCATCTCCGATTAAGATGGGAAAGGGTATACTTGGAATTAACATGGGCTCGTTAATAACTTTTAGTCTTATAGCCCTGCTTTCCATGATTCCAGATGGACGCGCTCTTGCTGCCACAACTGCCGCGGCGACTTCAACGACTGTAAGCAGTGGAGTAGGATTGGGTTTGCTTGGCGCTGGTTTATCCACCGGTCTTGCGTCTATAGGCGCAGGTATAGGTGTCGGTATAGCCGGAGCGGCAGGTATAGGTGCTATAAGCGAGAAGCCAGAAATGTTAGGAAGAACATTGATATACGTTGGCCTTGCCGAAGGAGTTGCCATATACGGCTTGATAATATCTATAATGATTCTTGGTAGAATTTAAATTAAGGCGGCTTATATGCCGCCTTAGTCTAACTCTAAAGTCATGTACTGGGATTTTACTCCTTTTATAAGGTTAAGTTTTCTGTTCAATTCTTTATTTTGTTCGTCAGTACCAACGAGTTCTAAGATCAATAACCCCTCATCTGAACAGTTGTCGAGTACTCCGTCATGGATTCCGAGACGCGTTTTTATTATGCATCCCCAGCCCGTTAAAATTTTTTGAACCTGTTCGGTCGTTTCTTTCCTGTTTTTTATAAGTATTGCCATTACAGTTTTGACTTTCATTATGAGATACCTCCTTTTTTTGAAGTTCACGTGAATTATATCACAATCATCAAATCTTTGTCATTTGAGAAATTAATGGTAAAATTCTTTTACGAGGAGGGATAAAATGCAAGGTTATTACAGATTTCCGCATATTCACGAGGATCAAATCGTTTTTGTCTGCGAAGATGATCTGTGGCTTACGAATGTAAAAGGAGAAAACCCAAGACGTCTTACGTCCAATTTAGGTGAGGTCACAACGCCTTACTTTTCGTCCGACGGAAAATGGATAGCCTTTACCGGCCGTGAAGAGGGAAATCCAGAAGTTTATGTTATACCATCATCCGGAGGGAAAGAAAAGAGGATCACCTATCTTGGAAGTAGCGTATGCGTCGTTGCTGGATGGCACGATAACAAGATAATCTTTGCGACCAATTACACCCAACCTTTTAAAAGAATAACAGAGTTGTGGGAAATAAGCATTGATGGAAAAGATCTTAAAAAACTTCCTTACGGATATGCAAGGAATGTGAGTTTTGGAAAAGGCGTTGTTGTAGGAAGAAATACGGCCGATCCGGCAACATGGAAAAGGTACAAAGGCGGTCGGGCCGGAGAAATATTGATAAGTTCAGACGGAAAAAATTTCACCAAATTGATAGATTTGAAAGGCAACTTTGCAAACCCGATGTGGATAGGAGAAAGAATCTATTTCATCTGCGATCACGAAGGAATAGGGAACATATATTCTTGCCTTCCGGATGGTCATGATCTGAAAAGACACACGAATCATGCCGATTTTTACGTAAGAAATGCCTCCACGGACGGCAAAAATATAGTTTACCATAGTGGAGGAAATCTTTATTTCTTAGAGGTTAAAAAAGATCTGGTTTCACAAATACCCGTAAATTACGAAGGCTCTCGTGTTCAAACTAACAGAAAATTCATAGATGCCGCAAAGTATTTGGAAGATTATGCCACTTCTTCAGATGGGAAGTTTCTGGTTGCAAACTCAAGGGGAAGATCATTTTCTTTTGCACACTGGGAAGGGCCTGTGATCTATCACGGTAAAAATGGCGTGAGGTACAGATTGAGCAGATACCTTCCAGATGGGAAAGGTATTGTATTTGCGAGCGATGATGGAGATGAAGATCATGTGGAGGTTATGAATTTAGACGATCCTCAAAATCCAAGAAAAATAGAGGTAGATACAGGCAGACCTGTCGAGATAAAAGTTTCGCCGAAATCAAATGAAATTGTTCTATCTAATCATAGAAATGAACTCATCTGGATCGATCTTGAAAGTTCAAAATCGAAAATCATAGACAGAAATCCTTATTTCTTGATAAATGGCTTTAACTGGTCTTCCGACGGAAGATGGATATCTTACGCCTGCAACATAAACAGGACACAATCGGTTATAAAGGTATACGATACCAAATCAGGTGATATTCACGAAATCACAAAACCTGTTCTCAAAGATATGATGCCGGTCTTTGATCCGCTTGGAAGATACCTTTACATAATTTCTTTGCGCGTATTCAATCCGGTCTACGACAAAATACACTTTGCACTTGGCTTCCCGAAAGGAATGAGACCGTACCTTATAACTTTAAGAAAAGACCTTCCATCTCCATTTGTTCCGATCCCCAAGGGATTCAAGGAAGAAAAAAGTGCAGAGGAGATAAAAGATGTTGTCATAGACTTTGATGGAATAAATGATAGAATAGTGCCATTTCCTGTAGCGGAAGGCATATACGCAAATATCGGTGCGACAAAGGACAAAGTATTTTACACATCACTGCCTGTCGAAGGAGCCATAACCGAGGATATCTTCAGTTTGGAATTGCCGGCCGATGCAACGCTGAAATACTTCGATCTTGCGGATCTCGAAGAGAAGATCTTTCTTGATCATGTATCAAATTTCAAAATTTCCGAAGATGGATCGGCAATAATTGTAAGAATAAAAAATAACATAAGGGTTTTATCAACATCTAAAGAAGTTCCAAAAGAAGAAAAGGTAGGAAGGAAGGGTGGATTTATAGATCTGTCGAAAATCAAAATCTCCGTAGATCCAGTTTTGGAATGGCAGCAGATGCTTAAAGAAGCGTGGAGGCTACAAAGAGATTATTTCTGGCGGGAAGATATGTCCGGCGTTGAATGGAAAAGAGTTCTCGACAAATATTATCCACTTGTCGAAAGGATATCATCGAGAAGCGAATTTTCGGATCTGCTCTGGGAGATGCAGGGAGAGTTGGGGACGTCACACGCCTACGAACTCGGCGGAGATTACAGACCAAGGCCTGAGTATAAAATGGGATTTCTTGGTGCCGATATTGTCTACGATTCCCATCTTGACACTTATAAGATTTCTCGAATGATAGATGGTGATCCGTGGGCCGAATACGCACCACCGCTTAAAAGACCTGGGGTAGATGCAAGGGTTGGAGATCTTTTGATTGCCATAAATGGGCAAAAATTGTCGAGGGAATTTTCTCCTGAGATGGCACTTGTTAACATGGCAAATCAGGAAGTACAATTAACTCTTAAAAGGGGAGAAGAGATAAAAAATATCTGGATAAAAGCGATTGGTGACGACACTCCTTTAAGATATAGAGAATGGGTCGAGAAAAACAGAAGATACGTTTATGAAAGGACGAATAACCGTGTTGGCTACATCCACATTCCAGACATGATGGCAGTCGGATACGCCGAATTTCATCGATCCTTCCTTGCCGAACTCGATAAAGAAGGATTGATCGTGGACGTGAGATTCAACAGCGGAGGAGAGGTCTCTCAATTGCTTTTGGAGAGGCTCGCAAGAAAAAGGATAGGGTACGATTTGACAAGATGGATGGGTGCACAGCCGTATCCGACAGATTCACCTTACGGCCCTGTAATAGCAGTCACAAATGAGTATGCTGGATCGGACGGAGATATATTCAGCCATGCCTTCAAACTCATGAAGATAGGAAAACTCATCGGAAGAAGAACGTGGGGTGGAGTTATAGGCATATGGCCAAGAAACTGGCTTGTTGATGGCACGATAACGACACAACCAGAGATGTCTTTCTGGTTTAAAGATGTTGGATGGGGTGTTGAAAATTACGGGACAGATCCGGACATAGAAGTTGACATTTTTCCCCAAGATATCATGGCGGGAAAAGATCCCCAACTTGATAAAGCAATAGAAGAAATAATCAAAGAGATGGATGAAAATTCTCCGATCAAACCATTTGAAAGTCGAGTTGATAAATTTTGAAAAGTAAACGCACTAAAGCGGAATTGTTCAAGATAATCGCGGAAATTGCCGCCGGAATTGTGCTTGTGGTACTTTTGGGCTTTCTTACGGACAGAATTCTTACGGAATTTTTCCCGAAAGGTATATGAACCGTTAATAAACGAAAGTGTCAGATCGATCATTGTCATTGTGATAGGGTTCATGGTTACAAGTACAATAATAAAATACATAGAAAGCAAAATGGAATCAAAAAAAGCATCTTACGGCGTTGTGACCATGATGGTAAGAATAGCGATGTACATCATCATAATAGCAATAGTGCTTTCTATTTTTCAGGTGAGCATAACAGGAGTTTTGGCCGGAAGCACAATAGGTGGCGTTATACTCGGTTTTGCGGTTCAAACTGTTGCATCTAATTTTTTGTCCGGTGTTTTTGCCACGTCTTCGCGCACGATAAAGTATGGCGATATAATAGGCATAAATTCATGGATATGGGGAAACCAGACCATCGGAAAAGTTGTGGACATAAAGACTTTCTTCTCGAAAGTCATTACAAAAGATAAGAACGTCATATCGATACCGAATTCTGCCCTGATGGGAAACAGCGTTCTTACAGAATACAAAACCGGCGATGAACCTTACTACACCTATCCTTTAAGTATAACCACCTACGCGGATGTGCCGTCGGATAAGATCATAGACGGAGTGAAAAAAATTCTTGATGATGTGGAAATTTATCTCAACACGAAATCGGGAATGACAAATGTTTTTTTGGTGCTTTTTAAATTTCACAGCATAGAAGAGTTGAACAAAAAAATGGATGAGATAAATCTTGCATTTGACAATATATACTGGAAAGTAAAATCCGCTTCTTATGTCTATGGCAATCAGATATTTTTTGATTTGAAAGACAAAGATGGCTTTTATCTCTATCCATTGAACGTCACATTGAATTCAGACGTTCAGGCCGAAAAAATTTTATCATACGTGAATAAGTCAAAACCCGAACTGAATATCTATCTTTCAAACAAAAACGGATCTACAAATGTCTTTAGCATCATGATAAAGTACAAAGATATCGAAGAGATACCGGATTTGATAAACAAAGTAAATCTTCTCTTTGATACGGCATATACTTCGGCAAAGGTGTAAAATGTTCATTGAGGTGAGTAATGCAAGTGAAAATAGAATTAAATAACATCTACAATATGGATTGCTTAGAAGGTATGAAATATATCGATGATAAATCGATAGATCTTGTTATAACGGATCCGCCGTTTGCAATAGATTTCAAAGCAAAAAAAGAAAATTACCATAGAACAAAATCAAGAGTTTTGGAAGGATACAATGAAATTCCAAAAGAAAATTATTACGAATTTTCACTGAAATGGATGAAAGAGGTTTACAGAATTTTGAAGGAATCCGGAAGCATGTACGTGTTTTCTGGCTGGAACAATCTAAAAGATATACTCAATGCCATCGATGATACCGGCTTCATTACCGTAAATCATATCATATGGAAATACCAATTTGGAGTTGTAACAAAAAGAAAGTATGTAACCTCTCATTATCACTGTCTTTATGTATGTAAGGATGATAAAAAAAGGAAATTCTTTCCTTACGCACGATTTGATAAAAACGAAAGGGATAAAAATAATCGTTCTTTACACTACAACGACAAAGAAGATGTCTGGATAATAGACAGAGAGTATTGGAATGGGGACATAAAAACTCCAACGAAATTACCTTTTGAACTGATAAAAAAGATACTTCAATACTCGAGTGAAAAAGGCGATATTGTACTTGATCCATTTTTGGGTTCAGGCCAGGTAGCCATCGTTTCAAAGATGATGGAAAGAAAATACATCGGCTTTGAGATCGTTGAAGATTATTACAGGTTTTGCAAAGAAAGACTTGAAAGTGGAAAGTACAGAATAAAAGAAAAAAAAATGATGACACTTTAACTTTATTCAATGCTGATATAAATTAAAAACTTCGAGGTTTTATATGGATAGTGTCGCAAAGTTAATTTTTGAAATCGCTGAAATTGGAAAAAACAACAAAACTTTTCTCCCTGTTAGAGATGTTAAACCATTTCATCATTTTTTCATTGATGATAAAATCAATGAGCCTGACGAACTTGATGGACCATGGA
The DNA here is from genome assembly GCA_964433875.1 of uncultured Mesoaciditoga sp. GTDB lineage: Bacteria > Thermotogota > Thermotogae > Mesoaciditogales > Mesoaciditogaceae > Athalassotoga. Next base: position 22,446 of record CAYSSO010000018.1, read on the forward strand.
CACGAAGAGAAATTCTTGCACGTTATTTGCTTTTAAATGCTGTTCTTGATCAAGGTCCTGATGTGATAGGTGTAAGAGAACTTTTGAAAGATGTCACAAATAACTTGTATAAAAAAGAAATAAGGATATTTCATCGTCCGCTTGATTTTTTCAAAGAATTAAACATTTCTATTGATAATATCTTATTTTCTCACAAGTCTATAAAAGAAATACGTTGAAAGATTGGGCAAGAACAAATAATTCCAATCCCGAAAGATACAATCTGTTTTTCGCTCAATCTCAAAGAGGACTCATATCAATAAACGAAATACTCGATTACAGCATACACAGATGGGGAGTTCCTTTAAGCGTCTCATATCTCTTAGAGAAAGATCTGTCCAGTAAATCTAAAATTTCAGATCAACCCCTTATTGACTATTTGGAAAATTTTGAATCTGCCGAAATCATGACTCAACAATTGAAAAGTAATGAAAGATATGGCCTGGGCAGTGCTTTAGGAGACAAAGCGTCTCACCTGTTTGCAAAATGGTACATTCACACTTTTCAATTGAATTCTCGCAAAGATGATGGATGGAGTGAATGGTCTTATGAAACCCCTTTCGATAGCAATGCCGGCCGTGTTTTATTTAGGACAGGTTTTTTGCTGTCGGTTGCTGATTTGAAGGACTACATGGATTCAAATATTCGCGGGAAAAAATCAACAAAATTGAAAAACAGCGATCTTTCAAAAAATTACAACGAGGTAATGGTATATCATATGAAAACAAAAGGGAAGATAACCAATACTTTTGAAATACAGAAAATACCAAATGCTTTCTTGCTAAATAGTGAATATGGCATAGGCGATTTTGACGATGGACTTATGTTTATAGGAACGAATTATTGTTTCAACAGCGATGCTCCGAATTGTGTTCAATGCCCAATTAAAAGTTCATGCTATGCTCAAAAAGACAGGTCTTTAATAGAAAATTTCACAACATGATTCACTCCACAATCGCAATTTGGACGTCCATCACATTTGTGCCGGTAGGACCTGTCACGATTGAAAGGCCGATTTTATCAAAAAAATTAAAAGAATCATTTCTCGAAAGAAATTCTTTTGGATCAAGGCCAAGAGATTTTGCAATCTCAAATGTTTTACCGTCTACAATGGCACCGTCTGCGGGAGAATTTCCATCTATGCCATCTGTGCCGAAAGATGCGAAAGTTATCCTTCTGTCCCTTATGATTTCAACCATCGCAAGTGCCATCTCCTGATTGCGCCCTCCGAGACCATTTCCCTTCACCTTCACCGTCGTCTCTCCCCCGCTTATGATAGCCAAAGGCTTTTTGAAGTCAGAATTACCTCTTTCTATTTCCGTGTAAATGCCGCCAAGTACTCGTGCGACCTCCCGTGCTTCGCCTTGAATTGCTGATCCCAAATAAACAGAATCGTACCCTGCATCCTTTAAAAGTTTTCTCGCGTTCTCGCATGCATCTTTGTTCGATGCGACTATCACATGATCTACATCCTTCCGTGGCACGTTATCATCTCTTTGAAATGAGGGGACTTTGATTTTGTACTTTTCCATGATGGCAATTGCATCTTCCACATTTACGCTTTGCGGATAAGTCGGCCCTGAGGCTATCGTTGAAAGATCGTCTCCGATGACATCCGAAATTACAAAGGATACAATTCGCGCTTTTGTAAATCCTGTGAGTTTCCCGCCTTTGACATACGAAAGTGCTTTTCGAACCGTGTTTAACTCGTAAATATCGGCACCCGATCTCATGAGTTGCCTTGTGATTTCGTTTAGAATTTCAAGGTCTACCTTTGGATATTCAAAAAGTGCCGATCCTCCGCCGGATATCGCAAAAATCACAAGATCTTCCTCACTTGCGGAGCGTATTATTTCTATCGCCCTTTTTGCGGCTCTAACGCTTTCCGCATTCGGAAAAGGATGACCGCCTCGAAAATATTCGATCCTGCCGTCGTCAGGCAAGGCATCTTCATTTGTAGAGACAATGCCCGCATTTATTTCAAACGCCTCGGAGATGGCCCTTGCCATCCCCAGAGAGGCCTTCCCGAAGGCCACAAGAAAATTCTTTTTTCCAGGTCTAACGGTACATTTTTCTTTTGTTATCATGTACGGATCGACCGATTTTATCGTTTTCAAAACTATTTCTTTTAAGATTTGAATATCCATTTGTTCTATTTTACATCACAGATTTCTCGATAACCATGACATTTCTCTCAAACACCTATGAAATAAGGAAAATTTTGACTTCCAAGATCGCGTTTTTTAAGGGGGTAAGACAGGGTTGAGTTTTGATCATATCCGGGGGTGTCCAAAAGTGAAAATGTGGTGATTTTAGAGCGAAATGCTGGAAATGGTTGTCCCGCAAGGGATTGCGTGATCTGAAAATTGTCAACTCGGCAGAAGCATTTTTCATCAGCAAATCAACAAGTTGATCAACGTTCATGCCTGAATTTTCAACCATCTCACATGTTACTTTCACCATATTACACCTTGGCGATGTTCTATGAAGCAGGAAACCCCGCCGTCTATACGACAGGGCAGTTCACTCAAAAGTCGAATGTCATTCGCCATTGGTGAAAAAAGTGTTATACTATTGGTGACTCACCATTGGTGAAAGGAGAGACTTTATGAATCCGTTTTACGTTGGACGTGAGTTCAAAAGAGATGCTTTTATAGACAGAGAAGAAGAAACCAAAGAGGTTTTAAAGATAATAAAATCTTCAAACAACGTTGTCTTGTACGCACCAAGGAGATTTGGCAAAACATGGTTTGCCAAAAATTTGGAAGAAGTTCTAAAAACAGAAAAGATAAACTCTATGTGGATCGATATGTTCTCAATTGTAACGGTCAAGCAATTCATATCGAGATTCAATCAAGAAGTTTCATTAACTTTGAAGATGAATTTGCTTGATTACATGAAAAAATACCTCTCGGACCACATCGCAAGTTTTTCGATCAACATCGCTGGCACTAACCTTGAATTTAAACCGTCATCTGAAGAAGAAATCTGGGAGGTGCTTTTCAAGACTCTTACCGCCTTCCAATCAAAATCGAACGAGAAGATCGTGATATTTATAGACGAAGTGCAGGAAATGGTCAAGATGGGAGAAAAATTCGAAGGAATTTTGAGAACGGCTATTCAGCACCAGTCAAATGTAAATTACGTGTTTTTGGGCTCGAGAAAATCCATCGTTGAAGAAATTTTCTTTCAAAAGACACATTCTCTTTTTAAAAGCGCTATAAAATACGATCTTTCGAGATATCTTCCCGAAATTGAAACGAGAAATTTCATAATCAAATCTTTTGAAAAAACAAATAAAAAAATTTCATCATCGGCCGTTGATTCTATAATTACCTTTTCAAAGTTTCACCCTTTTTATGTTCAACTTATATCCTCTCAGGTATGGAATTACAAAGACAAAATAGAAAGCAAGGACGTCGAAAGTTGTGTTTCGAATCTTATTTCCCAAAATGAATACTTTTTTCAGAATTTGATTGAAAATATGAATTCAAAATACGCATTATCCATTCTCAAGATGATTTCCTCAGGTGAATTTTCGTATTCGGCCGACAATCTTATAAAATGGGAGATAAGATCTCCAGCATCGATTGCCAAGGTCATCAAGAATTTGGAAGAAAAGGAAATAATCATCAAGGTAGATGGTAAATATTTCATAGAAGATCCTCTTTTCGAGACATTCGTAAAAAAGATATGATTTTACCTTTTTTCAAAATAAGTAGGAGATGAATCGTGATCTTCGTTATCATTTTAGTCTCTGCCCTCGTTGGCTGGTCTTTGGGAAGAAATAACGTTGCAACTTTGTTTGGCCCTTCTGTTGTATCAGGTATCATGAATTACAGAGTTGCAACTGTGATGGCAGGTGTTTTTGTCCTTGCCGGATCGATTATACACGGCAGCGCAGGACTTTCAACTGTTAATTCAATAACAAAGGTATCTTTGGATATTTCCTTAAGCGCATCGATTGGAACGGCCATTTTAATCATTTTGATGACTCATTTTTCCATACCGACATCCATAACTCAGGGCATAGTCGGATCTTTGGTAGGTCTTGGAATGATCAATGGTTACGTGAACTGGAATATCGTCTTAAAAGTTGCGATATTCTGGGCAATAGCGCCTTTTGGAGCAATTGCGATATCTTTTATCTTTCACAAACTACTTTCCATACATTTCAACAAAATCAAATCTTTAAGAAAAAGGCAAACGATTTTGCAGATAATGACTCTGCTTTTTGGCATATACGCATCTTACTCTCTTGGCGCAAACAACGTTGCAAATGTCGTAGGTCCGTTTGTTGGAAAGGGTATGCTTAACACAACTCAGGCACTTTTTATAGGTGGAAGTGTTATGGCATTCGGTGCTCTCATGTCAAGCAAAAAAGTTATCTATTCTGTCGGCAAAAATATAACATCGATGGAACCCTTCGATGCTTCAATCGCCGTGTTTGCGGAATCAACGACACTTTTTGTATATTCATTACTTGGCATACCGACATCGAGCGTTCAATCAAGCATAGGATCGACCATAGGTGTAGGGTTTGTCAAGGGTTTAAAAACAGTGAACTTTAAAGGTATATCAAGTATGATCATGGGATGGATCATCACTCCGTTTTTAACGGCCTTAATTTCCATAATGATTTACCAAATTTTAAAGATACTCTGATCTTTAGCAAATCACTTACGTGTTATCTTTGAAAATTTGATTGATCTTTTCATTCATGATTTTAACATCATCGACAGTTTCAAAATTTTGATCATTTGAATCTTTTAGTGAATGTGGTTGTTTGCCATTGTACAAATTGGATAATGTGTGTTTGGACGCGATCCAATATTTTCTCTAAATAAACCTTATAAGTGGTGGAAGCATGTTAAGATTTGGGCTTGTATAAGTTGTATAATAACAAAGTTCATGAGTGCAAGATGGAAACAGTTTCCCAAAAAGTCATTTTTGTTCGATGAAAACATACATAAACTTGTTTCAAAATATTTTTCAAAAATCAATTTACGCCTGAAATACGTAGGCTTATTGTTAAGAGGTGAGATTATGGGATATATTGTCGCAATTGGCGGTGGAGAAATTTCGCAATTTGAAACTTTGGAAATAGACAAAAGGATAGTCGAACTGACGGGAAAAGACAGACCGAATGCTTTGTTCATACCAACCGCAAGCGGAGAACCATCTGAATACTGTCAGACTTTTGAGGAAGTTTACGGAAAACGCCTCGGATGCAAAACGGATGTACTCTTTTTGACAACTAAGGCGGTAAGTCACGATGAGATCGAAGACAAGATACTTTCGGCCGATCTTGTGTATGTGGGCGGTGGGGACACAAGAATGATGATGAATGTTTGGAAAGAAAAGGGAGTTGACAGGTTGCTCTCTGAAAGATACAAAAAAGGCCTTGTGCTTTCCGGACTGAGCGCCGGCGCCATATGTTGGTTTAAATATGGCTTCAGTGATTCTGAAAGATTTTCAAATTCAGATCAATGGAATTACATCATTGTCGAAGGTCTTAACCTTGTTGATGGGATATTCTGTCCGCACTTGAACGAAGAAAACAGAAAGCCTGAATTTACAAAATTCATGATGAATTTTTCTGGTGTTGGATTTGGAATCGAAAACAAATGCGCAATGGAAATCGAAGATGACGGGTTTAGGATAATATCTGTCGGCGGAAATGCGTTTCTTTTCAAAGATAAAAAGATCGAACCTTTGAATGCCGGAGAAAATTATAAATTCAAATCGATAGCCTCATAAGGAGTTGATCACATTGTCAGGGATAATAGTCGCAGGCCATACCTGTGTTGATCTTATACCTCAATGGAACGGAAAGTTCGAAGACATAAAGCCAGGTTATCTTATCGTCACAGGTCAGATGATGTTCTCGACTGGCGGTGCCGTACCCAATACAGGTGTCGATCTCAAAAGGCTTGGACTTGATCCTATCCTTATTGGCAAAATAGGCAATGATCTCATCGGGAAGATAACCCTTGATGTCATAAGTCGCGATGGTGATGATTTGACAAGGTATATGTCGAAAAGTACCGAAGCCGGTTCATCTTACACGCTTGTTTTAAGCCCTCCAAATTCCGACAGGGCATTTTTGCATTATCCAGGCATCAACGACACATTTTGTGCCAGAGATATTCCATTCGATAAGATTGAAGGTCAGATCTTCCATTTCGGATATCCACCCGTCATGAAGAAAATATACGGTAACGATGGAGCGGAACTTGTCAAAATCTTTAAAATCGCACACGAAAGAAAGATGGTAACCTCTCTCGACATGACAATGCCAGATCCGAATTCTGAATCTGGCAGGATAGACTGGAAAAAATTTTTGTCCAATGTGCTTCCATACACGGATATCTTTCTTCCGAGTTTGGACGAGATACTCTTTATGACACGAAAAAACGGCGATCTGACTCACGAACTTTTGATCGATCTCACCGATGAACTTTTGGGATACGGTGCAAAGATAGCCGTGATAAAAATTGGCAAAGATGGTGCATATCTAAGAAGCGGCAAAGTAAAATCAGACGATTTGCTTGCCAATTTAATCGAGCCAAAAGCATGGTCAGAAGTTGAGGTAATCTCGCCTGCCTTTAGAACAGATGTAGTCGGGACAACTGGATCCGGAGACGCATCTATTGCGGGATTTCTTGCAAAATTTCTGCAAGGTGGTGATCCAGATGAGACGATGGATTTCATGTGTGCAACCGGAGCCTTTTGCACGGAAGCAATAGATTCAACGAGCGGTGTAAAGCACATGAAAATAATAGAAGAAAGGATAAAGCGCGGATGGGAAAGATTACCATCCAGAATTGGAGGAACTTATGAACGTTAAAGAACTGAGAATGTCAAGGATTTTGAATCCAAAAAGCGGAAAATCAGTTATCATCCCCATTGATCATGGCATCGTTATGGGCAACGTTGAAGGACTCGAAGATCCCCTTAAAATTTTGAAGCAGTTGATAGATATAGGCATAGACGGAACGCTTTTAAGCCCCGGAATTGGAAAGATATCTCTTGATTTGTTTTCATCGAAAGATGCGCCGGGAAGAATTTTGACGGCAGATATTCCTCTGTTATCGACGGTGCCGGGAGGATCTGGAGAGGTCGTCGGACACGAGATAATCGCAGATGTCGAATTTGCGCTCAGATACAATTTTGATATTGTCAAAGTATTACTCCCGTGGGGAGAGCGCGAACATGTACAGATGGAAAGTGTAAGGGTAGTCAGCGCACTTGCGAATGAATGTGACAGATGGAATATGCCGCTTATGGTTGAGCCTGTCTTATGGGGAGAGGCAATACCCAAAGAGAAAAGAAATGATCCCAAACTCATCGAGCACGCGTCGAGGATGGCGCTCGAGATGGGAGCAGACATATTGAAGATTCCATACACGGGCGATAAGTCCGAATTCAAAGATCTTGTAAATAATCTTAAAGCGCCGGTCTTCATTTTAGGCGGGCCTAAAATGGATAACGTCGAAGGAGTCTTAAGGGTTGCAAAAGAATCCATTGAGGCCGGTGCAAAAGGAATAGTATTCGGAAGAAATGTGTGGCAAAATCCAAAGATGAAAGGTCTTGTCGGTGCACTAAAAGCGGTAGTTCATGGTAACGCAGAGATTTCATACGCCATGAACAACTTTAACCTTCTCGGGTAAGATTTTGATAAGTTCATCTACTCTGCCGTCAGTTATGACGGCACTTATTTTATCCACCGGTACAGTTAGAAATGTGGACTTTTTGAATAACTTCGAACTGTCGACGAGCAAATAAACTTTGTTCGAATTTTCAACCATCGTCTTTTTTATAACGCTTTCTGAAGGATTGGTCTCAAATGTCCCTTCGTTGGGTTCAAAAGTTCTACAGGAAATGAAAGCCTTTTCGACATTTAACTCTTTTATCATCTTTTCTGCCGTTGTCCCTATTACGGACATGTTGTCAGATCTTATCATTCCGCCTATTATAGTCACGGTATTTGTAGGGTTTTTTATCAATTCAAGGGCCGTCACGAGGCTGCTTGTCACGACATGCAAATTGTTTCTTTTTTCTCTGCACACTCTTGCAAATTCAAAGGTTGTCGATGATGCGTCTATAAAGATCGCGTCTCCGTCTTCGACGAGTTCAACGGCGATCTTTGCAATTAAAGCCTTTTCATTTGCATGAGACATGCGTCTTTGCGCAAATTGAGCCTCTGGAGGATTTGAATCTATCTTTTTTATTCCGCCGTAGACCTTTTGAACGAGCGATCTTTCATTCAACTCTTTCATGTCACGCCTTATGGTTATCTCGGAAACGTTGAGCAACTTTTTCATCTCATCTATAGAAAGAAAATCTTTCTCATTTACAAGTTCTAAAATCCTGTTCCATCTTTCTCTTTTAAAAAGTTTATGATCTATTTTATCATCACACTCCTTTAAAAGATTTTATCACAAAAATGAGTTCAGCAATCTGAGTTTAATTTCTCGCCGTACAAATAGTATAATAATTATAGTTACAATAATCACAAATTGGGGTGATAAAATGAGAAAAATCGCCTTTTTGATTTTACTTTCTATAATTGTAACTGTGTCGATTGCCAGCGGTGTGACGCTCATGAATCCTCTTGGACCGACAACGATCCCGATCGCTCCGATCATGAAAGGCATTGTAACGGGTGGCGCGACGATAAACGTGAAACTATGGCAGAACACCGATGAGGCTATAGCAATGATCGCTTCAAACCAGACTGACTTTGCGGTCTTGCCCGTTACGCTCGGAGCAATCCTGTATTCAAAGGGAATAAAGATATCCCTTCTCGGAGTTTACGAATGGAAGGTTTTTTACCTTGTCGTCTCAAAAGACGCGACCTTTACGGGATGGAAAAGTCTTGTTGGAAAATCAATTTACACGCCCGAAGGTCGTGGTCAGACCGTCGATGTACTCATGAGATACATGATGTCGCTGGATGGCGTGATACCGGACAAAGACGTTAAGATATATTACCTTCAGCCTCAGGAAATAGTTGCACTTTTCAGATCTGGCAAGATCGATTATGCGGCTCTTCCAGAACCTTTCGTGACGATGGCAATTTCCGGAGGATACGGTAAGATAGCACTTGATTTTCAAAAAGCGTGGGGGGAAGAGATGAACCTTCCAGATAGGATACCAATAGCGGGGCTATTTGTAATGGATAACTTTGCAAATTCGCATCCTCAAACTGTCCTTGATGTCGAACGAACTTTTGAAAGATCGATAGAATGGATGAATCAAAATATCGATCAGGCGCTTGAACTTTCGAAAACGTACCTTTCCATACCGATACCTATTTTGAAAGAATCAATGAAAAGAATGGAATTCTATTATCTTCCTATCTCAAAATGCAAATCAGACGTGGAGATCTTTCTTTCAAAATTGAATGAACTTTATCCACAAGGCATGCCGTCCGTTCCTGGAGAGAACTTTTACGGAGATTGAAGATACTTCTTGGGATTTTGATATTTTTGATCGCATGGCAGATCTTTGCGACTATTCTTAATGTTCCATTGATTCTGCCTTCTCCATACCTTACATTTGAATCTCTTTACCATCTTGCGCTTCAGCTGGAGACTTATCAGGCAATACTTAGCACAGTGTGGAAAAGTCTTTTGGTACTCTTAATGGTTGTGGTAATTGGTACTCCCGTCGGGTTTTTAATGGGTATAAATGAAAGCATTTATCAGATATTCAGGCCTGCCATTACAGTCGTTCAGGCCGTACCGGTTATATCGTGGCTTGCGCTTGTCATATTTGTCTGGGGAATAGGATGGAAAGGCCCTGTTGTCATAAGTTTTTTGTCTCTTCTTCCCATCTCGATCTTCACAACGGCGGCAGGTGTAAGAAGTACTGACACAAATTTGATAGAAATGGCGAGAGTCTACAAAGTACCTTATGTCAGGATCATAAGGACGATATATCTCGGATCATTGATCCCGTTCATATTTTCGACTGTTGAAGTCATAATAGGGGATGTATGGAAGGTTATAGTCGTTTCAGAATATCTTTGTGGCTCTAATGGAATAGGAGTTCTTATCTCATGGGCAAGGCAATATGTCGACGTGCCGAGAATTTATGCGCTCACAATAATAGCCGTAACACTTGGAATAACATCTGAAAGGCTCGTAAAGTTCGCATTCAGAAAAGCACTTGAAAAATGGCAGATACGATCTTAAAAGTCGAAAATCTAAAGAAAGATTTTGGAAATCTTAAGGTTATAGATGGATGGAATCTTGAGATCAAAAGAGACGAACGCATCGCGATGATCGGCCCTTCGGGGTGCGGGAAGACAACATTTTTAAAGATAATCGCCGATCTCGAGAAAAATTTTTCTGGCAAGGTAGAAAGAAATTTTGAAAAAATAGGCTTTGTCTTTCAGGAACCGAGATTGATTCCTTGGATAAGTGTGATGGAAAACCTGACCTTTATCTCGCCAGATAAGAATAAGATAGCCTTTTTCCTGAAAGCAATGCGCCTCGAAGGATTTGAAAATTATCTTCCATCTCAATTAAGCGGTGGAATGAAACAAAGGGTAAATCTCGTTAGAGCCCTTATACCGGATCCGCAACTTCTAATTCTCGATGAACCATTTGCATCTCTCGATATGCCCGTTAAATTTGCAATTATAGAGGACATAAACAAACTTAGAAATCAAAGAGAATTTGCCATCGTTACTGTAACCCACGATGTAAAAGAAGCCCTTTTGTTATCAGACAGGATTTTAATACTCTCAAGACGTCCTTCGAGGATCGTCGAAGATATAAAGATCAATCTCCAAAGAGAAGAGAAAGACATCTCAAATACAAAATTCATCCAATCCGAAAGCGAACTTATTAAAAGGATATTCTCGTTAAATAATTGATTCTGATCAGAAAATTCAATGTAACATTAACAAAAGAATCAGCTAATAAATAAAAGATTTTGTTAGTAAAATGGCGCTAATGTTGATTAACGCCATTATTTGTGTATTTTTGCCATTATTTTGGCTAAAAAATGACTTGACAAAAAAGTCATCAAGAATTAAAATGACTTTGTCAAAGACATATGATTAACTTGATCATATAGATTGGAGGAAATTATGAATATCACTGAAGAACTTGTTGAGTATTCTAAACTTGCCTGGGACAGAGGTCTCACAGAATCCACCGGCGGAAACATGAGCGTAAGAGTAGATGCCAACACAATATATATAACTCCTCACTCAAGCATAAAACACTTTCTTAAGCCTAAAGATATCATAAAGATAACCTTGGATGACAAAGTCATAGAAGGCGATGGAGAACCATCGTCGGAGCGCAAGATGCATTTTCTCATATACAAAGAAAGACCGGATATAAATTGTGTCTTTCATGCCCATCCCGCTTACGCAACAGCCTTTGCAGTAAGCGGTGAAAAGATCCCAATAAACACGCTTCCGGAGGCTGCACTTTTGTTAAAAGATATCGCGTATCTTCCGTACAGAATGCCAGGAACACAAGAATTTGCAGATGTATTCACACCGGAATTGAGAGCCGGAAAGGATGTTTTCATTCTTCAAAATCACGGCGTAACGGTGATAGGAAAAAGCATCAAGGCAGTTTATGAAAAACTGGAAACACTTGATTTTGTTGCAAAGGTCGTACTCACACTTAAAATGGCAGGTGCAAATATAAACGAAATAGATGAAAAAGAAATAAAATA
>CAYSSO010000019.1:0-17772 GCA_964433875.1 uncultured Mesoaciditoga sp.
ATAAAGATAACAGGATTTCTTTCGATGACGGCGATCTTTTCAAACTCTCCCATTCTTGAAAGATCTTTGATGAAGGCGTATTTAGAATCAACAGTTCCAACAAAGATCCCCTCATGTTTCAAGGATTTGTAAATTCTATTTATCCCTTCTTCAATATCGTCTAAATAACTCAAAACGTCTCCTTGAGCACTGACAAGATCGAATTCTTGGCAAAACTCCATATTTTCGGCCGTGGTTTGAACAAAATCTATTCTGAGATCCTGAGGGGCCTTTTCTTTCATGATATCGATCATTGCCTTTGAAGGCTCGACGGCCGTAACCTTCATCCCATTTCTGGCAAAGTAAAAGGTCCACCTTCCAGTTCCTGCGCCAAGATCCATAACACGAAGAGGCAAACCCGTCAAGCACTCTTCTTCGAGAATGCGCCTGACTATTTCGTAATGGACATTCCACGTGAGATTTTCATACATCTTATCGTATTCTCTGGCTATCTTTTCATAAAAGTCATATGATTTTGCCATATTCGTCTTATACTAACCTGACTTTAAAAACCGAATGATCATTTACTGTAAGCGGAGGGTAGAATGCCCTCGAGAAAGCCTTCGCAGCGCAGCGAGGACAGATTTCGAGGGGGCGCTTATCGGAGCGATCATTCGGGATTTGAATTTTTTTAGCATACCTACAGTTTTAAATTCTATAGACTAACGCTTCAATTTTATCACATGTGAGTAATAGGTGTATCATATAGATGATCGAGGCTGCCTCCAAAAATAAAGTTAGGTTCATGATAGCGCATGTTTTAAGATTCTTTCCAGAATACAATAAAGAAAGGGGCGATGAATGTTGATGCATTCCGCGGTATCATGTACTCGAACGAGAAAAAAGGCATAAACTGCTGGACCCTTCCTGCAAATTACGATGAGTATTTGACGGCCGAATTAAGTCTTTATAAAACGCATCCGGAAATACTTGCATACGATGCGTCAAAAAACTTGACATATTAAATAAAATGTGATGTGGAGGGTGTGAAATGGGCTACATGATCGAAGAAATTCATGAAACTCCCAAGGTGATAGAAGGTCTGGTTTCAAATGAGGCCAAAAAGATAGAAGAAATCGCAAAGATTTTCAAAAAAGTATCTCCCACCGTCATGATAGCGGCAGGACGCGGAACGTCTGATAACGCGTGTATTTACGGGCAATACCTTTTTGAATCGGAAATTGGCATACCCGTCGCCCTCGCACTTGGCTCTCTTTACACGCATTACAAAACGCCACCTACGCTCAAAAATGGAGTTGTCATGGGAATATCTCAGTCTGGAGAGACAGAGGATGTTTGCGAGATATTAAGGCAATCGATGGATCAGAAGATTTTTACATTTGGAACAACAAACAACCCTGAAAGCACGATGGCAAAACTTCTCGGAGATAACGCGATCTTCATGAACGCAGGCGTTGAAAAGAGCGTGGCAGCAACAAAAACATTTAGCGCCTCTTTGGCCAGCGTGCTTTTACTTGCGTATGCGATAAAAGGCAAAAAATTTAAAATCGATGATCTTAAAGTTATGTACGACAGAATCTTTGACCGGGAAGATGAGATTCGCGCTCTCGCTCAAAGGTATTCATTCGCAAGGGATATGGTCATAATAGGCACGGGCTTTAACTACCCTGTGGCACTCGAGAGTGCGCTCAAGTTGAAGGAGACCTGCTACATAAGCGCGCAGGGGCTATCTTCGGTTGATCTTGTCCATGGTCCTCTTGCAATGTTAGATCCGGATATCCCGGTATTGATATTCGCACCTGACGACTCAACATTGAAATTAAGCGCTAAAGTTGTGGATAAGATAAAAGAAACCGGATCGCACACGCTTGTTGTCTCGGACAACGATGAAATTTTGAAGAAAGGCGATCTTTCCTTTAAAATACTTCCGTCAAAAAGGGAATTATATCCATTTGAAAATGCGTTGTTCATCCAGTTGTTTGCCTTTTATCTTTCAATTTCCAAGGGATTGAATCCAGATGTTCCGAGGTTTTTACACAAAGTTAGCAAAATATGAGAGGTGAGAAATGTGAGAACGATAGAGATAGCGAACGGTGAGATAAGGTCTTCTGAAATTGCGCTTGGATGTATGAGGATTGCTGATATGTCTGTAAAAGATGTATCGAAGTTGATAAATACAGCCCTCGAAGAAGGCATAAACTTCTTTGATCACGCCGACATTTACGGTGGTGGAAAATCCGAAGAAGTTTTTGGAACGGTACTCAAAGAGATGAAAGGGATAAGAGAAAAGATCTTCATCCAGACCAAATGCGGTATAAGAGAGGGATATTACGATTTTTCAAAGGATCATATCCTCGAAGCCGTAGATGGCAGTTTGAAACGTTTGAAGACAGATTACATAGACGTGCTTTTACTTCACAGGCCAGACGCGCTTGTCGAGCCTGAAGAGGTTGCCGAGGCATTTTCGATACTCCACGCGAGCGGGAAGGTGAGAAATTTCGGCGTCAGCAATCACAATCCCATGCAAATAGAATTGCTCAGCCAGTATTTAAACCAGAGAATAATCATAAACCAATTGCAATTAAGTCTTACAAATACCGGTATGATAGATTCAGGGTTGAATGTTAACATGCAAATCGATAAATCAATCGATCGCGACGGCAGTGTGCTCGATTATTGCCGTCTTAGCGGCATCACAATTCAGGCATGGTCGCCATTCCAGTACGGATTTTTTGATGGCGTCTTTTTGGATAATCCGAAATTCAAGACCTTAAACGATGAGATTGACAAAGTTGCAAGAAATTACGATGTTCCCAAAAGTGCAATACCAATAGCGTGGATATTGAGACATCCTGCGAAAATACAACCAATTGTCGGAACGACAAATCCAAAACGCCTTAAAGAAATATGTCAGGCATCGAATGTAAATCTGACAAGAAAGGAATGGTACGATCTTTACAAAGCGGCCGGGAACAAATTGCCCTAAGATCGACTTGGATTCCTCTTTGTTCTCAAAAGAGATGTGTACGATCCTACGAGACTTAGTATTCCAGAAAGAATCATTATGATTCTGAATCCATTCTCAAAGGCCGGGGCATCGATCTGGGTTTTAACTGTAACTCCCGAAAACATTTGAAGAAGCATGGAATGGGGAAGGCTCGCAGAAAGTATTGCGCGATTGCAAGGCTTAACAATTGACCTGTGAATCTCATCGTACCGAGCGTTCCGGAAGCGACGCCAACTTTATTTGGATTGACAGATCCCATAACTGAATTCGTATTTGGCGCTGAAAACAGGCCAAATCCAACTCCAAGAATACCAAGCGGAATTGCTATCGACGCAATGCTTTTTGCGTTAACGAAGGACAATATGAAAAATGCGATTGCTATTATAAGCATCCCGACAGAGGCTATACCGCGAGATCCGTATCTGTCAGACAATTTGCCGCTTATCGGAGAAAAAATTACCATTAAAACGGGCTCAACCATCAAAAGCATTCCGGCAACGAATGGCGGATAGCCAATTACCATCTGTAAAAATATGGAAAAGACAAAGGTTATAGAAAAAGTACTCACGTAATTCAAAAAGGCCGTAAAATTTGCCGCCGCAAAGGTTCTATTGGCGGTAAAAAGCGATATATCAAGCATGGGGCTCTCTACACGTCTTTCGTAAAAGACAAATAAAAATATCAGCACAAGACCGGCAATAAGTAGATAAACAATACTTGTAAAATCGTATATCTGACCCAAACTAAGGTAAAGCACAATCAAAAAGATGCTTCCCGTAAAGATCAGAGAACCTGTTACATCTATTTTCTCTTTTTTCTTTATCTCATCGATTTTAGATCTTGTCATGTAAATAAAGGTAAGAATTAGAGCGCCTATTGCTATCGGGATGTTGATCAAGAAAATAGCCTGCCATGGGAAAAATTGGGTAAGTATCCCTCCAAGGGCCGGTGCCATTGTTAATCCTAAATAGACGGACATCGCATTTATGCCAAGCGCCCATCCCCTTTTTTCTTTTGGATAGACGATACTTATTATGGCGGTAGCATTTGTGCCTATTAGAGCGCCACCGAAACCCATCACAAAGCTGGACAATATCAAAAAATAAATGTTATAAGCGATCGAAGCGAGTAAGGTTCCAATCGAGAAGGTAATAAAGCCTATCCTGTAAAATCTGATCCTTCCATACATATCGGACAGGCGACCGAGGAGAATCATAAAGGTCGGAAGGGCAATAAGGTAAGCCATCGGCACCCATACAATATCTGTAAAAGTAGAATGAAAGGTACCCGCTATCTTTGGAACGGCAAAACTTATCAAACTGCTCGTAAAGGGAGTCAAAAAAGATCCAAGAGAGGTTGCAAAAAGTACTTTAACCTTTTCGTCCTTTGCCATTAGATTCTCCTCTAATCTTTCCTCTTAATTGAACTGACTTTTTATTGCAAGATACATTCCATACCAGGCGAAAAGTGCAGTTACAATGCCTTCATACCCCGCTATCGTTGTAACGATCTTACTGCCTGTGTACTGGGCTATATCGAGCAAGAGAAAGAGAAGAAAGACAAGGATGAAGATCGATATGGTAGTTTTGTCGTGAGTTTTAAAGGAGATGATCGACATTATGGCACTGAAAATAGTCCACGAAACAAAGGTTATACCGAGGATAGGGCCAAGATCATTCCCGTTCATAAGATGAAGCGCGGGGGCATACATGAGGAATGAAAAGGCCATCCAGAATGCACCGTAACCTGTGAACGCGGTCATCCCAAAGGTATTGCCAGTTTTGAATTCGAAAAGTCCTGCGATGAATTGAGCAAGGCCTCCATAAAAAATGCCGAGTGGCAACGCCGCAAGCAAAGCCTGCGGAACAAGACCCGCATTTGCAACGTTTAGAATGAATGTTGTCAAAGCAAATCCTCCCAATCCTACTGCGCCGGGGTTAGAAAATTTTTCTTCTTTCATTTTTGCCTCCAATGGTGAATTAAGATATACTTTCTTTAAATTATATGCGCCAATTGTAAACTTTACAAGTTTAATATCTATATCGATCAATCAAAATTATGAATTTTTTCCCATTCTTCAATAGATCCCGGCACAACGTAAAAGATTTGATTTGGATCTGGATAATCGATCGCTTCCAACTCGTGAAATTTCTCTGGATCTCTCCTTTCCAGTTTTTTTCTCAGATGTTCTAATTCGTATTTTAATTGTCCGTAAGTTACTGGCAATTTTTTATCTATTAACTGATGCGAAAATTTTGATTCGTCGAATTTATAACCCCTTTTCGAAGATTCAAGATATATAGATTCGATGTACGCGTTTATGTACTTTAATGGATCTGAAGAAACCTTAAATCTTAAGAGTTGCGGATGGTTTATGTATCCCTTTGTCTTTCCTTCAAGAACGGCTTTCGCAAGCAGCGACTCGCGCCACACAGCCACAAGGCCCTTTTGATCCAGATACGAAGGATGAATGCTCCACAGCCTCAATTTTATCTCCCCTTTCGATTGTTTACTTACAATTATATATTTACAATTTTAAAATTATAATGATTTGAATTAATATGTTCAATCTTTAAGAAAAATTTAGTATAATCTTGTTTATAAAAACTTTTCATTTTTCATCTCTTATCGATTGCAATGGAGGTTCAAATGAGAATAGGGATAATAGGTGTCGGAAATATAGGAACGATAATCGCAGAGACTCTCATCGGCGATTATGAACTTGTGCTTGTTAATAGAAGAACAGAGAAGTTGAAAAGATTCGAAAATAAAGCACGAATCTTTTCAAGAATAGAGGAAATGCCAGATGTGGATATCCTGTTTTTTTGCGTGAAGCCGCAAGACGCGACAAGCGCGCTAAAAAGAATAAAAGTAAAAAGCGGTATAATCATAAGCACCGTAACAGGTTTAAAGATATCCACGATAAAATCTTATTTAGACGGTGATATCGTTAGGATTATGCCCAACATACCTATATCCATAGGAAAGGGCGTTGTAGGAATAACGTATTCTGAAGATTTTCCCGATGATAAAAAGCAAATAGTCAAATCTTTGCTTTCAAACTTTGGAGTCCTTGTAGAAATAGAAGAAAAGCACTTCGCAGCCGTAACAGCATTGAGCGGAAGCGGGCCTGCTTTTATTTTTGTCATAATAGAAGCGCTTGCCGATGCCGGAATGAAACTTGGCCTTTCTTACGATACATCAATGGAACTTGTCATAGAGACGATAAAGGGATCCGTGGAGTTACTACAAAAAGAAGGAAAGCATCCCGGGGAATTTCGCCATCTTGTGACCTCTCCCGGAGGGACAACGATAGAGGGTATATATTCTCTCGAGCGTGAAGGGTTGAGGGGAATACTTATGAAAGTTATCTTTGACACCTATAAAAAAGCGCTTGAATTGCAAGGTGATTCAAATGAAAGTTGAAGAACTCGCAAGAAAGGTCGCGCAGTCGAAAAAATCGATCGGCCTTATGAGCAGTCAAAGAAAAAATGAGGCTTTGAGATCGATTGCTGATTCTGTAGACAAAAACAGAAAGAATATCCTTGAGGGAAATATAATAGACGTTGAGAATTCAAGAAAGAACGGGATGCCAGAATCTATCATTGATAGATTGCTTTTGAACGATAAAAGGATAGACGCGATGATAGATTCGATAAATAGAATCGTAGATCTCGATGACCCGATCGGCAAAGTAGAGAATGGATGGACCCTGCCGAATGGTCTGAGAATAATGAAAGTTAAAGTGCCAATAGGTGCCATCGGCATGATTTACGAAGGCAGACCGAATGTAACGGTAGATTCTGCGGTATTGTGTTTAAAAAGCGGTAACACCGTGCTTTTGAAGGGAAGTGCCTCGGCCCAGAATAGCAATATTGCCCTTGTTAACGCGATAAAATCAGGACTTGAGAGGGTAGATTTCGATCAAAATGCGGTAGAACTTATCGAGGACACATCGCATAAGGCCGTCGAAGAGATGATAAAGATGAGGGCATATCTTGATCTTTTAATTCCGAGAGGAGGGAAGTCTCTCATAGATTTTGTCGTTCAAAATGCGACCGTTCCAACTCTCGAGACCGGCGCCGGAAATTGCCACATTTTCGTCGATGAATCGGCAGATTTAAATATGGCACTTAGGATAATAGAAAATGCCAAAGTTCAAAGGCCTGGCACATGCAATGCCGCAGAAAAGGTCTTAATCCATCAAAAGGTGGCCGGCACCTTTCTTCCCATGCTCTACGAAAAACTCAAAGCGCTAAAGGTTGAGATGAGGGGATGCGAGGAATCGCTGAAGATAGTTCCATCTATGAAAAAGGCAACGGATGAAGACTGGCCGACCGAATATCTCGATCTTATACTCGGCATCAAAATCGTCAAAGACATAGATGAAGCGATAGATCACATAACCAAATACGGAACAAAACATTCAGAGTCAATAATAACAAACAATTACCAAAATGCTCTAAAGTTCACATCTGAAATAGATGCGGCGGCAGTCTACATCAACGCATCGACGAGATTCACGGACGGTGGAGAGTTCGGATTCGGTGCCGAGATAGGCATAAGTACCCAAAAGCTCCATGCCCGCGGCCCGATTGGATTGAATGAATTAACCTCTTACAAATACGTAATTCACGGTGAGGGGCAGATAAGATCATGAAATGCGTCGTTAAATTCGGAAGCAATCTGCTTGTTGGAAAGGACGGAAAGATAGACGAGTCCTTTATCGAAAAAATAGCGTCTGAAGTTTCAAAGGCTATGGACGCGGGTCACGAGATCTTCATAGTCTCATCTGGAGCCAAAGCCGGCGGATACGGTATACTCAAATCGAAGGGCGCAAAACTTTCAGAAAAGCAAGCGCTTTGCGCAATAGGTCAAATAGAACTGATGAGGATTTATTCGGAGAAATTCCAAAAGTTTGGAAAAGTGGTATCGCAGTTGTTGCTCACAAGAGAAGACTTTTCAAATAGAAAAAGGTTCATAAATATAATGAATACGATCAATTCGCTAAAGCATTTTGGGGTCGTTCCGATAATAAACGAAAATGATACTGTCGCAACCGAAGAGATAAAAGTCGGAGATAATGACACGCTTTCGGCTTATCTGTCAATCGGGCTAAAAGCAGACATACTCGTGCTATTTTCAGTTGTCGATGGGGTCTTAGATCAAGAAGGAAATGTGATAAATGAATTTGACGAGAAGCAGAATATAGCAAAACTTGGAAGCACAAAATGGGGAAGCGGTGGAATTGCAACGAAGATAAAGGCCGCGCAAATGGCATCAAAGGCCGGTATAACCGCAATCATAACAAATGGGAAAAAGATGAATTTGACAAATATATTAAATGGAGAGATAGAAGGAACGATCTTTAAGCCTTCGAAAAAGCCAAACGCAAAAAAAGCGTGGATTGGTTTTGTTGCCCAGCCGAAGGGAAAAATACACGTAGATGATGGCGCAAAAGAGGCCATTCTCAACGGGAAAAGCCTTTTGCCGGTAGGAATTATTTCGTGCGAAGGAAGGTTTTCAAAAAATGATACTGTCGCGATAATAAACAGAGGGCAGACAATCGCAATGGCAACGGTCAACCTTTCAAATTACATGATCAAAAGAATAATAAATAAAAAATTAAAAAGTTACGACGAAATCTGCCATGCCGACAAAATAATGATTCTCGCAAAATAGATAAATTGAATTTAGGGGAAAATGCCCGTTTTTGTGAAGGCGCACATATATGTTAAAATATTCACGATATGATCCTATGAGAGTTTCTGATAAAAAGGAGGGAGAATATGATAGGGCTTGAGGATCTTTTGGGAGTGGCTTTGAAGATCGAATCGAGCGGTTACGAGTTTTACACAGAACTTGCAAAAAGATCGAAAGGAGAAAACAAAAAGTTATTTTCTTCTCTCGCTGAACAGGAAAGGGATCACATGAAGATTTTTGAAAAATTGATCTCCTCTTCCAAAGAGAAAAATGAGATCCTTAACGAAGAGGCCGTAGGTTACCTTAAAGTGTACGCGGAAACTTCAATCTTTCCAGAGATAGAGCAAGGCGTTCCAGAAAATATGAAAGATGCCCTCGAAATCGCACTCGATGTTGAGAAGGATAGCGTAATCTTTTACGAAGAATTACTCAAATATGCTCCAGAAACCTCTACCATCCAAAAGATAATAGAAGAGGAAAAGAGACATTTCAAAGATATATTGAAAATGATAGAATCTCTAAATTAATACATCAGTTCTGGATCAACGAGATCTAAAGGCCTGCCATTTTTAAGGTAAGACCTTATATTTTCTATTGTCGCATCGATCATCTCTTCAACGCCTTCATACGTTAAACTCCCAACGTGGGGAGAGATGACGACATTTTTGAAGTCATGAATTGGGTAGGCGGAAGGTAGTGTTGCTGGGCTTCTGTCATCCGGGTATCTGTACCATGTATCGATGGCCGCTCCTTGCAATATTCCCTTTCTTATCCCGTCGTAAAGGGCCCTTTCGTCTATCACCAGGCCACGGCTTACATTAATTAAAAATTTCCCGTGCATTTGAGAAATTATCCTTTCATTTATGATTCCGCGTGTCTGCGGGGTAAGCGGAAGGGTTACAAAGACGATATCGCTCTTTGAGACAACCTCTTCGAGGTTTAGACTTATCTCATCTACGAAATCGATTTTCTCAATGTTTCTCTTTTTGAAGCCTATGACCTTACAGTCAAATGCTTTAACGAGTTTTGCTATTTCACGTCCTATACTCCCAACGCCTATTATTCCGCACGTTTTTCCTCTAATAGATGTCCAAAATGCAGATTGTGGATCCCCGGCCGAAAATCCGTGCCATATACCGCGAGACAGATCGTTGTGATATTCAACGACCCTTCCCGTAACGGCAAGTGCGAGCGCGAGGGCTCTTTCTGCGACTATTTTTGCATTTCCATGGTTATTTGATACCATGATATTTCTTTTTTTGATCTCATCCCACGGAAGCGTGTTGACCCCTGCCCACGGAACAAAGATTATCTTAAGATTTTTTGATTTTGAAATCATCTCAGAAGAAATATGACCGCTGACTATCCCATCTGCATCTTTTATTTCTTCAAGATTCCCGTTGGGAATCAAAAGCGCATCTTTAAATTCGTTTTTCAAATTTTCTACCTTTTCAACCCATGATTTTTGAGGAATGTCAAAGAAAACTATCTTCACTTTAACCACCTCTAAAGTGATCTTAACATTTTTGAGTTATAAACTCAAATCCTAAAGTTGTATTATAGGTATTTGGAGGTGTGATAATCATGTACGATCTTTTTGTTGTTGGCGGAGGCCCTGCCGGATATGTGGCCGCCATTCGTGGAGCACAGTTAGGATTCAAAGTTGCGATAGCCGAAGAAAAGTATCTGGGGGGGACATGCACAAATGTTGGATGCATACCGACAAAGGCGTGGCTTGCCTCTTCAGAATTGTTTCAGAGTATCAAGGAAGCAAAAAAATTCGGGATAACCTCGGATAATTTTTCTATCGATATGAAGACTGTCAAATCGAGGACTGACAGAGTCGTCTTAAAGGGAAGAAAAGGTATTGAATACCTTTTGAAGAAAAATAACGTCGATCTCATACAGGGTCACGCCATCATTGAAAACAAAAACAAGGCGAAGGTTGGAGATAAAGAATTGGAATTCAAATACCTTCTTCTCGCCCAGGGATCTCATCCAATAAAATTCCCGCCCTTTAACGTTGACGGAATAATGACGAGCGATGAGATCTTCTCTCTCGATAAAATTCCTTCAAGCATTCTCATAGTTGGCGGGGGGGTCATAGGAGTTGAGATGGCCAATTTCTTCTCTTCGATGGGATCGCAAGTTACAGTCGTTGAGGTAATGGGACATATCCTTCCAAATATGGACAGCGATGTCGCCGAAGTACTCGCAAATTCAATGAAAAAGCGCGGCATAGAAATACACACAAACACAAAAACCCTTTCGGTCGAAAAGATTCAGAACGGATTTAAAGTCAATTTCGAAGAGAAAGAGAGATTTGGAAAGGAATTCGAAAGCATTTTGCTTAGCGTCGGGAGAAAATCCAACGTTACAGAGGATGTTAAATCTCTCGGAATATCTCTTGATCAGAAAGGAAATATCATCACAGATGATGGCCTGAGAACGAATATTCCCGATGTCTACGCGGCCGGAGACATAAACGGAAAGTACATGCTCGCCCATGTGGCTTCAAGAGAGGGCATCGTGGCTGTAACTAACATGAAAGGCGGAAACTTGAGAATGGATTACAGATCTTCTCCAAGCGTCATCTTCACAACGCCAGAAATAGGAAGCGTTGGATACACAGAAGATGAATTAAAGAATTCGAAGGCGGAATACAAAAAAGGCGTATTCCCGATGACGGCCCTTGGACGGGCAAGAACTCTCGAATTCAACGATGGATTCTGCAAAATTTTGACCGACAAAAATGATACGATCCTCGGAGTTACAATAGTGGGACCGATGGCAACGGAAGTTTTAATGGAAGGAGTCATAGCGGTTCATTCGAAGATGAAAATAGAAGAATTACTCGACCATGTTCATCCACATCCAACGATATCCGAAATATACATGGAAGCGGCCGATGTATTGACCGGGATGCCAATAGATATTTAGGAGAAAGATATGTCAAAGATAAAGGTCGGAGTTATAGGTACCGGTTTGATAGCCCAGATGGCTCATATACCGGCTTACATAGAAGCGGGAGCAGAAGTTTACGGCGTCGCAGATGTGGTGGAGTCGAGATTGAAAAGAGTTTCGGAAAAATTTTCGATATCAAAGGCATATCTTGACTACAGAGATCTCATCTCTGATCCCGAAATTCGGGCTGTTAGCATATGCACTCCAAATCATCTTCACGCAAAGATGACAATAGATGCTTTAATGGCTGGAAAGGCTGTACTTTGTGAAAAGCCGATGGCCATGAATGCCAACGAGGCTCAAAAAATGTTAGAGGCCTCTCAAAAAACCGGCAATTTATTGATGATGGGCTTCAATAATAGATTTAGAGGAGACGCGCAAAAACTCAAAGAATTCGTAAATGAAGGAAAATTAGGTAAAATATACCACTCAAAGATAGGATACATAAGAAGAAGGGGTACTCCGAGAGGATGGTTTACGGTTAAAAATGAGGCAGGAGGCGGGCCTGTTATAGACATAGGAGTACACATCTTAGATCTCGCAAGGTATTTGATGGGAAATCCAAAGCCCCTTTCGGTTTTTGCAACAACTTACAAGTACTTCGATGATTACCATATAGATGGAATTTCACCATGGGAATCTTCGGATGTAAGAGAAGGATTGAGAGATGGAAGGGAAAATGACGTTGAAGACTTTGCGGTTGCGATGATAAAATTCGAGGATTCGACTATCTCTCTTGAAACCTCATGGGCATCGAACATAGAAGAAGACAGATTTTACATAGATATGTTAGGCACGAAAATGGGCGCGAAGATAGATTCTTACAATCCGATTCACAAGGGATCAAAAAATAATTCCGGAAGCCTAAAACTTTTCGGAGAAGAACTACATTCGCTTGTGGATTACGAAGTGAGAGTGCCAGAAGTAAGAAGTCATTTCGAAGAAATAAAGTATTTTGTTGAACTTGTAAGAGAGAAAAAGCCGGATCTTCTCAAAACGGCAAATGATGGAGTCGAGATCCAAAAAATAATAGACGCAATTTATGAAAGTGCCAGAACCAGCAAATTGGTGAATTTATGAAGTACGTGTGCATCGAAGGAGTCATAGGAGTAGGCAAAACAACGCTTACCCGTATGATTTCCCAAAAACTATCTTTTGAGCCTGTCCTTGAAATAGTCGAGGAAAACCCATTCCTTGCAAATTTTTACAAAGACAGGGAGAGATGGGCCTTTCAGACACAGATCTTCTTTTTGATGAGCAGGTACACGCAGCAAAATTACATATCGAAGATGATAAACCAAAAAAACATCGTCTCAGATTACACTTTCAAAAAGGATAAGATCTTTGCCGAATTGAATCTTGACGGCGATCAACTATGGCTTTACAACAAGGTATTCGATGTGATCGAGACAAAGACGGTAAATCCCGATATCATCATCTATCTAAAGGCCTCTATCGATACGATATTGAAGAGGATAGAGTTGCGTGATAGAACTTTTGAGAGAGAAATAGACGTCTCTTATCTCGAATCTCTTTCAAATGCTTACGACAATTTCTTTAAAGGATACAGTGGAAAATACATAGAAATCAACGCGGATTCGATAGATTTTGTAAAGTACGAAGAGGATCTTGACTTTATAATTTCAAAGTTGAAAGAGGAATTATGATAATAGGCGTTTGCGGAAATATTGGGGCTGGAAAATCGAGCATGATAGAAATCCTCGAAAGAGAACTCGGCTACATACCCGTTTATGAAACCGTCGAGGAAAATCCATACCTTTCAGAATTTTACCAGGACATGAAAAGGTGGGCCTTTCATTCACAGATCTTCTTTCTCATAAAAAGATTCGACTTCCTCAAAAGGGTCGATCCTTCAAAAGGAATAATCCTTGAAGATAGGACAATAGAAGAAGACGTGAATATCTTCGCCAGGAATCTCTACGAACTTGGATACATATCTGAAAGGGACTGGAAGACATATCTTGAACTTTTTAAAACCTTTTCTGATCACATTCCAAATCCTTCCGGCCTCATCTATTTAGAAGGTTCCGTTGAAACTCTCAAGGAACACGTGAAACGGCGCGGAAGAAATTTTGAAAGTAAGATCTCAGACGAATATTTAAAAAGGCTTAATTATCTGTACAAAAGATGGATCGATGAGATAAAGATGCCGGTGCTCAAAATAAATTGCGATGAAATAGATTTTGTCATGAGCGCGCAAGACAAAAGCGAAATGCTTCAAAAAGTGGCAAAATTTGTTGATTCGCTCAAATAAAATGCTTTTTACAAAAATTTTTTGTGTATGCGTGAGTATGCGCTATTAAGTGCGATTATGCGTGAGTATGCTTGACTTCATTAAAAGCATCTCTTTTGTTATACTTGAACAGAGGAGGTGGCTTTGGTGAAGAAAAAGGTCTTAATTCTTGGAGCGGCTGGGAGGGATTTTCACAACTTCAACACTTATTTTAGAGACAATCCAGATTATGAGGTTGTAGCCTTCACGGCGACGCAAATTCCAGATATTGCGGGAAGAAAGTACCCTGCCGAACTCGCGGGCAAACTTTATCCAGATGGAATTCCGATATATTCGGAAGAGGAAATGATCGATATTATAAAAAAACATTCGATCGATGAAGTTATCCTATCTTACAGCGATCTTCCGCATCAATACGTCATGGAGAGAGCCTCGATGGCAATTTCTGCGGGAGCGGATTTCAAGTTGATGGGAACAAATCATACGATGATAAAGTCCAAAAAACCAATCATCGCGATATGCGCTGTCAGAACAGGATCCGGGAAAAGCCAGACTACAAGAAGAGTACTCGACATTTTAAGAAGCCACAAAAAGAAGGTAATTTCGATAAGGCACCCGATGCCTTACGGGGACCTTGTCAAACAAAAAGTTCAAAGATACGCCACATATTCCGATTTGGATAAATACGAATGCACAATCGAAGAAAGAGAAGAGTACGAACCACACATTGACAGAGGAAGCGTTATTTATTCAGGTGTCGATTATGAGGCTATAATAAGGCAGGCAGAATCGGAAGATCCGGACATCATTCTGTGGGATGGTGGAAACAACGATTTTCCATTTTACAAGCCAGATCTTTTAATAGTAG
This sequence comes from uncultured Mesoaciditoga sp., assembly GCA_964433875.1. Lineage (GTDB taxonomy): Bacteria > Thermotogota > Thermotogae > Mesoaciditogales > Mesoaciditogaceae > Athalassotoga. The sequence continues at coordinate 14,797 of CAYSSO010000019.1, forward strand.
TCGCCGATCCTCACAGGCCGGGCCATGAAAAAACCTTCTATCCGGGTCTTGCCAATTTCATGATGGCAGATGTGATAGTCATAAACAAGGAAGAAACGGCCCTTCCAGAAAATATAGATGAAATAAGAAGAAGCGCGGCTCAATTCAATCCACGTGCCACAATAATCGATGCGGCCTCGCCAATTTTCGTTGAAGACTGGCAAAAAATACGTGGAAAACGCGTACTCGTAATCGAGGACGGTCCAACACTTACCCATGGGAATATGGAATATGGTGCGGGATACGTCGCGGCCGTCAAGTTCGGCGCCAAGGAAATAATCGATCCAAGGCCATTCGCGGTTGGTTCAATAGCGGAAACATTTAAAAAATATAATCATCTATCAAAAATACTTCCGGCGATGGGATATGGAGGAAAGCAAATAAAAGAATTAGAAGAGACCATAAACAGATCAGACGCTGAGTTAATCGTGATAGGAACGCCGATAGATCTCGGAAGAGTCCTAAAGATAAACAAGCCATCTTTAAGAGTAAGGTATGAACGCGAAGAGATTGGAAAGCCAAACCTTGAAGATGTAATTTCAGATTTCATATCAAAACGTTAAAGGCTGGGAAAACCAGCCTTTTTTAGTTAAATTTGGTACGCGTAAAGGTATCCGTTAAGTGATCCTATGTAGATAACTCCGTTTTTTACCGCGGGAGCGCCGTTTGAAAATGGCGCTATTTTGTATTGCCATTCGGTATTTCCACTGTTGTTAATGGAACAAAGGTAACCGTTTACAGTTCCAAAGTACAAAACACCGTTGTTATATGACAAATTTGAAGGGAATCCTTCCGTTTTGTAAGACCACAAAATATGACCATCCTTTACCGCTGAGATGTATCCAGAAGGGCTAAAACCGCTTTGATTCGACACAACGTATATCACTCCATCGCTGGCCACAAATGGTCTGCCCGTTATATTGCCACCGACAAACAAATCCCATTCAAGGTGCCCATCGCTGTCGATGGCGTAAAAGATACCATTCTCACATCCAAAATATATATTCGAGTTCGAAATAGATATACCACCATCTATTGGAGATTTTGTCCTGTATTCCCAGACGAGATTTCCATCTCTTGTGAGAGCATAAATATCGCCGGCAGTATTTGAAAAATAAATGTAGCCCTTAGGCCCTACCACGGGATTTGATCTTATCGCATGGCCGGTCTTATACTCCCATTTAAGAATCCCGTCTGTGCCGAGCGCGTAAAGTTTTCCATTGTTATTGCCAAAATAAAGCGTGTTATCTGAAAGGAGTACCTTAGAATTTATAGAATCATCGGTTTTGAATTTCCATATTAATTTTCCATCTTCGGTGAGCGCGTAAAGGTATCCGTTGTTAGAGCCGAAATATATCAAATGGTTGCCGACGGTTACGTCTGAAAAGATCTGGCCTTTAGCATCAAAATACCATTTCAAACTTCCGTCTAAATTCAAAGCGTAAAGTTTTCCATCATAAGATCCTATGTAAATTGTATTTCCATCAATGACTGGAGAGGCAAGAATATGCCCTTCTGTTTTGTACGCCCACTCTAACTTCAAATTGGATGAATTGATATTTTGAGACGGTGGCGGTATCAAAAACCTTCCAAGGATTATCAAAATCACAAGTATAAAAGACCAAAGAAACCACCACCAAATCTTTCTATTCATCATATTCAATCAGATCAAACTCGCTTACCACTTCCAAAAGTTCGCCCACTTCTCCGGTAAAAAAATGAGAATCGCACTTGCAATCCGATGATCCAAATTTTGGAACTCCTGTCACTTTTTTAGAAATAAATCTTGCCATCTCGCATTCCATCGCCTTTGGCGCTTCTTTCACAAAGATACCCTCGATCTCAGAGTTGGGATTATCCAAAAAATAATCTATGTGCCAGAAAAGTTTTTTCGATCTTGATCTGTGCCTTTCTAACCTTTTCCTGAGGGAATTCTGCGCCGATCCAACGTAAATATAGTGACCGCTGTTAAAGGATATCTCTCCAAGCCTTCCTACTTTGATCTTTGCAGGTTTCTTTAAATTCACCAGTAAAACGTAAACTCCACCTTTATCTTTCAATGATTGTTCACCGTCTTTAAGAGCAAAGAAAGTTCCCCAAAGTTGAGGAAAAGATCATCGAGGTTCTTTAAAAATCCAAGTCTGTTAAGCCTCAAATCCTCTCTCGGCGACATGACAAATACATTTTCAAAGTATTCATCTATGTAAGGCTTTAGAGATCTCAGATGATCAAATGCTTCACCATAGTTAAGATGAGAAAGGGCATCATCAACTTTTTCCTTTGCTTGTACGTAAAATGAAAAGAGTTTTTTCTCCTCGTCATCGAAAAGTTCTACGTGATAATCTAAAGAATTATGATTTTTGCAAATATTGTGAACGCGCGTATATGCTATTATGAAATCTTCAAAACCTTCCGTCGATCTGCTCTCTTCAATGGCCCTGGCTGAAAGCGTGGATCTAAATGGTTTATTCCACAAACTCATGACCGCCTTTGAAACGTCCTGAGATATTCCATTCTCGCGAAGCAAAAGATCAAGCCTTCCTTTGAAGAAGGTTTCTATTGAATCGGAAGGTACTTTTCTTCCAAGCAATCTTTCGGAAATAGCGATGATCGATTTTAGGTCTAAATCCCACTCAAAACCAATCAAAATTCTCAATACGGCAAAAACCTTCTTTCTCAAAGCGTACGGATCCTTCGAACCGGATGGAATTTCTCCTATTGAAAAGTTGGCACAGATCGTGTCCATTCTGTCTGCAATACCTATTATTCCTCCTATAGTATCTGAAGGAAGATCGCCTTCAAGGCCATCTGGATCGTACTGTTCTTTTATCGCAAGCGCAACGCGCGGATCTTCATTTTTCGCGTAAATACTTCCCATGATACCCTGAAGTTCTGGAAATTCGTAAACCATATTCGTTCCAAGATCGCTTTTAGAGA
>CAYSSO010000019.1:17782-18245 GCA_964433875.1 uncultured Mesoaciditoga sp.
CCTTTCGACGAGTTTTATCTCTTCGTCGAGGCCTATCATCTTTGCGATTTCGATCGAGAGATCCTTAACTCTCAAAACCTTGTCCATTATCGTTCCCAAACCTTTTTGGAAGGTCATATCTTGAAGTTTTGAATTAAAATGCTCGAGAGGAAATTTAAGATCTTCCATCTGGTAGAATTTTGCATCTTCGAGTCTCGCGTTTATGACCTTTTCGTATCCTGTTCTTACGTTTTTTTCCCTCGATTTTGGGCCATCCTGAAAAGCCAAAAACTCATTTGATACCTTATTGCCTCTTTTAGTTATGAAGGTCCTTTGGTGATGCCTTAAGACTGTCTTTAGAACAGGATCCGGAAGCGTGAGGAATTCTTCTTTGAATTTCCCTATGACTGGTTGCGGATATTCGGCTATAAAGGAAATCTCGTGAACGAGATCATCGTCTTTTATGACATCGAGTGTCGAATCT
>CAYSSO010000019.1:18255-32551 GCA_964433875.1 uncultured Mesoaciditoga sp.
ATTCCGTCCATCACCATCTTTTCTCTTTCTTCTACCCTCAATACGACCATTCCATCCCGCATCATTTTTTCATAATTTTGGACGGAATCAACGATTATTTCCGTGTTTAGATACCTGTGCGCTCGGGTTCTATTCGATGAAATCTTTCCCATGAATTCAAACGGAACTACCTCATTATCGATTAAAGAAAGGATATAATGGACAGGACGCGTGTAGGAAAAATCTCCATTTGCCCATCTCATGGGCCTTGAAAATTGAAAGTTTTTCAACAGATCGGGCATTATCTTCGGCAGTAATTCTTTTGTGGGCCTTCCCTTCTCGATCTTTTTCAGAAAGACGTATCTTCCACCATTCTCTTCAGATATTTCTATTTCCGAAAGATCGGCATTGTTGGATTTTAAAAATCCTTCAAGCGCTCTTGACGGCTTCCCTCCTTCAAAAGCGATCTTTTCTGAAGGGCCTTTTTTTAAAATCACCGTGTCCTTTTGAAATTCGTCAAGATCATGGATTACAAATCCAAATCTTCTCGGAGTCAAAAAGACCTCTATCTTGCCATAATTTATCCTTAACTTCTGAAGGGCTTCATCTATGTTCTTTTCGAAATTCGAGAAGATATTTTCCATATCCGATACCGGCATTTCTTCGAGTAGAAGTTCAAACAAATATTCAGACATTCACAGCACCAGCCTTTAGAAAACTTTCAGCGCATTTCTTTGCCATCATTCTTATCCTTGATATGTAATTCTGTCTGTGAGAAACCGAGATCGCACCGCGTGCATCCAGCAAATTGAAAAGATGCGATGATTTTATTATCTCATCGTAAGCAGGCCTGTACAGACCCACATTGACAAGATTTTCAAATTCATTCGAATGTTTTTCAAAAAGATCGAACAACATACGCGTGTCCGCAATTTCAAAATTAAACTTTGAAAATTGGCGCTCATTTTCAAGGTATAAATCGCCATAAGTGATAGTGTCATTCCAATTTAAATTGTAAACATTGTCCTTTCCCTGAAGGTACATCGCTATTCTTTCAATACCGTAGGTTATCTCGAGAGGAACCCTTTTCAGTTCAATCCCTGCAAACTGCTGAAAATACGTAAACTGTGTTATTTCCATTCCATCCAGCCAGACCTCCCACCCTATGCCCCATGCGCCGAGCGTGGGAGACTCCCAGTTGTCTTCGACAAATCTTATGTCATGATCTTTTATACCCAGACCAAGCGATTCGAGAGATGCAAGATACACTTCCTGAGAATCTTCGGGAGATGGAAGAAGAATGACCTGATACTGAAAATATCTTTGCATTCTGTTTGGATTTTCTCCGTACCTTCCATCCGTTGGCCTTCTGCACGGCTGGACAAAGGCAAATCTTCCATCTTTCTGGCTTAAAACGTTGAAAAATGTAGTTGGATGGTAGGTGGCCGCACCCATTTCCATATCGTAAGGCTGATCTATGACGGCCCCCTTTTTCGACCAAAAATCATTTAATTTGAATATCAAGTCCTGTACATTCATCAAAAATCTCCCTTTCGAATGACCTCAGCACATCTCGAGCAAAGTGTTGGATGTTCTTTATCCTCACCGACAGTTGTCGAATATTTCCAGCACCTTTCACATTTCTGACCTTCAGCATGATCGACGATTACCGTTGTGTCTCCCCTTTCAAGAGAAATGGAAGAGACTATCATGATATCTGCAAGTTCCTCTTCAACGCTTTTGATAAGATCATACAGTTCCCCGTCAACTTTCAAATTAACCCTGGCCTCAAGTGGATGACCGATCTTCCCATTTTGCCTTTCAACTTCGAGCGCTTTTAATACCACATCTCTTACCTCTCTTATTTTAGACCATTTTTCGATTAAGATCTTGTCCTCTTTATTCAAATCTGGCCAATCTTCAAGATGGATACTTTCAAATCTTTTAAAAGGTATTGTCGTGTATATTTCTTCAGTTGTGAAAGGGATAATCGGTGCAAGCAGTTTCAAAAGTGTCATTCCCGTTTTGTACAGTACAAATTGAGCCGATCTTCTTTTTGATGAATTCTTGCCATCTGCGTACAACCTGTCTTTAACGATATCGAGATAAAAAGCGCTCATATCTATGGTTATAAAATCAAAGATGGAATGGTAAACCTTGTGAAAGTCAAAATCGTCGTAGTATTGCGTAACATTCGAGATCAATCCATCAAGCAATGCAAGCACATATCTGTCAATCTCGAGATATTCATCGATCCTATCTTCCGGGTTAAAATCGTAAAGATTTCCAAAAATGAATCTCAGAACATTCCTTATCTTTCTATATGCATCAACTTGCTTTTCTATTATCTTTATTGATATCCTAACGTCATTTTTGTATTCAGTAGATGAGACCCACAATCTCAGGACATCCGCACCAAACTTGTTTATCACATCGAGAGGATCTATTACATTTCCAAGAGATTTGGACATCTTTTGATCATTTTCGTCTCTTATAAAACCGTGAGTTAAAACATTGTCGTAAGGAGGCCGTCCATCTTTTATCATGCCGAGCAAAAGCGAAGAGTGGAACCAGCCTCTGTGCTGATCTGTCCCTTCAAGATAAAGACTGGCAGGATACAAATTTTTCGGCTTTAAGACTGCTTCAAAAGAGGATCCGGAATCTATCCATACGTCCATGACATCGTAAAGTTTTTCGAAGTGATCTCCTCCGCATTTGGGACATCTGTACCCGGATGGGAGCAATTCCTTGGCATCGTATTTATACCACGCATCTCCTCCTTCACGGCCGACGATTTCTGCAACATGCCTTATTATATTCGGATCCATTATCACATGACCACATGATTCGCATCTAAAGGCTGGTATCGGCATGCCCCAATCGCGCTGGCGCGAGATACACCAATCCGGTCTTGTTTCTATCATGGAGTAGATTCTGTTCTCACCCCATGATGGTATCCAGTGGACTTCTTTTTTTATGGCATCGAGAGTTCTTTTCCTGAGATCATTTTTGTCGACCGAGATAAACCATTGCTCCGTTGCACGAAAGATAAGCGGTTTGTGGCATCTCCAGCAGTGAGGATACGGATGCTCAAAATTTTCCTGGGCAATTAACGCGCCGCTATCTTTTAAGTCTTTTATTATGATGTCATTTGCTTTGTTTATGTTGATTCCACCGTACTTTGGAAGATCAGGAATGTAATTACCGTAATCATCAACTGGTGAAAAGATCTCGAGATTGTATTTTTTGCCAGTCATGTAATCTTCCTCTCCATGACCGGGAGCCGTGTGAACCGCGCCTGTTCCGGACTCAGTCTCGACGTAATCTGCAAGCACTATAGGCCTTTCTTCTCCATACAGTGGGTCGAGTATTTTCTGAAATTCAAATGATTTCCCGTTCTTCTCGTCTATAATTTCATACTCTTTCACACCGGCCTTATCCATAACGGACTGGACAAGCGACTTTGCCATTATCCATATCTCGTCTTTTACTTTCACTTCCGCATAAATGATATTCGCATTAAGGGCAACGGCCCTATTTGCAGGTAAAGTCCAGGGGGTTGTTGTCCATATAATCACGAATTTTTTTGGATCATCTTTGAATTGGAACTTCACGTATATCGATTTGGAAATATCATTTTTGTACTCAACTTCAGCCTCGGCAAGGGCGGTGTGATCAACGGGGCACCACATGACAGGTTTATTTTCCCTGTAGACCATGCCTTTTTCCACCACATCCGCAAAGACCTCGTATATGGCCTTTTCATAAGATTTATCCATCGTCAGATACGGATTATCCCATTCGCCAAAGATACCCAGCCTCTTGAACTGTTCTCTTTGAATTCCGACATATTTCATAGCATAATCCGCACACATTTTTCTTATATCGATCCTCTTCATTGACTTTATCTTTTCTCCGAGTTCAAGGGCAACTTTGTGCTCGATTGGAAGACCATGGGTATCCCAGCCGGGAATGTAGGGAGAATCATACCCTCTCATCGTCTTGTAACGCACGACGACATCCTTCAAAATCTTATTTAAAGCCGTACCTATATGGATACTTCCATTTGCGTATGGTGGGCCATCATGCAACACGTATTTGGGAGCACCCGAACGTTTAGACCTTATCTTTTCGTATATTTTCGATTTCTCCCAGTTTTCTAAAATTTTTGGTTCTTTTTCGATCAAATTCGCCTTCATTGGAACGATTTCGATTGGTAAATTGAGAGTGTTTTTGTATTCCATTCAATCCTCCAAAAGTTCTTTGACTTTTCTTTTCATTTCAGACATATCTGAAGATTTGACAACATAATCATCGGCGGCCCAACTTGAAAGATCGCTTTTGTAATGAGAATAGGCAGTTAAGATTAAAATCTTTATCGGCTTTTTCATGTCTCTTATTTTTCCCGCAACCTCAAGGCCGTTCATATCGGGCATCTCGATGTCTAAAGTTACGAGGTCGACATTTTGTGAAGAGATAAAATCCAACGCTTCCCTTCCATTTTTAACGGTCGAGACTTTATACCCTTCATCTTCGAGTTCTTCTTTGATAAGCATCCTAACAGGCTCTTCGTCCTCAACTACCAGGATATGTTTCTCTTCTTTTTTCATTTCAAACCTCCTTCAAATCGATATCTTTCGGAATCTGGACTGTAAATGTGGTTCCATTTTCTTTATCACTTTTGACGCTTATTTTCCCGTAATGTTCGTCCTCGACGATCTTTCTGCATATCGCCAGTCCCAGACCCGTCCCATAGGTTTTGGTGGTATAAAATGGCTGGAAGATGACGTCTATCTTATCCGGAGGGATGGGATCACCGTTATTCCACACATCCACATAAACAAACTTATCATCCGAATAAGTCTTTATCTTTATGACGCCCTCTCCTTTCATGGCTTCAAAAGCGTTTTGAACTAAATTTATTATCACTTCTTTAAAATGATTTGGCTCTAACTTTACAGAAGGATCTTTAGGATCCTTATCGAATTCTATTTTGACGCCTTGTAACTGATACTTCTCGAAATACAGATCGACTATGTCCTGAACAGTTTGATTTAAAGACGAAATCGTAAAGTTAAGATTTCTATCGTTACGGCTGAATTCGAGAGTTTGATTCACTATCATTTCGAGTCTCTTGGTCTCTTCCAAAATTATATCTATGTATTTAGAAATCTTTTCATCGTTAGATATTTTCTTTGCCCTTTGAGCAAACCCTCCTATGGCCGAGAGAGGATTTCTTATTTCGTGCGCTATTTTTGCAGACATTTCGCCTAAGACTGCAAGTCTTTCGCGATTTCTAAGTTCGATTTCTAGAATATGCCTTCGCGTTACATCCTCAAACATCGCGATATATCCAGTTATAACGTCAACATCCTGTTCTTTCAAAGGAGAAAAGGTCATGTTGAGAAAATACTCTTTGGAATCAAATGAGAAATGGTAATCTGAAAGGCTTATCGTTTCTTTAGTGTCGTATACTTTTTCGGCCACAGTTAGTATGTCGGCAAATGCTGGACCGAGTATATTCGTGTCCGAATTTATCATTTTTGATTTTGGAAATCCGAATAATTCCTCGCTTTTCTTATTCCATTCAAGTATTTTATTCTCCCGGTTTACAACCACAATTGCAACATCTAAATTTTCAAGTATATTCTGAAGAAAATCCTTAAAATATTCGGCCGATACCCTTTGCTTTTCAAGGCTTATCGTCTTTTCAACGAGTTCGGCATAACTTTTTAGCGATTCTATCGTAAGACCAACGCTTTCAGAAAATATGCTAAGAATGTCTATCATATCATCCGTGATCGGAACGCCGGTATATTTGTTATCGAGAATAATCGCTCCATACACGTCTCTTCTACCAACTAAGGGGATACAAACGAATTCTTTTACACCGAGGAGATTTAAAAGTTCCATAAACTCCTCGCCTCTTTGAGCGCTTAACATGGGAGTGACATGGACTATTCTCGATCTGTTTATAACCCGATCGAAGATGTAATCTCCGGTGTAGGAAAAGATCTTACCGCGCGCGTACGAAGTCAATCCTCCAGAAAGGTCTATTCTTAAGGCCTCTTCCTGCAAATAATGTGCGAAATCGGCATATTTTTCTTCATCCGCTTTTGCGCTTTGCCATGCAGAGGTAACTTCATTTTCCGAGGCGGGCCCAAGCCATTCCTTCGCCACGAGAACCCTTGCTTCTTCATCTTTTTCAAGTAAAAGGGCCCTGTTGAATTTAAATCCAGAATTCGAAGTTAAACCTATAAGGACGATCTTGTATATATTTCTTATGTCTTGAGTGTGGCGCAAAGCCTGCAATATCTTCTGGAGCGCATTTAAAAGCCTTACCTGTTCTCTCTGGTAATTTATGTAATCCTCGCTTTGTTTTTGTAATTCTTTTAAATTCTCATTTTCTTTTTCGAGTCTTACGTAAAGTTCTATCTGTGTTATTGCCATCTTCAATCTGTTTGCGATCGAAATAGCGAGAGAAAGATCGAATTCATCAAAATGTCTGTAGGTACGGTAAAAATCTGTGTTTTTTCTATTCATGAGCATCATAACTCCTATAAGTTCGTTGTCCCTTATTATCGGCACACCTACGGCCGATTTTATCGAAAAAGAGAATATATCAAGTGTTGCTCTTGGATCTGCCTTTGAAGAGGTTGAAAGCAATGGCTCCTTTGTCTTTGCGATCCACCCGATCATGCCGTAGCCGATCTCAATTCTTCTTTTTAGTATCTCATTCGTGGAGATGCCAGAAGTGTAAGAAAGAACAAGTTCTTTGTCTCCTATCAGCCATATCGTTCCTCTCTCGGCATTTAAAACCCTTACGGCAAAGTTTAAAACCTTCTGGTAAAGTTCATCAAGTCCCGTGTTGACAACATTTATTTCTTTATCGAGTTCCTCCATGGCCTTGAGTTTTGATATCGTAGATCGACTTTTTTCATAATCGAGCAATATCTTTAAAATAGTGCCTATTTGAAGGTTTGTCTGACGATCGATCGTCTTATCTGGATCTAAAGTTATAAGGCCTATAACCTTTCCATCGCAATCTATCGGTATGGCATTTCTTCCGTTATATACAAATGGAGAAGAAAGATCTGAACTGAGGGTATCGATCTTTATCTTTAAAGCGTCCTGCCTCACATCGAAAGAGGAAACCATTAATCTTAACTGTTTGTGTTCCTCTTCGTACACATAAAGGCAAATGGAATTAGATCCGGACATTTCCCGGATAAGATCTGATAAGGTTCTTAAGCGTTCTTCGAAATTTTCTTCTTTAAAAATTTTCAGTAAACTCTCAAAAGTCGTCAATATTAAAGACTCCTTTGAAATCCCTCGTTATATTATCAACATGGGTACCGTGCCAGTAAATTTTTTTACAATTAGGGCAGATCTTGAAATCTTTTACTGTCAAAAAGACTCTCTCGGGAACACGATCCCTTATCTCTTCGGCCTTTACATCTACAAGCAAAGTATTACACTCAACGCATCTTGTAAATGGCCTCATTTCTCGGATCAAAGAATACCTTCTTTCGACTTCTTTTAATTGATCGCGCCAGTTATTTGATACAATAAGAAAAGATTCGCCAGGCCATTTTTGCCATTTTTCTCTCGATCTTGTCAGAAGAATTCTATCGTAATGATTTCGATATTCGGCGAATGGTTGCGTATCGAAGCCCAGCAATCGAAGTTTTTTCATGAGTTTTCCTATGGTATTATCACATAAGAACCTTTTCATAACAAAATTATATCACTCGAGGTGAGATTTTTGATAATCGTACTTTCTCCTATGGCAGGCGTCACAGACAGAAGTTTCAGAAAACTTTGCCTCTCAATGGGAGCCGATCTTGCGTTTACAGAGATGATAAGTGTCAATGGACTTGTAAGAAAAAACAAAAAGACTCTTCAAATGCTTCCAGATAATGAAGAAAGGAGCGTTGTTCAGTTATTTGGAAAAGATCCATCTATCTTTTCTAAGGCTGCCTTGATGTTAAAAGATACTCCATGGATAGATATAAATGCGGCATGCCCGATATGGAAGGTAACAAGGCATGGATACGGTTCATCCTTAATGAGAGATCCATTGCTCGTAAGGCAAATAGTTGAAAGTGTTAAAAGTACCGGATTCAAAGTTTCGATCAAGATAAGAATAGGATGGGAAGATCAGAAAAATTTCTTAGATGTCGCAAAAGCGGCCGAGGACGGGGGAGCCTTCCTTGTCACAATTCACGGAAGGACCGTTGAACAGCTTTATTCCGGAAGGGCCGACTGGGAGCCTGCAAGAATTCTAAAAGAAAATCTCAAGATAAAGGTAGGTCTTTCCGGAGACATCTTCACGCCTTATGACGTGATAAGAGCACACAAAGAAACCGGGGCAGATTACATCTTTGTCGCAAGAGGATCAATTGGAAATCCATGGATCTTCAAGCAATCAAAAGAATTACATGAAAAAGGCTATTTTGAAGAACCTTCTCTGGAAGAAAAAAGAAACACGATAAAGAAACATCTCGAAATGGAGATATCAGAACATGGAATTCGTGGTATAATGATCTTTAGAAAGTTTATAGTTAAGTATTTAAAAAATCTTCCCGGTTCTCATGATTTGAAAGAGAGAATCATGAAGATAGAAAATGAAAAAGAATTAGATGATCTTTTAGATTCATATTTTAGCAAGCTTATCTCTTGCGAACAAGGAGGCGTTGAAGGTGGAAACATTAAAGGTTAGTTCCAAATCAAATCCCAATTCAGTTGCAGGTGCTATCGCTGGAGCGCTCGGGAAGGACAGCACGGTTGAGATACAGGCTATCGGTGCAGGTGCTGTTAACCAGGCCGTTAAGGCTATAGCGGTTGCGAGAAGATTCATAAATGAAAATGGGAAAGATATTGGTATGATACCCGGCTTTGTGGAGATAGAAATAGGCGGAGAAAAGAGAACCGGGGTATCTATGAAGGTCTTTATAACGGGACCATTCCAAAAAGAAAAGGGCGATCAAAAAGCAAATTCAAATGCTTGATCGTGAAGAGGAAATAAATGAAATAGTGAGGGCGTGCGCTGAAGATAAAAATCTTCGGCGCATTGTTTTTCAATTAGAGGAAATGACTGAAGATCAAAGATCGTCTTTCAAATTGAAAATGGTGAACTATTTTCTTGGAAAGAACTCGGACGACGATCTTCAGGTTTACAAATTTTTCAAACTCATCTTAGATCCTTCGGTAAGGGGTGAGGTCGTATCAAAGATAAAGGAGGGAAAGATTTGAAAGATAAATCGAAAGAAAAACTCAGCGTTGGCGGCCAGGCCGTTATAGAGGGCGTCATGATGAAGGGCATAAAGACAGTCGTCGCCGTAAGGAAAAAAGATGGAACCATCGTCGTCTCGGATTACGGCCAGATGGTCAGGCCAAAGGGATGGAAGGGATGGCCATTTATCCGCGGCACATTTGTGCTTTACGATTCTTTGGTAAGCGGCATAAAGGCTCTAAATCTATCGGCGAATCTTTCCGGAGACGAAGATAATCAATTGAGCACAAAAGACATATTCTTCGCGCTTTTGATCGCTTTTGGAATGGCCATAGGATTATTTTCTATTCTTCCGGTTCTTATAACCTCTCTTTTTTCGTCGTTAAGAAATAACGGCTTCTTATTTGCACTTGTCGAGGGCGGAATAAGGACCATTATCTTTTTGATCTACATATGGATAATAGCCATGCTTCCAGACATAAAAAGAGTCTTCCAGTACCACGGCGCAGAGCACAAATCCGTCTTCACGTATGAGGCTGGTGAGGAACTGACTGTGGAGAATGCGAGAAAGTACTCAACCCTTCATCCGAGATGTGGAACGAGTTTTTTGATGATCACAATGATAGCGGCCATAATAGTCTTTAGCATACTCGGTGGGATCGATCCGAAAATGAACATATGGTGGAAATTCGCATCGAGAATAATTTTGATACCCGTTGTCGCGGGACTTGCCTACGAATTTCAAAGAATGACCGCAAAACATCTCGAAAATCCATTCTTCAGGGCGCTTGCCAAGCCAGGACTTTGGCTTCAAAAATTAACGACAAAAGAACCGGACGATTTGCAATTAGAAGTTGGACTTGCCGCTTTAAGGGCCTCTCTTGAACGAACGGAAATTGAGAATCAAGAGATTGCAAATCAGCAAAGTGTAAGTAAAATACAATAAAAGGTCAAGATTCCTTGACCTTTTTTTCTATCGATAATGATCTAAACTTTGTGCGTAGAAGGATTCAACGTTACACTCACGTCAGAAATACTTTCAAGACTTTCACCTTTTGGTTCTTTTAAGAATAGAGTTGTCAGAATTCCGGCAAAGGATATAATTGAAATTACCACAAAGGTCGCGTTGAATCCTATTGCAGATAAGACTATTGGAAATAGCAGTGTACCGACGAATGCTCCAGCCTTACCAACGCCTGCCGAAATTCCATGGCCTGTTGTTCTGTACTCTGTGGGGAAAAGTTCTGAAGGAAGTATAAAAGTCGTTGTATTAGGACCAAACTCCGTGAACAAATAACTTATGCCGTATATTGCAAAGAAGAGGCCTATCTCTTTTTCTATGTCGGGTATCAATCCTATCAAGAGGAATGACAGTCCCATAACCGCAAATCCGATCAGTTGAATTGGTTTCCTTCCTATTTTATCGATGAGCGCTATTGCCAAAATGTAGCCGGGAACTGCAAAAATGAGGAAGATCAAAAGTGTGTAAAGTGTTTTCATCTCCAAAGACATACTCGAAGAGATTGAATTCAAAACAAGAGGCGTGGAAATGGTATTCCCGTAATAAGCGTAATCCATCAGAAACCAACTGCCGGCGGTACCAAAAAGGGTGATCATGAGTTTTTTGTTCATGAAGAAATCTTTCAAACTGCTGCGTTTCTTTTCGACGACATTTTCTTTGTCGATTTTGACATCTTTATTCATAAACTTTCCAACATCTTCAAGCGCCTTTTTTCTGTCTCCAAGTACTTGGGCAGTGTACCGTGGAGATTCTGGAATCTTTCTTCTTAAATATATGACCATCAAGGCAGGTATTGCGCCTATTCCAAGCATAATTCTCCACGAAAGATCTGGAGATATATTCAATCCAAGCAATCCCAAAGCCACAAGAGGACCGGTTATAAGGCCAACGGCCTGCATCGCAAAAACGAGGCCGACAAGTTTGCCGCGATCCTTTTTGTTAGAATATTCACTCATTATAACTGCGCTTACGGGATAATCTCCGCCTATGCCGACTCCTAACAAAAACCTCGATATCAAAAGCCATGTAAAGTCAGGAGAGATGGCCGATAATAAGGCTCCAACTGCCATTATAATCGCTTCGACACCGTAGACCGTCTTTCTTCCAAATCTGTCCGCGATTCGTCCAAATATAAAAGAACCAATAAGGGCAGATATAAGAGAAATACTTCCGAGGAAACCTATCTGCGCACTGCTCAGTTTCCATATAGGTGCGATAAGCGACATCGCAATGCCTATTATGAAAAGATCGTAAGCATCCGTGAAAAAGCCCATCCCGGACACGAACATCGCTTTGAAATGATGTTTTCCGAGTTCGGCATTGTCAAGGTAATTTTCTATCTTTTCCATCTTTTCACCTCCATACGAATGATGATACTTTATTTTTATCCCTTCTTTATCAACTTTACGCAGGCATTAAGTTTTACTTATAGGGGTATAACTTTTTTGTATTTGACAGATTAATAAATTCATTTTATACTTACAGAGAATGGAGGTGCTAATTTGAAAGTACTTTTCCATGTTGACGAGTCGGTAATGTGGGATCTCACGCTCAGAAATTTAAATAACTTCATTAAGGACATCGATGAAGAATTCTCAATAGAGCTTGTTGCAAATGGGGATGCCGTCAACGGCTACATCGACGAGAAGTTATTGGAGCAAATGAGAATGCTCTCAAAACACGTAACCTTCATCTCATGCCTTAATTCGATGAAAAAAGAGCGTATAGAACCATCAGCCCTTCCCGAATTTGTCAAAATCGTTCCGTCGGGCGTTGTTGAAATCGCGAAACTCGAAGAAAAAGGGTTCCATTACATAAAACCTTAAGGAGGTTTGTATGGGTATTCTTGATATCGCGTACGGGTCGATAATAGGTCTTTCGTTAGGCCTAACAGGTGCGGGTGGATCGATAATAACAATTCCTATCTTGATATATCTGTTAGGCATGAATGCCCATCTCGCAACTGGCACAAGTCTTGTCATCGTCGGCGTGGGAGCATTAGCCGGGGCTATTCAATATGCATTTGGCAAGACGAAATATCTTCACTGGAGAATAGGTTTTCTTTTTGCCGTGGCAGGGATAGTCGGAGCCTTTTTGGGATCTTATTTCAACGCTTTGTTGCCTTCGTACCTCATACTTTATCTCTTTGCAACTTTGATGGTCATAATAGGTATCCTGATGTTAAGAGAAAAAAATTACGCGAAGGATACCGGTGCTCCGAGTTTGAAAAATGTAAGAGGACTGTCAGAATGGTCGAAATTCGTCGGGGCAGGATTATTCATCGGATTCATGACGGGCTTTTTTGGAGTTGGCGGCGGCTTTTTGATAGTCCCCGTTTTAGTTTTGATACTCGATTTCCCTATGAAGCATGCAATAGCGACGAGTTTGATGGTAATAGCGCTGAATTGTTTATGGGGAATTCTGTCAAGGCTTAGCGGTGTCGGAACGATAGCGTGGGGTACGGCATTATACCTCGTCATCGGTGCAATAGTCGGAATCGTGATAGGAGTTCTGATCGCCAAAAGGATAAAGCCGGGATCTCTTACAAAGATATTCGCTTACTTTGTAATAGCGCTGGCAATTTACATGTTTGTAAGAACGATGGGCATTATTTAAGATAAGGAGGAGTTATCATGAAAACGGTTGATGTCTTGACAATAGGCGCAGGTGGAGGAGCATATCCTGCCGGATTCAGGCTTGCAAGATCTGGCATGGATGTTGTTATGATCGATGACAAAGGCGTCATGAGCGGAAACTGCCTTGCCGAAGGATGCGTTCCGTCGAAAGCCATCAGAGAATCGGTAAATCTTTATAAGACATCCAAAAAATTCGACTTTTGGGGTTTGGACGGACAGGTTTCTTTTGAATATAAAAAGATAGTTGCCCACAAAGACAACGTTCAGAAATTCAGGTATGCACAGCACGCCGAAGAATTAAAAGAGGCGCTTCCACATCTTCAACTTGTGAAAGGCCACGCAAGATTTTTGGACGATCACACACTTGAGGTGAAAACAGATAAAGGAGACGAAGTCTACCGCGCAAAGCGCGCGATAATCGTCGCAAGCGGATCAGAAACTTCGATACTCCCGATAAACGGTGCGGATTTATGCATAACGTCTCACGATATCTTTTCAATGAATCCGAAATTACAAACCCTTCCAAAAACGATGACGGTAATCGGAGGTGGATACATAGCGCTTGAAACCGCGACATTTTTCAACGAACTTGGAACAAAGGTTAAACTTTTCAAAAGGTCTGACAGAATACTTTCGGATGAGGTCGATTACAGATTTTCTCAAACCTTAAGGCAATTTTTGGATCCGAATATAGAGATCGTAACCGGAGCGCGCGTTATGGAAGTCGAAAGGGTTCAGGACGGATACAGAATGCGCTACGTAAAAGACGATAAGACGGAAAGCGTCATTGCCGACATTGTCATGATGGCCGTCGGAAGAAGGTCTGTAATTCCCGAAGGAGCAGAAAAGATAGGCATAAAAACAGAACACGGAAGAATAATTGTAAATAACGCAATGCAAACGAATATTCCACACATCTATGCTCCCGGCGATGTCAACGGACTTTCGATGCTTTTCCATTCAGCCGTAAGACAATCTCTTGTGGCGGCAAACAACATAATGGCAGGTAACACTCCAATAGATTACATGAATTTCAAAACAGTTCCGACGACCGTTTTCACCTTTCCGGAAGGCGCATACGTTGGAATTCTTCCAGATGAAGCAAAGTCAAAGGGTATCGAACTTGTGGAAGCATCATCGCCTTTTAAAATCGATGCCCGCGCGCAGATCTTTGGAGAGATGGACGGAGAGATAAGGGAATTTTTCGATGCAGATACGATGAAGATAGTCGGAGCATGGGTCATAGGTCTTGATGCAGGGCTTTTGATAGGAGAACTTGCAAGACTCGTCGAGGGCGGATTTACGGTAAAAGAGGTCGCTGAATTTGCCGATCAACATCCTACGACTGCCGAAGGAATAGTAAAGGCCGCAAGAAAATTAATATGATTTTTGGTATCTCATTTTGAATTGGGAGGGATGCGTATG